>CAZYPW010000005.1:41386-94124 GCA_964649615.1 uncultured Gammaproteobacteria bacterium | reverse complement strand
TTTTTACAAAGAGTTGCAAGAGTAATGGGGCTTTCCGTTCATCTCTCAAGAGGGGTCAGAAATTAACCCTAATTCTGGCATTTTGGATGAAAATATTTTTCCCCTCAGTGCTTTTTAATTGCAAAATGTAGTTTTTATTGCCAGAAGCTAATTTAAATGAAGAAGTAGTATAAACACTAAAAGAAGTGGAAGTGGTATCAACTTGAGATGAAGTAGCTTGGGAATCTGTGGAATTATAAAGCCTGACTGAAGCTGTGCCTGCTGATTCCACCATTCTAAAAGTAACTTCTAAATTCATGCCTGTATATCCTGGATAATTAGCAGGATCCAAAGAGACCTGATATTCAGGAGTAGAATACCAGTCTGAATTAGCCCATGGTCCCCCTCCTGAACCTAAAGGGATATAAACTGTGGATTTAGAAGAGCTAACTGGAGCTGGAGTAGCATTTTCCAAAGCAGAAACTCTGGCTTTCAAATCTATATCAGATGCTTCTACAGCATCTATTCTTGTATCTATTGAACTGTTGCTGCTTTTTAGTGAGTTAATTTCTGAAACTAATTTATCTACAGCCTCCTGCAAAGTTTTTATTTTATCCTCATTTGAAGCTTCAGGCAGGCTTTTAGGCACCTCTACTGGCTCCGATGAAACAGGCAGAAAGTTATCTAAAACAGTTTTATCTGTAGCTTTTTTAGGAGAAAAGATGCCCCAAAAACCAATTAAAGCAACTATTAGGAAAGGAACAATAATAAAAGGCAGCAGTTTAACCACCATTAAATATAACCATTTTCTAGCTGAAAAATAAACCCCCTAAAGTTGATATTAAACCCATAGTCTGTTATACTACTTAGCTTCAAAGGAACATATGATTAAGCAGAGCTTGTCTACGATTAAAAAAATCCAAATCTTAGCCTTTTTACCTTTATCTTTTGCTTCCCTTTTGGGGCCAGAAGAGCCTCCTATTATTGCCCAAAAAGAGATCAGCTTAGAAAACAGGTATGATGAGAGCTTTGTGAATGGGGTTTTTAAAGATAATATCTTGCTTAATTTAGCCTATCTAAGGGGTAGTGTATCTTCCAAAGAAAGTATTAACTGGGATGAGGTTAAAAAGCCTTTTATTTATGAGTTTAGCCTTGAGCCTAATCAGACCTTTGCCTACCATGATGATGTTTTACCCCAATATAAAGATACACTGGTTAAACACACTAGTGCCCATTTTAATGCTCAAGAGGGCTTCAGGACAGATGGATATTTATTTGGGGATGGAGTCTGTCATTTAGCCTCCCTTATATATTGGGCAGCCAAAGAAGCAAATCTTTATGCTGAAGCTCCTACAAATCACAATTTTATGAATATTCCTGATATTCCAAAAGAGTATGGAGTTTCTATATATAGTAACCCTTATTCCAAAGACTCAAATTCCAGGCAAAATTTATATATCACTAATAATAAAGCTAAACCAATTACTTTTAAATTTGAATATGATGGGAAAAAGGTCAAAGTTTCTGTTTTAGAGCTAAATTAAAATGAGAACTCCAGAAACCCCCACACCTGAGATAATTTACCACCCATTTTTTGAAAGTCCCCATTTCCCTTTTGGAATCAAATTTGATGCTGCCTTATGCGGCCAATTGTTGGCAGAATCTGGAATGACACCAGAAAGAATTGCAGCACAGTCTATGATTATTCTATGGCAAAATCTTACTTACCATACTTTATGTACCGAATTGACCGGGGAGAGATCAAAGCTAAAAGTTTTGCTAAAAGAGCAAAGAGCGATGAATGATTCAAAGTGGAATAATTTAATAACTACTGATCGTGGCTGGGAATATCAAGAAAATCCAGATTCCCCTGCATTCACTCCGAGCTAATTACAAAATACCCTACGGCCGTCTCAAATTCTGTCAACGCCCCGCATTCTCAGATTCAATTACTAATACCCAATCCTCTATCCCCAGCTCTTTAATTAACCCCCTAAGCTTATTGGTTAAATTCTTTTTTGATGCCCAAACAGACTTCTGCCAAAGCTGGAATCCCCACAGTTTAAGTCTACCCCTTAAAACTTCCCTGACTACTTTTTTATTTTCAGGAATATCGAATATGACAATTCTCCATTTACCATCCCACTCAATCTCATCTTCATCCTTTCCAAGTAAAATAAGCTCTCTTCCTTGATCTGTTAATTTATAGATGATCTTATCAATATCTTTGTTGTTTGATTTTTCAATATAACCTTTTTCTCTTAGTCTCTTTAAGGCTTGTGAGAGCGCTGATTTCTTTAAAGGGTATTCCCAGCCTCCACCATAAGCATACCAGTTAGGATGATGTATTAGGTCATCAAATATAACAACCCCATCAATTGCTTTTTCCAAAGCAAAAAGAACAAACTTTCCAATTGTCTTTTTTCTAATCATAAACAAAATCGTATGCGATCGCATATAAAGTTGTCAACAGTTAAGCTTTACAATGTGTACTCCTCTATCCTAATATATATATATGCCTAAGACTCATCTTAAGGAAAAACATGACCATGCTACTTTAAAGTTTCCTGATGGATTTTTATGGGGAGCTGCAACAAGTGCCCACCAAGTGGAAGGAAATAATATTCATAATGACTGGTGGGAATGGGAACAAAAAAGAGAACCCAGGTTTAGATCAGGATTAGCTTGTAACCAGTATGAGCTTTATGAGCAGGATTTTGATCTGGCTAAAAGCTTAAACCACAATGCCCATAGATTATCTATAGAATGGTCTAGAATAGAGCCAGAGGAAGGAAAGTTTGATATAGATGCTATAGAGCACTATAGGGCTGTTTTTAAGTCTCTCAAGGCCCGAAAAATGGCTGTTTGCTTAACTTTATGGCATTTTACCCTACCTGCCTGGCTGGCCCAAAAAGGAGGCTGGGAAAATCTAAAAGCCCCCTTTTATTTTGAGCGGTTTTTAAAAAAGGTTATACCTGAAATTGGAGAATTTGTGGACCTCTGGATTACTCTAAATGAGCCTGAAGTTTATATATATGAGCTTTATATTGAAAAAGTTTGGCCAGGAGCCAAAAAAAGCTGGTGGGCACAAGTTAAAACTCAATTAAATCTAGCTAGGGCTCACAAGAAAGCTTATAAACTAGTACATAAAATTTACCCAAATTCTAAGGTTGGGATTGCTAATAATGTCCAATCTATAGAAACCTTTCATAAACACTCCCTGATTGAGCAACTATCAGTAATTGCCACAGATTTAACTGCGAATCATCTCTTCTATGTTTTAACCAAAGGCACCCATGATTTTTTAGGCTTAAATTACTACTTTCACACTAGGCTTAAGGAAAAGGATGGATTGCTTCCAGAAATAATAAATGCTAAAGATGAAGGTAAGGATATCTCTGATTTAGGCTGGGAGGTATATCCTGAAGGAATTTTTGATATCCTAACAGATTTTAAAAATCACCTGCCTATTTATATTACAGAATGCGGGATAGCCTCCACTAATGATGACAGGAGGAACAGATTTTTGGTAACTTATTTATCAGAGGTTTACAGGGCTATCCAAGCAGGAGTAAACGTAAGGGGATTTTTTTATTGGAGTTTGCTTGATAATTTTGAATGGCATAGAGGTTTTGAACCTAGGTTTGGCCTGGTAGAAGTTGATTATGCCAGCCAAAAAAGGCATTTAAGAACTTCTGCCCTAACCTATGCAGAAATAATTGCAGCCAATGGCATACCTCATTCTTTAATGAGATTTATTGGACACACTGTCACAGCAGAGGAAGTATTAAAAGATTTTGATAAAAGAGAAATGGAACACGGAAAATAAACTCAAAACTTAAATGCCATATGTCAAAACTACAATTCAAATCTAAAAAGTTTTTAAGATTTAAGATTCAGATTTGCGTTTTGCGATTTGAGTTTTGAGATTAAATTATGTATTTACCAATTTCCATCCTTGCTTTCATCTTAAACGGCATAGCTGTAACAGTTGATAAATTCCTATTAACTAAAGTTATCCCAGATCCCCTGCTTTATGTTTTTTATTTTAGCCTAATCAGTTGTTTAGCAGTTTTTGCTATCCCTTTTACGAAAACTCCCACCCCAGAAGTCTTTATTTTAGCCTCAATCTCCACCCTTCTTTGGACTATGGGAGCTTATTTTATGTTCAAAGCATTAAAAGTGGGTTCTCTTGCCAGAGTTATTCCTATTATTGGAACTTTAAATCCTTTAATTTTATTTGTGATAGCTTTATGGGGACAAACAATTACCCAAAATCAAATTTGGGCTATTTTAGCTTTACTTTTAGGGATGCTATTTATTACTTTAACTGATTGGCAAGGTAAGCTATCCAGGCAGGAACTGATTTTTGAGATTGTTTCAGCCTCCTTTTTTGCCTTTTCCTATTTAATTCTAAAAGAAGCATATTTAAAGATGGATGTGGTGACTGTCTTAGTTTGGTCAAGATTTGTACTCATTCCTATAGGAATAACTATATTATTACTACCTAATCTAAGGAATAAAATTTTACCAACTCAAAAGAGTGGTATTTCTATGTTTCAAAGAGGTGGTCCCCTATTTATCTTTGGGCAAACTGTAGCAGGGATTTCTCAACTATTAATTTTCTTTGCTATTTCTTTAGGTTCTCCTGCTTTAGTAAACTCTTTACAAGGCACTCAATACGTCTTTTTATTTATTTTAGCCTTGTTTTTATCTAAAAAATATCCAACTGTATTTAGCGTGGATAAAAATGTGATCAGTTTATTTACTAAATTTTTAGGAATTACTCTTATCTTTTGGGGGCTTTATCTGCTGGTGTAGGAACTCTTAAATAATCACCAAAGATGGCACAAACTCTCTCATCCAGATTTCCTACTACTTCAGGTCTCCAAGCTACACCTTGAGCATTTTTACACCTAAAAGCTGCCCATCTTCCTTTTGCAGGAGAATAAGGCATAGGTCCCCAAGTCCAGACCGCACCTGTTATTTTAGAACCTGGTGTAATTTCGCCTATAACACTAGTACCAACACCATTAGGAAGATAAGTGCCAGCATAATTTCTCACATTAACAGGCTCTCTTTGTCTATCTGCTTCTAATTTCTCAACCCAAGTAGGAGCAGCACTGGTAACAATTAACTCGTTATATCTTGCTTCTGCTTCACCTAATGGAAAGCGGCCTGCTAACTGGCTATTTAATCTTGAGGACCATTCTTGAAGATATTTTTTTGAAGCAGCCTCTTGAGCTGCCAGGGAAGAAACTATCATCAATAAAGCTACTCCCATACTACTAATAGCACTCACAAGAAAAACAGCATTAGTTAGGCGCTCAGGCTTTGCAAAATAATCTATTAAAGCTTCTTTAGCAAATGTCATATAGCATAATTATATACTATGGGTTTTTAATTGTCAACCACGTTCATGTAAACTGAACGTGGTCAACCCAAAGTTCCCTATTGTGGGTAAAGTAACAATATCATACAATCCTTTTAGAACTTATCTCAGGTTAAAATTTAAGATGTATTGAGGCAGGCATTTTTAAAAATATGCCAAGACGGAAAAAGAGCCAAAACTTAAAACCTACCCTCCCCTTTTTTGGCCTCCTTTTGGTTCAAATTATCCTGATTAAGGTAGGGCAAATCCCTTTTTGGATTGTTAAACAATTTTTCTATGCCCTAAAAGATTTAGCTGAACTCACTTCTACCATTATATTCTCGACCGCGAAGATAATGTCTAAATCAAGATCTAAATCTAGAAAGTCTAGGCAGCCAACTATTCCTAACTTTTCACTTTTCACTTTTCACTTTAAACTACCCCGCTTAAAACGGAGTAAAGGCAGGCCCAGAACTACTCCCTTTATTCCTTTTTATATTAAAAAAGCTAAAGCAGCTTTTAATCTCCTTTTGCCCAAACCAGCCAGATTTACCCTTAAATTTGTGATTATTCTTACTCTAATCTATCTTTATACCCAATCTGCCTTTTCTTTAGGGGCAGAGCTGCCATCTCCTGAGAGATTAAAAAACCCCATTCAGCCTTTAACTACAGAATTTTATGATAGAGAAGGAAAGCTGTTATATAGAATTTATGAAGGCAGGAATAGGACTTTAATCAACTTGAGCGAGGTGCCTTCATATTTAATCCAGGCTACTTTGGCTTCTGAAGACCAGAATTTTTACTCCCACCCTGGGGTGGATTTTTTAGCTATTCTCAGGGCAGCTTATGTAAATTTAAGGTATGGCCAACAAGAAGGAGCTTCTACTCTCACCCAACAGCTGATTAAAAATACCCTGCTCACTCCTGAGAAAACTTATATCAGGAAAATAAAAGAGATCATCCTGTCTTTATGGGCTGAGAGATTATATGCCAAGGCAGAAATACTGCAAATGTATCTAAATGAAGTGCCTTATGGGGGCACAGCCTGGGGAATTGAGGCTGCTTCAGAAACCTATTTTGGCAGGAAAGTAGGCGAGTTAACTTTAGCCCAGGCTGCTTTTTTAGCAGGCCTGCCTGCTTCTCCCACCCAATTTTCTCCATATGGGGAAAATCCTGAGCTGGCAAAACTGAGGCAAAGATGGGTTTTAGACAGGATGGTGAAGGAGAAATATATTACTTCAGCTCAAGCAGATGAGGCTTATTCACAGCAGTTGCATATTAAACCTCCTGTTAATAATATCAAAGCCCCCCATTTTGTGATGTATGTTAAAGATCTGCTTTCCGCAAAATTCGGCCCCAGAGTAGTTTCTCAAGGAGGCTTGAAGGTTTATACTTCTTTGGATTTAAGCCTGCAAGAGGAGGTGGAAAGAATTGTTTATGAGGAAGTGATTAAACTGGGAGCATTAAATGTCAGAAATGGGGCTGCTATGGTCACAGATCCAAAAAGCGGGCAAATACTGGCTATGGTAGGGTCTAAAAATTACCATGATCCTATTTCTGGATCATATAATGTCACCACAGCCCTAAGGCAACCAGGTTCCTCAATTAAGCCTGTGACTTATGCCACTGCTTTCAAACAAGGCTATTCTCCTGGAAATACTATCTTAGATGTACCAACTAGCTTTAAGAATCCTTGGGGAGCCTCATATTCTCCTGTCAATTATGACGGTAAATTCCATGGGGCTGTTAGTTTAAGGACTGCTTTAGCTGCATCATTCAATATGCCTGCAGTTAAGCTGGCTGCCACAGTGGGCATCCCTGCTATTATAGAAACAGCCCAAGATATGGGTATTACCACCTTTACGCAGCCAGAGAGGTATGGGTTATCTTTAACTTTGGGAGGGGCAGAGGTCAAAATGGTAGACATGATTACCATGTATGGAACTCTTGCTAACCTTGGTAAAAGAGTAGATATTAACCCAATTTTAAAAATAGTAGACGGCAATGGCAATATTATTGATGAAGCCCAAAACCAACACAAACAGGCTATTTCCCCTCAAATTGCTTACTTAATCAGCCATATCCTGGCTGATAACGCTGCCCGTACCCCTGCTTTTGGTCCTAATTCTCAGCTTCTGATTAAAGATAAAACTGTCTCTGTGAAAACAGGCACCACAGATTTAAAAAGGGATAATTGGACTTTTGGATATACAGAGGATTTTGTAGTGGGAACCTGGGTGGGCAATAATGATAATTCTCCCATGAGGCAAGCTTTAACTTCTGGGGTCACAGGAGCTGCTCCTATTTGGAAGGAAATTATGGCTTTAGTGCTTAAGGATAAACCAAATAAACCTTTAGCCTTACCTGTGGGAATAATAGAAGCTAGGGTGGATGGAAGAAAAGATTTAGTGATCACTGATTCAGAAAGCAAATCCTTAGTAAGGTATACTCAAAAAGATGGGCAAACTTTTTTTACTGACCCTTTCTCATCATTAGCCACCCCTTCAGCCCAACAAGCCCAAAACCAACAACCCAGCTCAAACTAGTTTAGCACTACCCAGCCTCTTAAGTCTTTTTTGGGGATTTTAATGGGTGAAGTTAGAAATTGAGCTGATTCTCCTATAAAAATTAGAGTCCCATATTTGGCAGCTTCTTTCCCCTTCCAATATTCTTTACCTGCAACTATAAATCTAGCATAGTTCAACTGTATTTCTTTTATATCCTCTACTTCTAGTCCATCAAAAAAGATCACTTTTTTTACTCTAAACTGGCCAATTATATCTCCCCCAGAAGGTTTTATATAGACTAAATCCCCTGCAGAAATCTTACCATATGGAGCTATTTTAGCCTTAGAAAATCTACTCTCTATAGTTTTTTTTCCAGACAGAATATCTTCTGCTCCCTCCCCTTTAAAAATTGCCAAGTGTTTTTGCATTGGCCAAATTATACACTACTAGGCAAGGATATTTACTCTTGATATTTAGTATTCTTGTCTGTTATACTTGACAAAGTGGGTCCATATTAGGACCCTCTTTTCATGCCTAATATAATTGAATTTTTAAAAGAAGTGCAGGAGGAGTTAAATAAGGTGGTCTGGCCAACCAGGGAGCAGACCTTAAGATATACAGTTTTGGTGGTGATAGTAGCAGTGGTGGTAGGGATATTACTTGGAGGTTTGGATTATATCCTAACTTCCATTTCTAGTTTTCTGGTAACAAACTATGGAAGATAATAAAGTAAAAACAGAAGAACAGATAGAAATAGATGGTGGAAAGATGGAAGATAGTACTTTGAAGATGGAAAATAGAGAGATAGACCAAGAAAATCCATCCTCTACCATCGATCTTCAAGATTCTATTATCAATCCTCCATCTTCTACCGTCAAAAATGACAACCCTAATGCTAGATGGTATGTAGTCCATACTTACTCAGGCCATGAAAATAGAGTAGCTACAGCTTTAAAACAAAGGATTGAATCTGAACATTTGGAAGAGAAGATTTTGGATGTCTTAGTCCCTACCCAGGATAAAATTGAGATCAAAGGCGGCAAAAAATTAAATATTAAAGAAAAAATCTTCCCAGGCTATATTTTAGTCAAAATGGTCTTGGATGATGCTTCCTGGCTAGCTGTTAGAACTACCCAGGGAGTAACTAGCTTTGTGGGAATTGGCAATAAACCTACCCCTATTTCTGAAGCAGAAGTACAAACTATTGTCAGATTTACCAAAGAAGAAGCTCCCACTTACAAACAAGTCTTCACAGTTTCAGATACTGTTAAAATTGTTGATGGGCCTTTTGCAGAATTTATTGGCAAAGTTGATAATGTAGACGCGGAAAAAGGCAAAGTTAAGGTTTTGGTATCTATCTTTGGAAGGGAAACACCAGTGGAACTAGATTTTCTGCAAGTGCAGAAGATATGAAGGAATCTCAAAACTCAAATGTCAAATGTCAAAACTACAACTCAAATCTTAAAAGTTTTGAGATTTAAGATGTAGATTTGCGATTTAAGATCTCAGATTTGAGATTATT
The DNA here is from genome assembly GCA_964649615.1 of uncultured Gammaproteobacteria bacterium. GTDB lineage: Bacteria > Patescibacteriota > Microgenomatia > Daviesbacterales > UBA10151 > CAZYPW01. Next base: position 84,745 of record CAZYPW010000005.1, on the reverse strand, counting down.
TATATTATGGCAAAAAAGATTAAAACATACATTAAACTAACCATCCCAGCAGGAGTAGCAACTGCTGCTCCCCCGGTGGGTACAGCTTTGGGTCCTCATGGACTCCCTATCATGGAGTTTGTGAAGGCTTTTAATGAGAAAACCAAAGAAAAACAAGGCAATTTATTGCCTGTGGTGATTACAGTTTATGAGGATAGGACTTTTTCTTTTATTACCAAAGAGCCACCTGTAGCTGAAATGATTAAAAAAGCTCTAAAGCTGGAAAAAGGTTCTGGCACAGCTTTAAAAGAACCAGTGGGAACATTATCAAAAGACCAGGTTAAATCTATTGCTGAAGCTAAAATGCCAGATTTAAATGCTAACTCCCTTGAAGCTGCTATGAAAATTGTAGAAGGCACAGCTAAATCAATGGGAGTTAAGATTTCCTAATATAATACACCTGGGGGGTGGATTAGGCAGGCACCTAGGGAAATTTTAAACTGAGGCAAATTTTAAACCCTTAATTTTTTCAAAGTCTTTTATATTCAAAGTCAGAAGCTGAGCTTCATTGATGATAGCTGTAGCAGCAATGGCTGCATCTGCCAAACTGATTTGGGCTCCAGTATCTCTTGCGATTTCACCTGCAAACTTAGCTACCTCATAAGTATAAGGTAATATCCGCAGTGAGGAAATAGTTTTAATGAGTTTTCTATGGCGTTCTTTATCTTTACTGCTTTGTCCTTCATAAAGTTCTTGAATAGAGATAACAGAAATAGCTAATTTTTCATTGGAGAACTTTTGCCTAAAATTCACCAGGTAAGTTAGTTTATCTTCTTGACGCAAGTGGTCAATAATAATATTTGTATCTAAGACTACCACTTCTTTCTTTCTCTGGATGCCCTTAGTTCTATGTTCCTTCTTCTTCTCTCTGTTCTGGGCCAATCATCCCCTGCCCATGACCCCCTGGTGCTTTCTAAAATTTCCAGAAGAAGATCATGCTTGTTATCCTTCTCCTCTTCTGTAACTACTTCACTTACTGGGTAAAGATGAATTCCACCACCGCTCACTATCACATTTAAGGTTGTGTTGGCAGAAATGCCCAACTCATCCCTCACCTTTTTAGGAATTACAACCTGCCCTTTGCTATTTGGCTCGACAATATTTCCAATATTCATACTAGTAATATTTTACTACTATATACTTTTACTTGTCAAGTTCAGACTTTACTGTTAAAATACTTTCCATGGGTAAAACTAAGACTAAAATCATGGACGATTCTGTTGTAGAAGAAAAAAAATCTTCTTCTAAAAAAGCTGGTGCGAGGGGGGAGGCAGCGAAGCCTGAGTCGATCGAAGCAAATAGTGCAGTTGAGCGTACATCTGAAGTTAATGAACCGAGCATAGAACAGGGCGCGAAACAAACCTCTAGCGAGTCCACTGGAGAGACAAGCGATGCTTCGCGACCAGATGAGCGAGCGACCCAGAAAAAATCTATTAAACCAGGAAAAGCCAAGCCTAGATCTAAAAAATACCAGGAAGTTGTAGCGGATTTAGATAGAACTAAAACTTACCCCCTAGCTGAAGCAGTTGACATGGTTAAAAAATTGTCCTATGCTAAATTTAATGCCACCATAGAGGCCCATATAAATACCAATGCACAGGGTATTCGTGGGTTAGTCTCACTGCCCTATGCTTCTGGTAAAAAATTAACAATTCTTGCTTTTGGCAAAGACGCTGACAAGTGCGGCGCAGATATTGTTGGTAGCGATGAGGTTATTGAGCAAATCAACACAGGTAAAGTTAATTTTGATTTAGTAGTGGCTACCCCATCCTGGATGCCTAAACTGGCCAAGGTAGCCAGAATTTTAGGCCCCAGAGGCTTAATGCCCAATCCTAAAAATGGCACCATTACAGATGATCTCAAAAAAACAGTGGAAGGTTTCCAGGCTGGAAAAACAGAGTATAAAACAGAATCCAAGGCTCCTGTAATCCACTTAGCCTTAGGAAAACTTGACCAAACTACAGAGGAATTATCTGCCAACATTAAAACCCTCCTTCAAACTTTAGGCAAAACCAGAATTAAAAAAGTCAGCCTTTCTCCCACCATGGGTCCATCTATTAAAGTTGACTTAGCTTCAATTTAATAGTATAATACCCACTTATGACAACAGTTGAATCACGAGATCCTGCTAATTGGTTATTTAATAAACCCACTCCAGGAATTGCTCAAAACTGGTATGAAAGAAACTTACCAAGAATAATTGATACTTTTGGAATAGCTTATATAAGAGATAATGCTTTAGTTTTAAATGCTTCTTTTGAAACCTGGACTAAGGATACAAGAGACAGGTATACAGAAGACCAGGTAGTTATGACAAAAACTGGTCCTGTTATGCCTCCTGAAGGATCGCAGTTATGGGATCTATACCAAGAATATACAAATAGTGCAGCAGGAAAAGCAGATTTTAATGGTTCTAAGCTTCATTTATACGGTCATAGTAGAGTTTTAACAGATACAAATCTTATTTTAGAAGCATCAGCGTATGATTGGCACAGAATGAGGATTTTAGGTATGGGTCTTAGGGAAGGTAGACTCCCTTTAGGTTTACCGTTTGATGGAAGAGAATTTCCAAATGCGGAAGCATACAGAGATACAATACTGCCAAGAAGATCTGCTGAAGGATATGTATTCGATTTATATCCCAACAATATGGTAATTCATGTTGCAATCACCACCTCTGATAACAAACTGATTGTTACTCAAAAACCACCTGATGCTGATTATTATCCAAATGGATATGCTACAACCATTGAAGAACAAATACATGGAGTAAGAGACAAGTCTCCTTTTGATACTCTTAGAAGATCTGTCAATAAAGTAGGCGGAGAAGAATTAAAACTAACTTTAATGCCTGAACATTCCCGGATTGCTGCTATGATTTTAGAGCCTGATGTTAGTGCTCTAGGATTTATTATGACAGCAAGGGTTACTGAATCATCCGGGGAAATCAATGCAGGATCGCTAGGAGCAGACAGAGCTGAATTTGATCCTTCATACATAAGAGCTGTATCACTTGATGATCCAAAAGAAATTATGGCTCTGATAAACAAAACAGATTTACATGGCACAACCGGTATAAGAACACTGGCCGCTTACTTTTATTATCATGGTTACGAAGAAGGCCTTAACTCACTATACCCCTACAGAAACACAACTTAACTCTTATTTAAAGCTTTTCTAAAAATCAATCAGACCTTTCTTCCTTAATCTTAGACAGGGTGTAAGATTTCTTCGAAATTAATAATAAATGTTGAAATCTTACACTCAGGATTGGCATAACCACTCATAAATTGGCACAACAAAAATCGTTGTCCCTTTTACAGAAATAGTCTCTTTTTCATCTTCAGTAATAATAAATCCGCTACTTCCTTTCACCTCTTCCATCGCCTCCACTAATGCCTGTACTTCCCTTTCCCGGGTGGCTGGATCAATTATAATTTGCGACACCTGAATAAAAGTTTTTTGTTTCGGAAGATAAAAATCTACTTCCCTATCTCTTTTAGTCTTGTAATAGTAAAGATCTTCCTCGTATAGCCTACGCAGCTTTAAAAAGACAGTATTTTCTAAAAACTTGCCCTTATCTTCAGAGAACGAGAAAGCAACAGACTTTACAAGCCCCGTATCTATGCAATAGATTTTTTTATTCGCTATCTGCTGCTTTTTTACTGAGAAGGCGTAGCGGTTCATGGCAAAAAGCAGCCAACTTGTTTCTAAATAGCCTATGTAACTTGAGACAGTATTTACACTCCCCAACTGCAGTAATTCCTTCATTTTATTGTAGGAAACTAGAGCAGAAATATTACTGAAAAGGTAGAATGTCAGCTCCCGCAGTGGTTTGGTATCAGTAAGTTTATATCTTGCCCCAATATCACGATTTAGAATATCATCATAGATTGTTTTATGGATTGGCAGCTCTGGATATTGCAAAGCCTGTGGTATCCCGCCTTTTTTCAGATATTCCCAAAAAGCATTTTTTAACTCCCCTCTCTCAACAGTAGTAAGACGGGCTATATCCGGCAATGTTATTTTTTTAAAATGCAAGTACTCTTCAAAAGAGAATGGGAAAAGCTCAACAGGAACATACCTGCCAGTCAATTTTGTTCCTAACTCCTTACTTAAAAGTGATGCGTTTGAACCTGTTATGTAGAATTTATAGCCGCTATTTATCATCCTGCTAACAAACCTTTCCCATCCTTCGATATTTTGAATCTCATCAAGCAGAAAGACTTTTCTATTGCCAAAAAGTTCTATCAACAGCTCATGCAATCTTGTAAAATCAGAAACAGTAAAAGTCAAAAACCTTTCATCTTCAAAATTAATATAGAAGAAGTCACGATCCGGATAGAATCTGTGGGCTAATTGTGCTAAAAGTGTAGACTTCCCTGCTCTACGAAGCCCTGAAATAACCACAGGAAATGGCGTATCTTTGTAGGGAGTAATTTCAGTAAGCTTGCTTCTTTCTATTCCTAGACTCTTATTTAAGAGTTCTTTCCGCTGCTCTATAAGTAATGTGCGTATAGTATCAAAAGATTTCATTTATAATGAAAGAATATCATTAATTGTTTTCATTGTCAATGAAGTGTTTTTACTAGTGTACTATTATTTAATTTCTTTTTAAAGCTTTTTTAAAAATTAACCCTAAATCCAATTTTAAGAAAAAGGCTGAGATTAAGCCAAATACTAAAATTCCTAAAGCTGTAACTATATGGAACAAAACTATCATGGATGAAGCTACATTATTTTCTATGCCAAAAATCCCAGATAAAATAAGCAGCCCTGAGGCTTCAGTAGAACCAACATAACCAGGTGCTGCAGGCACTAAATAAGTTAGGGCAGAGAGCAGTTGTCCTAGATACATTTTAACATATTCTTGAGGGAACTTAAGAGCTAAAAAGGTAAAATACCATACTCCTGCGTCAGCCCCATAAGCTAACAGAGTAATTAAAAACATTAAGCTTAAATCTTTAGGATGCCTTTTTAAAATAGTAAAAGAATCTAAAATGAAGTTACTAAATCTAACAAAATATATCTTAATAGTCTTAACTATTAATAAAGACTGCAAAAATTGGACTAATTTCTTGCTAAAATTTATCTGGAAGATTACCAGGTAAGTAGCAACTGCAACCATTACAAAAATTATCAAAGAGGTTTGGGCAAATCCAGCGGGTAATTTAGTAGGAACTACTGCCACTAGTAAAGAAGCAAAGAGTAAAACAAACAAAAAGTCCACAAACCTGTCCATAAAGACCCAAACAATTGATTTGGCTAAAGGCAAATTATATTTATTGTTTAAATAAACTCCCTTAGCAAGTTCTCCTGCCCTGATGGGGATAAAAAAGTTTAACATTTGGGCTGCCCCATTTAAAAAAATTAGGTCTAATAGTTTGATCTTTTTAATTTCAGAAAGAAAAATTTGTAATCTAACTGCCCTAAAAAAAGGAGATAAAAACATGCATAAAAAAACTGGAGTTAAATTAAGCGGGGAGATTTTAGAGATAGCCTGGAAAATCTCATTAATATTAACAAAACGTGACCAGATAAAAATGAGCGCCACTCCCAAAACAGTATTAAATAGAATCTTTAACATAGTTGCCAACCTTATACATTTAAATATACACTATTATTAGATGTTTACCACTTTTAAAGAAAGGCTGCTGCTTGGCTTGTATATCTTTTTGATACTATCTATTCCTCTGGGAGCTTATTTGGCTTCTCAAGCCCAAAAGTTTAAATCCCAGGCAGATGAGGTAAAACAAGAAACTCTTCCCCAGGGAACCCCCAAGCCCATAGGCAGCGCTAAAAAAGAGTTGCTTGATTTAACAGAAACTAAAACAGTTACAGATCTGCCCTCACCTTCCCCTACTCCTGATATTGCCTCTACCACTATTGCCACCTCCTTTGGCCCAACTTTATCTTTAAAAACCAAGCTTGAGGGCAGACCGGAGTCTGACCAATCTACTAAAATGTTTGTGGGAATTGTGGAAGGAATTATCTCCAATGCTCCTAAATACTTACTCTCCTTTAGCATAGATTTAACTACCTCAGGAGAATATGCAGGTTTATCTTTAGCAGGACTTACCCCTGGCAGCACTTATTCAGCTTTGCTTAAAGGCCAAACCCAACTTGCTAAAGGGGTCTCTTTTACCATGTCCCCTAATGTCACTAAATTAAACTCAGATGAGTTTGTGACTCTTTTAACAGGTGATTTAAATGAAGACAATACTATCAATTCTACAGACTTATCTATCATCAAGAGTGCCTTAGGAAGCAGTAGTTCATCTTCTAACTATAATAAAAGTGCAGATTTTAACTTAGATGGAGTGGTAAATATTATTGACTATACTATTTTATTAAGAAACTTTTCTAAAACTGGGGACTCTGGGGTATGGCAATCAACTCCTGAAGCTAGTTCTTCTGCCTCCCTTAAAGATAATAGTGCCATAGGAGGACCCCAGTCAGATGGCCACTGGATTTGGGTACCTAATATCAACCAATATTAAGATAAATAATCCAGTAATTTTTACCACTAACCCCATAGTACTTGACAATTCCTTTGGGATCTGGTATCATATGCAACTTAAATATGAAACATAACAGTTTCTTCAATATTTTGAAAAAGGGGTTAGCCATTTTTTTAATGGCTTATTTTTCTTTTCTTTCCCCAGTGGTAACACTGGCCCAAGTTAGCCAACCTGTTTCTGCACCAATCTCTATCCCTGTTCCGGTGCCTACTCCTGACCCAACACCAATTCCTAGTCCAGTACCATCCCCTACCCCTACTCCAAGCCCCACCCCTATTGCAAAACCTACTATATTTGTAAATAACTATTCTGTAAAATCTGGAGAAAACCTTAATGTCTCTTGGAATGTACCAAACGCAGCTAATACTGACTATATTAGAGTTTTAACAACTGATGGAACCAATAGAAGCGTTGGACCTAATGGAATCTCCCCTAGTAACAACTGTAATTTAAACAATGTTTCAGGATCAAACGCTGTTAAAATAGGCAGCTGTACCTTTACCTCTGCTGTGATAGCTGATTTAGGCACCTTTAAATTAGGTTACTACAATGCAAGCGGAAACTTACTTGCCACATCTAATCCTTTTATAGTTCAAGCTGCTTCAACTGGCTCATTTATGGCCTCACCTGCAAATATTGGAATCGGTACATCTGTTAATTTAAGCTGGTCTGGAATTACCAGTGCCCATCCAAAAGATTACATTAATTATCTAAATGTAGATAACTATACAGGCACTGCTGCAGGACATACTTACTGGCCAAGCAATGACTGTGCTTGGAGAAACGATGGCACTGTAGCCAAACCTAGTGGAAACTGTTCTATTGAAAGCCCACTTTTTAGAGCAAACTATAAATTAGTTTACAGATCAGGAAATGTACCAGTTGGCCAACCTGCTCCAATCTTAGCTGTGTCTAATGTAATTGGGGTACACTCCATTACCCCAAGCACTGATTCTGTAGTTGTAACTTTAGATAGAAATAATGCCCAGTACGGTTTAGTTTACTGGCCTGGATTTACATTAACAAGCAAAGGTGCAACAGCCTGGCAAATTAAATACAGCTCCCCTACCCAAGGACAAGGATTTTATGAATCATCTGGAGGAATTGCACCTAACGGCTCAACAAATATCAGAGCTTATATTAATGTAAACAAACCAAATGGCACTTATGTAGGACTGGCTACAATTAGGTATTACCAGGATGGTAAATGGTATGACGGACCATCTGTTAAATACACCATCCACTTAACAGGAGTTATTGCTCAACCTGACTTAACTGTGAGCTTAAAATCTAAAGTAGAAAATATTGGCATTGGAACAACTGGAAGTACAAATAACAAAATTACTATTACTGCAACAGTGAAAAATATTGGTTCAGCCAGTGCCCAACCTTCTGTGACCCAAATCAAGATAGGAAATGACAATCCTTGGAGGATGGGAACTGATGACTTAGCTCCAGGTAGCAGCCAGGACTTAACAGTTACTACCTTTAAAACTGCTGGGACTTATCAAGTCAATGCCCAAGCTGATACAGATTCACAAATTGCTGAAGCAAAAGAAGATAATAATTCAGCCAGCACAACTATAACCATCGTTGAACCTAAACCAGATTTTATTGTTGAAAGTGTAAATGCTGTTGGCACCCATACTGTAGGCAACAAAGACCAAATTGAATTTGGCATCAAAAACCAAGGGCAAAAGGATATCACTGCACCAACACCTGTAGCTATATTTGTATATGATTCAAGCTGGAATAGATCTGTAGTTAATACTGAAATTGGCCCTCTTAAAACAGGACAAACTCTTAGAAAAAGGGTTGATTTAAACCAAGCTTACAGTAGATCTGGCTGGCATTACTTCACTGTAGTAGCAGATTACGGCAACAAAGTTCCTGAAACTAATGAATACAATAATCAAAAAACTAACTGGGTATATGTAACTGAAGCTAAATCAGATCTGGTTGTGACCCAAGTCAAAGTATTAGGTGATAATACAGTAGGCAGCAAAGGTGAAGTAGAAATTACTGTTAAAAACCAAGGCAGTGTTGATCTAAACCAAGGATTTTGGGCTTCTGTTGAAGTATATGATCCATCATGGAAAAGAGTGCATTCTTTTGCAGGCAGCTTTGATAAACTTAGGGCTGGACAATCCAAAACCTCAGTGTTTGATATAAACTACACATACCAAAATTCAGGCTACCATTATTTTATTGTTAAAGCTGACCATTTTAACTATATTCCAGAGACAAATGAATACAACAATACCAACTATGCTTATGTGAATGTCAAGGCTAAAAAAGCTAATTTAAGGTTTGAAGATGTAGATTTTAACTCTGACAATAGGATCAACACCTTAGACTTCTCTGTTTTTGTTAACTGTTATTACAGACCAATCAAAACATCTATTTGTGCCAAAACAGATTTAAATAAAGATGGCGCAGTAAATTATAGTGACTACTTACTATTCCTTCCCTGGTACAACCAGTATAGGTAATTTGATATAGTGGAATAGATGAACCTATCTTCTATCCGTCTGCTATTCCTTTCATTGCTTTTTGCCCAACCTTTACTTTTTTCTCCCTTTTCCCTACTCTCATTTGAACTGCCAAAGGTCCTATTTTTATATCTTTTTTCTGCTATAGCTTTTTTTATTGTTATTTTGAATTTCAAAATCAAACAGTTAAAACTTGTTCATTATTTGTTTTTATCCCTTTTGGGATGGATTTTAATTAGCGGCCTAATAGGTTTAAATTTCTCTGAAAGCTTTTTTGGCTCTTATTTCAGGATGCAGGGGTTTTTAAGCTATTTATGTTACGGGCTGCTCTTTTTAATCTCCTCCAAGGTGTTTGAAAACAGCCATTTTAAGCTCCAAGCTTGCTGGGCTATTTTAATAAGCAGCACTTTTGTAGCCTCCTTAGCCCTAATCCAGTTTGTTTCATTATGGTTTTTTAACTACAACCTACAGCTATTATATAGTGGCAGGGTAATCTCTACTTTTGGCCAGGCTAATTTTTTAGGGGCATATCTTGTATTATCTTTACCTTTTGGTTGGTTTTTATTCAAACACTTAAAACACCACTGGCTAGGGAAAATTGTGGGGATAGCTCTTATAGTAATCTTACTTGGTGTAATCTCAACTTTTTCAAGAAGTGCATATTTAGCTTTAGCTGTTTTAGGGTTAATTTGGGGATTTTACCATTACAGGTTATTTTTAGGGGTAATTACCGTCCTGGTTGTAGTTTTTGGTGTTTTGGGCCATCTTTTCCCTAATTTAGTTTACCAGGAATGGTTACGGTTTCAGGTAGACACTGTTTCCAAATGGAGTGCAGAAAACAGGTCCCAAATTGCCCAAAAGTCTTTACAGTTAATCTCCCAAAAACCTTTAACAGGATATGGGATAGAAAACTTTTCCTTGGCTTTTTCCCAAGTTATCACACCAGATGACCTAGGCTTAAAGGATATTGTAGTGGATTCATCCCATAATCTATTCTTAGACTTAACTGTTAATTTAGGGGCTATTGGACTTGTCCTGTTTTTGACTATTTTGATAATGAGCATCTTCAAAGGACTAAAAGGCAACCCGGAAAATCAGGATTTTGTCAAAATAGCCCTTTGTGTGATCATAGCTTTTGTAATAATCCATCAGTTCTCCCCTGTTTCTTCTGTCCCCTACACCCTATTTTGGATCTCTCTTGGGATTATTAACCCTCTAAAATTGGAAAATATAGTTTATAAAAAGAGTGTCCGAACCTTGATTTCTTTTTTAGGGATAACCCTTGTAATTTTTACAGCCTTTTATATTGTCCAAACTTTAAGGGCAGATAATTTATTCAAAAAAGCCTCAGGGTATGAGGTAATAGATATCCATCAAGCCATTAGTTTAGATAATGAAGCCATCCAAATTGCTCCCTGGATTAATTTCTATAAAATAAGAAGGAATTTTTTGTATAAACAACTGGGGAATTTGGACTCTTGACAAAAGTATAAATGCGGCAGCGGCTATTTTGATAGTGGCTCATGCTCCTGCAAACAATCTTCATCACAAGGATGCTATAACGTATCAGCATCGAGTTGCGGGAGTGGGTGGTATTTTGACTCAGCTGCCTGTACTTGCCGCCAATCATCATCTTCCAGTACATCTACTTCTGGCAGCACCTCCACCTCTGGAGGCTCATCTTCAGGCTCCTGCTCTTCAGGCTACCATTGGATGAGCGACAATGGAGGCTGGTGTATGCAGGATGGTTCTGGCAGCACTTCTGGCAGTACCTCAACCACTACTACTTCTGAACCTACCCCAGCTCCTACATCTTCTGAGCCTGCACCAGCGCCAACAACTACCGAATCAGCTCCACCACCTTCTGAACCAGCGCCTACCTCAAGTCCTTAACAAGAACTCTCGTGAAACGATCGAAACATTTTTGTCTATACCCTACCAATAAAGTGCTAGTTTTTCAGCCCTGCTTGGTAGTTTTAATTTTCTTAAGGCTTTTACCTCAATCTGCCTGATCCTTTCTCTGCTAACCCCAAACTCTCTGCTTACTTCTTCCAAAGTATAGTCCCTACCATTAAAACCATAACGCAACCAAAGCACCCTTCTTTCTCTATCGGTCAAATCAGCCATGACCTTTTTAATCGCCTCATCCCGATCATTATTCACAGCTGCCTCCTGGGGATCTTCTGCATTTTTATCCTCCATAAAATCTCCCAGTACATCTTCTGATTCACTATTAATCTGGGTTTCCAGAGAAATTAGCTGCTGTGTCCAAATAGACACTCTGGCTACTTGCTCAATCGGGAGATTTGCTTTCTGCGCCATCTCTTTGTTTGTAGGATCTCTGCCATATTCCTCCACTAAATCTTCTGCAATATGCCTCAGCTTAACAATCACCTCATTCAAATGAACAGGTAAACGCACATAACGACCTTTATCATAGACTGCTCTACTCACAGCCTGCCTGATCCACCAGCTGGCATAAGTGGAAAATTTGTAGCCTCTTCTATAGTCAAACCTGTCTACTGCTCTGATTAAACCGATATTTCCCTCCTGGAATAAATCTTCTAAGTCCAAACCCCTTCCCTGCCAATGTTTGGAGAGATCAATTGCCAAACGCAAATTTGCCTCAATAAAACTACTCCTGGCCTTTTTACCAATATCTTCTAAGGTATCAAAGTAGGCTCCGCTGCCATCATCTTCTCTTAAAATCCGTAAAGCTGTGGATATTTCTCTCGGTGATGTATCTACCTGATTACCTATTTGAATCTTACTAAGGCTCTCTAAGGTTTCATTATATTGCGGAGGCTCTAAATTCTGTTCTAACACTAAAGGAGAAGGATAACCTAAATGCTGATTTAGCGCTTCCCAGACATCTCCACTCAAAACTTCCCTGATTCCCTCTTTCAAAACTGCTCTTGATTTTCTCTCACTCCAGGGCAGTCTGGCTCGAACCGCTGAAACTAGTTTTCCGGCCTCTATTCCTTGGGCCAGCTGCCTTTCTTCTTCTGCCTTGAGCAGCCTGGCAGTCCCTGCCTCAGTTAAATACACCCCTACCAAATCTAGACTGAAATCACTTTCTCGCTCTCTTTTGATCATACAATTGACAAATTATACCAGATAGGCTAAAATTTGAAAGCTTAAGACAGTGGGTTCTCTTAAAATAAGGTAATTCCCACCGAGGCATACCAATGTCATCCCAGACTTAATCTGGAATCCATATTATATAGATCCTGTTGTCCGAAGGACACGATCTATCAAGTTCAGGATGACAAAGGAAGCAGGCCTCGAAAGGAGGCTTTTTTAATGGCTAAAACAAGACAACAAAAAGAAGAATTAGTAAAAATAATACAAGAAAAACTAGGCAAATCTACTGCTGTAGTTTTTACAGACTACAAAGGTCTAAACATGGCCCAACTTTCTGATTTAAGAAAGAAGCTAAGAGAACAAAATGCCCAGTTTATCATCACCAAAAACACTCTGCTTAAACTGGCTGTTCCATCTTCCACCTTCCATCTTCCACCTTCCAGTCTTGAAGGGCCTACTGCTACTCTTTTTGCATATGATGATGAAATCTCCCCTATTAAAATTTTGGTTAAAGCACTTAAAGATGCTGCAATTGGCAAAGTTAAATCAGGATTCCTGGGTGAGATTGCCTTAGATGAAGCCAAAATTATCCAACTTTCTACCTTACCTACTAAAGATGAACTAAGAGCTAAAACAGTGGGCGTCTTGGTTGCTCCTTTACAAGGAATGGTCTCTGTATTAAATGGTAACTTAAGGAACTTAGTCTATGCATTAAATCAAATTAGAATAAGTAAAGGAGGTGAATAATAACTCAAATGTCAAATGTCAAATGTCAAAACTAAAAATAAAATCTTAAATCTTTAAAAGTTTTGAGTTTTAAGATGTAGATTTGAGTTTTGCGATTTGCGTTTTGAGTTTAAACTATGGCAGATGATCAAAAAGATCAGAACAACTCAGAAAACTCAGATAAATCAGAGAGTCAGACAGTCCGTGAATCAGAGAATCAGAAAGAACAAGTTTCTGAATCTGCTGAAACTCCGACTCCATCTGATACATCTGGTACACCGAGTCCTTCCGAGTCTTCTGAAAAGAAACCTGTTTCTGCAAACTTAGAAAAGATAATTGAACAGATTGAAAAACTTTCTGTTTTAGAATTAGCTGATTTAGTTCACGCTTTGGAAGAGAGATTTGGTGTTTCAGCTTCAGCCCCAGTGGCATCACCAGTTGCCGCCTCGCCTTCGGCGGGCGAGCCACAGGAAGAAAAGACCACCTTTAATGTGATCTTGACAGCAGGTGGAGCCAATAAAATTGCAGTTATTAAAGCTGTGAGGGAATTAGTTCAAACTTTAGGCCTTAAAGAAGCTAAAGATTTGGTGGAGGGAGCTCCTAAACCAGTTTTAGAATCTGTTAATAAACAGACCGCGGAAGAGGCAAAAGCTAAATTAACAGCTGCAGGTGGAACAGTTGAACTTCAGTGAAACCCTGAGCATAGTCGAAGGGTAGAATTACAATAACTCTTTCAGGGATAGCGAAGTCCCGCCTTTGGCGGGACGAGCTAAACCCATTATTTTATTGACATTTTATATAAACCTTGAAATACTAAGATGGTGAATGAAAATATAAAAACCAGTTCTGCCTTTCCTACAATTTCCCAACTTTTTTCTGACTCTTGGCAAACTTTTACCCAATCTGTGCTTTCTTTATTTATTATTAATATCTTAAGTCTTGTGATTTATTTGCTTTTGGCTGCTCTGGCTGTGGTAATTTTTATTATTTCTGGAATTGGTTCTGCTCTTTTGCAAAAAGGCCTGGCAGGTTTTACTCCTGATTTACTACTCTCTCCTAATTTTTTAATCACCTCCGCTATCTTGATCGCAGTTTTTGGGGTGGTTTTTGCTATCATCACTGCTGCCTTACAAGTGGCAACTATATTAATAGTAGACAGCAAAGGCAAAACCTCAGTTGCTGCTGCTTTTAAAAATAGCTTAAGGCTCATTTTACCTCTATTTTTGGTAGGGCTGGTCACCTTTTTCCTTATTGCAGGCTCATTTTTTGTTTTTATCCTGCCTGCAATTTTAGTAGGATTTTTACTGGGATTTACACAACTGGAGATCATTTTAAATGGCAGGCGCGGGCTGGAGGCAATTAGAAGATCAGTACTGCTGATCAGCAAAAACTTTGGGGCTATTTTTGTCAGAAGCATTCTGCTTTGGGTGCTTTATTTTGTAGTTTTTCTAGTTATTAACATTTTAAAAAATCTAGTTACCCAAGACGCTCAATGGATGGTTAGTATTTTTTCTTATTTGCTAAACATTATTTTAGGCTGGTTTGCCCTGGCTTACCAGATTATCTTATACAAACATGCTAATATCGGTTTAGAAAATGAAAAAGGTAAAGGGATCAGATGGATCTGGGTTTTGGCTTTGGTAGGCTGGTTAATTGCTGCTGCAGTTGCCTTTGGCAGCTATAAATTCTTTTCCTCCCAATTTTTCCAAAAAGCTGTTAGTACAGAAATGTCTCAAACAGGTGAAATGTCTGCTGAAACAAAAATACATTACGAGAACTCCCAGAAACTTTTTAAACAAATGAGGGAGCTTCCAAACTCTGGGAAAACTGATGCAGAACTAATTTCAGAAACTAAAAAACTTAATGATGAAAATATAGCAGAGATTAAAAAAGCCCTGGAAATAGAGCCCAACAATCCTAAGTTATGGTATCAGCTTGGCAGTGCCTATACCTGGGTAAGTTCCAGCGGCACTTTAGAAGATGGGCTGGCAGCTTACCTTAAAGCAGAAGAGCTTGATCCAAATAATGCCCTCTATATCAATGGGGTGGGTGACATCTTAATACAGATGGAAAAATATGAAGAAGCCATACTTCACTTCCAAAAGACCTTGAGGTTAACTGACAAATCAGGTTTTGCCAATCTTAGTGTAGCCCGGGCCTATGCTAACCTAAAAATTTATGATTCAGCTAGAGAACACTACCTTAAGGCCATAGAAATCTTTACTTCAGAAAATCAAAGCGGCAACTACGATAGTTATATACTGCAAGCTAAGAAAGAGCTCTCCAATTTACCAAAATGAACATCTTTGGCTTTTATTTAAATATTACTCTTTTGCTCTGGCTCCTGGCAGGCCTGGTAGGTTTTATCCTTCTTTTTTTATGGGCTACTTATAATAGCTTTATAACTCAAAGGAATAAAGTCAAAACTGATTTTGCAGATATTGATGTACAGCTAAAAAGAAGGGCTTCTTTAATTGAGAATTTAGCCACCATTGTTAGAGAATATGCCAAGCATGAAAAAGGTACCTTTACAGATGTAGCTAAGGCTAGGGCAGCTTTAGAAAAACCTCATGGGCCCAAAGAATCAGCCCAAGCAGATAATTTTTTAACTCAAGCCTTAAGATCACTTTTTGCAGTTTCTGAGGATTATCCAGATTTGGTAGCTTCTAAAAACTATCAGGAGTTAAGAGTGGATATTAAAGAAACAGAAGACCAGGTGGCCAGTTACAGAGAAGAATATAATCAAACAGTATTAGAATATAACACAATGGTTCAAACTTTTCCTAATTTATTAGCAGCTAAGTTATTTGGGTTCAATGAAGAAGAGTTATTTGAAGCAACACTCGAGGGCCAGGCAGAAGTTAACTTAACCAAATAATATGTCCAGGATTTTATTCCGTGCTAGACTAGTTTTTTCTATTTTACTTGGTTTATTTTTAGTATTTATCCTTGCTGGTATTTATCAGGGAGTTCAATCTGGTGATTTTGATAAAGTTTTTGTGGCTCCTTTCAGGCAATTTTCCCAAGATTTACAAACAGCGCTGGAGCCTACTCCTTCTCCATCTCCTAGTCTTTCACCTTCATCTCCCCCAACTCCAAAGCCTACTCAAAAACCTGTTACCCAACCTGTGGTTAAACCAACTCAGCCACAAGTTGCAAACTGCATTAGAAAAAATATCAGAGAAGGTGAATTTGCCAGCAATAAATGTTACTCTCAAACAGACTATGAAGATTTGGAATATTACTTACAAAGATTTAATTATGCTGTTTTTAGTTTAGATGGTGCAGAAGCTTCAATGAGGATTACCTGCAGTGGAAGTGATTTCTTTAAAGATAGTTGTGAACGTGATAAAAAGGAAAAGTCACAAGCAGAATCTGATATTTCAAAATACAGAGGGATTATTCAAGGAATTATAGCCAAAGGCAAGTAATTTTAAGCTGCTGGCCTGTTAAAGGGTCAATCCCGAATGTAATTGAGGGATTGACACTCTATGTTTTGTTATGATATATAATGATTAGTTCTTAGTTGGTAGTTATTAGTTCGTAGAAATTTTCTATGAACTACAAGCGAAGCGTACTATGAACTCATAACTAATTATGAACAAATTATCACTAGAAAATCTCCCTGATTTATTAACAGTCAAAGAAGTAGCAGAAGTTTTAAGAGTTTCTCCTTTAACTATTAAAAGATGGGGCAAAAGAGGCAAACTGCCAGCCATTAGAATAAACTCCAGAGGTGATAGAAGATATAAGAAAGAGGCAGTGTTATGGCTTTTAGGGATAACACAAAAAACCCAATCCTCTGAGTCCTCAACAAGCTCTTACTAATTAGTATTAAGCGAAGTTTGCGACTTCGTCTAAAGGGTTTAAATCCTGGTTAACTTTACTGCTAATATGACTAGATTACGTTGTTGTAAAAATCAAATCTTACTCTGTAGTAATTTGAGGATGAACCGTATAGTTTAGATTTTGCTCGAAAGCTATTTCACCTTTTTTCTCCACTACAAAGTAAGCTAACCCCCTTTTTTCTATAATTGGTTTTGAATCTAAATACTTTGAATTAATATCCAAATTTGCTAAAACTACCAATAAATTTTTTCCTATATTAACTAAACACATTGCCCACCCAGCAGGCACTAAAAACTGCCTCCCTGGATTTAAAGTTAAGACTTTAAACTCTTTGGCCTCTCCTTCTTCATCATTTCTCTGCATCAAAATTGCTCCCTGGCCATAAAGGCACTGAAATGTACCTACTTCATTATAACTACTCACAAAACCCTCAGTTTTATTATATTCCACCCCATTTTGGCCAGAAGCTAATACAAAAATTGATTGATGGCCTGCATCTATTACAAAATAAGGCTCCTTTACCCGAGGAGCTTTTGTATCCATTAAAACTGGTTTGATATCCTGATATTTTTTGGTAATAACCATACTTTCAGTGTATCACAAGATAAAGATATTTAAGAAGAGCTATTTGCCTTTTTATTCTCCATGGTTGAATGATTAGCCTAAACAACCACTCCAACCCTAAGCTTCTTATTAGCTTAGGAGCTCGCTTAACTCTGCCAGATAGGTAATCAAAAGCTCCTCCCACCCCCATAGCTACTTTAACATCTATTTCCTTTAAGTTTTTTGCTATCCATTTTTCCTGCTTAGGTGGGCCAAAGGCCACGAAAAGTAAATCGGTAGCAGGTATAGTGTATAGAGTATAGTGGGATTTATTTTTTTGTTTGTTACCCTTTATACTTGATACTCTATACTCTATACTATTCCCTTCCTCATCCACCTCTCCTCCAGACCCTGCAAAAGTTACTTTTAAATTTGGATGCTTTTTTAATAAGCGCTCTACTGCTTTTTCTGCTACCCCAACTCTGCCACCTAAAAAGCCTACTGTGGCGCCCAAATCAGCTGCTAATTTTACTAAGGCCTCCAAAACATCTACTCCAGGACTAATATTTTCTATATCACTTGCTAATTTTAAACCCACTCCATCAGGAATACTTAAGTCTGTATTATTTAAGATCTTTTTTAACTCCAAATCTTTTTGCGCCATCATCACAATTTCCGGATTCGGAGTAACAATATAATGCTTACCTTCCTTTTTTAACCAACCTTCTACTATACTGACAATTTCAGGTATTGAAAGATCATCAATTTTAACTCCTAAAATTTCTTTTTTCATAATTCTTCAAACACTTTTAGTGTTTGAGCTGCACACTTTTCCCAACTAAATCTTTTTATATTCTCATATCCTGCCTTTATTAACTTTACCCTTTCCGCTTTACCCTTTACCCTTTCCATACCATCTACTATATCATCTACGCTGTAGGGATCCACATATATTGCCCCTTTTCCAGCTACTTCAGGCATGCTTGACACATTTGAGGTAACCACTGGGCATCCACAGGCTTGAGCCTCAAGTATAGGCAACCCAAATCCTTCAAAAAGAGAGGGGAAAACTAAAGCTTGGGCTCCACTGTAAAGTGCAGGTAAATCTTTCTCAGGCACATACCCTAAAAACTTCACCCTATCTTCAATCCCCAACTTCTTTGGCAGTTTGTAGATATCATTAGAAAGCCAACCCTTTGAACCCGCAATCACTAAAGTATAAGGTATAGTGTATAGAGTATAGTGGGGTTTTGCTTTTTTCTGTTTTTTACCCTCTATACTCGATACTTTATACTCTATACTATCTCCATTTCGAGTTTTAGATTGGGCTATAAACCTACTAAATGCTGAAATCACGCGCTCGAGGTTCTTCCTTGGCTGTACTGTCCCCACAAAAAGAAAATAGTTATTAGTTATTAGTTCATAGTATTTCAAAATACTACTTTGTGCATCAATTTTGACTTTTGAGTTTTGATTTTTGAAATTGCCTTGATCGTATCCTTCGTACACCACTTTTATCTTCCCAGGATCTATCCCAATTCTCTTAACTAGATCTAGTTTGGTAGCTTGTGATACAGCAATTATTTTTGTGGCTGAATTAAGCTGATATTTTTGCATAAAACCCAAATATAACCTTTGCTTTAACTGATGCATGGAGGGTAAATACTCTGACCCTAAATCATGCACTGTTATAACAGTTTTCAATCCCGGTCTTCTGATTATAGGCAAAGTATGTGAAGGAACAAACAAAACATCCAAATTATCCTTGAAGGTCTGGACTGCTAAACCTCCCTGTGTCCAAAATCTTGGCCACCTAATTTCAACCACCTTAAAATTCTTAGGCAATTTCATTAGTTGGTCGATCGGCCTACTAATGAAAGGCCTGGTGTAAACAAAATACCGATTAGCTTTATCAATTTTGGCTAATGCTTTTAAAAGCTGATAGGAATAATTTTCTGTGCCTGTTTTTTGAGAAATAAAAGCCCTTGATCCATCAAAACCAATCACCATTCCTCTAGTTTACAATGTATTTCTACTTATTTCCATTTATTTCTACTATATATCCTCTAAGGAAATTTATCTTTTACTTACCGATCTTTTGTAAAGATCCAGATTTTCCAGCGCTATTCCTGTGCCCAAAGCCACACAATACAATGGATTCTCTGCTAAAGCTGCAGGCACCCCTAAGGTTTCTGTAAATAATCTATCTAAATTTCTTAAAAGTGATGTTCCTCCACTCATCACAATTCCTTTATCAATAATATCAGAGGCCAGCTCAGGAGGAATTTGTTCTAAAACTCCTTTAGCTCCAGAAATAATTTTGTTGATGACTTCATTGATAGCCAGAGTTACTTCTTCTGAAGTTATCTCCACTGTTTTAGGCAAGCCAGTTACAGCATCCCTGCCTCTTACTTCTAATTTTTGCATCTCTCCTGGTTTTAAAGGGATGGCTGAACCTATTTTAATTTTGACCTCTTCTGCCATTCTTTCTCCTATAATTAAATTATGTTTTTTCCTGACATAATTTTGTATAGCCTCGTCAATTTTATTTCCCCCCACTCTGACACTGGAATGTACCACCACTCCTCCCAAACAAATCACTGCTGCTTCAGTAGTTCCTCCACCAATATCCACAATCATATTGCCTGAAGGATTAGCAATGGGGATTTTGGCTCCAATAGCTGCAGCCAAGGGTTCATCTATTAAAAAAGCAGTTTTAGCTCCAGCAGAAAGGGTAGCATCCAAGATGGCTCTTTTCTCCACAGAAGTTACCCCAGCAGGAGCACAAACCATTACCTCAGGCTTAAAAATCCTACTTTGGCCACTGACTTTATCTAAAAAATATCTGATCATGGCCTCAGTGATCACATAATCTGCAATCACCCCATCTCTCATAGGCCTACTGGCAATAATATTACCTGGAGTCCTGCCCAGCATTTCTTTGGCTTCATTACCCACAGCTAAAACCCGGTTATCATCTGTAGTAATAGCCACCACAGTGGGTTCATTTAAAACAATGCCTGTACCTGCTAAATAAACCAAAGAGTTAGCAGTGCCAAGGTCAATTCCAATTCTTTTGTTCAGTCCAAACATACCTGGACATTTTAACAACTGGAAAACTGGGTCACAAGATGCACTAAATGGATCATAATAGTTCAAAATTCAAAGTTAAAAATTAAAAGTTTTCTGAAAGAAAACAACACTAACTTTACACTTTGCACTTTAAACTTTTAACTTACCGTAGGTTTATCCCATACAAGTTTGGTTCAGATGCAGTGGGGGTGGGAAATGAGCTTATTATCACAAATCTGGATGAATCTGGCCAAGGAAAAACAAAACTATCTTCAAACTTACCAACATAAATAACGGCCTTATTTGTCCCATCAAAATCCACCATAGAAATAGCTCCCTCCTCAACTAAAACTATATGGCGTGAATCTGGCAACCAGATATAGGCTAAAGCTTTAGGCAATTTGTAGTCTTTACTCACAGAGGAGCTTCGCTCATTATCTTCTAAATCATAGACTTTAACCTCTGCGGAAGATGAAGCCATAAACTTAGTTTCATCTGGTGCCCAACTCAAAGAGGCAGAATCAGAGGCTATTTTCCTTAATCTATCATCATTTATAGTCATTACCCTGGCCATTTCTTTAGACTCAATATCTTCTTCCCAAGCACTTAAAGTAGCAGATAAAATTGGGGTGATGTCCCTAGGATCATTATTCATACTCTCAGATTCCAGCAGATAGTTGTTACCATCAACTGTAGCTGTTGGCGTTACCGCTAGAACTTGTTTTGAATCTGGAGACCATTTCAAAGTAGCTTTGGAAAAATCAGTAGTGGTGTTTGAGGCAATCTGATGTGGTTCAGAAGAGCGGGCAAAAGCAATTGGCTGGTTTCTGACCATAGTCCAAACCCAAACTCCAGCCTTTTTTAGATTGTTATTGTTAGCTGGCACAATATAAGCCAATTTAGAACCATCAGGAGACAAAGAAGGATTTAAAACTCCGCTGAAGGTTAAAGGATAAATAGTGGGTATAGCTGGGAATAAAGTAACTTTGACAGCTGTTACCACTCCTTCTTTAACCTCAACTAACCTTTCCCAGGGTATAAAACCCTCTTTTACCACCCTGACTGTATAACTTTTAGGAGAAAGTGAAGAAACTGTAGCATTAGTGGCTGTGGTAAGGTGCCCATCAATAAAAACAGAGGCTGCATCAGGTTCAGAAGTGATATTAATAATGCCTGTACCCACAATTCTTTTTTCTGTAGGAGAAAAGGTGTAACCTTTGGCTAAAAAAATAGCTATGCCTGCAGAAAAGGCTATAACTGCTAAAGTGATAATGGTAATAAGAAAACGCTTAGACATAATCTTAAATATTTTAGACGATAGATGATGGAAAATGGAAGATAGTACTTTGAAGATAGAAGCTGGATGATAGATTATCTCTAACTTCCACTTTCTACCTTCTACCACTATTTTCTATTCTCTACCATCTATGGTCAATTCTAGCTATTAACAAGTTTTGCCCTAATCACCAGCCTATTAAGTAAAGTTCCTGGTGGATCACAGGTTTGCAGCGTTAAAACAGGCACATCATACCTATTAGTAAGATAAGTTACATCAGAGGGTGAAACTACAGTTTTATCATAGACAATATAATCATATCTTTTGTTTTTGTAAAAAATAATCACCCTATCACCATTATTTAACTCTCTCAAAAGGTAAAAAACTGCATTAAACCGTATTATATTCCAGGGGGCATCTGTGGAGTGGGAAAATAGGTAAAGGTTACCTGGCTGGCCAGGATCTGTGCTGCCCTGCGCTTGAGCAACTCCCAAAGTTAAAGCCTGGGCATATTCTTTCTCATTGCCAGGATCAACATTAGCTACAATTTTAGCATTGGCATTAATCTTTTCAATCACAATCCCAAATTCTGTGGAAACTGGGATAATAGTGTTATTATCAACTTTTAAATCTGAAAAAGAAGTCATAGATCCTGTTTGCCCTGAATCAGAAGTTATAATATTAGGCACAGTTCTTCTTACTCCTAAAATTCTATCCATCCTATACTCAGCTTCTGCTTTTACTAAGGGTCCTAAGATAAATAAAAAGGTCAAAAGGCCGGTAAAAAATACCAAATATCCTACAAATCTAATTAGTAAAACAAATTTAAAATTATCAATCATAGCGGGCGCCGTTGAGAGGAATCGAACCTCCAACCTACCCCTAACACACCCTCCGCCTTTGGCGGAGAAGGACGGGTTGCTCTACAAAATTGGCGGCCCTGGCGAGAGTCGAACTCACGACCTCTCCCTTAGGACGGGATTGCTCTATCCACTGAGCTACAGGGCCAATTTTGCAAGCTCCGCTTATCCGGTGAGCTACAACGGCATATATTATATTTTAACACTTCAGGAGGTATAATTACTAAGGATTCGGGGTGTAGTGAATCGGTATCACGCTGCGTTCGGGTCGCAGAGATACTGGGTTCAATTCCCAGCACCCCGACCTTTCGATTCGGTCGATAAATCGACCTCACTCAAGGTCTTCGACCGATGAATAGCATAGAGTCGAAAGGCCCTGAGCTTATCGAAGGGCACTAAAAGGGGTAACTCATGATATCAATAGCAGAATCTTAAGACACAAATCCGGTGATGGTGCTGAATTTACCAAAAGAAATAAAACCTTTGAGCTTATTTATATTGAAACTCTCCCAACTCTTTTGGGTGCCAGAAGAAGAGAAACCCAAATTAAAGGCTGGAGAAGAGAGAAAAAAGAAAACTTAATAAAATTTGGCAAACCAATTGTTTAAATAGATCTTACTTGTCTTTGGGGGTCATCTTTCGGCAGAGCTCAAGATGATCCTGAATTTACTGAAGGATCATCTGTAGATTTGCGGGCGTACAAAACATATTTAAGTTTAGTAAAGTCCAACTCATTCTCGTCCATTTAAGGATTATACCAAAGAATATTAGAAATGATCCTAGTGTATAAATCTCTATGCTTTTGCCGCTGGGTTACCTAAGCCTTTTATTAAAACCTCTGCTTTTTTAATCTGTTCATTGATTGCATCTTGCAGTTGCGGGTATATATGACCCTGGTAATACTGTTCTATAGCCCAAAGAGGTACAAAAGGATCAAGTGTATATTCTCCACCATTAGGATTTTTACTCCCTCCTGCTCTAAAAGTATTTTTGAACTCTGATGCTCTGGTACTATCCATATAATGATTTAACATGGCAAGCTGTTCGTGAACATCAATAATATCAGTAATCCCCATTGCTGCGATTGTTTGTTGAATTTCTCGCTCAGAGGCTATTGATCGATCACCTGTTGGAATATCTGTATTCTGGATAACAATAAACTCTATCTGATCGGGGGAATATTGAACTTGTCTTTGAAACATCTCCATGAATAAATTACTCCAAGGTTTTTCCAAATGATGGTATCCGATCACAAAACCAATCTTTCTTCCTGCTGATACCGCTATAGTTGGTCTATATGCTTCTACCGTAGGTAGTTCGCCTACCCTAGAAGTATCTACCCCGTAATATCTAAAGTTATCTCCTGAAGAAGCAGTGAGTTCTGGATTAAATCGTACTCCAGACCTAAACTCTCGAGTAAATCTTCTAAAGTAGAGAATTTTACGTTGATCATTATCAGGAAGATCCCTTACGGCTTCCCATTGCTCAGCTTTTCTTGCCGCATACTCTTTCGGGTTTAATTGAACAAAATGACTATCTGGTAGATCAGGTGGTATATCTCTACTTACTGCGTCTGTTGCAGCTACTCTTTGGGGCCTTCTTTCGCTGCTTGCTCTACTCTTTAATCTCGACATTAAATCCTCAAGAGTCCCAGTAGCTTGAGTGGTATGAAGGCTATCAGGGCTTAAATCAGGTAAATGTAACATCCCAGCAAGCTCTTTTTGTTGCTCTTCTGGTAAAGTAGCTAACTTTCTTCTTAAATCTTGTGGTGTTAAGGGAGAGTAAGCAGAAGTGAATCCTTTATCTGTTGGTTTTTCAAATAGGATAATCGTTCTACCATTGGCGTCAAGGATATATTCTGATCCATCAGCTATTTTTAAATATTTACCTTCTGGAAAATATTGAGCTTGTAAAACCCTAACATCCGTTCTATACGGTGTTTCTTGTAAGTCTATTCGTCCAAATTCCTGTGGTCGTGCTGGCAGATTACCTGGTTTAATACCTAAATCTTTAGGTGTGATACCTAACTCTGAAGGAGGGGGACCACTGCTACCATCAGCCATATTAACAATTATAACAGAAAATTCTACATGATTAGGTAAAGAGAATAAAGACTCATTATTTAAAACCCTAATAATTTACCAAGAATACGATGATACTCTAACCTGGTTCTATAATCTGGTACTTTTTTCTCCTGTTTGTTCATTAAATTTCGTAGCAACTAAACCCTCTTTAAGACTCAGAATATAATCACTGTACCCAAGATCATATCCTGCCAAAATAGCAGAAATGTTATTCTTTGTTAACTTTTTTGAGCCTAAAACTCTGGCTGAAGCATCACTAGCATTGGGGTGCAGAGCTTTGTAGGCTGCGCTGGCGTTAAGTCCATTTTTTAACCATTCATCTAGAAATATTGGTACTTCTTTATCACCCACAATTTCCTCAATCATTGATCTGTCAGGTTTTGGTCATTGCCCGAATCTTGAGTAGGTTCAGAGGTACTCCGGGGAACATCTTGTTTAGGATCATCAGTATTCATAAGGTTGATTATACTGGATCTGCTGACTATTTTTTAGGATTATTTTAGCGTTTCAAACTCATCACGAGAGATATTTGTGTCTCTGAGGATTTTTCTTAGAAGTCCCACTCTGACATTTTCTCCAGAATGAACTGGTATGCTAGTTTTTCTACCGTCGGGATGCTCTAACCTAGCATGACTACCACTTTGACGAACCTTAATAAACCCTTGCTTCGCAAGAATCTTGATAAGTTTTGTGGCATTGATTGGAGACAGTTTAGGCATACTGAAGGCTTATGTCCTCAACCGCAAAGAATTTAGAATGTGGCTGTGGGGAAGATAACTTACTCTTTTTGGCCTCTTTATCTGATTCCAGGACAAGTTTAATTACTTCTTTAATTCTTTCTCGTACTTCCTCTAGAGTTTTACCTTGAGTATAGCATCCCTGAAGCTCGGGCACCTCTGCAATATACCATCCGTCCTCATCTTGTTCAATTAACACTTTAAACTGTAAATCTTTCATATTAAATGAATTATATCACGAAGTGATACAGGAAGCGAAGCGACTATACCACGCTCCTCTCCGACTAGTTTTGTCCAAACCACAATTTTATTTCTTTTGCAGCTTCATCAGCTGATCCTGAAGCATGAATTAAATTATAAACCGGTCTTTCTTCCCTATTGGCATCCAATATATTATCTGTTCCCAAATCTCCCCTGATAGTGCCTTTTTCTGCACTTGCAGGATCGGTAAAGCCACTGGTTTTACGAGCCTGTTTAACTGCATCCTCCCCCTCCAGGAGCATTACTACCACCGGACCGGAGGTAATAAATTTGCGAAGCCATGACACTACTTTTCTACCCTGATCTTCTGCTGAGGTCACTTTTTGGCCTGCAGCAATAGTTTTTTCTCCAATTGACCTTAAATATTCTGGATCCATTGGATAGTGTTTTTCTACAATATTAAGTGGGGCCATACAATCCATTCTTTTAACTACCTTAAGCCCTACAGCTTCATATCTTTTGATAATTTCATCTGTAAAGCCTCCACTAACTCCATCTGGTTTAATGATGATCAAAGTTTGCCCAATCATATCGAAGTATTATATTATTTAATTTCTACATCCACAACCCTTAAATTCCCATCCTCTAACACCTCCCCTATCCCAAACCTGGGGGTTTGTAAATTCCTTTCAGAGGTAATAGCTCCAATTGTAGCCATAGGCAGATGAGTTTGGGGCTCTTCATAATAAGAAAAATAATGAGTATCTCCAGCTATCACTGTTTTTACCCCTGCTGATTTTAAACTAAACAGTAAATTCTGAGCTTGTTTTTTCAACTCTGCCTGTACTCTACCCATTACATGATCAGAAGAAGGATGGTACAAGCTCTCATGCAAGAATACAAAAATTCCCTTTGCATTTTTAGCTTTTTCTAATTGAGCATCTAGCCAATTTGTTTGTTCTAAAGATACTCCTTGGTAGTTATCACTATTATTGAGCAAAATAAAATAAAAATCTCCCTCTGAAAAAGCTTGAAAAGTAGGACCAAAAACTTGATTAAAATTTTTAATGGGGCTTTCTCCTTTATCTCTCCCGTCCCATAAATCATGGTCTCCAACTACTAAAAAATATCTCAAAGAGGCTTGGTCAAACTCTTTCTTGGCATTTTTTAATTCTGTAACAGTTCCCACTTCTGTATAATCTCCCAAACCTAAAATAAACTTAATATCAGGATATTGAAGCTTAGCTTGATCTAAAGCCTTAGCTAAATATTGATTATCATTGTGGGAATCAGCTACCATTAAAAATCTTAAAACAACCTGGGAAGAAGTTTGAGTTGGCTTTGGATCAGCCCCGTTTGAACTGGGGTCAGCTGGAATAACTGCCTGGCCTCCTGAAACTCTCTGGTTAATTTTTTGAGCAATGCCTTCTGTTAGTTTTACTGAAGATAAAGCAGCAATTATATCCTGGGGAGTTTTGGATTTTAATAAATTAATTAAGACAGCTTCAGGGCTTAATTTTAAAGGATCTAAACCACTAAAGTGTTTATATGCAGAATATATTCCTCCCAAAAGCATGGCAAAAATAATTACACTTAAAAATAATCTAAATATAACAAACAGTATATTAGTAGATCTTCTAGCCTGTTTTTTTCTTCCAAACATTACATCCTTTCAGGTGCTAAAACTCCTAAGATTTCTAAAGTATTAGCCAGCGTTATCTTAGAAGCTTTAACTAAAGCAAGTCTTGCCTTAACTAACTCTTTGCTCTCTGCTGAAAGCACTGGGCATGCCTCATAAAACTTATGGAAGTAATCTGCTAAAGAAATTGCATAGTCTGTTAGGTGATGAACTTGAAAACTTAAGGCTAATTCTGCTAATAAATCTGGCAAATATAGTAAATGTTTTATTAAAGCTTGTTCATACTCAGCAGTTAGAAGTTCTAAATTAGCCTCCTCTTTGTTGTCTTTTGCCTTTAAAAGGATATTTACCATCCTGGCATGGGCATATTGCACATAATAAACTGGATTTTTATTGGTCTGCTCTTTTACTAACTCTAAATCAAAATCCATATGAGTTTGAGGAGCAAACCTTAAAAGATAAAATCTAAAAGCATCTTTGCCTACCTCCTCCAGTACCTCTTTGGCTGTAATAAAATTTCCTGCTCTTTTGCTCATCTTCACCACTTCTTTTCCCCTTTTAACTCTGACATATTGGTATAGCACTACTTTTAGCCTTTTAGGGTCAAATCCTAAGGCTAGAGCTGCAGCTTGAAGCCTGGGAACATGGCCATGATGATTGCTGCCAAATACATCTATAATCACTTCAGCCCCTGATTCAAATTTTTGTTTGTGATAAACAATATCAGCTGTAAAATAGGTATAATTTCCATCAGTTTTTTGCACCACGGTTTCTCTGTCTTTTAAAAACTCATCATTGGGAGCAAGCCACAAAGCTCCATCTTTTTCTTTCAAAACCCCTTTTTTCCTTAACTGCTCTAAAACTTTAGCTGCTTCCTTTCTTAAATCAGATTCATGCACTACCAAATCAAATTTAATCCCCATCAGGTGGCAATCAGCTAAAATCTCCTCATGCAAAAACTCCACAGCCAACCTTCCCACCTCTTCATCTGTTAATTTTTCTACATTAACTTCTAAATTTTTGGCTAAATCTGAGATATATTCACCTTGATATTGGTTAGCGTCTAAACTATTACCAGAAATTTTAGCTTTTATAGTTGCCCCCAAGGCTTTAACTTGTTCACCAACATTGTTGTCTATAAATTCCCTTAAAACTTGATATCCTTGGGAATGTAGGACACTTGCTAAAACATCCCCCAAGGGAGCGCTTCTGGCATTACCCATGTGCAGCGGGCCTGTGGGGTTAGCTGAAACAAACTCTACCCTGGCTTTTTTACCACTACCTATTTCTGACTTGCCAAAATTTTCCCCTAACTGCAAAATCTCTTTTAAATCATTTGCTAAAACTGATTTTTTAACAAAAAAATTGATAAATCCTCCTGCCACTTCAACTTTTTCTAAGTAAGTATGAGTCCCAAATTTTTGTAAAATTTCATTAGCAATCTCGAGTGGCGAGTGACGATGGTTTTGCGAATCTTGTTTAGCAAGTTGGAGAGCCAAATTCGTTGTATAGTCCCCAAATTTGGGATTTTTTGGAATATTACAAACTATATTAGTCCCGATTGAATCGGGATCAGTTACTGGATAGCCTAATTCCTTTACAGCAGTTTTTAAATCTTCCAAAATTCTTTGTTTGACCATAAGTTAATAATAACATAAATTTACAATTACCAATTTACAATTTACAATTTACAATCAAATATCAATGTATTAATTTTCAAACATTGAATCATTGAAAATTCATTGTGAATTTAAAATTGAAAATTTAAAATTATTCTCTATTCTTACTTAGACCTAATAATACCCCACCTACTATCATATAGTACCCTATCCACACCGCCCACGCTTGCTCCTCGACATATTCCCAGGCAAAAGGCAGATTGGCAAAAAATTGCACTATATAAATAAAGTAAGTAAGAAAAATATTTACCCCTACTCCGACAACTAATCCTGCTGCCGACCAGATTGTCCCTACTAAAATCATCAGGCTCCCTAAAATCATGATAAAAGATATAGTCCAAAGAATTAAAACATTGGCTGCCAAAGAAACAAAAGAAATCTGATGAAAATTTTGGGCAATTACAGGTGTCACCATTATTTGTGCCGCCAGAGTAACTGATAAGTCCTGGCCGATAATTGGTACTCTTTCAAACCATCTAAGAAAGATGGGCGAAATTACTATCACCCCAAAAGTTGCCAAAAATGACAGCTGAAAAGACAGACTGGTAATCCATGCAGGATTAACTAAAAGCATCAAGGCTGCTGTTATAATTAGTACCCACCAGCCGTCTTTTTCTCTGCCGAAAAATTGAGCAATAGAAGCAAAACCAAACATAATAGCTGCTCTAAGTATTGGCACCTGCATTCCGGATAACAAAGTATAAAATATGCAAGCTAGCAGCCCCAAAACAAGCGCTTTTCTTCTGCCAATCAAGCCTGAAAAACCTAAGAAAAATCCTGCCACCATGCTTAGGTTCTGACCTGAAGCTACTACAATATGTAAAGTTGATGTATCCCTCAAAGCTAATTTAAGTTTGCCAGGCAAATTTTTATTTTGTCCGAGCAAAATGCCGGATAAAAGTTCAGCCTGGGGTGAAGGCAAGAACTGACTGATTTTTTTATCTAATGCCTGCCTTTGAGTTTTTAGAATATCCATTTTGAGATCCCACCCACCCTGAATTGATCTTAAGTAGAAAAATAAAACATACAAAATTATAGTCAAAAAAACCGGTAATTTAGCTTTAAATTTATATATTTGTTCCACGACCGTTTAAAGATTGTAGATATTGGATAAAGCTTTATCTTCCGACTCAATTACAGCTACCCAATCATATATTCCCAACTTATTAATGAGTTTCCTCATCTTTTCTGTAACATTTTTTTTGGTAATCCAAACGCTTTGTTGAAAATTTTTAAAATCCCAGTCTTTGAGTCTTCTTCTAAACAAATCTCTCACTGTTCTTTGAGTTTCAGGAATATCAAATATCACGATCCTCCATTTACCATCCCAGGGTTGATCATCTAAATTAAAATCATTGAGTGATTCTTTACCTAGCTTGGTTAACTTTACTAAAATATCCGACCTCTTACGCTTAGTTTCCACTAAACCTCCTTCTCTTAGACGAGCAATAGCAGCAGCCAGACTTGATTTTTTCAATTCCGGAGCCCCATAAAAATAGCGATAATGATGCTGGGCAAAATCTTCTACTCTAACGTAGCCATCAATACTCTTTTCTAAAACAATTAGGACAAATTGAGCTAAACTCTTTTTATAAGCCTTCATTTATACTCTTACAATTTATATTACATTTGTTCAACGGCCGTGTCAAGATTGAATATTTTGAAGCTATGTTTAGGACTAGTAGACAACAATAAAATCCTTGATTTTCTCAAACACAGCTTTGCCTATAATTTTTTTATCTATTAATTCCTCTTTTCTTTGATATGGTCTGCCTGAAATTATATCTGATGCTCTTGATATGCCTATCCCGTCTAATGATTCCAGTTCGGCTTGAGTGGCTGTATTGATATTGATTTTGGCAGAAGTATTAGTTCCGACCACTTGGCCCACTTTGGCAGCTGAAATACTCTCACCATTTGCCGGGATATAGATTTTAGTTCCGTCTACTAATTTTTGTGCCATATTTATATACTTTGATATATATTCTAGGTCTGCATCATCTGAAAAACCTCCTGCTGAAGAGATTGCTTCCTCTATTCTGGCATTTTCATTAAATTGATATACGCTTGGATTTTTAACTGCTCCTGATACATCTACTGAAATAGTCTTATCAGAAACCAGGCTCTCTTTAGGATACTGCTTTGACTGGGCTTTTCCTATCCCTGAACTCACTGCTCCACCAATAATAAGCACTAGACCAACTAAAGATAACGCAATTGGAACTTTAAATTCCTGCCACCAATTTTCCTTCTCAAAATCCATATGACTTTTTTAGCATTTTTCGATAGTCTTTTATCCAAGCCTTATAAGCTTTATATAGATATTCCATTCCCCGCTCTGCCATCTCCTTTTTAACTACTCCTCCTGAGTGTGGATATTTGTGCAATCTGGGCCTGTTGGAAGAGAAACCATGAGCATAATGCACCAACTCATGGCCAATGGTGTGATCCACTACCTCTTGTGGGATTGATTGCTCTTTAAACATTGAAGTTATCAGTATATAGCTGGCTTTAGTTTTTCTATCTAAGCGAATTGAACCAAGCCTTAACCTGGCATTTCTGCCAAATTTAATAAAGACTTTATTTGTTTGGGGAACCTCAGTAAAATATTTTGTCCAAATAAAATCTAACCTTGCTAAAAGCCAGGAATTGTCTCTATTTAGGGCAGCTTTTGATTTACTTGTCATAACAATCTAAATCAACAATGATTAATCTTTAGCAGACAAAATAGATCGCTGCTAAATAACAAAATTTATTACCTTACCTTCTACATACACAACTTTTTTCACAGTTTTTCCTGCTAAGTACTTCTTAGCATTTGCAGCTTGTTTGGCAAATTTTTCTATATCCTCTTTGTTATTTATTATATCTTTTTGTATCATGATGCTGTCTCTCACCTTACCATTAATCTGAACTATGATAACTATCTCCTCTTCTTCCAGATATTTTTTATCAAACTGTGGCCACAACTGCTTATGTATAGACCAATTTCGTTTGTCGTTTATCGTTTGTCGTTTTAGATCGTTAGATCGCAAGCTTTGCTTATCGTTTTTATTTTTCCGATATACGATAGACGATTCACGATTAACAATTTCCCACAGTTCCTCTGTAATATGGGGCGAGAATGGGGCAAGTAGTAATAAAAATGTTTTATATTCTTCTTTACTGATAGATTCTTTTTTAGATAAATGATTCAACCACTCCATGAGGGAGGCAATAGCTGTGTTGTATTTAAGTCCCTCAATATCTTCTGTCACCTTCTTAATAGTCTTGTGTATCATTTTCAGGTCAGCTTGTGACAAACTACTTTCTTGGGCGATGAGCCCACGTCCAATCGGAAGTAATTTGTCACGGAGAGACCAAACACGTTGTAGGAAATGATAGGCACCATTGACACCATTGGGGTTCCAAGAAGTAACAATGTCAAAAGGGCCTAAAAACATCAGATAAACTCTGATAGCATCTGCCCCATAATTTTTAACCTCCTCATCAGGATTAACCACATTCCCTCTGGACTTGCTCATTCTAGAGCCATCAGGACCTAAAATTGTACCGTGGTGTATCCTCTTTTTAGCATACTCATCAAAATTAATCAGTCCTAAATCATGAAAGATCATGGTAAAGAATCTGGAATACAAGGCATGTCCCAAGGTATGTTCCGGCCCCCCAATATAGATCTCTAGTGGCATCCAATCTTTTACTACCTTTTTATCAAAGATCTGTTGATCATTTTCAGGATCTAAATACCTAAAGAAGTACCAGGCTGAATCAACAAAAGTATCCATAGTTTCCACTTCTCTTTTGGCTGGCCCACCACACTTAGGGCACTCTACATTCACCCAATCCTCTGCCGTAGCCAGAGGGGGCTTACCTTGGGGAGCATAGTCAACCTTATAAGGCAGCTCCACTGGTAAATCTTTTTCCGGCACAGGTACTGTCCCACACTTATCACAATAAATAATGGGAATGGGTGTCCCCCAATATCTTTGTCTAGAGATTGACCAATCGTGAAGATGATACTGGATGGCCCTTTTGCCAAAGCCTTTTTTTTCAATATAATCAATAATGTCTGCTCTTACTCCTGCCCATTTTCTACCTTTAAATTCTGCCGGTTCTTGCAAGATACCATCTGGTGCATGATGGTAACAATATTCCAAATTTCTGACCTTCTTGGCCTCAACTGGATCAGACGGAAACATAACCGGATGCAGTGGCAAGTCATACTTTTTGGCAAAGGCAAAATCACGCTCGTCGTGTGCACTGGAATTAACAACTCCTGTACCATATTCGGCTATAACGAACGACGCTACCCACAAAGGAATATTCTGTCCTGTTGGAGTATATTCTATATACCTACCGGTAAATACGCCTTCCACTTCCTTATCGGCTTCAAATTTATCAGCAGCTTTCTTTCTTCTGATCTTGTCGACAAAATTCATCACTTTTTTCTCGTATTTAGTGCCTTTTACTAACTCGTAGAGTTTAGGATGTTCAGGAGCAATAACTGTAAACGTTTGAGCCATAAATGTTTGGGGCACAGAATCAAACATTTCAAAGTAAATATTCATATCTTTTACTTTGAAACGATAAATTACACCTTCTGACTTACCTATCCAATTATTTTGACCTTCTCTTAAATGCTTGGGCCAATCTACTTTTGGTGATTCTGGCCAAAGTAATTTTTCGGCATAGTCTGTGATCTTAAAAAACCACTGTTCTATTTCTTTGGTAATTACCTCTGTGCCGCACCTCCAGCATCTGCCTAATTCTACATTCTCATTGGCCAGTACTGTCTGGCAGTTAGGACACCAGTTTGATAGCGCTCTACCTCTATAAGTGCTACCCTGCTCTAGCATCTTTAAGAAGATCCATTGATTCCATTTGTAGTATTTAGGATCACAAGCCACCATGGTTTTAGTCCAATCCATCGAGGCTCCTAAAGTTTCAAATTGAGTTCTCATACGCTCAATATTGCCATAAGTCCAGTCTCTTGGATGAATGTTTTGCTTAATTGCAGCATTCTCTGCTGGCAAGCCAAATGCATCAAATCCGATCGGGAAAAGCACATTGAACCCCTGTCTTTTTTTGAATCTAGCCAAGATATCACCCATGGTGAAGGTAAACCAGTGCCCCATATGAAGATCCCCCGAAGTATAAGGCAGCTCAACTAAAACATAATATTTATTATCATTTTTGGATAAATTGGTTAAATAGAGAGCACCTTCTCTCCACTTTTTCTGCCATTTAGGCTCAATTTGGTTAGGTATATACTTCTTCATAACTTCGATCTTAGCATAAGATACGAGCTCGTTCAATCTACTGAACAAGTATTAAGTATCAAGTATTAGGTATTAAGCGAAGCTTGCGACTTCGTCTAAAAGGTTTAAATCTTATCTTCCCATAATACTTAATATATACTACCTAATACCGTTTCACACCTTCTTTTCACAAGCTAATTGAAATTCATCTTAGTTATAATTGATATACTTAATATATATTCTGATCCAGCCTAAATCCTAACCCTATACCCTATACCCCTAACTTAAGCTCCTGCGGTAATTATATTGATGAGCTTTTATATATTTTGAGCTATTGATATAAAAGTAGTTGACCTTTTCTTCTAAGTTGTTGTACTCTGGAGTTATGGGTAATAAGTTATTAGTTATTAGTTCAAAGTTGATAGTTTTTTTGGTTTTATTTACTTTACTACCAACTACCAACTACCAACTCATTACTGTTTCCGCCCAGGCTCCTAAAGGCATAGAAATTACTTCTACCTACACTATTTCTGACACTGAAGCAGTTTCTGGAGATATTTTAACTGTCACAGAAAATGGCTTGGTTAGATCTGAACTTAGTTTTGACAATAAAATGTTTGGAGTGCTAGATGAAAAACCAATTTTAGTTTACAGAGATTTTGAAAAAGAAGGTAAACCAGTAATTAGAGATGGGATTGCTCAAGTTAATGTGACCACCTTAAATGGTTCTATCAAAACTGGAGACTATATCACTTCTTCTTCTATTAAAGGCAAGGGGGCAAAAGCTTCAGAATCAGGTTATGTTCTAGGGGTGGCTTTAGAAAATTTTGAAGGGAGTGATCAACAAGTGGCTGGGCCAAACGGC
This sequence comes from uncultured Gammaproteobacteria bacterium, assembly GCA_964649615.1. GTDB lineage: Bacteria > Patescibacteriota > Microgenomatia > Daviesbacterales > UBA10151 > CAZYPW01. The sequence goes on along the minus strand of CAZYPW010000005.1, from coordinate 49,820 downwards.
AATGTCTCTTCAGGCACCATTAAGATAGCTTTAAAGATTGAGTATGCTGAACTAACTAACCCCAGATTTGCTGGCAGGCTTTTTGGCTTTGTGGGGAACTCTTTTTTGGAAAATGTCAGAGATCCAAAACAATTGGGAGCCGTAGTTAGATATATTGCAGCAGGACTAATTATACTTTTGACCTTTACTTTTGGCCTGCTGGCTTTTTCTCGTTCTATTGCCAAAAGTGTGGAAGCCTTAGGCAGAAATCCATTAGCTAAATCAGCCATTCAACTATCTATGATTATTAATATTGTCTTGCTAGTGGTAACTGGATTGATTGGAATAGTGGCCTCAATACTCATTATAAGGCTATAAATCAAAAATCAAAAATCAAAATTTTTAATATTTACCTTGTTATTTTACACTTTGCATTTTACACTTTAAACTTGCTATTATCAAATCATGCCCGAACTGCCCATTAGTTTACCCACCATAATACTATCTATCACCACCCTGGCAGGGATTTTCCTCTACCTTAGGGAATATAACAGGAGGCAATCATTAGAAAAAGAAGGCCAGAAAATCATTGGCCAATTCAGGGAAAAAGGATTGGAGGCTTTACAACAGTCTTATAAAAAATCCCAGGATATTTTAGGCCAGGCTGAACTTGAGGGAGTAAAAGTGGTAGCTGATACTAAAGTTGAAACTGCTAAATTAGAAGGTGAATATAAAAAAAGATTAGATGAGATAGCTAAACAATCCCAAATTTCTGTTAGTGAAGCTCAAAATAGTTTATTAGCCTTTATCCAGCAGCTCCAAAGGCAGGCTCAAGAGCTGGAAAAATTTTCCCAGGAAGAAACTAAAGCCAGAATTAACCAAATCTTTGGCAGGATGGAAGAAAGATTATCTGATTTTTTAGTCTCCACTGAACAAAAAACCCTTTCTTCTATTGATCTGGAAATTAAGGCTGCCAAAGAACTATTAGAGAATTATAAAAATGCCCAGCTTAAAGCTGTTGATGAAAATATTTTAGCAATTATGGAACAAACTTTGAGTGTGGTTTTGGGTAAAAAACTCTCTTTAAAAGACCAGCTTGATCTCATTTATGAGGCCTTAGAAAAAGCCAAGGGTGAGAAATTCTTAAGTTAAATTATGGATCAAATATTTGAGGCTATATTGGGAAAAACTTATACTGTTTTTCAATTTAAACACAGATTGAGAATTTTAAAGAGCAACTTTGCCCAAAAATTTTATGGGGGGGCTATTTTAATTGAACCAACTGCTGAGGATTTAAAGTGGCTGAAACTGCTGCCTGAAACTTTTTTTCAACAATTTACCCCTGCAAACCTTGAGGAAACATTTTCCTTTTTAGAATCTAAACTAAAACAAACTCCTACTTTGGCCTTAAATTTAGCCTTCAATCCCCCTGATGAACTAATTACTGAGCTTGGAGAGTATTATAGAAAAAACTTTAACTCCTTCAAATTGATTGATTTAAAATTTGACTTAAAGTTAATAGCTGGATGTTCCCTAGTTTGGAATGGAGTTTATAAGGATTACTCCTTGAAGGCCAGAATTGAAGAGAGAAAAGAAGTTATCTTGCAAAGCTTTAAGAAATTTTTAAGATAGTATGAATAATGGGCAAGAAGTTGGTTTTGCTGTATCTGTCCGGGATTTCCTGGTCCATGTAGATGGGCTGCCTACTGTACGCATTAACGACATGGTTGAGGCAGATAATGGGGCTCGGGGCTGGGTTAATTCCCTATCTGAAACTTCTATTGAGGTTTTAATGCTTGATGAGGCTAAAATTGAACCAGGCCAAACCTTTAAAAGACTGCCTAACCGCCTGGGCATTCCAGTTGGTGAATTTCTATTGACCAGAAGCATTAATCCACTAGGGCTGCCAATTGATGGCAAAGGACCTTTAACCAACTCCAAAAATGTCCAGATTTTAGAGCTGGAAAGAAGTGCGCCTGGAATTGAAAGCAGAGAATATATTCATGAGCAATTTTTAACTGGCATTACTGTAATTGATACCATTATTCCCATAGGATTGGGGCAAAGGGAGCTGATTATGGGAGATGCCCACTCTGGTAAAACTCAGTTTCTAATTGACATTATCATTAATCAAAAAGGGACTGGAGTGGTTTGTATATATGCTTCAATAGGCAAGCCAGCAGTGAGTGTGAGAAATTTAATAGATGTGCTGGCTGCTAATGGAGCCCTATATTACACTATTGTGATAGCTACCTCCTCTTCTGAACCTGCTCCTTTAATTTTTTTAACTCCTAAAACAGCTTTTTCAGTAGCTGAATATTTTCAAAAAAAAGGCCATGATGTCCTTTTGATTTTAGATGATTTAGGAGCCCATGCTAAAATTTATAGGGAAATTGCCCTGCTTGGTAATAAGGCCCCGGGAAGGGAATCTTACCCTGGAGACATCTTTTACCAGCATGCACATCTCTTGGAGAGGGCAGGGAATTTTTTAAAAGCTTTTGGTGGAGGTTCAATCACTGCCCTGCCTGCGATTGAATTAAATTTAAATGATTTTACCACCTTTATTCCCACCAATCTCATGTCTATGACAGATGGCCATCTGTTGTTTAAAGCCTCTATGAGATCCCAAGGCCAAACCCCAGCTATTGATATTTCACTCTCTGTTTCCAGGGTGGGAAGGCAAACTCAGGAGCAGGTTTCAAATTTGCTCTCAACAAGAGTGAGGCAGGTTTTGTCTGCTGCAGCAGATTTAGAGACCATTGCCAGATTTTCCTCAGAATTATCTCCTGAAACCCAACTGATTTTAAAAAGAAGAGATTTGATCTTGGAAGTGTTAAAACAAGAACCCTTCACCCCCATCCCCAAAGGCATCCAAGTAGCCCTTTTAGCGCTTCCTTTCACCACCTTTTTCCAGGATAAAAGCAAAGAGTTTATGGAAAAATACAAAAAAGTTCTAGTTAAGGCCTTTTTGGAGGAACCTCAACTAATAGAGATTGCTAAAACTTACAGTAAAGTTGATACTGATGATGAACTAATTAAAATGTTAGAAGGAGTCAAGCCAGTCTTGGCCAAATTATGCCCATGATATCTCAAAACTCAAAACGCAAAACGCAAAACTACAATTCAAATCTAAAATCTAATGATGTAAAGTTACGTGCTTATAGATTTTCTTTAGAGATTATTAGTTTTGTGAATAATTTACCTGATAAAAGGGCTTTCTGGTCTATTGGAGCAAATATGATAGAAGCTCAAGCAGCTTCAAGCAGGAAAGATTTCATCAAATTTTATGAAATAGATTTAAAATCTGCTAATGAGACTAAGTATTGGATTTGTCTATTGAGAGATTCTTATCCTAATTTAAAAACAGAATGTGCGGAATTACTCTTAGAGGCTAACGAAATAAGCAATATGTTAGGATCAAGTGTATTAACTTTAAAAGGGAGGAAGAAGTTTTGAGATTTTAGATGTAGATTTGACATTTAAGATCTCAGATTTGAGATTAATTAATGACTATTAAAGAAGTTGACCAATTAATTGAAGAGGGTTATTCATTTAAAATGGTAGCGCAGGCCTATTCTGAAATTGCCAACCAAAAAATCAAACTCTTAAGGGTAAACCTGGAAAGAAACAGGGAGTTTTTTCAAGAAATCTCCCAGGTTTTTAGCTTGATTCGGGCTTTAGCCCTAAAGCGCAATATCAGCATCTCCAAACCCACCCAAACCTTAAGCATCATTATCACTTCTAATTATAGATTTTATGGTGATATTAATTCTGATTTAATAGATTATTACATTGAAAAAACCAAAGAACTTAAAACAGATAGAATTATTATTGGCAAAACAGCCCAAGCTTATTTTAGGAAAAGTAAAGATTTTGGATCACTTCAGGAAGTTATTCTAGCCAAAGACCAGCCTAATGCCTCTGAGCTAACTGCTTTGGTAGCCAGTTTAAAAAATTACAACCAAGTGCTAATCTTTTTTTCTAAGCTGAGAACCTTATTAATCCAAGATCCCACCTATACAGATATTGCTAAAGTGGCTCAAATCCCAGCTAGCTCAAAAGAGGAAGAAAAAATTAAATTCATCTTTGAACCAGAACTTAGCAAAGTATTAGATTTTTTTGATAATCAAATTCTAACCCTGCTTTTGGAAGAAACTTTTTTAGAATCTGAGGTTTCCAGGACTGCCTCCAGGTTTATTTCCATGGATCAGGCAGAAACAGAAGCTAATAAGTTTATTAAAGAATCCCAAAAAATTAAGGCTTACTTAAAAAGAAGCTTAATTAATAACCAAATTTTGGAAAATTATGCCGGATCTTTATCTAGCAGGAAAGGAGGGATGCAATAAAGTTAAAAATTTAAAGTGTAAAGTTAAAAGTTTGCATTTTGATTTTTGATTTTTGAATTATGTTATCACAAGGCATTATTAAAGCTGTTAATGGCCAAATTGCCACTGTAGAGATAGCAGGAGATGCCTACCCTGAGCTTAATGAGATTTTGCTCGCTCCTGATGACCCTTTTATTATGCTGGAGGTATTTTCAGAGAGCACTGATGGAATTTTTTGCCAGATTTTAAGCGGGGCTGACAGATTAATTAGGGGGATGAAAATTTTAGGCAGCGGTTCTGATTTGAAAATTCCTGTAGGAAACAGTGTCTTGGGAAGAGTGATAGATCTTTTTGGGGCCCCCCGGGACAATGCTGGAATAATCCCCAAGGGTGAAACAGTTTCTATTTATACCAAAGCTCCTTCTTTAAATATTGTTAAAACAGGCTATGAACTGCTGGAAACTGGCATTAAAGCCATAGACTTTCTAACTCCCATCCAAAGAGGTGGAAAAGTAGGCTTTATAGGAGGTGCAGGGGTAGGGAAAACCATCCTATTAACAGAACTATTGCATAATGTCACTTCAAAAAGTAAAAATGTTTATTCTGTTTTTGCAGGGGTGGGAGAAAGGATTAGGGAAGGCCAGGAATTATTCCAGCGCTTGGAAGAATCAGGCGTTTTGCCAAAAACCATCATCATGTTGGGCCAGATGAATGAAAATGCTTCAATCAGGTTTAGAGTGGCCCAGGCTGCTGTAGCCCAGGCAGAATATTTTAGGGATGTGGCTAAAACTGATGTGCTGTTTTTTATAGATAATATGTTCAGATTTGTTCAAGCAGGAGCTGAGGTGGCAACACTTTTGGGTACCACCCCTTCTGAACAAGCTTACCAGGCCACCCTGCAAACAGAGATCTCCTCTATTGAGGATCGGCTAATCCCCACTGAAAACGGCACTATCACCTCTTTTCAAAATGTTTATGTGCCTGCTGATGAGATATCAGATGCTGGAGTTAGTGCAGTTTCTTCTCTACTTGATACCTCAATCGTTCTATCCAGAAGTATTGCCCAAAAAGGCATCTATCCTCCTATTGATATATCCAATTCTGCTTCTGCTACTTTGGCTAAATCATTTTTAGGTGAGGCTCATTTTAAAGCTCTAACTCAGTTTCAGCAATTACTATCAAATTATGACAGACTATCTCATATTGTAGCAATTGTAGGAGAATCTGAACTGTCAGCTGAAAATAGGATTTTATATAACAGGACCAAGAAAATTATCAATTATTTAACCCAACCATTTTTTATGGCAGAAAAACAGACTGGCAGAACAGGGGTGTATGTTGGTAGAGATACTGCTGTAAAAGATATCACAATGATATTATCTGGCTCGTTAGATAACATCCCAACAGAAAAATTTATGTTTATTGGATCATTGAGGGAGGCAGGGATCATCTAAGTTAAAAGGTAAAAGTTAAAAAGTAAAAACTTTTAGTCTTTTTACTTGAACTTTTGACTTTTGATTTTTGAGTTTTGAATTATGAATCAAACCTTACATGTCCGTATCATCTCTCCCCAACAGCTCATTCTTGATACAAATGCAGATTCGGTTTCTTCCAAGAACTCCCAGGGTTCTTTTGATATCTTATCTGAACACGCCAATTTTATCACTGTGATTGAAAACCAACCAATTATTATCAGGATTAAAGGCCAAAAAGCTTTAACCTTTAAATTTCCAGTAGCCATCATCTATGTCCAGCAAAATAAAGTAGATATTTATACTTATATTCAGCCCCAAGAACAAGTTAAAAGTGTAAAATGAAAAGTTAAAAGTTGCAGTTTAAAATTTTAAATTTTTAATTGTCATTTTGCATTTTGAATTTTGAACTTTAAATTCTCCCTTTACTATTATAATAACCCCTTGACAAATCTATGCAGATCTATGTACGATGGATTAAGAATCTATGCACAATAAGCAGATTTGCATAGATTTTAGGGGGACAGACGGCTCCCACCTTAGAATCTATGCAAAAACCGTCTGATTTTGTTAAAATAGGCCAAGCTTCCAAGATACTTAAAGTCTCCATTGATACCTTAAGAAGATGGGAAAGAGCTGGCAAGATTACTGCTATTAGAACTCCAGGTGGTACCAGGCTATATTCACTAGATTCTCTAAGTGCAATTAATCCAAAATCAGTTGCAGACCATCAAGCTAGAGTCCAAACTACTGAGGAGCTATTAAAGAAAACAGAAGAGCAGCCAATAGATGGTAGAAAATGGAATATAGAAGTAGAAGATCTATCCACTATCAATCCTCTACCATCTATCGTCAAAAAAACTTTTCTTACTAATTTCCTCATAACAGGAGGAGTTTTCTCTTCTCTTGTTTTAATAACTGTTGCAGGAATTGTAGCTTCCTACCTAACTTCTCCTGATACTACCAAACAATTCATGAAGGGAAATATAGCTTCAGCTCTTCTTGCTCCTTTAGATAAACTAGCTCAGGATAGTATTGGGATAATTAGTCCTAAGAAAGCAGAGGAGCTGGGTTTCATCCCCCTTGATCTTAAACCTGATCCCCCACCCCCATTACCGATTAACGATAAACAATTAACGATAAACGATTCAGATGTCCTGGCTGAAACAGCCAGTTCTCAGTTTTTAGAAGTAAATACTGATACCCAAATAAATAGCTCACTTTTTGTAACTGGGTTAATAAATAACTTGAAGTTAGAAGCTACTCCTTCCTCCTCAAACATCATTGCTACCTCTGGAGATACCACATTAACAGTAACAAATAATGCTACATTAGATCAAAATGTATCAACTACTTCTTCTCCAACTTTTTCTTCTTTAACTTTGTCTGCTAGCAACGCTCAGATTACATCTGGAGGGTTTCAGTTTACCCTGCCAGGAGCAACAACCACCCTGGTTGGAACTGATACCACCCAAACCTTAACTAATAAATCTCTCTCAGGAAGTGCTAATACCTTCACTAATATCCCTAACTCTGCTCTGTCAAATTCTGCTGTAACCGTTACAGCAGGGACTAATTTAACAGGCGGTGGCACAGTCTCACTTGGAGGATCTATCACTCTTTCTGCCAAATCCTCCCCTTCTTTTTCAGGAGTAGTGCTGATTTCAGATGGTACAGCTTCTGCTCCAGGGTTAGCTTTTACAGATGATACTGACAGCGGACTATATCGAATTGGAGCAAACAACATAGCCTTAATCACTGGAGGTACTGCAGGACAAGGCATTACCATTGATGCATCTGGTAATGTGGGGTTAGGAACTATTTCCCCATCAACTAAGCTTCATGTAGTAGGGACTGGAAATATTACCAGTAATGCTACCATAGGTGGAACACTGGGAATTACTGGTGCCACCACATTATCTTCCACCTTAACTGTATCAGGTGATACCACCATAGATACCAATACTTTGTTTGTAGACAGCTCAAATAACAGAGTAGGAATTGGGACTACTTCTCCTGATACTCAACTACAAATTAATTCAGGTGCTAATGGGCTCTTTGTAACCTCAGCAGGAAATTTAGGGCTGGGGGCTACTACCTCTTCTAATAAATTAGATGTCTGGGGTAATACCAGGATTACTGGAACCTTAACAGTAGATGGATCAACTACCTCTACCTCATCCCTTCTTTTGCCTGATGGATCAGCCTCTTCTCCAGCCCTGGCTTTCATCAATGATACAGACACAGGTATTTACAGGCCAGGAGATAATTTGTTAAGTTTTGCAACAGGAGGAGCAGACAGATTAAGGATAGACTCAAATGGTAATGTAGGGATAGGAACCACCTTGCCTGATTATAACTTAAGAGTTAATGGTACAGGATACTTTTCTGATTTTGTGGGAATAGGCAGTAGTTTAAATGTCTCTGGTAATGTAGGGATAGGACAATCCTTAACTGTCACCTCAGCAGCAGCACTGTCAACCTTAAATGTATCTGGCATATCAAACCTTGCTGGAAATACAGGAATAGGGGCCTCCCTTAATGTATCAGGGTTAAGCTTTGCCCAAGGTGGTCTAAGGGTTAATGGATTCTCAGATTTAACAGGTAATGTAGGAATAGGTTCATCCTTAAATGTCTCCTCTGCCTCCATCCTGGATT
>CAZYPW010000005.1:0-41286 GCA_964649615.1 uncultured Gammaproteobacteria bacterium | reverse complement strand
TGGTAACATTGGAGTAGGTGGATCTTTGGTAGTCTCAGGTAATGTGGGGGTGGGTACATCCCTGACAGTGACATCTGCTTCTCTGCTTGATTCCCTGCAAGTGACCAAATCCATCTCCTCTGCCACTTTAGGAACAACAGGTAATGCTGGAATTGGCGGATCATTAACTACCTCCTCTGCTGCCAACCTGTCATCACTTAATGTATCAGGAGTATCATCATTAGCTAATACAGGTATAACTGGAACTCTTAATGTCTCTGGTAATGTAGGAATAGGTTCATCCTTAAATGTCTCCTCTGCCTCCATCCTGGATTCATTATCTGTCACTAAATCCATCTCCACTGCCACCTTGGGAACCTCAGGTAATGTGGCCATTGGCAGTAGTTTGACTGTGTCTTCTGGCGGAGTATTTAATTCATCTTTGGCTGTATCTGGCCATTCCTCTCTGTCCACTCTCTCCACCAGCGGAGCTTCCACTTTTAATGGAGGATTAACTTTTGCAGGTGTACCTTTGGATATTACCACCGGATTAAATGAATCATTAACTATTATCCCTAATGGGACAGGTAATGTAGGGATTGGTTATTCCTCTCCATATGCTAAGTTATTTGTGCTGGGAGCTGGTACTGGAACAGGCATTAACTTCCAGACTGTATCTTCTACCCAAGTCCAGGGATTAACTGTGCTGGATAATGGTAATGTAGGAATAGGAACTACCAATCCTAATTATCAGCTGCAAATAACAGGTACTGGCAACTTTGGTAACATTGGAGTAGGTGGATCTTTGGTAGTCTCAGGTAATGTGGGGGTGGGTGGAACAGCCAGAGTTACCTCCTTAATTCGAGGGGATTCAGGGTTAACCATTGCTGCCCATTCAGATTTAGCCACTCTGTCTACTTCAGGAAACTTAAGAATCATTGGTGCCAGCACAGATGCTTCCTTCTTTATCCAAAACTCTGATAAGGGAACTTTAAATATTATAGGTGATGCTTTCTTTAAAGGAGATAATGATTTTTACTTCTCCCGCTCATCTGGCAATGATTACTTTAGGTTAAGAAATTCCGGTTCATTCCCAGTCCAATTTGTGGTACCTATTGAGATGCACTCCAGCTTTGGTACCCCCACATTTATTATTGAAACATCCGGTAATGTAGGAATAGGTATAACTACTACAAACTCTAACCTTTCTGTAGCAGGAAATGCCCATATAGGTAGTATTAGGCAAGGAACAGCAGCTCCAACTGATGGATTATTGGTAGATGGTAATGTAGGTATAGGTGGAACTAGTGCTGCATATAATTTAGATGTCTGGGGTACAGGCAGGTTTACAGGTAATCTAACCATAGCTGGCACCTGTACAGGTTGTGTAGGAACAACCTTAACCATAGGAGATGGGACAGCCACTGCTCCATCATATTCATTTAGTGCAGATACTAATACAGGATTATACAGGGTAGGAGATGATGCCCTGGCCTTAATAACAGGAGGACCTACAGGAGCTAATCTTTTATCCTTAAATACCACAGGTGTAGGTATAGGTACTACCTCCCCTACCCAGAAGTTACAAGTAAACGGTAATGATTCAAGGACTTTTGTTGTTACCTCAACAGGTAATGTAGGCATAGGCTTTACTACTCCCACTTCCCTACTTTCTGTCCAGGGAGATGGATCAACCGGAACCTGGAGGACAAATGGTAATAGTTTGCCAAACACAAGACGTGATCAGGTTTCCGCAGTAGCCAATGGTTATGTGTATGTAATTGGAGGTTTACAGAGTAGTGGTACTGATGCTCAGTCAACAGTTTACTACGCCAGGATTAATTCTGATGGGTCATTAGGTACTTGGACTACTAATACTAATTATCTTCCAGTAACCTTAAGATTCTCTGCTGCTAATGTTGCAAATGGTTACCTTTATATAGTAGGTGGAATATTAAATGGAAGCACTCAATCAACAGTCTATTACGGAAAAATAAATGCAGATGGCAGTATTGGCAGTTGGACTACTAATAGCAATTATCTACCAGCAGCCATATCTACCCACTCCTCTATTGTTGCCAATGGATACATCTATGCAATGTCAGGTACATCTGTTTATTATTCAAAGTTAAATGCTGACGGATCTACTGGTAGCTGGATTACTAATACAAATAATATACCAGCCAGCAGACTCTTTCATACCTCTTTAGCTGCCAACGGTTATTTGTATGTAATAGGAGGAAATAATTCGGGTGCCCATTCCACAATTTACTATGCAAAATTAAACTCTGACGGGAGTGTTGGCAGCTTTACTACGAATGCTAACTACTTACCTGTAGGCAGACAAATCATGAGTTCGGTTTTATCAAATGGCTATATCTATGTCCTTGCTGGCGAAAATGGTAGTGGGCCTTACTCCAGTGTCTACTATGCCAAGATTAATGCTGATGGATCAACAGGAACATGGCAAACAAATAGTAACTCCTTACCAGCTATTCGAGAAGCTCACTCATCTGTTGTTACCAATGGTTATGTGTATGTAATTGCAGGAAGGGCAAGTACAGGAGGGACTGATATGCAATCCACAGTCTATTATGCTCCCTTACAAAGGGTATCAATTCAGGGTGATCTGGATTTACTGGGGTTAGCTGGGGCTAATGTGGGGGATTCTACAGGTGATTCATCATTTGGATCTGTTGGAGGAAGTATCTATGCAGGGAATATCTTCTCTGCCGGGGCATTGGAGGTATCTGGTAATACCCAGCTATGGAGTGGGTTAGGGGTAAATGGAGTAGTTAATATAGGAATAGGTACATCTGCTGGACAGGTATATAATGCCCCATCAACATTAGTTAATATCCAGCAAGGAACCCTTAATTTAGGCACAGGAGTCTCTGCCCCTTCATCATTACTCCAGGTAGCTGGAGATGGATCAACAGGGGCATGGAGCACAAGTCCAAACGCCTTACCTGAAGCAAGAACTATCCACTCCTCTGTTGTGGCTAATGGGTATGTATATGCTATTGGAGGGAGTACAACCGGAGCCACTGCAAATGCTCGCTCCACAGTCTTTTATGCCAAACTAAACTCAGATGGATCTACAGGAACATGGCAGACTAATGTTAATTACTTACCTCAGACCCTCATGTTCCATAAGTTAGCTCAAGCCAATGGGTATGTGTATGTGACGGGAGGCCTTAACGCAAGTAATGGTGTTCAATCTACAGTTTACTATGCTAAATTAAATTCAGATGGTAGTACAGGTAGTTGGGCTACCAATAGTAATTATTTACCAGCTGTTAGAGTTGTCCATACCTCTGTAATAGCTAATGGGTATGTGTATGTGTTAGGAGGAGCAGTTGCTGCTAGCTTTAGTAGCGGAACATCTAGTGTCTATTATGCCAAACTCAATGCTGATGGATCTACTGGAGCTTGGTCAACTAATAGTAACAGCTTACCTGAAGGAAGAGCCGGAGCAACCTCACTAACTGCTAATGGGTATGTGTATGTGTTAGGAGGAGCGGGAGGACCAGCTACTGCAGCCCATTCCACAGTTTACTATGCTAAGTTAAATTCTGATGGGTCAACTGGGACATGGAATACTAATAGTAATAGTTTACCAAATCTTAGAGATGTTCCCTCCTCTGCTTTAGCAAATGGATATATCTATGTAATAGGAGGAACTGAGTCCACTAATGCATCTGGTACAGCCCGATCTACAATATATTATGCCAAACTTAATGCTGATGGATCAATAGGGACGTGGAGTACTAATAGTAATTATTTGCCAGCTGGAAGAGCAGAACATTCCAGTGTTATAGCTAATGGGTATCTGTATGTATTGGGAGGACAGAGTGCTTCCACTATCTACTATGCCCCGCTTCAAAGAGTATCCATAGCTGGAGATTTGGATTTGTTAGGATTAGCTGGGGCTAATGTGGGGGATAGTACAGGAGATAGTAGTTTAGGATCTGTTGGAGGAAGTATCTATGCAGGGAATATCTTCTCTGCCGGGGCATTGGAGGTATCTGGTAATACCCAGCTATGGAGTGGGTTAGGGGTAAATGGAGTAGTTAATATAGGAATAGGTACATCTGCTGGACAGGTATATAATGCCCCATCAACATTAGTTAATATCCAGCAAGGAACCCTTAATTTAGGCACAGGAGTCTCTGCCCCTTCATCATTACTCCAGGTAGCTGGAGATGGGTCAACAGGGAGTTGGAGGACAAGCCAGAATTCTATACCAGTAATCAATCAATTCCATTCCTCAATAGTGGCTAATGGGTATGTGTATGTAATGGGAGGGAATGATGGTGTCACTACTGTTTACTCCAGTGTCTACTATGCCAAATTAAATGCTGATGGATCAACTGGAGCCTGGAAGACCAATAGTAACTCTTTACCTGTGGCAAGACAGCGTCAATCCTCCGTAGTTGCCAATGGATATGTGTATGTGCTGGGAGGGGATGATAATGTTGCTATCCGTTCTTCTGTTTACTATGCCAAGATAAACTCTGACGGGTCAACCGGAACCTGGACTACTAACTCTAATTCCCTGCCATTGGTACGCTATTATCATTCTTCCATTATAGCCAATGGGTATATGTATGCGATAGGAGGGTATGATACTGATTACCGTTCTTCTGTCTACTATGCCAAGCTTAATGCTGATGGATCTTTGGGAGCTTGGGCTACCAATTCCAATTCCCTACCAGCAATAAGAGGAATCCATTCTTCAATAGTGGCTAATGGGTATGTGTATGTAATGGGAGGAACTAATGATGGTAGTGCTTCCCATTCTACCATCTACTATGCCAAGCTTAATGCTGATGGATCTTTGGGAGCTTGGGCTACTAATAGTAATTCCCTACCTGCTATAAGACGTAGTCATTCCTCCATTGTGGCTAATGGATATGTGTATGTAATGGGAGGACTTGATAGTGCCGTCCGATCTACAGTCTACTATGCCAAGCTTAATGCTGATGGATCTTTGGGAGCTTGGGCTACTAATAGTAATTCCCTACCTGCTATAAGACGTAGTCATTCCTCCATTGTGGCTAATGGATATGTGTATGTAATGGGAGGGTTCGAGGCAGCTAACCGTACTTCTGTCTACTATGCTCCCTTATCTCAGGTTAACATTGCTGGTAATTTGAATTTGTTAAGCTTATCTGGGGCTAATGTGGGGGATTCTACAGGTGATTCATCATTTGGATCTGTGGGAGGGTCCATCTATGCCGGGAATATCTTCTCTGCCGGGGCATTAGAGGTAAGTGGTAATTCACAATTCTGGAATGGGGCAGGGTTTATGGGGGCTGTAAATATTGGGGTTGGGGCTACCTTCCCATCTGGCTCTCCTGTATTTTCTGTTACCTCTGCTAATAGCACTGCTGCATTAGGCAGCGCGTTTACTGTGATGGGTAATGGCAATGTCGGAGTAGGCACAACCTCTCCAATTGGGGCTTTGCATGTTGTAGGACAGTGTGTAACCGGAGATACTAAATTAAGAAGAAGAAAAAGAAAGAAGAATGGTGAGCTAACAGACGAATGGGAAGAAGTGCCAATTAAAGACATCCGTAGTGGGGATGAGATATTAACTTTGGATGAGAGTACTGGTGAATTTGTAACTAGCAAAGTAAATGCCTTAATGGATATGGGAACAAAGACTACTTTTAAGCTAACCACTGGAAACGGCAAGACTATCCGTACCACTTCTGAACATCCATACCTGACTAAATTAGTTCCTGCCAATGATGGTCTTGATTTTGCTTTTGTTGATGAAGTCGGTGTTTCTTACAGTCCTGACCAGCCATTGTTTGGTATTGGCGCTTTGGTCATAAATGACACACTGGCTATCAATAGGCAGCTGCATGATATTCTCACAGGCGCCCTGTCATATTACAAGAAAAACTCCAAGAAACCTGGCAGGTTTGAATTTAAATTTAATCTTATCAAAAAGAGAAATGTCCACTTCTTCAAGAAGATCCTTGATGTTTTAAACAAGCACAATTGGAATTTCTGGTATGTATTGGAGGATAAACCGTTCATACACGAGGACCTGCCTGCAAATTATATCTGGGAAAGATACAATATTCAGCTTAAAAGGATCGCTGCTAATTTCACCAAACCCACAGCCATTGCTGCCGACTACTTTGATGAGCCAAATACTGCTTTGGCAAAGCTGTCGGATGTAGCACAAATTACCAATGTCCAAAATATCATGCAGTCGGAAAGCCACGGCAGTTTGCTCTTGCAGGTAGTAGATATCCTGGTGGGAGCTGTAAATTTCAGGGCTAAGTTTGAACTTTCCCCCAATTTACCAAGGCACAAAGAAAAGAAAGAAATCTCGGATTTGGTCATGAAGATGCTGGAAGACAAAAAAATGAGAGGTTACAAACTGAGTTCGTGCCTCTCAACAATGAATATTACCACAGGTGATGGTCCTTGTCAAGAAGAGAACAATCTGATAACTCAAATTAAGACTAAATGGATCAAAATCAAGGAACTTAAAGAAGGCATGGAAATAGCCGTAGTGGACTCCTCTGGCCACGTTAAGTGGGAAAAGATCGCTAAGATTGAAAAAATGGGAAGGGAACAGGTCTTTGATATAGAGGTAGAAGGCACACATAATTTTGTAGGGAATGATATTGTTGCCCATAATACATATATTAATGGTAACTTGGGGATAGGCCAATCTGCACCTGACAGGAAGTTAACTTTATCTAATGATTTGGATTTAACCTCCTCTTTGGCATCTTTGCTTGGGGTAAACGGCACCCAGTTTTCTGTCACAGGAGGCACCTCTAACCCCACCAAAAAGTTAGTCTTAGGAATAGATACTACAGACAATTATGGTGTTATCCAGGCAGGAATATCCACAGGCACAGCATATAACCTAAGCTTAAACCCTGCCGGAGGTAATGTAGGAATAGGTGCTACTACTGCTAATTCTGCTTTATATGTAAATGGAGGGGCAACAATAGGTTCCAGCTTTAATGCAGCTACTGCCCCAACTGATGGACTTTTAGTACAAGGCAATGTAGGACTAGGAACAAACAGCACAACCGCACCTGTCACGATAAATTATGGCACATTTTTGACTGCAACAGGCATGCAGATCTTAAACAATAGTAGTTCTTTTATTAAGATAACTGACACGAGTACTGGTACCTTTAGAGCTGCTTGGGATCGATTGAACTTATCATTTAATGGCAATGATATTGATGCAACCGGAGCTACTATCATTGGCGTAGAGGGAGGAGTCAGACTTTTCACTACCAGTACAGGCGGTACTTTTGGTAAGGCAATAGGTGTAAAAGGAGCGATAGAGAACACCTTCAGTGGTGGGTATACTATTACAAATGGCTATGCTCTTTACGCAGCCAATCCTGCAGGTAGTGGAACCATTACAAATAACTATGGTCTCTATATAGAAAATCAAACTGCAGGAACAAATGATTATGGTGTATATGTAGCAGGAGCAGATACTGCAGCAGCGTATTTTGGTGGAAATGTGGGGATTGGATTTAGCTCACCTGTTGCTTTATTCCAAGTAGGAAGTGTAAACACCGATAATCCACAAGGATTCTTTGTGGCTAATAATCTTAATAAGGGAATTGGGTCTTCATATAACGTAGGTATTGGCACTTCTAATCCAAGGGCTTTGCTCGAGGTTAATGGTGGATTTTTTATGTCAGGAGGAAGTGGTGATGTTCAAGGAGATGGTGATGTTGATTCAACGGATGCGCTATGTATCTCAAGATACATTCGAGGATTAGGCGGTACTGCAGCTTGTCCTGATCTTACCTCTGATGTAACTGCATATAGCAGGGCTGACGTTGATGGAGATGGCTTAATAACACAAGCTGATACGGAGATTATAAGCGCTCTTGGTGCTGGATATTCTAAGGCAAACCTAAGACGGGCTGTAGCATCTGCCATATCTATTAATCTAGGATCTGTCTCTGATGATGTCAATCAAACCAGCGTAGGCATAGGTACTTTAAACCAGAATATAGGTAGCAAGCTGAATGTAGCTGGTAATGTTGGTATAGGCTGGAGTTTTATGACTGGTGCAACTCCAACTGATGGACTGGCTGTACACGGTAATGTAGGTATTGGCACTACTACAACTGGCGCTAAATTGCATGTGATAGGAGATGCTATTGTTTCAGGGAATATAACTGTAGCATCTTGCAGCGGCTGTGGAGTTGCAGATGATTATATAAGCGTTACTTCAGATGAAACTTCAAACGCATCTTCTGCAGAATTTGACGTGTTTGAGGATGCTAATTATCCTGGAGGGACTATCCAATATACAACCAATGCCTCAAGCGGTATTACTTATACAGCTTCAACCGGAGTTTTTGATATAGCAACAACAGGGAAGTACCTGATTACCTTTAATGCGCTCGTTATTGCTGCTGGATCGCCTGATACTGTTGACTACGTCATCAAGAAAAATAGCGTTGCACTCTACGATAAGACTTTCGGGGTACATAGTAGTGTTGATCCTGTTGAAAGAAGCATTAGTATTATTGCATCATTAACAGCTGGAGATGACATCGAGTTCTTTATTGACAACACGACCGCAAATAACTCACAAGCATCAAATGGTACCTCAGCCTCAATTATCCCTATCTCAGGGGGAGCAGATATTGCTGAAATTTACCATTCTAATGAAGAATTGACACACGGCGAGCTTGTGGCAATTGATCCCACCCTTAAAGCAGGGGTGAAGAAATCAATAAAACCATATGAAAAGGAGATTTTGGGAATAGTCAGCACCCAACCAGGTGTTGTACTTAGCAATTCAAATGATTCAGAAGGCAATAACCAGACTGTTGTAGCTCTGGCAGGAAGGGTTCCGCTTAAAGTAAGTACTGAGAATGGCTCAATTCAAGCAGGAGATTACTTAACTTCCTCATCCATCCCAGGTGTGGCTATGAAAGCTACCAGACCAGGACCAACTGTTGGAAAAGCTTTGGAAAGCTTTTATAATGAAGATTATACAGTTATTGGTAAAATTACCGCCTTTATTAATATCTCCTGGTATGATCCTGATGCTTTCAGAAACAACCTTTCAGATATCAGTATCAACCTGTTGGATGGTACAAGCTTTAATGCTATCCCAAATAAGCCTTATACTGTTTCGTCCTCACTTTCAAACAATCCTATTTCAAAGGTTGGAGTATTTGATCAGTTGGCTTTAGGTACACTAACAGCAGGAGGAATTAGTGCGGATAGCTTAAGTATTAATCATGTCACTTTCCAGGGCCAGGATCTACAAACAATCCTCTCCTCGAAGGTGAGCTCTGACTCCTTCGAGGTGAAAAATGCTACTTCCTCAGCTACAGTTAATATGGCCGATGTGGTATCTGTTGATGAAAACGGCCAGACCAAACCCGCAGAAATGGCTTATGATATAAATATTCTTGGTGTTGGCAGCAGCAGTCAGGGCAATATTATTCTTTCCGGTAAAGCTCTGGTTAAAGTCTCAACAGAGAATGGCCCAATTCAAGCAGGAGATTACCTGACTTCCTCCTCCACCCCGGGAGTAGCCATGAAAGCCTTAAGGCCAGGACCTACTGTTGGGAAAGCATTAGAACCGTTTGACGGTTCTGGTTCACAGTTAGTTGGTGATTCGTTAGTTAGTAATAACGATGAACCAACTAACCAACTAACCAATAACCAATTTGGCAAAATCCTAGCCTTTGTTAACGTTTCCTATGCTGATCCGGGCAACTTCTTTGCTTCTCTTTCCTTTGATAATCAGGGTAATTTGATTATCCCCAAGATTAAGGTTGGCTCACTTCAGCTTGATCCGTCTTTAGCCACAGCCTCAGCGTCATTGCGAGCTTCCGAAGGAAGCGTGGCAATCTATACTGATCCTGCTTATACTAACCCAGGTCCAAACTTGGCTACCAACAGCAATACTTCAGTTGATCTTTCAGGTAAACTGGCATCATTTGAAGATAGAATAGCTGCTCTGGAAGATAGTATTAAGTATCAATTAGTAAGTATTAAGGGGGAGGCAACAGAATCTGCAGAGATTGCAGGAGAAGCTACAGATTCTGCAGATCTGGCATCAGAACTTGATTCATTAGACCTCACAGACCCGGAAATATTACTAGCTACTGACTCAGCATCATTTATAGCAGACCTTAATACCTATTCTGATGCTACCATCTCTGGGGTATTAACTGCATATCAGATAGAAGCACAAGATTCTTTGAAGGTATTTGGTGAAACCACGTTAGCTAAGACTAGCGTGGCTGGAGATTTAACTGTAGATGGAACATTTAGTATAGAAACAGGTAATACTATCAGTGTAATAGGCACTCTTTACCTGCAAAAATCTCTGCTTGCCCAAAGCTTAGATATCTTTAATGGGAAAGTAGTGATAGATAAAGAAGGTGTTATTAAAGCTACCACAGTTGTAGCTGACCAAATTAAAGTGAGGGAAGGCAAATCTGCAGGAGTGGGTACAATTTTAGCAGGGCAGACAGAAGTAGTAATAGAGAACTTTTATGCTGAAAGTAGTGCTTTAATATTAATTACACCTAATACTCCCCTTGCCCAAACCCTAGCTGTAACTGATAAACTAGCTGGTTCCTTTAAGGTCAGATTATCCTCCCCTGAAACAGTAAACATCACCTTTGATTATTTAATTGTAAGCCAAGAGAAGAAACTAGTCTCAAACTAAAAATAAGACCAATATGACAGATCCGACCTATCAGACAAATCAAAAAAAGCATGGCGGTTACAAAACCCTGCGTTCCTATCAAACAACCACTCTTATATATGACCTAACTGTCGAATTTATCAGATTGTACATTGATCCGCGCTCCAGAACCACTGATCAGATGGTGCAAGCAGCCAGATCTGGCAGGCAAAATATTGCAGAAGGCTCACAAGCATCTGCTACTTCTAAAAAAACAGAGATTAAATTAGTAGGAGTAGCCAGGGCTTCTTTAGAAGAGCTCTTAATTGATTATGAGGATTACCTTCGGCAGCACAGCTTATCTCTTTGGGGCAAAGATAGCCCTGAGGCTAAAAAAATCCGAGCTCTGTCCTATCAGTCAGATAGGACCTATCAGACTTATCTGACTTATCTGACTTATCTGACAAAGGCAGAAGAAGCAGCAAATGCTTTAATCTGCCTCATCCATCAAGCTAACTTTTTACTTGACCGCCAACTGCAAGCTTTAGAATCAGAAAATCTTTTTAGGAAAAGATTGGAAAAAAGGAATCAGTAACTATTATAATAATAAAACTGATAATAAAGTTTATAGATTGATATATTTAATGCTAGTTGCAATTAACAGAAAGATTAGACTATTCTGAATACAGTAATCTTTCTGTCATCCCAAACTTGATTTGGGATGACAATAATAATGAAACATTTAATAAATACATATTCAAATTGGGTTTTTAAAGTAGGGGTAATTTTAGTAATTCTCTCTACCCTGTTTTTATTTACTAACTTCACCACAGATTTTTATGAACCTGCTAAATTTTTAGCCTTGCTTTTTGTAACTGGGCTTTTATTTGTGCTGCTCACTTTTAAATTTACTTTGTCTGGAAAGATCACCTGGGTCAGAACTCCTTTGGATATCCCTCTGATTTTGCTTTTGGCTGTAGCTGTGGTTTCTACAGCTATGTCTGATTCTACTTATATCTCTTTACTGGGGCATACCCAAAGAATCCATGGCAGCTTGATTGCTTTAGTGGTTTATCTGCTTTTTTACTTTCTAATGGTTAACTTCTTAAGTAAAAAAGACATTAAATTCTTTTTATACTTTATCTTGGGCACAGGGACACTACTAGGGATAATTTCTCTCATGGCTTATATGGGATTAAAGCTATTGCCTCCTCCCTGGACCCATGACATCAACTTTACTCCCACAGGCTCTCCTTTTTCTACCTCTGCAGTGCTCACTCTACTCCTTCCTATTGTGATGGTAAATATTTTAACTAACCAAAATCCAATGTTTTTTAGAATTATAAATGGAGCTCTCCTGGCTCTTTTTGGAACCACTATTGCTTTAACAGGTACTATGGCTACTTGGGTTACAGCCTTGATTGCTGTAATAGTTTCATATCTGGTAGCTGGCCCCAGAGAAATTAGCCAAATCAGGCGAATAGGTCCCATAAGTCTTATTGGTCTTATTGGTCCTATTCTTATAGTAGCCTTTGTGGCTATTGCATCTTTTGCACCTTTGCCTAATAATTTTTTGGGCAATCAGGCCAAAAATTTCCCCAAGGAAGTCCAACTGCCTTTTATTCCTTCCTGGAAAATCTCAGTTTCATCTTTCAGGGATTCTCCTTTTTGGGGTTCTGGGCCTGCTAGCTATCTTTTTGATTTTACTAAATTTAAACCTATTGAATTTAACTCATCTTCTTTTTGGAATATCAAGTTTGACAGTAGCTTTAACGAATACTTACAAGTTTTAGCCGGTTTGGGTGGGGTGGGTTTGATGGCCCTTTTAGCTGCTGCTGCCATGTTTGCCTCAGTTGCTATTTTAACTTTAAAAAAAGAAGATAACTTAAAAAGAAGCTTAGCTCTCTCCGGGCTGGTATTTTTTATTTTACTGGCTCTGCACTCTTCAACTTTAGTTTTGTGGGTGATAGGGTTGATTCTTTTGGCTTTATTTTTTGTATCTTTGCTGCCTGAGGATAATCCTTATCCTTCTACCTCCCGCAATTTCAGCCAGCTGTTAGTTAAATTATCCACCTCTCCTGAACCATCAGTGGAAACTATCAGGATTGAGGCTTTGCCTGCTATTTTATTAATTGTTTCATTTGGAGTAACTTTGCTGGCTTTCTTTTTTGGCGGAAAATTTGCCCTGGCAGATTATCACCATAGGCTGGCTTTAAATGCTGTTTCTCAAAACCAACTGCTTAATGCTTACAATTCCCTGGTAGCTGCTGAAAGATTAAATTCAGTCAATGATTTATACAGGACAGACTTAGCCCAGACTAATTTAGCTTTAGCTAATGCCATAGTAGCCACCAAAGGGCCCACAGAGGGCTCCCCTTCTGGTTCATTAACAGATGCAGACAGGCAAAATATTCAAACTCTCTTGCAGCAAACTATCAATGAAGGCAGGATAGCTACTGCTTTATCTCCCCGTTCTGCTGTTAATTGGGAAATTTTAGGGCTTTTGTACAGGCAAATTGCCGTGGTGGCTGATAATGCCTTAGTCTTTTCGCTGGATTCATATGGAAAAGCTATTTTCCAGGACCCTCTAAATCCTACTTTACGGCTTAATGTAGGTGGGGTGTATTATGCCATCCAAAATTATGATTTAGCCATCAGATTCTTTACAGATGCTATCAATTTAAAGCCTGATTTTGCTAATGGGTATTATAATTTATCTGTGGCTTTTAGGGAGAAGGGTGATTTAAATTCAGCTGTAGCTACAGCCAAAAGGACTTTGGAGTTAATAGATGTTAATTCCCCAGACTATAAAGTAGTAAGTGATTATTTAACTGATTTAAACAACAGGATAGCTTCAGGCACTACCCAACAATCAGATATTGCTGCTCCTGCTTCTCAAGCTGCTGGGGCAATTGAAGGCAAAAACCTGCCTAATGTAGAAGTAGGTAAACCTGATAAAATTGCTACTCCTCCTGCTGTTAAAAAACCTAATGCCACCCCAGAGCCCGCTTCGCCATAGCGATAGCGAGGCGAGCCAACACCAACACCTACTCCATAAAGTTGTTATATAAACTAATCACATACTCCCCTATTCTCATGTTTTTTTCCTCTGCCATCTCTTTAGTTATAGAATAGATTGCTCCATAATCCCCGGGAATTATTTTTTCTTCCCCTAAAAATTTATAAAAACTGAAATTAAATATAATGTTTATAACAATTATGACAGCCAGGGTAATAACACCTGGAAGGTGGGCCCTGACTCCTTCCAGGTGGAGCAGTTTTCGGAGGTGAGCCAGGCTCAAAGCATAAACTAATATAGAAATAGGGCTTACTATTAAAAAGTAGTACAAATGACCAGGAGTTCTGGTAATAAATACCAGTAAGGGTACAACAAAAATCAGAATAAGCAGCCACCTCGGGGGTGGGCTTTGACTCCCCCGAGGTGAAACAGGTGAGCAAAGAAAAATAACCCCCAAAATAAAAAGCCCAAACTCCAATAAAAAGATCAAATTTAAAATATTGATAAATGGGTATTTATCCAAAAAATCCCTGTACCCCTCCTCCCCCAAAGCATTTTGAAAGCCTGATCCATTAATAAACTGAAATGGTCTTAAAAAGCTATTAGAGTCAAAAAAAGGTAGGGCACCCAAAGCTTCTCCGCTCTGGTAAGTTAAATATGCCTGGCAATCCTCACAACTGGTTTGAAACTGATAAGCAATATAGGGTAGAAGAGGTATTAAGGATAAACTTAACCCTAAAAGAGCCGCTTTCCAGTTTATTTTTACTCTCCTTGCCAACACTGTTATTACTATTGCCGCAGCTAAAAATAGCCCTGAAACATGAAGTTGCGCCAATAGTGACAGCAACAGCACCACCCAGAACCAACCAACACCTCGAAGGTGGGCCCTGGCTCCTTCGAGGTGGATTTTATGCAAAAAGTAAAACAAAGGCACCAAAAGTACCATTAACAGATCAGGAGCCCAAATTTTCCTGCTAAAAACAATCATCCAGGGAGAAAAGGCTAATAATAATCCTGCTGTTATTCCCACAAACTGTCCGTAAAACTTCTTCACTACCAAGTAAAATCCCACAACTGCCAGACAATTAATCAAAGCTATCATAAAAGACAAATACTGGGGATTCCTGGAAGGTAAGCTCAAAACAGCCAAAATATAATACCAAAGAGGCGGGTTATAAACTCCTGTGGATTGGATAGTCCCTCTTTGGATAAAGTATGGCTCACTATAAAATCTCTCCATCTCATAAACATCCCTGGCCTCATCCAGCTTGAATTCAATCAAGTCAAGACTGGTTAACCGGAAGGCGCCAGCAGCTATGAAGATAATTATGGTCCAGACTAAAGGATTTTTAAAAATATTCATATCTTCATTTTTCTGCTTGCTTGACTTTCCCTAATTAATAGCATAATATACAAATATAAAAAGTCGGTAAATGTGCGGATAGCCATGGCCGGCTTTTTTAATATCTAAATTAGCACTTCGAAAACACTTGGATTACCCGTATTACTCAATTTCTTTTCAATAAGCTTCTCTTTCATTTGTTCAATTTTATTCATCTGTTTTTGCTTCTTAAGAATATTACGCTCATACATCATTCCAGCTATAGGAGCTAATGTATCTGCAATTTGAATATCTATATCTAGATTGGCTTTATTTACTAAACTTAAAGAAGTAATCTTCTGTCTATATTCAGTAGCTGCCATTGTGCCATCACTTGTACCCATGCCTTGTATATGATTATGCGCCTCAATCAAATAGAAATCTTGGGAGGGATCAGATTCAACAATAATTTTACCATTTACTCCTAACTTTAGCTGTTTATTGGCAAATTCTTCAAGCATTTTTAGATATGCTCTTTTTAGTATTGCCTTTTGATTCCAACCCTTATGTCTCGCTTTTTGCTTATCAACAATGATAAACATCATGCTTATCTCAGGATCATCAACGCTTGCTGTATATTCTGACCAAAAGGCTAGTTCTTTTTTGGGATCTTGTAATAGAGCAAAGGGACCCTTCTTTCTGTGCATATCTCGGCTATGAAACACAATCTCTTCATTCTTGAAATATTTCCTCTTGAGTTTTCGGGTCAATTTATCAAGCTTTGGTTTAAATTTTTCGGGAATCACAATACCGGATAAGACAAATAGTTCAGATTTGTGGTCATATGAAGCCTTTCCGCTCTCATCTATTGATAATAACTTATACGTTGGCATTCCTATTATTCTACATCAACTTTCTGCTTTTTATTAAAGATTCCCACGTCGCTTCGAGCCCTTGTCAAAAATGCTCAATCGCATTTTTGCAAGCGATCTCCCTCACTTCGTTCAGTCCGATTCCTCGGAATGACACTTTATTTTTTAGCTACTATCATTATATTAGCGTCAGTTGCCCCTGATGAGTCAACTACCCACTTAAATAACTTATAGAGAATCCTGGCTCTTATAGGATGGGTAAACAACATCCTTTTTTTAAACAGCTTCCTAAAAATTTGTGAATGAATTCCAAAAGGTAGGGCAAATTGAAAAATCATCAACTGCAACTTTGAGATTGTCCCCCTAACTTCAACCACCTCAAATCCCATCTTTTTAACCATCTTTATCCAATCCTCTTTGGTTTGATTTATCTCATGCTTAAAAATTTTGTGATAAATCTTTATAAAAAAATCCCTTTTAAGGGGGAGGAAAAGGAGTCTGTTTAACTCCAGGGTATGAACAGTAAAAATCAAAGTTCCACCCGGTTTTAAGACTCTGTAGGACTCTTTAAAAACTTCTTCCACCCCTTTGATATGCTCCAGGGAGCTAATACTAATCACTGTATTAAAACTATTCTCTTTAAAGGGTAAGTTTCTGGCATCTGCCAGGGTAAGCTTTTTATATTTTTTTTGCTGGGCAGCCAAAGCAATATCTGATTTTGAAATATCAACCCCTACCTCTATAAAGCTATCAAAAAAGACTCCTCCAAACTCACCAAAACCACAGCCAATATCTAAAACCGGTCTTTTTAATTTGACTGTTGAAATTGCCTGGGCCTCCAAAGACCTCCAGATAGCCAAAGATAAAGGTGCTACTTCAAGATACCTTTTAAAGTATTTCATTTTATTTGCAGTTCCCTGTTAACCTCACTTAACATTAATTGTTCCCCTGGCCCCACTAAAATAGGTAACCTGAAATATGCCTGCTTTATTTTCCCCTCCACCCTAACTTCTATTTTTCTATACCTTTCCTCAAGTAAACTGGGAAGATAACAGTCAGACTTATTTTTTAAAACAAGCGCATAAGAAATTTTTGAATCCAAATCTGAAACTTGAGCAAGCTCAATATCAAAATCCCGCTCCAGGATACAAATTTTTGCCTCAAATTTATATTTAGATAAATCAATCACCTCAAAACTGTCATTTTTGTGGACTATCACATAATCTGCTCCCAAGAGTATCAACCTCTTGAGGGAGTTTTCATCAAAATTTTGTTTGATAGTATGCAAAAGTTCCAGCTGATCAGGAGGCAGATAAGCTGTATTTCCATTAATAATCCTCTCCCCTGTTTGGGTAACCCAATTAAGATAGGCTGAATTTTTACCAAATTCATCTGCATCTTCAGTTGTATAGATAGGCAGATGCAAGGTTATTTTGCCTTTTAAATCCAGACCCTCTGCCTGTTTTGCTTGCTGTAAAAATTGGGATCTTTCACTAAAATCCCTGATATAAAAATTTTCTAGTAATAGAATCAACCCTATCATCCCTATTACCCATACCTGTCCTGAGCGTAGTCGAAGGATCCCCCTTTTCTCCAATACCCTTTTTACCCCAAAGGCGCAAATTAGAGCAAACGGTATATAAAACAAAAACTCAAACCTGGTGGGAGAACGGATACCCTGCATGATCGGCACTAAGTTATAAAGCCACTTAAACGGCGGGAAAGCATATCCGAAGAGAAAGAGAAAACTTACCACAGCCATGATATAGAAATAGGCATGGTTTAAATTTTGCTTGGCAAATGCCTTCCACCCTACGATAAATAAAATTAAAGGCAGTATATTTAGAAACAAAGAGTGCTCCTCGTAATTTAAAATGCCCCTGTCATCTTTTGGCTCACGGCTGGGAAAAATTGATTTCATTAAACTACCATATAACAAACTATTCTCGCTTGTACCGATAAAATCTAAAAACCTGGCTGAGAAAAATTCAGTTTCCTCTACCCTATGCCCAGCCCCTTCCTTTTGGTTGAGCTGGAAATAAGGAAAATTAAAATATAAAAGGACGGGCAAAAAAAGAAGTCCTATTAACCCAAATTTTCCCAATTTGAGCAAATATCCCCAATCTCTCTTTCTAAGATGGCTTACCAAAAATGGTACAGTCATCATTGGCAGTATCACAATAGAAAAAATTTGGTAATAATTAACTGTCAAAGCATTCAGGGTAAAAAATAGCCACAAAAGGAGAGACCTTTTGAGGCTGGGCATTTCCAAAAATTTGTAGGCAAACAAGAATACCAAAGGTAAAAAGTACTTACCCATAATATCCAGATGATGTGGAAATCTCACCAAAGTTACAGGGTTAAAAGTAAAAATAAATGCTCCAACTATCGAAGCCCAGAAGACCACTCTGTCATTGCGAGGACGAGCCGAAGGCGAGGACGTGGCAATCTCATTACTAGAGCCAGATTGCTTCGCTGGCGCTCGCAATGACGAAGAAAGAAAATATCTGATTGTATAAAAAGCAGACACAAAGCTTAAAATTAAAGCCAGCATACTATAGCTGTTAACAGAAAATGGCAGATTGCCACTGATCCAATAAATTGGGGCAAAGATCAAAGATGGTATAAATGAGTTGTTAACAAAAACAAAGGATAAAGGCTGGGGATAAAACTGATATCCATGCCAATACTCCTTTGGAGTAAAAATCCTACCTGTTTTAATTGAATCAGCATTGTACCAGAGCACTGACCCTGCTAATGGATAATCCCCCTGATCCGTGTAATAGCTGGTGATATTGGGCAAAAGAGGCCAGGTAAGGATGGCTGTTGAGATAACTGCCAAAACTATTACTAGAAGATGAGGCTTAATTTTTTTAGTAAACATATTTATTTTTCATTATTTGATGGCAGGAAAGATGACCCCATTGGCATGATCCAGAAACTGCCGGATAGATAAAATCATAACTGCAATCTCCGAATTTTTCTATTATTGGCCTACAATCAAGTAATAAATCCTGTTTTTGGGCAATTTTTACATATTCATCAACAGTTTTCTGGGGATTTTCTTCATCAAACCAATCAGCTACCTTAAAAGGAGATGGCTCTTTAATATAAGCTAGATTAATGGGATAAACAATCAGATGATGGATAGTCAGCAAACTTAATATAACTACCCCTATTAACCTCCCTTTGTCATTGCGAGCCCCGAAGGGGCGTGGCAATCTTCCTAGGTAGTATAAACTTATCACCCATAAAAAGTAGATTGATACCAGCATTGGGGTTAACCTTTTCATCCCGGGTAACCCCAAATCAGAGGTGGTACTAAAGACAAATATATCAAACACTATCACCAGCAGGCTCAAAAGGATTAATTTTTTCATTATCTTCGCGGTCGAGAATATAATGAATAAGGTATACGCTATAAGAACCAAAGTCAGAATAGGAAAAATTAAGGAAAATTCAGCTTGCGCTACCTCATAATGATGAGATACTCCTTTGACAAAAAAATCTGATATCAAATCTGTCCAGGCTTGAGAAAAAACATTTTCAGAAAACTCAAACTGCCCTCCTCCCCTAAAAAGCCCCCCACCCGCTTCTGTATCAGCAATTAAAATATGCCTATTGTCCACATAGGCAAATAGCATAATAAGTGGTAATAAAAATGCCGTAGCTGCTACAACTGCCAACCTGACACCTCGGGGGTGGGCTTTGACTCCCCCGAGGTGAGACCTATATTTCCACCAATAAAAAATCATTAAGCTTGGTATATAAAAGACAAAAGCCTGGTAAGCAAGCCAGCCCCACATCATTAAAAAGAAAATGCCACCTGTAATTATCAAGCTCAATTTCTTTTTCTTGAAATCTAAAAAATGAAGCAGCAATAAAATCACAATCAAGATATGAAAAGTTAATGCCCAATGTAAATTAAGGGCATTCATATAAAGATAAGTGGGAGACAAAGTGATGGTCAACAAAATCAAAGTAGCCATCCAAACTTTAAAAAACCGTCTTAATAAATAAAAAAGGGCAAAATTGGAAAAAAAGGCCATTACTAAATAGATAATCTTGCCGGTATGAAGAGAGAAACCAAAGATGTTGTAAACTACCACCAAGAATCCGTACCATCCCACATTAACATGCAGGCCACTAATTATTTGTCGCTGTGCAAACCAAAAGGGCCCTGCCACAGCCTCATAAAACTCCTCAAACCTCATCTGGTTAAATGAGTTTAAGCTCATTATCAGTTGTGGCAAAAAAGCAATTATTGGTATTAGAAAGTAAAAATACTTCTTCATAACAAAGTTAAAAATAGCCTACTTCACCAACATTACCTAATCTCTCCACCCTACCCAACTCTTCAACTGTTATCTCTTTAAACCTATTTTCCCTAAAACTATAGCCATAAATTTTATGACAATTAAGATGATTAAATCTACAGGAGCTTTCAACTGCAGCATAAATCAAGTCATACCAGCATTGAGAACCTGGCCCCAGTTGTCTGCAGTCAAAATACAGATCTTGCTTTTTGGCAACATCAGCTAATCTATCTATCATCTGTTGAGGTGTTTCACCATCCTCTGACCAGGCTTCAATTTTAAAACGGCTGGGATCTTTTATATGAGATAAATTAATAGGATAAGCTATCAGATGATGACCCAAAATTAAAAATACTGCAAAATAGCCTACTAACTGTACCCAAAACTTTTTGCCCTTTACTCTCCCAATAAAATAGACCACTACAGCCATTAAAAAATAGATTGATACTAAAAGGGGTGTAGCCCGTCTCACCCCTCCGGTAGAGATACTAATTACTGCCAAACTGATAATAATCTCTAAGACAGGCAGTCCTACAAAAAGCCATTTATCTTTAATTTGAGGCCAAAACTGCCATAAAGTAAAAGTGAGTAAAATTAACCCAAACAGAGGATAAACATCTGAAAATTCCACTTTATTGGGCTCAAAATGGTAAGAGGAGGTGGAGTCAACAAATAAATCCCTTAGCAGTTCAATCCAGCCTGTGGCAAAGTTTTCCGCAGAAATGTTTAGACTATTTAGTCCAAAGCTTCTGAATATTCCTGCATTACCCCATTCCCTGTCTACAATCAAAATTGATCTGTTTTGTACATACAAAAATCCTAAGATTAAGGGCAGCAAAAAAGCCACAGCAGAAACAGCTAAATGCAGCCAGACTTTACCCATGAACCCCTTCTTGTCATTGCGAGGAAGGAGCGAAGCGACTGACGTGGCAATCTTTATTGAATCATAATCAAGATCGCCACGCCCCTTCGGGGCTCGCGATGACATTTGGTAATAAGCTTTTAGCTTCCAAAGATAAAATATCACTAAGCTTGGCAGGTAAAGCATAAAAGAAGGATAAACCATGGAGGCAAAAATACTAAGGGCAAATATTGCAAAACTAATCATAAGGGCTGTTTTCTGCTTTCTAAAGTCAAGAAGGTATAGAAGTAACAATACAATTGGCAAAATTAACAGGTCAAAGCCATGACTTAAAGCCAGAGTATTAAAAAATAGCAGTGAGGGAGAAAGACCCACAATTAGTAAAATCAAGATTGCTTTCCAAGTGGGGAATAATTTCTTAAGCAAAATTGCCAGACAGACTAAACTGACCAGGTAAAACACCAGGCGTACCACCTTAACTGTTTGCAGACTAAAGCCAAACAGCTTAAAAGTAATCAGAAGTAAACTATACCAACCAATACTGGTATGTACCCCATTTCTGACCATCCGCTCATCAAAAAACAAAGTAGTTAAAATAGATTCATTTAATTCCTCATATCTGATTTGCCCAAGAGAATGAAAAGTAAAGACAGTTTGAAGCAAAAAAAGAGCTATCGGAATCAACCAATATAGTTTATTAAGATCAACAGTTTTCATCTCCCATAGTTTAAGTATGGATTAGAGTAAAAACAAGATATCATTGCGGTTTTAAAGCTTTAGGTTTACAATCTGACACATTATTACTCCTGATAGAATTATATGGCAAAGAAAAAAGTCATTATTATCGGAGCAGGTCCTGCAGGACTTGCTGCTGCATACGAGCTAATACAAAAAGCTCCTAATAAATATCAAATAGATATATTTGAAACTGAAGCTCGGGTAGGAGGATTATCTAAAACCCTACTTTTTAAAAGATTTAGATTTGATGTTGGAGGACACAGGTTTTATACCAAATATCCCGAGATAGATACTTTTTATAAAAAGTATCTGGGAAAAGAGATGCTAAAAAGAAATCGTTTATCCAGAATTTATTATGGGGGGAAATATTATAATTATCCTCTTTCTGCAAGTAATGCCTTGGCAAATTTAGGCATAATTCGCAGTAGCCATATATTTTTTAGTTGGCTCATCCGCCAATTCAATAAATATAAAAACGAAACCTCACTTAATGAATGGGTATCGAATAGGTTTGGCGATCAGCTTTTTAAGATATTTTTTAAAAGTTACACAGAAAAAGTCTGGGGTATACCTACCTCCAAACTGTCTGCAGATTGGGCCTCTCAAAGAATTGAAAATTTTAATTTACTTAGAGCAATAATTAACGCAGTATTTAAGATTAATCCCGGCTCAAAAACTATCATCAAAGAGTTTTATTATCCTAAACTTGGTCCCAGTATGTTGTATGAAAAAATAAAAAAAGAACTTACCGCGCATGGAGTAAATATTCACTTAGAACAATTTGTAGAGGGGTTTAAAAGAGGAAGCAATAGCATTAAATCAGTCAAAATAAGAGATATCAAAAGAAAAAATAGATTGTTTGAAAGACGGGCTGATATTATTGTATCAACCATGCCTTTAGATAAATTAATCTTATATCTTAGGCCTCCGAAAAATACTAAAAGATTGGTTCAGAATCTTAAATTCAGAAACTTTATTGCTGTCAATTTAGTTGTGGCAAAAAACCCCTTCCCTGACCAATGGATCTATATTCATGATCCGTCAGTTAAAGTAGGCAGAATTCAAAATTTTAGAAACTGGAGCCCGTATATGGTTAAGTCTAAATCCCATCACACCCCCATTGGAATGGAATACTTTTGTACGGAAGGTGATGAGCTGTGGAATATGAGTAATCTACAATTATTAAATTTGGCAAAAAAAGAGATCGTCCAGACAGGATTAGTTCAAGAAAAAGATATTTTAGACGGATTTGTTTACAAAGTCAAAAATGCTTATCCTGTTTATAATTTTGATTACCAAAAACCGCTTAAAATAAGTAAGTTGTTTGCTCAAAGTTTTAAAAATTTGTATTTATGCGGCAGGGGTGGCTTATTCAGATATAACAATCAGGATCATTCGATTTTAACAGGTTTTTATGTTGCAAGAAGTATCATAAATAGCTCTGATAATTTAAATGTCTGGTCAATTAATGAAAATAAAGAATACTATGAGGAGAAGTGAAAACTAATGTTCAAAGTAATAATCTTTCCAAAGATTAACATCTAAGAGGATAAACTTATCTGTTGCCAGATCCCAACCTTTTATCGGGTAACAGGAAAGATGATTCCACTCACAGGATCCTGCAACTGCCGCATAAACCTCACTGTAACGGCAAGGTAGGAGATTACCACTGCTATCTTTACATTCCAAATCTAGACCCCTATTTTGAACTTCGAGCACCAGATCTTTTAATGCCTGACGCGGATCCCCTCCTGCATTTAACCAAAGAATCTCTTTATACCGGCTCTCCTCTTTCAAACCTATTAAATTGATTGGATAAACTATTAAATGGTGTAATA
Organism: uncultured Gammaproteobacteria bacterium; assembly: GCA_964649615.1. Taxonomy (GTDB): domain Bacteria; phylum Patescibacteriota; class Microgenomatia; order Daviesbacterales; family UBA10151; genus CAZYPW01. The sequence goes on along the minus strand of CAZYPW010000005.1, from coordinate 17,675 downwards.
AAAGTAATCCTAGGATTGCAAAAAGAACTTGTCTTGTCCGGGTGTTAAAAGGTTTGAAATTTGCTACGAAATACCAACTCAGAACAAATAATCCATAAATGGAGGATAAAACAATTGTTGCTCTTCTTATACCTGGTTGACCGCTAGGGTCAAAAGTTAAACTAGGCAAGATTAAACCTAATAGTAAGGTTCCCAAAAGGATAAGTATTGGAAAAACTCGTGATCTGTCTTTTTTCAAAGCGTAAAATATTACTCCAAATATTGTACATACGCTAAGAATTGGAAAAACAAGAGAAAATTCAACACTTTTCAGTTCAAAGACATAACTGTTAGCATTCAAAAATAAATCTTGGAATACCCCAGCTAAACTTGCAGAAAAGTTATCACTATTCAGTTGCAAAGATCCCGCTCCTCTGAATATTCCACTGCCCAGCTGCGGATCAAAAATAAGCAGGGAACGGTTTTTGATAAAAAGAAATGCCAGAACAAGTGGCGTTAAAAATGATAAAACACTTCCGAGGTGAAAAATTGCAGCTACACCTCGGAAGTGAAAAAATCGGAGGTGAAGAAAAACCAGTGCTGGTAAGTAAAAGATAAAGGTTGGATAAGACATCCAGGCAATCATGACGATAATCCAACCTAAAAATACTGGCCCCCTGATGATAAAAAAGAGACTGATTAAAATATAGGAAAAGTCTATCCCGATTGGGGTTTGAAGTATTTCTAAATAAAGCCAAGTTGGAGAAAGACCTATTACTAAAAGCGGAACTATAGCCCGCGCCTCCCCTAAATATTTTTTAAGCAGTACTGCCAGGCTAATTAATGCAAAAAAGTGTAAAAATAATCTATAAAATTTAGCGCTAAATATATCAAAACCTATCAGGTTATATAAGATTAATAAAGTTCCATACCACCCAACATTGGTTGATACCCCGTCATAAACCAAACCTTTTTGCAGCCAAAACACATCTCTGATTGATTCTCCTGCATCCTCATAACGAATTTGATTTTGGGAATTTAAAGTAAAAAGAAGCTGGGCTACAAAAAGTAATATGGGCAGTGTCCAAAAAAACCATTTCATTTAAGAGTATTTATGCTTCCCAATATCTGATTAAATTCCTCTGTTTTAGAAGAATCCCCTGGATAAATTTTAACAGCTATGCCAATATCCCCTTTTTTCAAAAGCAGTAAGAATGTTAAATGCTCCCCAGATCCATGAGTTTTACCAACTGCTTCAAATCCCGGAATAGTAACAGGCTGGGTAATTAAAACAGGCCCTTCAAGCACAAATGGTAATTTCTCCCCCATTGAATCTAGTTTTTCCGTTGCACCCATGCTCCTTGAATAAAAGGAAAAGGTAAGCTCCTCTTTACCCTTTAAATTATTGGAGAGATTTAGGAAACCTTTTTCTTTGCTTAATTTAAAATCTTGAGGTATAAGAAACTGCAAATTAAAATCCTTATCCTGATAGATCCCTGTTTGTTGGGGCTGGGGCGGAGTCAAAAGCTGCTGCTGGATATTTGCTGGTTTATCCACCTCGAAGGAGTCAGAGCCCACCTTCGAGGTGTTTAGGGCAGCAGATGGTGTAGCTGTTTTAATAGCACTAAGCCTGGTTTGGGCAAGCTGGGTAATCTGGTCATTTTGGCCTTTGGAAAGCTGTATCACCCTGTTATAATTTTTTATAGCCTTATCGCTTCTTCCTGTATTTTCATAAGCTATGGCAGAATTAAAAAGTAAGCCGATATTATTAGGCTCGATTTTTAAGGCTTTTTCAAAATACTCCGCTGCTTTTTTATGGTCCCCGATAGTGCCGTAATAATTGCCCAATCTTGAGACAACTTCTGCATTTTTAGGATTAAAATCATAGGCTTTCTGGTAAAAAGGGAAAGCATCCTGTGCATTACCCTGCTGAAGCAGTGAATCCCCCATTCCTTCCAAGGAATAAGCATATTCATTTAACACTCCTGTTAACTCTGTTTTATAAGTTTGCTCCAACATAAAAGGCTTTTTCTTGGGAAAATTTTTGTCGGAAAATTTATAATCAAAAAATGCCAAATTGGATGAGGAAGTTGACTCTTTTGGCGCAACTTCCAGAAGCATCCCCTGGGGGATTAGCTTAAATTTAGTTTCATCAATCCGCAAAGATGGCCCCAAGTTCTGGCCCTTATAAGCCTGCAGAAAATTATTTCTCATAGCAGGAATTGTGACGTAAATTTTATAGTTTGATATATTTTGTTCAAAAAATTCATTAATAAACTGGCTGTACTCGGCTGCCGAGTCATATTTTAGCCCTTTATCATCCGGGATTTTTAAATCTGTTACTTTTTTAAGGTGTTCCCTATACCAGCTCAAAATATATAAAAGGTTATCAGTTATAGGAATAACATTTGGTTTATAAGTAGCTAGGTCTTTAACATCATGCACCAAAAAGGAAACTGAATCATACAAATCTGAGCTGCCAAAAATAATGGCTTTTTGTCCTTCCATAGGACGGTAGAGGTTATTAATATAATCCTCTGTTAACACCCAATCTCTTCTCCATAAAAAAGGTGACCAGACCAAAAAAGGCACTAAAACAACAATAAAAATATAACTGTTATAACGTTTATAATTCTTATAACCATTATATTTAACCCTGACAAATAAGGCTTCTATTCCTTCAGTTACCAGATAGTAACCCCCTAACCCTCCCAAAACCACAAAAGCTACATCAGATACCAAAAACCAAGACTCCTGGTTTCCTGAAAAATATAGTCCTGAAAAAATCCAATTGGTTAAAATTATTAACCCCCAGAAAATAAAATAGTATTTACTTTTTCTCCATAAAAAATACCCCCCTGCCAGTATAAAGGGAACCAAAAGCGGGGTAAATTTAATAAAAAACATTTCAATGAAATGCCAGGTGCTTTTGAAAAAGATCTCCGGTGAGCCGGTAAAACCATTGATCCTGCCCAACTCCGGCACAAAGACATTTAACCCGGCCCCGGTTGAGACACTCCATACCCCCTCTAAAGTAGTGGCATTCCAGTAATTTAAAAAAGGTGAGGCTCCTGCCCTAATAGGGATATACAGATGGATTGCAACTATGGCTACAATACCTACTATTATCCAAACCACAAATCCGGGAATAGTTAAAAGTTTGCGTTTGTTCCACATTACCCAAAGCAGTGATGGGACAATTGAGGCAATTACAGGGTTGGTGCCTGTTGATAACCCCATCAAAGCAGAGATTATAGTCAGATTGACAAATAAGCTCTTTTTGCTTTGGGCTGCTAAAATTAGGTATAAAACTACTACTTCTATTAATACCACCAGGATAAAATTTTCTATATTTTGAGCCTGTGACCAAAACTGATAAGAAAAAGCCAGCATAGCCATACTGAAAAGCCCGATTAACATAAGTAATTTAAGATCCTTAAACGGCTTAAGCAGATCTCCCAAAAAAACAAGCATCAGCTTATAAAGCACCAGTAGAGCGAGTACGGCAGTTAAGGCAGAAAAAATTTGGATTTTAAAAATAGTTGAACCAATTGGTAAATAAGTAAAAGGGTGAGCTAAAAGCACATATAAGGGTTCCGGAGGATTAGCAACACCTAAGGTTACAATGGCTGAAACAAACCTGCCTGCATCCAGCCAGAGCATAAAAGGAGCAGCAGTGACTAGATAAAGAAAGAAGGCAAATATGGGCAGAAGTAATGGAGCAAGTTTTAGATATTTCATTTTCATATTACATATAATTAGCATAATAAAATAGGAATGTCCATTGTGTATAACTAGATCACCAAGCGAATCGAAAGTGTGCTATAGCACTGAGTGAACTAAGTGAGTCGAAGTGGACCCTAGGAGAATCGAACTCCTTCTAAATCCATGCCATGGATCCGTCATACCGGTAGACCAAGGGCCCTTATTTTAATATTGCTAATGGATTAACTGGAATTCCTTTGTAATGAATCTCTAAATGAAGGTGAGTTCCTGTTGATCTGCCTGTTGATCCCATCTGGCCCACCAGCTGCCCTCTGGAAACCTTTTCTCCAACTGATACATAGATATTAGATAAATGGGCATACAAAGACCTGTAACCATTTCCATGGTCTATCACTACTCTGTTTCCATATCCATACCCATCTGGCCATCCTGCTACCACCACAGTCCCTCCATCTGAGGCAGCTATTCCTGGAGCAGCTCTGTTGGCTATATCCACCCCTGGGTGGTACCAGGCATAGTATTGGGTAATGCTTCCTCCTGCCGGCCAGATAAATGATGCACCAAATGGTGCGTCAAAAGCAGGAGAAGCAGGACCTTTAGTAAGATATTGTGGTTGAGCTCTTACTTTAGGAGCAGCTGCCTCAGGAGGTGATCCATCAGGCACAATTAAAAGCTGCCCCACTCTCAACTTAAAATCATCAGGCACATCATTAAAAGGAAAATCCATTATGGCCTGGGCTTCTGCAGAATACTTTTTGGCCACTGATTCTAATGTTTCACCACTTTTAACTGTATGTGAAACCCCGGTTACTGGCAAGATCTTTAAGGTTTGATCTGGTTTGATAGCATCTGATGTTAAATTATTAGCCCATCTGATAGTTTCAATAGATACTCCTTTATCTTTGGCAATAGATGAAAGCGTATCACCATCTTTGACTGTATAATCTTCAATCTCTGATCTGGGCTTTTGGGAAATTATAGTTTGAGTATCACCAAATCCTTCTAACACTATTCCTGCTGGATGTGGTTCAAAAGCAGAGATAAACCTGGGATCAGGCCCGCCAACACCAGGATATGAGGAAGAAATAATGCTGCCCCCTCCAAAAATACCTGAGGTGAGGATTCCAGCCAATCCCAGGGCAATCATAGAAGTGTGCCAGAATCTTTTTTGATGGATACCGCGCCCACTCATTAAAACTTCTACCCAAAAATTTTTTAATTCTTCAAACTTGTGGGCAAAGTATTTTATTTTGCGTTTAGAATACCAGATTAGGGCACGGGATAAAGCCCGAATGTCGTCTGCTAGGGAATTCATTTTTAAAGATATATTTTAACAGATGAAAGCAAATTATTTCACATCTTTTAAGCTGCCTAAAAAGTCTGCATTAGATTCTGTTTTAGAAAGCCTGTCTAAAAATATTTCTGTTCTTTCATTTTCTCCTAAGATGCTAATCATCCTTCTCATAATTACAATTTGCCTGTAAATCTCTTCTTTAAAAAGCAGCTGTTCTTGCCTGGTGCCTGAGGCTTCTATATTGATAGCTGGGAAAGTTCTTCTTTCTGCCAGCTGCCTATCTAAATGAAGCTCCATATTGCCAGTACCCTTAAATTCCTCATAAATCAAATCATCCATCCTGGATCCTGTATCCACCAAAGCTGTGCCAATAATGGTTAAAGATCCGCCTTCTTCACAATTTCTGGCAGCCCCAAAAAAGTGTTTGGGAGGATACAGTGCTACTGGATCAAAACCACCGCTTAAAGTTCTTCCAGAGGGTGGTACTGACAAATTATAAGCCCTACCCAAACGAGTAATTGAGTCTAACAAGATCACGACGTCTTTACCCATCTCCACCAGTCTTTTGGCTCTCTCCAGTGCCACCTCTGCTGCAGCTGTTTGAGCTTCAGCTGGCTCATCAAAGTTGGAAGAGATGACATCCCCCTTAATAGAACGGGACAAATCTGTCACCTCTTCAGGCCTCTCACCTACCAAAACAGCCATCAAGATTACTTCTGGGTGATTCCTGGTAATTCCTGTGGCTAAATCCTTAAGGATGCTGGTTTTTCCAGCTTTGGGAGGAGAAACAATCAAGCCCCGCTGGCCAAAACCAATTGGAGCCACTAAATCTATCACCCGCTGGCTCAGGGGCATTTTGCCTGTTTCTAATTTTAAATGTTTATTAGGATAAATAGCTGTAAGGTCTTCAAAATGAGGCCTTTTCTTAGCCCTGCCAGTTGCATCTACCAAATTATCTGCACTCTCTCCGTTAATTTTGTTTACTTGCAAAAGACCAAAATATCTTTCAGTTTCTTTAGGAGGCCTGGCTGCCCCTTCCACAAAATCTCCAGACCTAAGTTGAAATCTTCTGATTTGAGAAGCAGATATATAAACATCTTCATTAGAAGGGGTATATTTGGGGCGCAGGAAACCATGGCCTTCAGCCATGATATCTAACACTCCAGAAACTTCTTCCGTGGGCACATCACGGTCAGAATTGGAATATCGATCACCGTTTTGGTACCCACCATTACCATAACGAGGTCTATAGCCATAATTGCCCTGGGTTTGGTTTTCATCCTCACTAGATTGTTTCCCCCGGATCAAATCCGGGGTCGCAATGGCAGGTGGAGTATCCCCCACTAACTCATCAGCTGAGGGCTCTTCTTTTGGCTCGCCTCGCTGAGTAGGCGAAGCCTCGCCAAAGGCGGGCGAAGCGGGTTTAAATGATTTAATTACTCTTGGCATAATGGAATGTTAAAACTCAAATGTCAAATCGCAAATCTGCATCTAAAATCTTAAATGTTTAAAGTTTTGAGATTTAACATGTAGTTTTAAGTTTTGAGATCTAAGATTTGAGATTAATTCGAAGTTTACCACTTTTAGTAAACCATACTCTCTTGCACTTGTCAAGATCTGCTAAATTCCCTTCTTTCCCAAAGGAAAGTTGGATGGCCAGCAAAATCTTCTTTAACATTAGCAAATCTTCTCATTCTAATGCCTGCAGGCAGAAAGGCTAAAGAGACCCAAACTAAAGCAGGCAAGCCTGTTCTTGGCAACTCTTTAACTCCAGCATAATTTTGTCCATTTGCAGTATAGACTATTCTATAGCCTGCACTAGTGCCTACTCCCACATTGGCATTTGAGGCATAAACTACTCTTGCTGGGTTTCTTTGCTGTAAACCATTAATAGTCACATTAGCTGAACCGCCTGCTCCACCATAGGCTACAGCTGAACCTCCTGCAGCAGCAGCTTGGGAGGTGCTGGTTGAGGTATTGTTACTGCTGTTGCTGTTACTATTAGCATTAGCTACACAAACAATAGTGTTTTGAGTGCTAACTTGAGTAGGAACAGTGCCCTCTGGACAATCAACAACAGCGTTAGCAGTTACTCCACCATCTGCATCTCCATCATCTCCTCCATTATCTGATTTATCTTCAACTGCACATCTGATTATTCCTTGACACTGACCATTCTCAGAAGCATAACAGTCATAATAAGCTCTATTGCCATCATATCTTCTAGTACAACTATCATAAGCTCTTTGGCCACAAACAGCATTATCAGTTGCTAAAGCATCACAAGTTCTGGCAATTCTGGATGGCCTGTCAGCATCTCTTGGAGCTTGTGGGCATCTCTCCCTCATTAAAGAACCTTCATCATTGTTTGAAGCTGCACAAGCACACCATTGGGATGAACCTGTAGGTCCAGGATAAACAGCTTGATTTGGTCCGCCTAAAATACATTGGGAGTTGGAAGGTGCTTGTTCACTATCATCTTCATCTGCCCAAGCAGACTGTAAATTTATTGGTTGAGCAGAGATTGCTAGAAGTATTCCAGCAGAAAAGCCTAACAATATAAGTCGTGCGAATTTCTTCCAGAGACGTGGAATCAAGTTCATAAATTTATCTTGAATATTATACTATGGGTTGAATAAATTGTCAACCTCCTTAAATTACCACTTAATATCAACAGTAGCTGAACCAGCACTGCCCCCGCCAGCATAAGAATAACCACCTGTAGCAGAAGAAGATGAAGTGCTGTTTGAAGTATTGGTATTAGTATTTCTATTTATATTTTCATTAACTATATCCACAATAGTTTGTTGCAGATCCCCTATAGGCATGTTTGGAAAAGAAGGGATGTTGGGAGGTATAACAGGAGGACAGATTAAGCTGCCACAAAGCTGTGCACTTGGATCACAGCTATAGCTTAATTGTGGATTGGTATAGTAACATCCAGATGGAGCTGAACAACTCATGGAACGGCATTGGTTAATGCTGGGACAAGCATAAAATTGGCAACTATTGTTGGGATTTCTGCCCACTGTTGAACCATCTGGGCAACTAATTCTATCTAGAGTACAGCTGCCTGGTGGATTAACATTGGTAAAACAAGAGCCTGTTCTTCCCTGATTATCAATTAATCGAAGCCTAACTGAGGTATTAGTGCCATTAGGAAAGTCATATTCATAAGTTGGCTGCCTACTATCAATAGAACCATTATTATATAGATCCCACTCATAAGTAGATATGGCATAAGCAGAAAAGCTTTCTGCTACTAATCTATACCTAAAGTTAACTGAACCCTGGGCATATAAAGGTTCTTGCCTGATATTACAGGAAAACTGGCCAGTGCTGCTACCACCTTGTCCTGAACAAGCAGGAACTATACAATTGTTATTAGGATCAGGATAAGACCAATAACTCCCATCATCACCCTCATCATTACTTTCCCCTTGGCACAATACTGGTTGATTAGAACAAGTACCACTACCGCCACCTGTACTAGGTGGTGTTCCTCCTACTGAAAAAGTAGATTCATAAAGCCCTCCGCTGGTATTACAGCCTGTGCTTAAATTATAGGGCCTGATAGATGCTCTGTAACTTTTTCCATTCTTTAAGGGCACAGGTACACTAGTACCACCTGCAACTCTTTGATAGAATTGGGGATCCCCAAAAACTGACACATCATAATGAGTGGCACCAGAGGCTGCTGTCCAAGTTAAGTTAGTACTGGAAGTATTGGCTGGAAGTTGCGCTCCACTGCTAGGATTGGTAATAGTTACAGCTCCTACTTCACAAGCTGTTTGAGCAGAAAGAACAGCTTCTTCAGATTGAAAAAAATAAAGCAAAATTAGGCAGGAAAATCCTACTAATAAGAATCTGCTAAATTTTCTCCAGAAAGCTAAGTGTTTAAGAAGTTGTTTCATAATTGTACAGGGATTTTTAAAGCTTTTTAAATTCCCTATCTTCAAAGAAATAGTGGGCGGATTCTTCTGTTGCAATACTACCATTAAATTTTTTTAATTTCAATCCTATAGGAATAATGCCCAGACCTAGCCAAGCCAAAGCTGGCAAGCCTGTTTTAGGCAATGCCTGAACCTGCTGATAACTTGCTCCTGCTACTGCCACTACCCTTGGCTGGGCCTGAGTATAAACTACAGCAGGCTGAGCCTGAGCAGCTGAACTGCCACCAACTCCTGAGATGGAAACATTAGCAGATCCCCCTGCTCCACCATAAGCTACTGCATTTCCACCTGTGGCAACAGAGCTTGAAGAGCTAGTGGAGGTATTAGAATTGCTATTGCTATTAGAATTGCTATTGCTGGTTCTAACCTCAGTATTTTGAATTTGTGGTGCTGGAGGAACCACTGGGCCTGGAGGCCCTGGTGGGCCTTGTATTCCTGGTGCTCCTGCTGGGCCTGGCTGTCCAACTCCTGGAGGTCCTGTTGGGCCTTCTGGTCCTTGGGGACCTGTTGGGCCTTGAGGGCCACTTGGTCCCTGAGGTCCTTCTGGACCACCTGGACTTGGTTGTCCAGGCTGACTAGGTGGTGGAACCCCAGGACCTTGCGGAGGAGGCACACCTGGACCTTGAGGTGGTGGAACTCCTGGACCTTGCTGAGCAAGAACTAACCCAGTACTAATTGAAACTATTAATAATAAAAGTAATAAGGAAGATAAGATTAATAAATATTTTGTATAAGACTTCATAGTTTTATCAAATTTGGGTCAATTTTACTATGGGTTCGCATTTTTGTCAACGCAGTAAGTATTTTGTAAGAATTGATGGCCACTATCGGGAGCTTGTCCCTGCCCTAGACAAACCCCCGATACTACCCACCATAATTAACTTTCCAAACCCCTAATTTTGAGGGCAAATGTTGTCCAATTTTTTAAAATCGAACCTAATTTGGGGTATTGACAACCCCCTCAATTTTAATCTATTCTAATTTTAGAAGACAATTTCTATCTGCTCTTGAAATTGTTTTCTAAACTTATCAAAAGAGCATTGCTATTCGAGTCCGTCTGCGGTAGTAATGCTCTTTTTTTGGGGGTTGAATTGTCTAAATGACAATTCAACGGGTCAAAATCATTTTATCGGCAGAGCCGAAATATAATAAATAATTGACCCAGGGAATACCTAAATACTTTACTTTTTATCCCTTTCTACTACTTCTTCCTTATTTTTTAATGTTCAAAAAAGAGACTCCTTGGTCCGTCTGCTTCCAAGGAATCTCTTTTTAACCCCGTACCATCAAAATTATCTTTTGATCGGAGTTTGCTAAAACCTTTTTTACTTGTTCATTAATCACATCAACTCTACTGCTTTTTACCCTTTTTTCTTTTTTAATCCCAAATAACTTTGCGGAAAACATGATAATTTGACTGTACCATATAAAAATACTATTTGTCAAGTTTTACAAGTCCTATAAGTTTTTTTATGTGTTTTTTCCTATATCCCGTAGTATCTATAAAAGGCTTTAATGATAAGTTTAGACTGGTTTAATAAGCTAAAATGGGTATATACTTTTGGATATCAACAGAAAAATTTGTCTTGTGGAAAAGTTATATCAGTATAGTTGGATGACAGGGCTGCCGTAAAGAATTCTGTAAATTAAATGAACATTGATAGGAAATGGCGCCTGTTTCATAAAAGATGCTTCTACCTCTGCTCTTAAGTAATCAGGTATAGCATTTCTATCTTGCACTAAATATGGATCAAATATAGCTTGAATTAAATCTGTAGACAAATATGTAGGTAGTAGATTGAAATCATCCACATAAATATCTGATAGAGATTCTAATACTCCCCCAATGTTTCTATACCAAATTCCAGGTTGTCCTGGTTTAGGTTGATTAACAACAGGAGTTCTGGTATCTCTTCCATCTACAAACTGAGCTAATCTATCTAGGATTCCAACTTGATCAGTTCTAACGTTTGTCATTGCCACATGAGTACCAGCAACAACAATCAAATGGAATAAACCCCTCTCAGTAATTTGTAATCCATTTATTTCTCTCCCACCTAAAGCCGGAGGTTGCCAGAGAACTCTAATTTTGGTCATCTCATAACAGAAACCCCAAGATTCTTCTGCCCTACTGATATACCCTTCAGGCTCTATTACTTCTCCTCTTTCATTCCTTCTCTCTTTTTGAGTCTCTGCCCAAAGGTAATTTTCATAATATTCAGCGAATTCCCTGCTGTGGCCTCTTGGTCCATATTCTCTGGCTTCCAGCTCATCATAGATGTTCCAAATATTATATGGTTCAAATGTCGAACTATACTTATAAATCTCCCATTTATTGGCAATATGTTCTAAGAGTGGCAACCATTGCCTGGTATGGCTGACTGGCCAAAGAGGGTGATTGCTGGCAACTAATGCTGACTGATTATGGGCTTCTAGATATCTTGCACCAGCTATTAATAGCTTATCTACATCCTCAACCACACCATCCAAAAGTTGCTGACCTACAATAAGAGTTGGAACAACCCCTTTTAAGAACTGTCTACGATTCAAATTTAATTGTGGTTCTGAATCTGGCTGCCTCATTTGTGACACATTATAGCAACTATAGGTTTAATTTACAAGTAATAGGTTTGTAAGACCTTAAACTTATTTAGCAAAGATCATTCTGCCTGCTGGAATTTGGAGGACTTTGGTGACCTCTGATTCAATAGTTCTGCCTAAATTTTGGGCTCCTCCAGCCACCACCACCATAGTCCCATCTTCCAAATAACCCACTCCTTGTTTGGAATCTTTACCAATATGGACAATTTTAATTGACAGTTTTTCTCCAGGCAAGGTAATTGTTTTTAAAGCATTAGCTAAATCATTAACATTTAAAATAGCAATATTGGCTAAACTGGCTACCCTATTTAAATTAAAATCAGTGGTGATAATTTTGCCAGAGAGGCTTTTGGCTAAATTCATTAACTTTTCATCCACACTTTTGCCTTTTTGGTCTTTATCCCAAATCTGCAGCTTGACCCATTTTACCTTTTTTAATTCTTCAATCATCTCAAAACCTCTTCTGCCCCTCCCTCTTTTTAAATCATCTGCAGAATCTGCTACTTGTTGCAACTCTGTTAAAACAAATCTGGGAATCAAAATCAGCCCTGTTAAAAAGGAAGCTTTGGCAATATCTAAAACCCTACCATCTATTATGGCTGAGGTATCTAAAATAATAGGTTTAACCAAAGTGACTGAGCCTGCTTGAGGAAAAGGAGAAGATAAAGAAAAATTAGGCCTGATTCTAATCAACTGAGTGGTTACCTCTGAAGAGAGCTTGGTGATGACAAAGTTAAAAAACCTCAAGGTAAAAACCTGGATCTTTTTAGCCATATCAGGAAAAATTAAAAACCCCACTAAAGCAACTGCTGCTGTTAAGAAAATTCTCACCAGTTGAGATTCCCTGTTTTCTGAGGGTAATAAAAGAGCAAAAATGGCTGTGAAACTACCGAAAATAAGCGCCGACATCAGGCGCAAGATAAATATTGGGCGCACGATAATAATTCCTTTAGGCAGGGAGAGTAATAAGCAAGCTTGCGAGCTACGCTCTAAAAATAAAAAACAAATCCCTACCTAGCACTATTATGCCATAAACAGGTGGAGTCTTACAAGAATTGATTAAAGATTAACGATTGATGATTAATGAGTTTAATTTCTTTAATCGTTACTCATTATTCATTAATCATTCGCTATCCTTACCAAGGATGATTCTGGCAGAAGCTGTAGAATCTTTAAGTTCTCCTGCAACTGTGGCAATCTTGATAATATCTTTTAAATCTGCAATTACTAAATCCACTTTTTCTTTTAAATCATTACTAACTAAGATCTGGCTCTCAGTATAGGTTTGTTTATCTGCATTGCCAGTTTTGATAACTTGATATCCTAACTCTTTTATTTGATCAGCAATTTTTTTAGCCTGGCCGCTGATGCCTGAGCCATTTAAAACTTCAAAGCTCCAGTCTGAACGGATTAATTGAGGTACAGGAGTAGGAGTAGGTGAGAAGATGGGGGCGGGAGAAGCTTCAGTAGTTTCTTGTTCATTACTTTTAAAAGTGGTAGTAGCTAAAAATCCCACAACTGTAGCTAAAATTGATAAAACTATTAACCAAATAATAAATTTTTTCATACTGCCTGATTTTTTGGGCGGCTCATAAAATATTTGGCTTGAATTTTGCTCATTTGGATTAAATCCATGAAATTTTACTTTCTCAGGCTCTATTTCTTCCTTCTTCTCCTCTTCTTCATTATCTTCTTCCTCAATATCTTCCTTTTCTTCTTCCAATTCCTCTACCTCTGAATCTTGTTTAACTTTTTTAGCAGTATCCATAGGATCTTTGGAAAAATTATATTATGATTGAATTTAATTAGAAACAGGTACAAAATGCTAATATCTATATAAAAATAGATCAATATTCATTTATTCTTAAATACTAAAGCATTTACCTGGGTTAAAGATTTGGCTGTTTTACCTGAAATAATATTGCTAAATCCTAATTTTTTTGCCTCAGCTTCCCTTTTATCCAGTGCTCTGACTTGCCTTAACTCTCCTAGTAAACCTACTTCTCCAATAAAAACAGTCTTTTCTATAATAATTAGATCCTTAAATGAGGAGATAATAGCCAGGCAGATAGCCAAATCTGCAGCAGGTTCAAAGATTTTTAAGCCCCCTGTTACATTAACAAAAATATCCAGGTCATATAGAGGCAGGCCCATTCTTTTTTGAAGAACTGCTACTAACAGCTGAAGCCTGTTATTATCTACTCCTGAGCCAACTCTTCTGGGGGAAGGTAAACTGGTCTTAGTTACCAGAGCCTGGATTTCCACCATTAAAGGGCGAAGGCCAGTTAATATGCAAGCTACAGTTGAGCCTGGAGCATTAACTTTGGTATCTAAAAATAGCTTAGAAGGATTTTTCACCTCTACCATGCCACCCTCTTCCATCTCAAAGACCCCTACTTCATCTGTGGGGCCAAACCTATTTTTAGTAGCCCTTAAAATTCTAAAAAGATTAGTTGTTTCTCCTTCCAAAGACAAAACCACATCTACTAAATGTTCTAAGGTTTTGGGCCCTGCCATAGTGCCTTCTTTAGTAACATGGCCTACTAAAAATAAGGGGATATGTAAATCTTTAGCCACTCTTTGCAGCCTTGCAGCAGACTCCCTGACCTGGCCAACTGAGCCTGCAATAGATTCTAAATCTGAAGTTTCTAAAGTTTGAATTGAATCAATAATAACTAAAGCAGGTTTTGTGGATTTGATAGCTTCTACTACTGCATCTACATCAACTTCATTTAAAACTGAAAGAGAGGCATTGGGTTTGATCCTATCTACCCTGATCTTTATTTGTTGGGCAGACTCCTCACCTGCAACATAAAGGGTATTTTCTATATTTAAAGCCAGTTGGGTTAAAAGAGTACTCTTGCCAATTCCTGGCTCTCCAGAGACTAAGTTAATAGAACCCAAAACTATCCCTCCGCCTAAAACCCTATCAAATTCTAAAGTTTTAGTAGTAAGTCTTTGATAATTAACTTGTTTAATTTTGGATAAATCTATAATTTCTGCTCTTTCAGAGCTACCATACTTTTGACTTTTGACTTTTGACTTTTGAGTTTTTTCTACTTCCTCCACAAATGAGTTCCAAGAGTCACATTGTGGGCATTTGCCCAGATAGGAAACAGACCGATAGCCACATTGCTGGCATATATAACTAGAGGTAAACTTTGGCATGTGCCAATATTACCTTACTTGGCGGATAGGAATAAAGTGGTTAATCGCTCTGAGCCCAACTGCTGTACCCACCATGGCAGCAAAGGTTATAGGAATTGCCCTTCTTGAAATTTCCAAACGCTTCACTGCTCTCTCCTGCATATGGTTTATCTGAGCTATTTTTTCTTCTCTGGCTTTGCCCTCTAAACTTTCTATGCTTATTTCTGGACCATATAAAGCTACCCCTCTTCTATCCAATGCACTGTAAACATTTGATGCTGCTGAGGCTAAATCAATTGGTCCTTGCACCTCAGGTACAGCAGCACCCAGTGTACTAGTACCAAATCTAAGAAATCTATTACCTAATGCTCCTGGACTCCACCATTTAAGTTCATGAACTGCTTTACGTCTACTTTCTGCTAAAGCTCTATAATGACTTGTTAAAGGATTTGTTGCTCCTGATGAATAAGCTGCTATTTCTCCCAATGAATCACCTATTAAGTAAGCTGAGATTGCTCTTTGTGCTGCTGTGACAGCTTCTACCCACCTATCTGCGCTATAATCATTTAAATCTCCATCTGGATTTACTTTTTCTGGTTCCTCTTCTTTAATAACATCATTTAGCTTACCATCCCCAGCATCTGAGACTTGGGGTGCCGCTGTGGCAAACACGGCTTTGATTCTATCTTTCCAGGTAATTTCTTGTGGATCTTTATTCATGACTAATATTGTATATAAAGACCCTATTGGTTGAGTAACTACCCCAAACCAAGTCACATGGTCTGGAGTAATACCCCTAAAAAGCCAAGTATGGTGAAACCAGCGGGCCAGTTTTAATACAGGACCATTGGTTGCTACTCTAACATCAGAATTTTGAGGACCATTTAGCTCGTGCTGCTCTACCGCCATAGGATTTAAAAGTTATTTGTAAATTAATCCTTCAGTTGAAGTCACCATAGGGGCAAGGGTGATTTTGTGTTTTTTTAAATCTATTGTATCAATCAAAACTGTTAAAGTTTTACCTACCTCATAACTTATGGCAGGATCTATTTTGCCAGTGGGCAATATTCCCTCTATCCCCCCATCAAGCTTAAAAGTAACCCCAGATTCATCTGCTCTTAAAATTTCAGCCTTGACAACATCATCTGGTTGGAATTTTTCAGAAAGTTTATTAAAAGGATCCTCAGTTAGATGTTTTAAAGATAGGTTAATCCTGCCTAATTCCTCATCCAAACCTAAAACTAAAACCTCTACCTCCTGGCCCTTTTGATATTTTGATAAATCTGCCTCTTTCCCCCAGGAAACATCAGAGGAAAAAACCAAACCCACTACATCTTGTATTTTAACAGCTACAGCAAAGGGGAAACTTCCTACAACTACTCCTTTAACTTTATCTCCTTTTTTAAATTCTCTCAGTTTTTTAATAGCTTCCGCCTCTACTAAACCCTTTTGAGAGAAAACTAATTTATTATTTTTCTCATCAGTCTCAATTACTTTTACTTGAATCTCTTTTCCCAAAAGCTCTCCTTCTTTGGTGATCATGTTTAGGGCTGTCAAACCAATTTGGGAATTGGGTAAAAAGCCTCTTGTGGAATCAACTTCCACAATCAAACCACCTTTATTAATTTCTATTACTTGCCCAGAAAGGGTGCTGTTTTGCCTTTGGGCCTGGATAAATTTAGTTAAAGAAAAAGAGCTTCTGCCAAATCTGCCTCCACTCTTAACAGGCTGGGGCAGATGCATGCCTAAAACTATTTGGCCTTCCTCATTTTCTGTGATCAGCACGAAAGCTGTTAACTTATCTCCTACCTTTAAATTATTTAATTGCTCATGGGAAAGTTCTTTTTTAGGTAAAACTGCATCAGACTTAGTGTTAATATTTAATATTAACTCCTCATCCGTAATAATGATAATCTCTCCTTCTACCTGTTGAGAACGGGTAACTTTTTTGAGTTTAGAAGAGTAGGAGGATAAAAGTTCCTCCATAGTAATTGAAGAATTATGAATTGATTTTGCCAAACATGTTCACCTGTCTTTCTTTTGTTCTTGGGCAAGCCCGTTCAAATGCCATTTAGACATTTGAACCCCGGCAGTGAGGTATTTTCACACAGCCTTGCGGATGTATTATCGTCCCCGCTATAGAGTTTGACGACTGAGTTCGGGATGGGATCAGGTCGGACCTCTATGCTCAAACCACCGAGAAGGCTAGTATACAGTATCAAGTATTAAGTATCAAGGGGCTTAAATTCTTGCTTTACACGGTTGGTGCTTTGCACTAAAAAATGTGAATACGTACCCGCCAGCTGGCGGAGAAGGTTTTAATCAAAAAATCTCAACTAACGATCATTAGTACTTCTAGGCTAAACACCTTGCAGTGCTTACACCGGAAGCCTATCAACGTCGTAGTCTGCGACGGATCTTACAATCCCTTGCGGGATTGCTTTTCAAGATTCCTAATCTTGGGGTCTGCTTCGTGCTTAGATGCTTTCAGCACTTATCAAAAAACAACGTAGCTACCCTGCGCTGCCACTGTAGTGACAACAGGCACACTAGAGGTTATCTCGTCTCGGTCCTCTCGTACTAGAGACAACTCCCCTCAAGAATCAAAACGCCCATACTGGATAGAGTCCGAGCTGTCTTACGACGCTCTGAACCCAGCTCGCGTACCGCTTTAACTGGCGAACAGCCAGACCCTTCCCACCTACTTCAGCAGGAGGATGCGATGAGCCGACATCGAGGTGCCGAACCTTGCCGTCCTTGTGGACTGTAGGGCAAGACTAGCCTGTTATCCCCGGGGTAACTTTTATCCGTTAAGCTCTGGCGCTTCCACAAGCCACCAGAGGATCACTAAGACCTGCTTTCGCATCTGCTCGGGTTGTTTCCCTTGCAGTTAAGCACACTGTATACCTTTACGCTTGATGCGCGATTTCCTTACGCGCTAAGTGTACCTTAGTACCCCTCCGTTACTTTTTTGG
>CAZYPW010000004.1:88187-96732 GCA_964649615.1 uncultured Gammaproteobacteria bacterium | reverse complement strand
TGGTATAATTAATATTTATGGCAGAATTTAACAGAGAACCTCTAAACTTAGCTCCTGAGCAGATTGCAGTAGTCAGAAGAGTTTTGAATACTCATATTGTATATAATGAGGGTAGATATACTAAGGATGGTATGTTTGAGATGATTGATAAATGGGCAACTAGAACTTCAAGACCTATAAGACCTGAAGGTTTTGAGCCTATTTTGATGTTTTCTAGATTTTTAAGAGAATTTAATCCTGGATTACATTCTTTAAGAGTTAGTCCTCAAGCAAGAAGACTTCAGATAGTTCGTTCTCAAGATCAAGATGCTACCCCACTACTAGCTGATAAATTAAGAATAGTCGACCCTGTTTATACAGACATATTTGATATAGGGGAATCAGGATGGGTTAAGATCAATGTCAGAAATGATCAAGGACAGCCTATCATGTCAGATGAGATATATGAGGAGTTAGTGGTTAGGGGGTTATCAGTACAATTGAGTCCAAATTCTGCTTTTGAACCATTCTGGAAAGGAGCTCTAGCGATTGAAGTACCTCAAGCCTATGCTGGCTTTAAAGGTGTCCAGGTTATAGCATTTCACCCTTTAGTTGAAACTGTTAGGGGTGGTTTTATCACCCCTCTTGATGCAGTTTTATTTGATAAAGAAGGATATTTGATTCCTAAAAGAGTGGTGAAGACGACAAGCAGAATAAGGGTGCAGTTAAGTTAAGAACTCAAGAACCTTGTCTGGAAACTTTCTGAAGTTCAGTTAATTTCCACATAAACACTCTAGCTTTATTTTTAGCGTTATAATACCCTTTGGTAAAAGTTAAAGCTTCTTCTAAAAGAGGCCTGGGAAGAGTTTTGGCCAGCTTAATATATAAAGAATAGTGTTTGGTATCATCCAAACTTTCTGCTAAATAAACTCCATAGTGTTGAAACTCATGGGCAATGTTTTTTGGCCTATCCTTAAACTTAACTTCAGCAATAGCTTTGGCAATAGATTTCATGGTTTGGTTATAGCTTCTTCCAGCTTTGTTTTTACCTCTAGATAGTCTGGTTTCAACTCTAAAGCTTTTTGTAAATTTTGAATAGCTTCACCCTTTTTTTCTAAATATTCTAAAATTAAAGCTTTATTGTAGTAAAGTTTTGGGTCAGTTGGGGCCAAAGTTATAGCCCTGTCCAAAACTTCCAGTGTTTTGTTTATGTAATTTTTATCTATGCTTGCAAGCTCAAAATATACCCTGATAGCAGTCCTGAAAAATGAAACATTATTTGGATGGTTTTTTAAGACCTTTTCCATTTGCATATTTGCTTCATCTTTTAACTGCCCTGATAAAGTAGCATCTTCACTTTCTAAAGCAGTAGATGCAGAAGCTGCAGCAAAGGCTAATTCTGATCTATACATAGGCTCATTTTTGTTTAACTGTGAAGCTAAAGATAATAAGTTATATGCCGCGCCCGGGTTACCTGTATCTGAGGCTTTTTGGCCTCTATTAAAAAGAGTATCAGCCAGCCAGAGCTGGTAAATAGAAAACAGAAAAAAGAGAGTCAAAAAGATCACTATGCCTTTGGTGATTTGGGTATATATTTTTCGAAGATAGATGAAGGATGGTAGAAGATGGAAGGTGGAAGTAGAATTGCTCGCTACAAAGGCCATAGCTGGAAAAAGGTAGAAAAAGAGGGCTAAAATTACTACAGAAAATAGGAAAAAGTTATAGATCAGGTAGGAGATGTAGGAAGCCAGAAGTGTAAAGTGTAAAGTGTAAAGTGTAAAGTTATGATGGTTGCCTTCGGTAACTTTTAAGTTTTGAGTTGTAGTTTTGACCTTTGAGTTTTGACCTTTGAGTTTTTTTATACTCCATACCAAAAATGTCCCTATCACCAGCATATATGTCCCAAAACCTACAATTCCTGTAGTAGCCAAATAATTTAAGTATTCATTATGGGCTTTGTTATATAAAAAATCCCATTCAGAAGTTAAATTGTGTTCAGAGGGCCTAAACTGATAATAAGAATAAGCAAAAGTCTCCAGGCCTGATCCAAACAAAGGATAATGTTTAAATATCTCCAATGCTCCTTTCCAGACAATAAACCTAATAGAACCAGATTCAGTCCCCCCATTTTCCAGTTGAGTCACAGAAGTGGTGGGTGGGGGAAGAGCTATGGCCGGTCTGACAGGTGCAGCAAACTTGGAAACCAGTCTAAAATTGGTTAGGGCAGAACCAAATAGTGAATTTATCAAGATACAAGATCCAATAATCAATAAAAGCGGTTTAACAACTAGCTTCCCACTTGACATGTGGGAACGTAGTATGAAAAATAGAAACACCACAATTCCTCCTATGAGACCTAATGTTGGGCCACGGGAGTAGGTAAAAGTGAAAGCCAAGTAATAAGTAATAAGTAATAAGTAATAAGTAATACGGGTAGCTTGTGTAGTGGCTGTCAGGAAAAAATAAAGAGCTGGAAATATCAGCATGGCTAAATAGCCTGCCAGCCAGTTGGGTTGGCCTAATGTTGCAAAGACTCTGGCCTGCACATCTTGGACCCAGCAATCTGCATTAAGTTCATCCCTTAGAATAAGACAAGA
This sequence comes from uncultured Gammaproteobacteria bacterium, assembly GCA_964649615.1. GTDB lineage: Bacteria > Patescibacteriota > Microgenomatia > Daviesbacterales > UBA10151 > CAZYPW01. The sequence goes on along the minus strand of CAZYPW010000004.1, from coordinate 94,156 downwards.
GGGAGATACTCCAAAATGCTCCAAAATTCCCCAAATAGAGATTATCAATCCAGAAGCTAAAGCAAATTTCAAAGCGTTCAAAACTTTGCCCAAATTCATATTAGAAACAAAGGCCCAATATAATAAAAGGTAGGAAATAATAGATAACAGCCCTCCATTAGACCTGGAATAATAGCCCCATATAGAAATATGCCTATCTATGGAAAAAATAGTTGCTAAAATATTTGCTCCTAAAAATAAAAGTAGCGGTATATCAAGCGGAGTACGTTTAATCGTTAATCGTTTATCGTTTATCGTTTTAAGAACCCAAGCTCCCACAATAACTACAGTTACCCCATAAGTTAAAATCATCTTGTTATATTCAAACAGTTCGTAATTTAAAGAGGTCCAAAAAAGGGGAGTTAGAAAAAAGAGAAGGTAAAATGAATAGATAATAACTCTATCTAGCATGAAGATTATCTTAACAGAACTGCTTGTTAATGGGCAATACCGTATAGTATAATTAACACACTATGAAAGCTAAAATTTCCATGATGGCTATATTTAAAAACCCCAGATATAGAGGAAAACATGTGATTCTTGCAGCTGGCAAAATTTACACTGCCAAGACTGGTGAAGGAGCATCTGAAATATTAAAAAAACTTGAAAAGACTTATCCTAATGAAATTCCCGAAGTAGCATATCTTCCAAAAGCACATTCCCTTATACTATGGATGTGAAGTTTAGCTTTGAGGATATAGGTAAAGGAACTTTTGGACATATCTTTAGACCGGTAGCTAAGGTTACCTTTAAATCTCCCACTGCGGAAAAATGGGTAGATGTATGGATGATTGTTGATACTGGAGCAGATTACACTATACTTCCCAGACATTTTTCAGAGAAATTAAGGATTTCTCTCGAGAAAGATTGTATTAAAGATGTTACTAAAGGAGTAGGTGGGGAACAAACAGTATACCTTTGTAAATCTAAAATCCAAGTAAAGGTCGGATCCTTAGAAAGAAAGATTCCCGTGGCTTTTTTAGATAGTGATGAAGTCCCACCTTTACTTGGCAGGTTAGGTTTTTTAGAAACCTTTTATACGCAGTTCCTCAAAACTCACTCGGTTGTATTTAAAGGTTAGCTAAAGTGGTGGCAGATGGTTTGAAGTTTCTAAATCTTTGAGCAGTAACACTTAAAACATCCAAGCCAACATGAGTTGCAACATTAGCAAGCAATTTTATAGCAATACCTTCGGTTAAATTGTTACTCAGAGCAAAAGCAGGAATTATTGTTGTTACATAATCAACAGCTAGACCTCCGAACACAAGGCTTCCGAACCAATTCGTTTTTCTAAATCTATTTCTAGCTTCATAACATGTTGGAATCAAGAGTTGAGAAATGGTTCCCAGAAATAAACCAGTTAGTATTGCTCCATTTCTATGGCTTATTTCAATTCCTGGAACAGGTGATATAAAATCATAGGCTGAGTTATATTCTCTTCTGAAACCCTCAACTCCAATTGTTCTTTCTGCCACTGAAACTAAATAATTTTTTGCAAGCTCTACTCTATTTGTCATATTTAATTTTCTTTATACTCTTATCTTAATTTTAAATCAATAGTATGTTAAACTCCGATCATGTTTTCAAAGATTTGGTCATATTTTGCACATGATATTGGAATAGATTTAGGAACTGTTAATACCTTGGTTTTGGTTAAAGGCAAAGGGATTGTGATCAGGGAACCAACTGTGGTGGCCCTCCACAAAAAAACCAGGCAGGTGTTAGCCATCGGTACTGAAGCTAAAAGAATGCTTGGTAGAACTCCTGCTGCTATTGAAGCTGTCAGGCCCCTAAGAGATGGGGTAATCTCTGATTTTGATACCACAGAGGCTATGCTTAGATATTTTATTCACAAAGTCCACCAAACTCCGCCATCCGCCAGCTGGCGGATTTCTTTGCCCAAAATTCCCAAACCCAGGATTGTAGTAGGTATCCCTTCAGGGGTAACTGAGGTAGAAAGAAGGGCAGTCCAGGATGCCTGTTTATCTGCCGGAGCCAGGGAGGCTTTTTTAATAGAAGAACCCATGGCTGCCGCAATTGGGGCCAAGCTGCCAATTGAGGATCCAGAAGGGGTAATGGTAGTGGATATTGGAGGAGGAACAGCAGAGATTGCAGTTATCTCTATGGGTGGAATGGTGATCAACAGGTCCTTGAGAGTGGCTGGGGATGAGTTAGATGAAGATATTATCAATTATATGAGGACTAGATATGGGATGTTGATTGGAGAAAAGACTGCAGAGGAAGTTAAAATAGAGATTGGTTCAGCTTATCCCCTGGGTGATGATGATGCTGTGATTATTATCAGGGGTAGGGATTTAGCCACAGGTTTGCCTAAATCCTTAAAGGTTACAGCTGCAGAGATAAGGGAAGCCCTAACTCCCACTATTTCCCAAATTATAGGATCAATTCAGGAAGTTTTAGAAGAAACTCCCCCTGAACTCCTAACAGATATAGTGGAAAGAGGGATTTATTTGACAGGAGGTGGAGCTTTAATTAAAGGCTTGGATAAAAAAGTAGCAGAGGAAACCAAGCTGCCAGTTTATATAGCAGATGACCCATTAACTACAGTTGTCAGAGGCTGTGGGGAGGTATTAAATAATTTGGATTTGCTTTCTAAGGTTAAAGTGACAGGCGGGCTAAGGTAAAATTAATTGCTATTAATAAGCTTCTATTCATACCCGCTTTGAAAAAGCGGGGTTTTCTGCTACGATTATAAGCGAAGCTTGCAACAACTTAGTTGTTATAAAGTAAAACTATGTCACAATTTCCCACAGAAAGAGGAGGGGCAGGGATAGGGGATACTGCCCATAGCGCTAGAAGAATAGTCAGGCAAGAGATTAATCCTTTAAATAGGATCTCATCACAGTTAAAAACTTTTACTAGAACCTTAGATACTTACCAAAGAAGCCTAAATGTAGCTGTAGTGGATAAAGATTTTGATAATAGCTTAGTTCCTGCAGCTTTAGGGGTAATAGGATATAGGAGTAGAGATTTTCCGGGTCAACCAGATCAACAGCTTCATGATAATTCTCAAAAATTATTTAATTGGTTTAATAAAAAATATGGTCCTGAACTGGAATTACTGTTTGATAGTGTTAAGGGAGATGAGCAGGCAAGGGTGGAGTTGGAACAGATGATAGGAGAAAATTTAGCCCATTGGGTGGTGGTAAAAAGAGGTTTTGGCCAGGCTTTCAGGCCAGAAATTGAAAGAAAACAAATAGGGCACATGGCACAATTTTTAATACAAAGGTCCACTAACTTTCAGGCAATAAAGGATAAATTAGCAGTAGAGGAAGATGCATTAGAAGAGGCTAGAAAGGTAGCTGCTAATACAGAAGTAGCCAGAGAGATTATCAGGCTTGAGATTGGTGTAGGGCAGTTTGAAACCAGAGAGTGGGTTGCTCAGACTGGTAAAGAGGCTAGAGCTGGTAAAAAAACCTATGAGACTCCACATTATACAAACCTAATTGAAGGGATTAATACAGCAGGCAGAAAAGCTAACGGTGTTGGAGGTGTTGTTTTATATGGCCCACCTGGAACAGGTAAAACTGAAGTTTTGATTGAAAAAAATAAACAGCAAGGATACAAAACTAGAATTATTCAAATTCACCATTATTCAAGTTTTAATGATTTATTAGCAGATAAAGCTTTACAACTGGGTTTAGATAAGTCAGCTAGTACAGCTTCAAAATCACAAACAGCAATTGAGGCTTTTGGGCAAGAGAAATCTGAGGAATTTGGTAAAGATTTTGTTCGCATGTTTAATAAACTACGCCAGGAAGGAAAATTAAGAGAAGATGAAACTATTGGAAATTTTATTGGATCTTTTGTTTCAGCAGAGTTACAAGAAGAGCTAATTGGTAAGTCTGAAATAGATCCAGAAAGTTGGGAGAGAATTCAACAGGATTTTGTGGCTGGGCAAAGAGCAAGGTTGCTAAGAACAGCCATGGATAGCCGTTTCCAGGAAGGAGTTGAAGATGTAGTGGCTGGAGAAATACTTTTAGCTATAGAAAAAGGCCAGAGGGTAGTATTAGATGAGATTGATAAAGCAGGCCCAAATTCTTTAGGTGGGCTGTTAAGCTTTCTTTCTAAATCCAAAGGAGAAATATTTGAATATGGTCAGACAGCTATTGAAATACCAGATTGGTTTGTGATTGATGCAACAACCAATACCATGGAACTATCTGATTTTCTAAAAGATAGATTTACCCCCGAAAAAGTAGACACCCCTCCTTTAAAAGATCAATTAATGATTGCTGCAGTCAGGCTGGCTGATCCAGCGGGCAATATCCTAATTTCAGAAGACGAACAAAGAAGATTTATATCACTTTTTACCTATGTTATGCCAGAAGTTAATAATCTTTTAAAAAGCCATAATTTAGCGCCTGTTTCCATAAGAGGAATTCAAGAAATTACCAGTGCCTTGGTTAATTTTTATAACCCCCGAAGAACTAATACTTCATATGAAGCTGCAGTGAGAAACTTTTTCCATCACTTAGAGGTGAGAGCTTCCAGTCAAGATGTAACTGAAAATTTAGCCAGAATTTTAACCAAGTTTAATACCATGATTGCCAGTAAGCCTTATGAGGCCTCTTCTAGTGGAGTAAAAGCTGCAGATTCAAATGCTGCAAGGCCTAGAGAGAAGCTCCAACTAGCAGTGGGCAGTATTCTAAATTCACCCTTACTTAAAGCAATTAGTGCTTTAGATGAAATGGAAGAAGAATATTTAGATAAACGCATTAGCGCTGTTAGCTTAAATGCAAGACAACAACAATTAGTCGGAGAGTATTTTAAAAGAAAACAAGCAGATAACTTAAGAAAAAGGCCAGATGCCCTAGATCTTCCTATTGGATTAAGATTACAAAAAAAAGTAGATGATCAAAGGACCATTAGATTAGTAGGTGTATCGCCCTCTTCTTTAGAGGTGGATAGCCTTTATCAGGCTCAGCTGCAAAAGGATGGCAGGTTAGTTGATGCTTCATCTGATGGTAGAGTTTTACTTTTGGCCAGCCCTAATGGTAGGGGTGACAATGAAGCTATTTCCGTAATGAGATTATTTAGCAGCGGTGTTAATCAAGATGAAGAGTTAAAAGGGGTTAGTATTAATAAAGGTCATAAAGTGGCGGCTAATTCATCAGGGTCTCATATAGGAATTATAAGTCCCGAAGATGGAACTTTGAGTGTGTATAAAACTGTGGGAGGAGTTGATTTTAGCATAAAAGGCGCAAAGAATTTTTCTTTTTCAGATGACGGCAGCTTAATATTAGTCGAGTTAAATTCTGGCAAGACTCAAATAGGAAATCTTCAGACAAACAGTATGGTAGCTAATTTAGAAGGTTCATGGCAGTTTATAACAAGTAATCTGGTAGCACAAATGGAAAATGGCATCCCTTCCGCTCAGGCCCTACTAATAAGAAATTAAGATATAATTATTTTATGGAGTCAACAAGTTGGGCAGGAGAAATATTAAAGCAAGAAAACAGAAGCTTAATTGCCAAAATAGTTGAACAAGGGGGAGATCCTAAGTTTGCAGAGCAATTCGAAGCAGCTCTTCTTTGGGGACTTTATCATAATATGGACAGATTCAAAGTTGCATCTAGAACTCAAATAGTAGAGCGAGAAGGCCCAATGGGCAGATACCCATCTCCTGCAAAACCAATTATGGCCCGGGAAATTTTAAGTGGAAGGGTTGCTCCTTCCCTAAAAATGGCTGAAGAGGAAGTTATCATTGAGGGCGATACAACTCGTAAGGGAGAATTAGCATTACATCTTATAACTGAAGTAAATGCTTTAGATGGTGCTGATCCGGCAACTATTACAGCTTTTTTAAATACCATACTTCGAGTTAGAAGATCTGTTGAAAGAACTTCATGGAATCTAATAACTTGGAATGATAAAACTAAAGAGCCCTTGCAAATTAGCAATCTTCA
>CAZYPW010000004.1:0-88087 GCA_964649615.1 uncultured Gammaproteobacteria bacterium | reverse complement strand
ATCTAATAACTTGGAATGATAAAACTAAAGAGCCCTTGCAAATTAGCAATCTTCAATAAAGGATGACCCCACGAGTTCTGTTTTATCCTTACCAGTTTTAATAAACTCTAAAAAGTACACAATTTGGGATAAAGGAGGTTATGGACAAACTACTAGGACAACACATTTTTTAGGTAGCTCACATCATATCAGAGTAACACCAGGGCAGAGGCCAGCCTATGGTTACTTCGAGCATTTTGGTCGTTTTAAAGAAGGAGTTCGCCAATGATAGAAGGAAGAATAGAGGAAGCTATTGGCAATAGTCTAAATGCTGCTCAAGTAAGGCAAGAATTTGACCAATATACCCAAGGTGTTCAGAGAGGTTACCCAAGCCATGAGGTAGGATTAGGTGAATATGGAAAGCTTTTACATAAGTTGAGTGGTTTTTTACACCAACCTGATGTGGCTTTTAGGCCAGATGCCAAACAATTAATAGAAGGGTTGTTTTATAGGCATCAGCAAACATCAGCTGTTAATTTAGAATTCTTTGATAGAGCAAGGGAAAGTGTCTTTGATGAAGTTTTAGATGAAGGCCACAAAAGGCGAGGAGAAAAAAAATGGGTAGAGGAGGTTGATTTAATTACTGTTTTAGTGGATCAAGAGCTAGCAGAGGTAACGAGGGATTTTAACTTAGAAAGACAAGCAAGAGGAGAAATAGAAGCCTTAGGTAAACAACATGGAGAAGATGAATTAGATAATCTGCTTACTCCAGATTTAGAAACTGCAGAAGAAAGGATTAAAAAAGTAAGACAGGCAGCAATTGAGAGTTTATCCTTTGACCCTCAGTTAGGACAAGAAGTAGGGCAGTTAAGAAGTTTCCAGTCAGTGGTTAGACAAATGCTCGAAGCAGGCCAATCCGATCCTGATAGATTAATAGAAAACTTAAGAACATTTCAAGGCTTTTTAAATAAGGACAGGGAAGATTCTTGGTTGGATGATATCTACAGCCACGCTTTATCAGGGCATACTGCTCAAATAGAGTCTATATTAAGAAATGTTTTATCCCGCAGTGAGAACCCAAATTATATCTGGAATAAATGGATAGAAAGTGGAGTTATTCCACAAGCCCTACTTACCTCCTTTGATGAAGTTTTAACTTTAACTCATCTGCAAGAAGCCTCAGTAGCCTTAGCGGGTATGCCTAAAGAAGTAAAAGCCAGACAGTTATTGCTATTCTTAGAAGCAGGGGTGAGTGCAGGATTAATAAGGGAGATTGTAAATGATAAATACCAACTGCCAGATGAATTAATAAAAGATCAAATAGATGCCTTTATCCATTTTTATGATCGTGTTGCTGAGAAAAAATCATCTAAACCAATAATCAAACCAATTAGAGGCAGGCTGATACAGGCTGCTTTGTTAGCAGCTTTAGTCACAGCTGCCCCTTATGTTTATAGCAATTTTGTGCAATCAGAAACAAAATCTGCGCCAGATGAGATTGTGCAAACTTTATCAGAAGAAGAGTTACAAGAGCTAAACAGTTTATACCAGCAGCATTCAGGGGATCGTACTCCCCAGTTTCCGCAAGATTATACTTATCTGTCCGGTCCGCCTGATCAATCTAATTTACCGCCAGACATAGATCAACCAGCTGGATCGTCAGAAAGATTACCCTTGCCTTCTAATTATAGATTTGGCGCAGAATCAATTAGGCCCAAGAATGACTCTGCCAGTGAATTCTTAGCTCAAAAAAGGGCAATCTTCTGGGATTTATCAGGAAAAGATTTATGGGGATTTTACCCAGAGATGAATGGTCAAGTTTTTGATCCTACCACTAAATCTTGGAGAATTGATAGAAAGATTTCTCCTACTCAATCAGCAAAGTATACTTTTGCAAAAGATATACATATCTCTCATGAGGTAGTGATAGGAATAAGGACTATCCAACTTCCGGTCAAAGAGGGACATTTCATTACTAAAGATTCATTTAAAATTAGTGGCGATAAAACTTCTGGTCAAATTATTCAAGCAGATGATGGAACTTATTTCATTAACTTTGCTTCAAGTGATATAGGGAAAACTGTCAAGGTAGCATATGATATCGGAAAAACTAGTTGGGAAACTAGACCATATCCCACATCTCAAGATTACAATGATATGAGTAGAAGGCTATTTATTATGCAAGATATGCCCGGGGATGTACAAAAGTTTATAACTGATTTAAGGTTCAGAAAGGATATAAACCAAGCTGTAAAAGCAAAAATTGCCGAAAAATATATTAGAGGAACATTTAAATATTCCTTAAATCCAAAATGGTCTGATTGGTATTTACAAGCCCCAACTGGTAGTAAATTTATTGGCAGAATTTTTGAAAGAAAGAGAACGGATTGTGATGTGGCCAATACAGCGCTTATTGCTGTACTTAGGGAATTGGGGATTTATGCAAAAATGGCTTATGGTTTTGCCCATAATGGGGGATCTTTTTCTGATCAAGAAACTAATCTAGTGCAAACAGAATATCATGGGTGGACTTTAGCTTTTATAAATGGAGTACATAAATGGATTTCCCTAGATGGAACACCCACTAGTTTAGATGAATATACTAAAAAAGCTTTAGAAGGAGACCTTGCTGGTGCTGAAAGGATTGAAGGCGCAGAAAGTTTTAACAGAGAATTACAAAATATAAAAAAAGACTTTGAAGAGTATCAATGGCTTGTAAATCTACTTTTTGCTGAGATTGCAGCCTTATCTATCTATGCTGCAGCCAGATTTGTCAACAGAAAAAATTATGAGTCAGGAAATAGGTTAGCAGAAGAGGTGGCCCAAAGAGGAGTAGCCTATTGGGGGAAAGCATCAAATGATATTGTACAATATTTTAGAAATAGAGAAGCACATGATTTAAGAAGGGGTGGAGCAGATAATACCGATTTAAAATCCCGTTTTTGGTTAATACCTGGAATAACTTTTTTTTCAGCCCTTCCGTTAATGGGAGATGTTGTGGGGAGGCTTCGTATGGAGCTTAAACCTTATAATCAAACAGGGAGTGAGGTACCATTTGGTGATAATGCTAGTGCGCTAGAGTTTTTAACTAAGGTATTAGGTTATAAAGCCAAAGATATGGAACGCACTTTAACTGAGCAATCCAGTAAAATTTTAGCAAACCAGCTTTGGGGTCAATTTGAATCAGCAGTTCTTACTCTAACAGAAGATGGAGTTATAAATCACAGGCTCTTAAGTTCCTTAAAAAGATTAAAAGCACCTTCAAATCCGCAAGATTGGGAAAGTACAAAAAGAAGAGTTGTAGATGATCTTTATCAAAAATATTACAAGGAAAAACAAAGGATTTTGAAAAAGCAGGGTCAGACATTAAGGCCTGAAATAGAAGAAGAAATCGAGGTTGAAGAGGGTGATCAAGGGGATGAAGATAGGATTCTCCTTAATCTTTTAACTGCTGAGCCTGGATTATCATATATGTCTCATGGTGAGTTTGAAACAAAGATGAAGCAGGCATTCCGGTACAAATTAATGCTCTGGCAGTTAGGGGAGGATCCAGATACACTTAAAGACAGAGTTACAGGCATATTTCAAAGGTAAAAAATCCTTTACTCAATACTCTTTAATTTTCCTCTAAAATCTTCAATATTTTTATATCCTTTTTTGCTCATGTAGTCTGCTAACTTTAGATTTTTAATTTATCTTTGGCCAGTTTGAGAGTTTGGGTTTGAAAAAACTTTTTCACCTCTTCCCAGGAAACTGGAATTAACATATTTATTTCTTGAGATTCTGCGTCTTCAAAATAATCAAGACTTCTTTTGATATGAACGATGTTGCTTGAAAATTCATAAGATATGCGGTGACCGATTTGAAGCGCACAAGCAGTTCCACCTGCAAGATAGCCTTTATTAAGAATACCGGACTTTCCTAGTAAGGCCAGTGCTCCTGATGCATTTTTAGATAAGGTGTTTGTAAACATACAACCTTTCTTTTGTCCAATTCCAGAAAATCGGCCCAAAAATTGACTTTTTTTGCACTAAAACCTCTTCTTTTTGTGACAACCTCTTTAATCAGCTTTTTGTCGTAAGTTCTAAACATCCATTTTATAGCTTTATCCTTTCCCTGATCTAAAATTCTGTGTACAACATAAGGTGCGTTTTGATTTTTATCAATCTTATTAAAGTCCACATCCCAGAAGTATTGTTTTAAGAAAGAGGGAAGCTTTTTCATTACTTCTATTTTAACATATTTTAGGATACAATTACAGCTGAAATGTTAAAAATTCCGTTTTACGATCCTAATAAAAGTTATGAGGAAAATTATGATGAAGGACCGTTTGGATCTTTTGGGGATGGAGAAGTTTTTGAGCAAAATGGTGAACCCACATATGATTTTTTAGGGCAGAAAGTTTATTTACCGTTTGGAATTCCTGCAGGACCGCTGTTAAATTCCAAATTTTGTAAGGGTGCTTTTCAAAATGGTTTTGATATAGCAGTTTATAAAACTGTCAGATCTGCAAATTTTCCCTGTCATCCTTTCCCTAATGTTTTGGCTGCTAAAATCGAAGGAGATCTGACCATGGAGAAAGCCCAAAATCCAGTAATTGCAGACAATAATTACTCTGAGCCTTTATCTATAACTAACTCTTTTGGAGTGCCTTCCAAGGAGGCAGAAGTTTGGCAGGAAGATGTAAAAAAAGCCATTTCTTATGCAGGAGGGGGACAAGTTTTGGTACTCTCCTTTATGGGCACAGTTAAAGAAAATCAGACTCCGGATGAATTTGTGGCTGATTATGCTCTGGCAGCTAAACAAGCCAAAGAAACCGGTGCAAAGATCCTGGAAACTAATTTATCCTGTCCCAATATAGGCAATGAAGGTTTGGTTTGCTATAACCTGAATATGACTGAGCGGGTTTGTGCAGCAATAAGAAAAGAACTTGGAGATACGCCTTTGATTTTGAAAGTTGGGTATTACAGGAATGATGAAGATATAAAGAAACTGGTGGAAATTGCTTCAAAATATGCCCAGGCAATTTCTTCTATAAATACAATTCAAGTAGAGGTTCGGGATAAAGAGGGAAACCAGGCTTTACCTGGAAAAAACAGGTTACGCTCCGGGGTATGTGGGGCAGGGATTAAATGGGCAGGGTTGGATATGGTGAAGAGATTACGATTAACGATTAACGACCAACGATCAACGATTAAAGTAATTGGGGTGGGTGGAGTTACAAAGCCGGAGGATTATTTTGAATATAGAGATGCAGGAGCAGATTGTGTAATGTCTGCTACAGGTGCTATGTGGAATCCAGAGTTAGCAGAAGAGATTAAAGCCAAAATTTGACACCAGAAACAAAAAGTTCTCGACCGAGAATATAATGAATATTTATTAAATTTATGAAACAGGCTGTGCTTTTTGATATTGATGGGACTTTGCTTAATACTTGGGATTATGTGATGAAGGCCTTCATGTATACCTTATTAGCCCATGGGATTGATAAAACTGAAAAGGAGATAAGTTCAGTTTTTGGCAAAACCTTAAAAGAATGTTACGAAATTTTAGCTCCTGGTAGCGATCCGCTTATACTTTGTAAACTGCATGATGAATACCAAACAGAGAATCCCCATCTTGTTAAGCCGTTCCCAGGGTTAAAATTAGTACTTGATCAGTTGAGGACAGCGAAATTTTCTATTGCAGCGGTAACTAATCGTAGTAAAAATACTTTGTATCACTCTCTAAAAGGTGCCCAGATTTATGATTATTTTGATGTAATTTTAGCAGTTGAGGATGTTAAAAATCCTAAGCCTCATCCTGAGCATGCTCTAACTGCGCTTAAACAACTTAATATCAACCCTAAAAGGGCTTATATTGTGGGAGATACAGAGGTAGATGTAACTTTAGGCAAAAATGCTAGAATAAAGACTGTAGCTGTAACCTATGGATTTGGAGGTAAAAATATGGCTCATGCTGGAGCAGATTTTGTGATTGATGATTTAGGGGATTTAATGAAAATTATTCAAAACCCCTAACCTTACCCCAAGAAGGTGGGTCAGAAGTCCAATCTAGGATTGCCTCAATCTCTTGTCTTTCTATAAACCCCAAATCTTGGGCCACATTAACCACCTCATTAAAAGTGGTTAAAGAGACCAGATCTAAGTTATTAGCTTTAAAATTTTCTGAAGCCTTACTCATTCCATAGGTGATAATAGAAAATACATGGGAGATTTTTCCTCCAGCTTCCCTGACAGCATTTACACTATTGATAGCACTTTCTCCAGTGGAAACTAAATCTTCAATTACTATTGCTTTTTGCCCAAGCTTTATTATTCCTTCTATCAGATTTTCTTTTCCATGATCCTTAGCTTTACCTCTCACATACACCATAGGCAGGTTTAATTCTTCCGCAATCCAGGCAGCATGGGGAATACCTGCTGTGGCAGTACCTGCCACCACATCAAATTTCACTCCTGATTTTTTAATAGCATCTATATATAGATCACGGATCACCCTTCGTTTATCCGGATATGCCATCAACACCCGGCAGTCAGTATAAACAGGAGAAATAATACCGGATGCATATTTAAAAGGTTTTTTAGGATTTAATGTAATGGCATTTAATTCCAGCAGTATTTTTGCCACAGTTTCTGATGTATTCATGAATTTAGCGCCTCCTTAATTTGTTGGTGAAGTGTTTGAGTAGCCTCTCTGGGATTATCTGCAAAAATGATGCCACGGGAAGATGAGATAATCATGCCTTGTCCCTGGCTATCTTTACCAGCTGATATAGTTGTTTTAATATCTCCACCTTGGGCCCCAACTCCTGGAATTAAAATTGGAACCTCACCCACAATTTCTCTCACTTTTTTAAGCTCTTCTGGATAGGTGGCCCCTACTACCATTCCCACATTTGAACCCCAATCCTTCACATGTTCAGCTACCACCTGATAAAGTGGTTTTCCCCTTCGACTTTGCTCAGGGTAAACTTCTAGATCCTGAAATTCTCCTGCTCCTGGATTTGAGGTTCTGACTAAAACAAAAATACCTTTATCCTCTCTTTGCAAAAATGGCTGAAGCGCTTCTTTTCCTAAATAAGGGTTAACTGTTGCAGCATCTGCCCCCAAACCATCAAAGATAGCTTTTACATAAGCTTCATTAGTATTTTCAATATCACCTCTTTTAGCATCTAAAATAATGGCTATTTGGGGATCTTTTTGCTTAATATACTCAATGGTTTTTTTTAAAGACTCTAAACCCTTTATTCCCTCTGCCTCATAAAAAGCAGAATTAGGTTTATAACAAGCTACTAAATCAAAAGTTGCATCAATAATAGATTTATCAAATTCAAAATCACCCTTATCTAACCCAATACAAACAAATTTTCCCTCATCCCATTTCTTTTTAAGCTTTAACGTATGCATTTCACCTCATTGATATGATATATTGGTCCCATCCATGAGTCAAGCTGTTTCTAACCTGAAATTATTCATTCTTCTGGCCATAATCAGCTTCTTAATTGCTTTTTTGGATTTTTTTAATTTTTTAGATCTTCCCAAAAAATTAGTTTCCTATATCACCAACCCTATTTCTTTTGGTTTGTATGATACCAAGCAAAATATAGGCAGGCAATTTTATTTTGTTTTCCAAAGCAGGTATGCTTCGCAAGAGAATAAAGCTTTAAAAGAACAACTGGCCCAGCTTCTTTCTGAAAATACTGTTTTAAAAAAAAGATTGGCTGAGGCTCAAACCCAACTTGAGCAATTCCAATTTATCAGCCCTTCAACTTATAATTTGGTAGCTGCCCGCCCCATCGGCTTGGATAGGTTTTTAAAAATAGATAAAGGGTTAGATGATGGAATAAAAGAAAATCAGGCTGTAGTGTTTAAAGATAATTTTGTAGGCATAGTAAAACAGGTAAATCCCAAAACTGCTTCAGTTCAACTTTTAGAAGACCCAGATTCTAAGATTGCTGCTTTTTCCCAAAGCTTAAGTGGTAGAAGCAAAGGGGTAGTCATAGGCCAATTTGGAACTGAGGGCTTAATGGATAAAATTTTACATGAAGAAGTAGTGGAGACTGGAGATCTAGTTTACTCTGAAGGGTTAGAGGGTTTTTTGCCCAGAGGATTAATTTTAGGTAAAGTCACAGAAGTTAAGGAATTGCCAAATGAGGTTTTCAAACAGGCCAAAATCAAACCTGTTTTTGATATTTCTGATTTAGAATTAGTTTTTGTGCTTGTTGATTAATATTATGCGCGCCTTAATTATTATTTTAATTATATTATCTTTTTTACAGGCTACCGTTTTATCAATTAATCTGGTTTTAATGATTTTAATAGCCAGGAGCTTAATTACAACAGGTAAAAGCAATCTCTATCTGGCTTTTGGATTTGGGTTGCTCTCATCTTTTTTGAATCTGTCCATTTTGGGATTAGAATCTTTTCTTTACCTTTTAATTTTACAATTTACTCAAGCAATCTCTAAATCAAGATTTGCTAATAACTCTTTACTAATCATCCCTCTTTCTATATTAGCTTTTGTTCTTAATGAATCTGTTTTATCTTTGGTTGCAGGAAGTTCTATAACTTTATTCCCCAAAGTTATTTGGGTGGCAGTTGTTTCACTGCCTGTTTTTTTTCTTGTCAGGCTCTGGGAAGAAAGATTCATTATAAGAGGGAATATTAAATTAAGAGTATAAGTATGAAGAAGCGCTCTTTGGGTTTTGGATTTGCTGATGAGTTAGCTAAGGTTTCCTCCAGGCGGGGCCATTTTAAAAAGCTGGATTCAGAGGAATGGAGAGACAGGTTATTGCCCAATTTTATCCCGGCAGATTTGCCAAATAGCGCTAAAGCTCCTTGGCGGATGGCTCTTTTTACCGCTATTTTTTTAATTTCCTTTTTTGCCCTGTTTTTAAGGCTGTTTCATCTGCAAATTGTCCAAGGCAAAACAAATAAAGATTTGGCAGATGGTAACAGAATCCAAGTCAGAATGATCCATGCGCCAAGGGGGGTGATCTTTGATAGGAGCGGTGTTATTTTGGCTGCTAATTCTCCAGCTTTTAGGTTAACAGATGAAAATTCTAAAAAGAGTAAATTGATTACCCGGGAAGAAGCTTTAGAACTAGAAGTCAAGCAAGAGCCAAAATCCTACAATCTGGAAATTGATAATGTTAGAACTTATCCTAAAGATGTAAGTTTTGCCCATGTGCTTGGGTATGTTGGGGAAATATCCCCTACTCAACTTCAGGAGGAGCAGTATAGAGGCTATAGAGCAGGAGATAGGATTGGCCAAAGTGGAATTGAGGGGCAGTATGAGCAAGATTTAAAAGGAGTTGATGGGGGAGAGATTATTGAAATTGACTCCTCAGGCCGTAAGCTCCGGACCTTAAGGACAAATCCCCCTATCCCTGGAAAAAATATTTATCTAAATCTTGATGCTAGCTTGCAGGAGAAGCTTTATCAGCAGATTCAAGATACCCTAAAAAAAGTAGGCAGTTGTTGTGGGGCAGCCACAGCTTTGGATCCAAATACTGGTGAAGTTTTGGCCCTAATTTCCATCCCCACCTTTGATCCCAATATTTTTACCAGCTTAGCAGATGACTCAGCCATTGAACAAGTTTTTTCTGATGCCTCATTTCCTCTGTTAAATAGGGTTACTGCTGGCACCTACCCGCCTGGTTCTACCTATAAAATATTATCTTCCCTTGCTGCCTTATCTTCTAAAAAAGTCACAGCTAATACTACTATTGTGGATAATGGAGTAGTTTACTTGGGAAGTTTTAAATATACCAATTGGTATTTCACCCAATATGGTAAAACAGAGGGCAGTGTTAATTTGGTAAAAGCTATCAAAAGGTCAAATGATACTTACTTTTATGAAATAGCCAGGATAGTGGGGGAAGAAGCTTTAATGGATTGGTCAAAGAAACTTAAGTTAGGAAATACTTTAGGCATAGATTTGCCAGGTGAGGTAACTGGGCTGGTGCCTTCGGACGGGTGGAAAAGGCAAACTTTTAAAGAAGTCTGGTATCCAGGAGATACTTTGCATCTTTACATAGGGCAAGGCTTTATACTCACTACCCCTTTACAAATAGCAGGGATGACTTCCTTTATGGCTGCTGATGGAAAATTATTTAAGCCATATCTAGCTGATAAAATTACCATTGGAGATCAAACTATTAGGCAATTTAAGCCAGAGGTTTTAGTTTCAAATTTAACCACTGATGAAAATATTCAACTAATTAAAGAAGGGTTATCAGAGGTGACCAAAAGTGGGGGGACTGCCTGGCCTTTTTTTACTTTTCCCATCCCCACTGCTGGAAAAACTGGCACTGCAGAATATGGAGATCCAAAAGGGAGGACCCATGCCTGGTATAGCGGATATGCTCCGGTAAATAATCCCAAAATTGTGGTGACTGTCTTAATTGAAGGAGGTGGGGAAGGTTCATCTGTGGCAGCCCCGGTAGTAAAAGAGGCTTTCAGGTGGTTTTTCTCAGAGGATAAAAATAATTTAATACAGGATGTATATGGGGCAGCCACGGATTCAGGAAGGACTCCGGGGGAATAGATCTAAAATCTAATTTAATTTGCCTTTAGTAACATGAGGCATTTTTTTCATAAGTTTGTAAGCACCATCTCTTCTTAGTATTGGTTTATAATCAGTGAAATTTTCTGGTTCAAGTCTGATAGTTTCTTCTGAATTGAGCCATGAATCAGCTAAAGTCATATGATATGTTTCTGATAAAGCATTTGGCAACTCACGAAATAGGGCTAACCCTTGAATAACACTCAATGGTTGTTCGTCCCAACCTCTCTCACGATCTTCAATCCATTCTATAGAATATCTTCCAGAATTGTTTCTAGCATTAATACGAACCCAGATTTGGTAGGGCGTAACTCTCTTTTGTATTTCGGATAATGATAATCGTGTTAATTCGGCAGGGGTTAAATCGGTTTTAACTTTGAGTAAGGCTAACTGTCTTTCTAAAGATACTTCTGGATCTACTAATAAAGGCAGATCAAAACGTCCTCTAAACCTATCAGGTTGAGGTTGGAAAGCTGGAATTCTGACACGATACTCATCTTCAGATAGACCTAATTCAGCATGAAATCCAAGGTCAATAAGTCTTTCTACCTGTGAAGACCATCGTTTTTCTTCTTTGGTTGAAGGTATTCCCAAAGCTTCTCCAGTTACATCTGTTAAACCACATGCTTTTAAAAGCCTAAAACCAGTATATAAAAATCTTGTTAAGACTTGTTGCTTCCATCCCTGTGCTTGAGCCTCTTCAATTTTTCTGGATATTCCTTGTTCAATCATGGGCTGATTTATATCATAAATAAGCCTATAAATCAAATTGAGTATTGACAAAATTTCTCGATCGAGAAAAAATGATTATATGGTAAAGAAAAAGGTTATCACAAATTTAATTCTTCTAACGCTTGAGAAAGCAATTGATGGATATATTAGATATGACGATTTAATTCATCATTCTCACCAATATGCCTGGGGAAGTGGTTGGGATAAATCATTAAAGAAATCAGACTTAGCGCAAGCTCTTAAAAGATTAAGAGAAAATGGGTTAGTAGAGTTGATTGATGAAAAAAGTCTTATTTACAGATTGACTGATTCAGGTAAAGATAGAGCTTTATGGATTAAAATGAAGATAGAAGATGAGCCTTGGGATGGTAGATGGAGAATAGTAATCTGGGATATTCCAGAAAAAAGAAGAGTAACTAGGGATTTATTGAGGTATAAATTAAAGACATTCGGTTTTGAACGTCTACAAAAAAGTGTTTGGTTTAGCAAGAAAAACTGTACAAAAGAGTTAAGAGATTTTATTAAAAAGGTGGGAATAAAAGACTGGGTTGTCGTTTTGGAATCTGATAATATTGATTATTAGATATTATTTCAAAATTACTCGATCGAATAAAAATGAATAATATTCCATATCTTTTAGCTTTACATTCAATAGATGGCCTGGGGCCTATCAGACTTAAGGCTGTGTTGGATTATTTTAAGGATCCTAAAATTGCCTGGGAGGCAAAAGGCGGGGATATTAGGGAGATTGGGATTCCACAAAATACAGTGGATCTTTTGCTGGAGACTAGAAAAAGATTAGATCCGCAACAATATTGGGAGTCTATTCAAAAGATGAGTATAAAGTGGCTGACTATTTTTGATGATAATTATCCCAAGCTTTTGAAACAGATTTATGATCCGCCGATCGTTTTATATTATAAGGGGAATATTGACTGGGATGCCCCCGCCATTGCTGTGGTGGGAACAAGAAAGATGACCAGTTATGGAAAAGCAGTCACTCAAACATTTACCAAAGGCTTGATTTCAGCTGGTTTGATCATTGTTTCAGGATTAGCCCGAGGGGTAGATTCTCAGGCACACTTAACTGCTGTAGAAGAAAATGGCCGGACAATTGCTGTTTTAGGCGGGGGGTTAAATAATATCTTCCCTCCAGAAAATAGAGGTTTGGCAGCCAAGATTGCCGAAGGTTTTGGAGCAGTTATCTCTGAGTTTCCTCCTGATAGCCCATCTTTGCCTGGCAATTTTCCTGCCAGAAATAGAATTATTTCTGGGTTGTCTTTAGCCACTTTAGTAACTGAGGCAGCCTCAGATTCTGGCTCTTTAATTACAGCCAGGTTTGCCCTGGAGCAAGGCAGGGAAGTTTTTGCAGTCCCTGGCCCAATAACTTCTGATTTATCCAAAGGCCCCATAGATTTAATCAAAGAAGGAGCCAGGCCTGTGGCAGATGCTAAAGAAATTTTGGAAGAGCTTGGAATAAATATGACCCATAGGTCCTATCAGCCTAATATGCCTGAGAATCTCTCTGAAGATGAGAAAAAAGTTTTAGAATGCCTGCAAAATGACAATCTTCATATTGATGAAATTGGCAGGATGATTAATTTTCCCTCCCCCAAAGTTTCTGCTACCATTTTAAAAATGGAGATTGCAGGATTGATTGTAAATCTGGGGAGTGGAATGTATTCTAAAGTATAAATATAATATCCTTAGAGTTTAATATCTTATGACTAAGCTGCACCTATTTTTATTAAGCCTATCAGTAATCATTATTACTGCTATAGTTACTATCCTTTTTAACAGTCCACAAGACAAACCATCCAAAGCAGAAATCGAGATAGCTACTAATCAAGCCAGCCTGCTCTACAGGCAAATGGGGCTTGCCCCTGATAGTTTAATTTTTGGCCCTTGTTTATCAGATGCTTTAATGGAAGGGTGGGTGGCAGATATAGTCCACAGCCCCAGGGAAGCTGTAGATGATTTGCCAGAAAACCAATGCCCTTCGCACAGAGAAGGAAGAGCTAAACATATTGTAGAACTAGATTTGGAAGGAGAAGTAGTTAAAGTTAAATGAAATATTTATTGTTGCCCATACATCTGGTTGATTTTTGGTACACAGAAGGCACAGCCTTTTTTATCAGAGTTTGGAAACATCTGATCCTTTTATTAGAAGAAGATTTGGCTGTTTTTTTGATGGCTAAACTGCTTTTTGTGCCACTTTTCCATGATGCTTCATATGTTGGTAGAGTTTTAAGCATTTTATTTAGATTAGGTAGGATTGTTATTGGAGGATTTGCTTTTGTGATGGCTACCATCATCATAATTGCCCTGGCTCTTTATTGGGCAGTATTGCCAGCTTTAGCTGTTTTAAACCAGCCAGAATTAATCAGCAGATTGTTTTTCTTTGGGGGAGTAGGAATTTTTATCATCCATGTTTTTACCCACCCCCATAAAAAAGTTTGGCAAATCAAAAAAGAAGAAGTTTGGTCAGCTTCAGAAGTTAAAAAAGAGGATTTAAATTTGAGAAAATTACTGGTTAATCCTGAGGTGGCAGAACTTTTTTCCAACCTTGAGGTGGAGTTAAATTATTTTCCCAGTTGGGAAATAAAAGATTTAAAAACAGTTTCTGAAGAAGCATATGAATTGGCCAAAAAAAGTAAAAGCAGCTATATTGGGGCCAGGCATTTTTTTGTTGCAGCCCTAAATCAGATTCCTAACATTGATACCTTACTTTTAAAAATAGATTTAAAGTTGCCAGATTTTGAACAAACTTTAATTTATTTGGAAAGAAAGAAAGAGGAATGGAGAAAAGTTTGGATCTGGGATGATGAGTTTGTTATTCGCCACTTAAAAGGAGTCAATAGAGGTTGGTTAGGAGTTCCCACTCCTTCTTTAAATATAGTAGGTGAGGATTTGACCAAAGCAGTTTTAAAAGAAACCTCTGCTAAATTTATCAGAAACAGCGGGGTAGTTGAGGAAATTATTAACATTCTTTCTCAAACTACAGGCAGGAATGTGATTTTAGTAGGCCCACCAGGCAGTGGAAAATCTTCCTTTATCAGGCATTTGGCTAAGATGATTGTGGCTGGTGATGCTCCTGTTGCTTTGGCTACCAAAAGGATAGTTAATTTGGATTTAACCAAGCTTTTATCTGGCATGAGAACACAAGGAGATTTAGCAGATAGGATCAAGGATGTTTTTGAAGAGGTAGGTTTTGCCCAAAATATTATTATAGTGATTGAAGAAATCCATGAATTAGGAATGGGTGAGGCAGGAGGGAGTTTAAATTTATATTCTCTGCTCCAGCCCTATTTAGAATCAGATAAATTTCAATTTATAGGCACCACAGAACAGGAAAACTATGCCAGGATTTTAGAAAAAAATGGGGCCTTTGCCAGAATTTTTAGAAAAATTGAGATGCCTGCTGCTACACTTTCAGAAACTTTGGATATTTTGGAATTTAGAAGCATTAATACTCAAAGGCAAGAGAAAGTGAAGGTAACTTTTATTGCCATCAAAACAGCCATAGAACTGGCTCAAAAACTGATCAAAGATAGAGTCTTGCCTGATTCTGCTATTTCTGTTTTAAAAGAAGCTACTACTGAATCTGTTAATGGTTGGGTGGCTAAAGATGTGGTGAGAAGAGTGGTTTCCTCCAGGGTAAAAGTGCCTTTGATTGAGGTAGGAAATGTAGATAAAAACAGGCTGCTTAATTTGGAGGGTGAAATCCATCAAAGATTAATAGACCAGGAGCCAGCAGTCAAGTTAGTCTCAGATGCTCTGAGGCGTTCTGCTACAGGTTTAAAGCAGGAAGATAGGCCAATTGGCTCATTTTTGTTTGTTGGCCCAACTGGGGTAGGTAAAACAGAATTAGCTAAAACTTTAGCTTCAGTATATTTTAAAATAGAAGGAGTTTTCATTAGATTTGATATGTCTGAATATCAAAATCCAGAATCTGTTAGCAGGCTTATTGGTGGGATTGGTCAAGAAGGATTATTAACTGAGGCAGTTAGAAGCAGGCCCTATGCCCTGCTATTGCTTGATGAATTTGAAAAAGCAGATCCTAAAATCTTAACTTTATTTTTACAAGTATTAGAAGATGGAAGATTAACAGATGGGATGGGGAAAATAATTAGTTTTGAGAATACCATTATTATTGCTACCTCAAATGCAGCTTCTTTAACTATTGCCCAAGAGTTGCAACAAGGCAAAAATATGGGTGAAATTGATAAATTAGTTAATGATGAACTGCTGAAAGTTTTTAAGCCTGAACTTATTAACAGGTTTGATGATGTGGTTATTTTTAAGCCTTTATCACCAACTGATTTAGAAAAAATTGTGAGGATAAAACTTATCAGTTTAAAAAAACAGTTAGAAGAAAAAGGTTATTTAGTAGAATTTGAGGAAGGTTTAGTTTCAGAGTTAGGACAAAAGGGTTTTGATCCAGTTTTGGGAGCCAGGCCTTTAAGAAGACTAATCCAAGATACCCTGGAAGCTAAGTTCTCCAGATTAATTTTGGAAGGTAAAATGAATAAAGGAGAAATCTTTAAGGCAGGAGTAGATTTACTTTCATGAAAAGTATAACTCGCCCTGCCTTCGGCGGTAAGTATAAAGTATTAGGTATTATGGGAATCTTATTCTTAATACTTAATACATACTACATAATACCTGCTCATGCCTCGTCCAACCTTTATAACATTAATCAAAAGGTCTGTAATAGATTTGAAGATGATCTCTCAAAGCTGGCAGCTATTATGGAGGAGTTAAGGAGAAGGAAAGGAATCACAGAAACCAGGGTGGCTTTTGGGGGAATAGATGATGCCATTAAATCTGCAGACTATCAGATCACTTATGCAGCTGAGGCTATTGCCTTTCAAAGGGCTCAAAAGTATTCATCTGCTGCTCAACTTAGATCTTCGCTGCAAACCTTAAAAGGTAAGATCTTAAGAGCTAGAAGTGAGGTAGGGAAGGCTCTACAATGAAAAACAAAATTCTGTTAGTGGCTATGTTGACAATTTTGGCAGCGATCGCAGTATATTTTGTCACAGGTCAGAAAGACCTCTCATTGGTAAATCCTAAATCCTCACCAGTTACTGCCCCAGTTTCTACCCCAGCTCCACCTAATGCCCCAAAAACTTTTCAGTTTAATGAATCAACAGATCTAAAGGTAGAGTTAGAAAAAGTTAACCCGGAAGTTTTAGATTCTGACTTTGAGTGAAGTCGAACTATTGACAAGCAATATACAATTACCCCACAGTAGTAAATAGTTAGTTAGTTAGTTAGTTCATAGTTAGTTCGTGCGATGAACTATGAACGAATCACGCACTAATTTTACCAAAGGAGTAAAAAATGCAGAATTTAGTAATAGTTGAATCGCCAACCAAAGCCCGGACTTTGCAAAAGTTTTTAGGGGATAAATATCAAATAGAAGCCTCAATGGGGCATGTCAGGGATTTGCCCAAGTCTGATTTGGGAGTGGATATTGAACATAATTTTGAGCCCCAATATATAATCCCCAGAGATAAGAGAAAAACAGTTAATGAGCTAAAAAAAATAGCTAAAAATGCTAAAAACTTATATTTAGCCACAGATCCTGATAGGGAAGGTGAAGCAATTGCCTGGCATATAGCAGAATTGCTACGCAATTCTGAACTCAAAACTCAAAACTCAAAACTCAAAAGTGAAGACATAAAACGTGTTGTATTCCATGAAATTACCCCTGAAGCAATCAAAGAAGCTTTTAAAAATCCTAGAGAGATAGATTTAAAACTCGTAGATGCTCAGCAAGCCAGAAGGGTCTTAGATAGACTTGTTGGGTATAAATTGTCTCCACTGCTTTGGATAAAGGTAAAAAAGGGTTTATCTGCAGGAAGAGTTCAGTCTGTGGCTTTGAGGCTAATAGTGGAGCGGGAAAGAGAGATTCAAGCCTTTAAAGCAGAGGAATATTGGATAATTGAAGCAGAATTAGAATCAAGAATCAAGAATAAGCAGAGCTTGCGATCTAACGATCTTCAAGAATCAAGGTTTATAGCAACTTTAATAGAGCAAAATGTCAAGAAATTGGAAATTAGCAGTAAAGAAGAAGCAGATGGGCATGTTAAAAATTTAGAGAAAGCTTCTTACATTGTTTCAAAAATAACTCAAAAAGAAACTAGGAGATTTCCGTATCCACCTTTTACAACTTCAACTCTTCAGCAAGCTGCAGCAAACAAATTGGGGATGTCAGCCAAAAAAACTATGATGCTGGCCCAGAATTTATATGAACATGGCTTCATTACTTACATGAGAACAGATTCTGTTAATTTGTCTGCCCAGGCAATTGGAGCAGTACGCACATATATTGAGAATTCAATCGGCAAATCTTATTTGCCTAAAGCAGCTAGAATTTTTAAATCAAAATCCAAAAATGCCCAGGAAGCCCATGAGGCAATCAGAGTAACAGATGTCAGGTTACAGGCAACAGGCATCAGGCAACAGGATAATTTTAACAAAGACCATGTTAGATTATATGATTTAATTTGGAAAAGATTTGTGGCTTGCCAGATGTCTGAGGCAGTGATGGATCAGACAGCTATTGATATATTAGCAGACAATTATTTACTGAGAGTAACTGGTAGTGTAATTAAATTTGATGGTTGGTTAAAATTATATGGGAAGGAAGCTGAAAAAGAGGGAGATGAGAAAAAACAGGTTTTGCCAGTGCTATCTGAAAAACAACTATTGAACTTAATTCAGCTTATTCCCGGGCAGCATTTTACTGAGCCTCCTCCCAGATATAATGAAGCCTCATTGATTAAAAAACTGGAAGAGCTGGGGATTGGCAGGCCTTCTACTTATGCACCCACCCTTTCCACCATCCAGGAGCGGTTTTATGTTGAAAGAGTAGAGAGAAAGTTTATTCCAACTGGCCTGGGATTTACAGTTTGTGATTTTTTAATGGAGTATTTTCCGGATGTTTTTGATTACCAATTCACAGCCCAAATGGAAGATGAACTGGATGATATTGCCAGAGGAGAAAGACAATGGAAGCCAACAATCAAAGCATTTTACGATCCTTTTGAGAAAAAATTAGAGCAGACCGAAAAAACGGCTCAAAAAGTTAAAATGGAAGTTGAGATGGTGGATAAAAATTGTCCCTTATGTGGTAAACAATTAATGGTGAGAATAGGTAAGTTTGGTAAATTTTTAGCCTGCAGTGGTTTTCCTGATTGTAAACATACAGAAAGCCTTGAGGAAAAAGTTAATGCTAAATGTCCATTAGACGGAGGAGAGATTGTGGTCAGAAAAACCAGAAAAGGGAAAACTTTTTACGGCTGTAAAAACTGGCCAGGCTGCAAATTTGCTTCCTGGACTAAACCAAAAACTGATAAATCTGAGGTTGTCATTTGATTTAGTAAAGTAATATGTTATAATTAAAGTAATATGAAAATAACTTTACTTTCTTCTAAAGGTCAAATAACTATTCCCAAAGATATCCAGCAAGAGTTAAAATTAGCTCCTAGAATGAGAATAGCATTATATCCCCAAAAGGGTGCTCTTTTGGTAAAACCCTTGAAAACTTCCATAGTGGATCAGGTCGGAGGAAGTCTGTTGAAATATATCCCACCTTCAAAAAGGGGAATACCTTTTTCTAAAGTAATGGAAGAAACAAAAAAAATTGTGGCCAGAGATTTAGTGAAGAAGATGAATAAAAAGTAAATGAAAGATGTCTTTGTAGACAGTAATATCCTCATAAGATTTATCACTAGAGATGTTGAAGAACAGTATCAGAAGTCCAGGAGTTTTTTTGAAAGTATTGAGGAAAGAGAAGTTAATGCATTAGTTTCAATTTTAGTAGTAAATGAAGTTGTTTGGATACTGGAGAAATTCTACAAAATTAAAAGAAAAATATTTCTTCCACAGCTTATTAAGCTATTAATTCTTAAAAACATTAAAATTATTGAGGTTGAGAAAGAATTGATGGCAAAGGTTCTGGAAAAAATGATCAAAAGAAAGCAGGATTTTACAGACATTTATCTGTCTCAAATAGCCAAAAAAGATGAGCTTTTTTCTTTTGATCAAGATTTTGAGAAGCTTTATAAAAATTAGACTTGCCTCAATTTGTATTCACCAAATAAATATCCTATAATTCGACCATGGCAATAAGTCCCGAAAAACTAGAAAGATATAAAGATTTTGTTTCTTTGCACTCGGCTGAAAATGATAGTTACAATCCTGAAAGAGGATTAGGGGGCTTATTATCTACCCTAACCCCGGATCCAAAAATAGTAGTCCTAGCAGGAATGGATCAGGGAACAATTTATTTTACAGCCAAACAGCTTTATTATGGTAAAAGGGACATTGCTAAATCTGCTCCTGCTTGAGACAAAATATACCCTGTTTCCTCACCCCTCTCCAAAGACCTGAGATGAGCCTGTTTAACCACTGTTCCAATCCTTACCAACGAGCCATCTTTTATTTCCCCATCTTTATCCATACGTTCACAATATGCCCAGGCAGCACTATAAGTAACTGGGAAGGCATCTTTAGCCACACCTTGGTTTTGCATTCTTCTTATCACATCATATGTTTGTGAGTTTGTTTACCAAGTAGGACAGGGTGGTCTCCCTCATCAGTTTGACTCCATGTTCAGACTGATAGGCTCTATTCAATCCCGGACAGATGAAAGACGCCCTCTAGCAGTTTTTAAGGTGGTTGAGTACCTGGTAACTCATCCTGGTGTACATCGAACTGTTGATTTGGAAGAGGTCTTAGAAGGGCAAGTTAAAAGAGGAGCTATTTCACTTGTTTTAAATAATTTGGGTGATGATTCAGACAACTCCAGCGCTTGTGGTATCCTTCATTACCAATCTCCTGGAAGAGATCACAGAGGTCAGAAGGTTAAAGGTTGGTCTGGCTATATATTAAGGGATGAAGAAAAACTTCATGATGTGGAATATTTGTATCAGGAAATGAGAAAAAAGAGGAAAGCTTTTAAAAATAGAAGCTTTTTTAATAAGATAATTAATTATATTTTACAGTATCCTGATACTACTTTTACTTGGTATGATCTGGGGAATGCCCTAAATGTATATCCTAGTGATATTTCAAATGTCCTCACATTTTTATCTAACATTGGGGCTTTATCCCATCAGTCAGTTTTTAAGGGGGGAGATACTGTAAGCCAAGCTGAAGCAACTGATTTAACTAAGATGTTTTATGATGAAGTACTTTTACCAATAAAAGAAGTAGCTGATACTCTAACCCCACTTCCAAACAGACCATTGGTTTCAACAAAATTATCCTACTTCCTAGACAACTATCAGCAGGAAAGAAGTCATATTGGTCCTAAAGGTGGAGATGAAACTAGGGGAAAATTAATAGAGGCTATGCAAAGAATAGGTGAGCCAGTTAAGTTAAGTCATTTAGCTGAATTGATAAATCAAGAGAATGAGAGAAAACCTGGAAGATCGGCTTTCGGCAGAGGTCTTAATCTTTTAGTCCAAGAAGGAATAGTTAGGAGAGTAGGAAATGGTTTTTATGAGCTTATTTAAAGCCAAAAGAAAATCTTGGGGTTAGAACCCCATAATAATATTATAACACATAAAAGATAAGACTTGTAATTTTAGGGCTTAGTCTGGATAATAAACACCATGAAATATATATTTGTTTCAGGTGGTGTAATTTCTGGTATTGGAAAAGGCACAACAGCTGCCTCAATTGCTTTCCTGCTAAAATCTGCAGGTTACAAAGTTGCCCCCATTAAATTTGAAAATTACTTAAATTTGGATGCAGGAACAATCAATCCAATAGAACATGGTGATCCATTCCTGTGTGAAGACGGAACAGAAGCTGATATGGATATCGGAACTTATGAGAAGTTTTTGGATGAGGATATGGGTAAGGAAAATTTTGTCACCATGGGTAGAATCTATCAGTCAGTAATTGATCGGGAAAGAAGATTTGAATACCAGGGGGAGGATGTAGAAGCTATTCCACATTTGACTAATGAAATTATTGACAGGATAAATCACCTAGGAAAGGTAAAAAATGCCGACATTGTCATTATTGAGCTGGGGGGAACAGCAGGTGAGTACCAGAATGTTTTTTACTATGAAGCATCAAGAATTTTGACATTACAAAAGCCGGGTGATGTTTTACATATTCATGTTTCATATGTACCAACACCTCCTCACCTTGGCGAGCCAAAAACCAAACCCACTCAACTATCTGTCAGGACCTTAAACTCTTTAGGAATTCAGCCTGATTTTGTGATTACCAGATCTGAAAAATATCTGGATCAAAGAAGAAGGGAAAGATTTGCCCTGTTTTGTAATATGAAACCGGAGGATATTATCTCTAATCCGGATTTACCATCAGTCTATGAGATTCCTTTGGTTTTACACAAACAAGGTTTGGAAGAAAGAATACTTAAAAAATTGGGCCTGAAGGTAAAAAAACCTGATTTGAAGGCATGGGAAAATTTAGTGGAAAGAATAAACAGCAAAAAAGCTAAAGTGGTTACCATTGCCATTGTGGGAAAATATTTTGGCACAGGGGATTATCAGTTAAGAGATTCTTATGCAGCCTTACTTGATGCTATAGATCATGCCTCGTTTAATATTGGGGTTAAAGTTCAAACTTTATGGATAGATGCTGAGAAAGTGGAAAAGGAAGGAGTAGAAATTATAGGAAATCCTGATGGGTTAATTGTGCCAATTGGCTGGGGAGAAAGGGGGGCTGAGGGGATGATAGCTGCAGCCTCATATGCTAGGGATAGAAAGATTCCCTATCTGGGGCTTTGTTATGGGATGCAGCTTTCGGTAATAGGGTTTGCCAGGGATATTTTAGGCTGGAAAGATGCCAATACCACTGAAAATGATAAAAGGACTAAGCATCCTGTAATTCATTTAATGCCTAAACAAAAAAAATTCATGGCTAAAAGAGCATATGGTGGAACAATGAGGTTAGGTTCCTGGGATGCTATTGTTGCAAAAGGCACTCAAGCATATGAAATATACAAGGAATATGGCCAGCTTAAAAATCCTGAAGGACTAACTTCAGAAAGGCACAGGCACAGGTATGAATTTAATAATGAGTATTCTAAAGATTTTGAAAACAAGGGCATGGTATTTTCAGCCAGGTCAGCGAAGGAGAATTTAGTGGAGATAATAGAATTTCCCAAAGAGACCCATCCTTTTTATATGGCCACCCAGGGCCATCCGGAATATAAATCAAGGCCTCTTTCTCCACACCCTCTATTTCTTGCATTTATAGAGGCAGTAAGCAAGAATTAAATTATTATCTTCTTGTTAATTCTGATTCCTTTTGCTGATAGGCCTCAAGATAAGGAAAAACATCTACTATCTTCACTCTTTTAGGATCTTTAGCTACAATCCATTCTCTGTGTTGCTGGATTTTTTTAATAAAATCTTCTAGAGATGCAGTATGTATAGCCACAGCTGCCTGTGGAGATACAACAGTTTCACCCAGTAAAAAGGATCCTGTTCCCCAAACCATTGCTATCGCACTGTAAAGAGATTGACTCCATCTAATAGGATCATGCAATTTATTTAAAACTTTTAAAATATGATTTTTATCTGGTGTAGCTACTTTCCCTAAAGCAAAATCAGCCACGATTATGGATGGCCCATATTCTCTACTAGCCATAGTAGGATTAGTAGTTCCGTATACTCCTTTACCCTCTGTTCCTCCTATAAAATGGGGTAAGAAAGCTGTATAGCCCATCCTTTTTTTCTCTGGGTCAAAACCATTCTTTTTAACTTGATCAACAACGTGAGGTCTTACTCCAATTACATATCTTCTAACTTCACCCACCTCACCTTTAAATTCTTTACCTCCTTGAGTAATCCATAATTCTCTTTTTTGGTCTTCTGATAAATTGCTAAAGTCTGGAGTTGCGAACCCAAAAGGATTTTGAGATTCAAAAGTTGTAGCTCTTCCTTCCTTTAATCTTTGAAATCTTTCTAGAACAGGTTTAATAAATCTTTCTGAGAATTTGTTGGGACTGGGTGATTTAGGTAAATCTACATTTTCCATTAAAAGAAAGCATATCAAATTTAGAATTATAAAAGAAGTTATAGGTCCGCTGAGGTTTTATTGTAGTATAATACTTATATGGCAAGATCAAAAATTATTTCTGACCCGAAAATTTTATCTGGTAAACCGATAATTGCTGGAACTAGAATTACTGTTGAGCTTATAATGAACTTTTTAGGTGCTGGGATGAGTGTAAATGATATACTAAAAGAATATAAAGAGCTTAAAAAATCAGAAATTCTGGCAGCAATTGACTATGCCAAAAAACTAGTTAAAAAAGTAGAATTAAATCGTGCGGAGATTGAAAAAGTTCCAGTAATCCTTCATGAAATTACTCGCTGATGAAAATTTTCCTCCAACTTTAATTTCTTATTTACAAAAGAGAAGACATGATGTTAAAAGAATCCAGCGATCTCTACATGGTGTTTCTGATTCAACAGTTAGAACAAAAGCACTTGTTGAAAAACGGATTATTTTAAGTTTTGATAAAGATTATCTAAAATCGATTGAAGGCGAGGAAAAGGTAAGTGTGATGGTTTTGGACTTTCCAAATGTTAAACCAGAAGAGATTATTCCCTTTATGGACGAGATTATAAGTGCTATAAATACTTTAAGGAGAAAAAAGCAGCCATTTATTGGTTGTTATTCCAAGAATGGATTAGAGGTTATATTATGAACAAAGGTTTGCTTATTGTTATAGATGGGATAGATGGATCTGGGAAAACTACCCAGATTGAATTTTTAAGTAAATATTTTCAGGAAAAAAGCATTCCTTTTGAGGTGATAAGCTTTCCAAGATATCAGGAAAATGAATATGGAAAATTAGTTAAAAGATATTTGGAGGGAGAATTTGGGGCTATAAATAAGGTGGATCCATATTGGATAGCTGAAGCTTATGCAGCGGATAGACTTTTAGCAAAACCAGAAATTGAAAACTGGCTGCAAAATGGAAAATTAATTATTGCTAACAGATATGTTTCTGCATCTAAAGCCCACTTGGGAGCAAATTTAGATGAGAGCAAGAGAGAAGATTTTATAAAATGGGTGGATCAGCTGGAATATCAAACTAATGGCATGCCAAAACCAGATTTAGTGATTCTTTTAAATGTTGATCCAAAAATGGGACAAGAGAATGCCTTAAAAGCTCATCTGACTGATATTCATGAAAAAAGTTTGGAACATGAAGAAAAAGCGGCCCAAATTTATCTGGAACTTTCCCAGTCAGAAAAAAATTGGGTTGTTATAAATTGTATGGAGAATGATAAAATGAACCCCGAAGAGAAAATCCACAGAGAGATTTTAAAGATTCTAAGCAAAGCTCGCGCGCTTCGCGCACTAAAAGTATGAAAAAAATGCAAACCAGGATTCAAGTTATATTAATAGTTATTTTAGCTATTACTGCTTTATCTTTGATCTTATCCCAAAGCGCCGCTCCGGATAACCCGCTGTTATTTAGTTTAAAAAGAGTTCAGGAAAAAATATATCTTAACTTTAAATCTAACCCGACAGATAAATTAGATTATATGAGTTCTTTGCTCGATGCCAGATTAGCAGAAATTGCGGCTATTTTGGATCATAAAAGCTATGACTTTTTGCTACCCTCATCTTTGAGGTATTCAACAACAGCAGGACAAATAACAGATTTAATAATTGCAAATAATTTAAAAGATAAAGTGGCTGCAGTAAAAACCCAATTCACAAATCATAAAAAAATATTAAATGATTTATATGTAGCTTATCCGAAAAATACGCAAAATTTGGAATATAAATATCTGGAGGATGATATCAACTATTTAAATATTTATCTTGATAAATTATCAGAAGTTAAATAAATTTAAGAAATATTTTTTAGAATAGAAAAAGCCTTATCCACATCTTTAGTTTCCAAAATAATTGTCAACTCAGTGTAAGTTGATAAAACTTCTATCACATTTATATTTTCCCAAGCCAACATTTTCAACACTGAATAATAAACTCCAGGAATATACACTACCTCTTTTGGTAGATGTATGGAAACAGAGGAGAGATCTTCTATTTTAGCAATCAAGTTTGCAGATGAGAAAATCCTTTCAATTGCTAAAGTAGCCTCAGGACTGGCTATAAAAGTAGTTTCCCTTATCCCCTGAGATACTGCACAATAAACATCCTTTTCTTCAGATAAATGATTAAACAATTCTTTTTGCTTATTAGGTAAAGATTCTGAATAAAGATAAGTAAATTCAGTTAAATTAGATCTAACAGTCAAATTAGTCAAATTTAGACTATTTTCTTTTTTAGGCTTTTTATTTAGCTTTTCACTAATCCTTTTTAAAGCCATCACAATAGATCCTTCAGTTAGATCTTTATAAAGTCTTTTTTCAAACATCGGTTTTACTTCTCGAGCATATGCAGAATAGTTTATAAGTCCACGAGCTAAACCTTCTTCTATAAAAGGTTGGGTGGAAATTATTTCATTTAAGGCATCAGAGACGCTTATCATGTTAAAATCTTAACATTTTATATAAATTTTGTCAAGATTATCTATTTTTTTGACATTTACAAAATAAGTACTAAAATCTTTTAATATGACTGCAGAAAATAATCAGGCAAATGAGAGGTGGAGACAAGAGCTTATAAGGAAAGTAGAGGAAGGTGGTATGTCCCAATCACAGGTGGCAAGAAGAGCAGGAATTTCCAAGTCCCAGCTATCACGGGTTTTAGGTGGTAAATCAAATTTAACCATGGGTACATTTGAGAAGCTAGCATTTGTGTTGGGATTGACGACAGTAGATCTTGTGGTTGATAGACACCGTGTAGAGGGGACAGTCGGTACCATGTCAGAACTCAACTTAGCATTACAGGAGTTCCCACATCCTCTCCGTGAAGGTTTACAGAGAGTTTTTTGGGATATAACTAGGGTCTTAAGAAACTCTTATCAGGCTGGAAGATTTGATCAGTAGGATGAAGTTAAATTTGGCTTACTAGAAACTTCATCTTAAAATAACTGTTTTTCCTAAAGGACTATTTTGTCCAAAA
Source organism: uncultured Gammaproteobacteria bacterium (assembly GCA_964649615.1). Taxonomy (GTDB): domain Bacteria; phylum Patescibacteriota; class Microgenomatia; order Daviesbacterales; family UBA10151; genus CAZYPW01. The sequence continues at coordinate 61,756 of CAZYPW010000004.1, read as the reverse complement.
AGTTCTGTAGGGATTTGTACCAGTTATAGAACGTCTGTTTTTGACAGAACGAATAATCAAACAGATTAGAAGTAATTTCATTTATGCTACGGCCGTGATATAAATGATAGCAGTTAATTTACTGTTAATATTTCTAAATTGGCAACTCTTGAGAAATGTTTAGGGTTTGATGTTATTAAAGTAAGACCCTTGGCAATACAGGTTACTGCCAGCAGAATATCCAAGTCCTCTATAACTTGGCCTTTCATTTTAAGATTAGCTTTGATTTGTCCAAAGTGTTTGGCGATATCTTCGTCTAAACTGTAAGTTCGATCTAATCCAACAAAAAAATCCAGCACAACTTTCTCTGCTTTTTCTTTTTCCCGGACGCGGGAAATCCCTTCATAAAGTTCTGCCAGACAAATATAGGATGAAGTAAGTTCTCCGCTTAAATTATTTATGGTTTCAACTGTAGATTCTTTATGTCTGAGATAGTTTATTATAACTGAAGTATCAATTAAGTACGCCTTCATAAAGAGATTGGCTTTTTACGGGACTTTTTTTTGGATACTTTCTTCCACAAAATATCATTATCCAATGCTGTATCTTTCCAGGCTCCGGCTGTTTTTATCAAGAGTTTTCTCTTTTCCTCTGGAGCTGCCTTCAAGATTGCAAAAGGTTCACCTCCTTTGGTTAAGATTACTGCATCGGTTTTGGCCAAATTTTCGGTAACTTCACCAAATTTACGACGGAGTTCGGTTATAGATATTATTTTAGAAAATAAACCATTCATATAATTATTATACCACACTATTTATTATAATACACATTATTTTGATCACTTTTATGCATGGATAGAAAAATGGAAAAATGAAATCTAAAGAAGAAATCAGTCAGGATATTTTAAAACTTTATCTTGATAAATTGTCAAAAATATGATATCTTATTAACCATGAATAGCTTAATGAATGCATTAAAGAAAACTACTAAAACTACCTCTCATAGGGAGGAGCTTTCGTAGTGTAAAAATTGTCAAATAAAAGACAGTTACGAAGCCTCCCACCAGGGAGGTTTTTTTGTGGCGAAAAATCTATGAATATAGAAAAAGATATAATAGCAAAATACGGAGGTAGTTCTTTAGCAAACGCTGGAGGATTTATTGCTGTGGGAAATATCATAAATAAAGATTGTAGACGCAGGATTATAGTTCCCTCCGCTCCTGGAAAAGAAAAGGATAAAAAAGATTCTGTAAAGACGACTGATCTATTAATAAATTGTGGGGAATTATCTTTTAGGGGTGAATCTTTCAGAGGCACTTTTGATTTTATTGAGAAACGTTTTTTAAGTATAGCGGATGAATTAGAGATCTGCATAGACGATGATTTAGAAGCAATAAAAAATGGATTGATGGTCAAAAAAGAAAATGAAGATTTAACAGTGGCTTGGGCTGCATCTCGTGGCGAATGGCTTTCTGGAAGAATTTTAGCAAGATACTTAGAAGTAGAATTTGTTGATGCTGCAGAAATAATAAAATTTCATGAAGACGGGGTGTTTAATCAAGAAGAATCTTACAGATTGATATCCCAAAGGTTGCGAGGTGTCGAAAGATTTGTAGTTCCAGGATATTATGGTCAAGATAGTAAAAGTAGAATTAGAACTTTTCCCAGAGGCGGGTCAGATATTACAGGGGCATATTTAGCAGGTGGATTAAATGCAGTAGTATATGAAAATTGGACAGACACAAATGGTGTTTTAACAGCAGATCCGAATATAGTTCCACAGGCTGCAACTATACCCTATCTTCTTTACGAAGAAATGGCTGAGCTTGGTATGTCCGGCGCTAAAGTATTTCATTATCTAGCATTGGGACCGGTATGGGATAAAAGGATTCCAGTTAATGTAAGAAACACTTTTAACCCTAAACATCCAGGAACTTGGATTCGGGGCAGTATTGAAAAATAAAATTCCTACTTGAAAAAAGCCTTTAAGGGTTAAATTGTTATCTTGATACCAGAGCAATTTGTTCTTCTAAAACTCCCAGGGTATTTTGTTTTTTGGCCCACTCTCTTAAATAACCAAAGTTAACTTTTTTCCCGAGCATTTGCAAGATTGACAGAATATCTTCCAAGTGTCTGAATGACCGGCTTTCCTTAAACCATAAAAGTTTTACTAAAATTAAGTCTTCAGGTGAGATAAAATAAATATTTTGATTTAATACCTTTTTAGCTATTCTTCTTTTAAATTTAGATTTATCAAACTCATCTTTTTTTAGTATCCAAAAATCAACCTTAATGCCTTCTTCCTGATCAATAAAGTTGAATTCGCCTTGATTGGTGATAGCTTCCCTTACCGCATCTTCATCTACGTAACCTTCCTTAATCAGAGTCTGAACCAATTTTTTGACATCTTTTTCCTGTAATTCTACTACCAAATCTATATCTGCTGTAAACCGTGGTCTACCCCAGACATAAATTGCGACACCTCCAGTTACAAGGTATGGAATTTTTAAGGAGTTTAAAATTTTAACTATTTTTACCAGTAGATGATGTGGATCCATTGATTCTAAAGTCTATTTTATCACCAGCTAACTGTTTGGCAAACCTCCACATACTTGAACCAAATTTGATTTTTTTATCCGCTGACATTTTTCTAAAAATACTATCTTGAATCTGTTGAGCTGTCTTTTTCATATTGACATTATACAGCTTAAGAGTTTAAATTGTCACTATTAAGATGCCAAAGAAGACACGCAAGAAAATCTCTGATCCAAATATGGTAGGGACCCTGCCTGATTGGGCAATTAGAGAACATATCAAGAAAGGGATTATCAAAATTAATCCTTTGCCAAAGGATTGGGAGGATTCCGTTGATGAGGTGACCATAGATTTTCATTTAGGGAATAAACTGCGGGTTTTTACCGGTGATGGTTGGGATATTATTGATACCAAACACACCAGCAAAGAAGAGATGGAATCTATGATGAAATTTATAGAACTTAAGCCGGGCCAGCCTTTTGTTCTATCTGATAAAGATTTTGTGATTGCTACCACTAAAGAAAAATTAACTTTACCAGATAATATTGTGGGACACCTGCATGGAAAATCCTCTTTGGCCAGACTGGGAGTGGTGGTACATTCCACTGCAGCCAGGTTTGATCCAGGTTGGGATGGACATCCGGTTTTGGAATTCGGCACATTTTTAAAAGGCAAAAGAGTGGTTATTTATGAAGGGGCTCCAATTTGTGCTTTTTCTTTTGAAAAGCTGTCTGCTCCTGTTTCAAGATCATATAAAAATTCTCCTAATAACAGGTATGGTGGTTCAGATTTGCCAGAGGTTTCAAATATAATGGGAAGAAAGAAAGTCGGCTCGTCACGGTTGAAAAAATCGCTCGCACGGTAGAGACTTGCTCGCTTGGTGAGAATTTTGTGGTTTAGCGATTCATAATCATTAAGTCACTCTGCACAAAATCCTCAACATTTTTTCTAACTCGTGACTTCGCCTCCTTATAAATTTACTATGTCTGTACTTGGAATTAATCAAATCCACAAAAGAATAAAAAAGTATGGGTTAATAAAAAACCTGGGTAAAAGAGAACTAAATTATCCAGAGGGTGTGGGGGTGGATTTAAGGTTAGGTTCTGTGCATAAAATCATAAAAGGCGGGGCTTTTATAGAAGTGGACAGTGGACAGGTTTTAGGTAACAGGAAGGGAGTGGAAACAAAATTAGTTGCAGAGTTTGTGGAAGGGAAGGTTTTGGAGGTAACAATAAAGCCTGGAGAATATTATCTGGTGCAAACATATGAGGAGATAAATACACCGGAAGATTTAATGCCAATACTTCACCCGCGAACTTCCCTTTTTAGATCAGGGCTTTTGCTGCTTAATAGCAAAACAGATCCGGGATATGTGGGTAAGCTTACGATGGGACTCACAAATCTTTCTCCTTTTCCCGTAAAGTTACAGCTGGGTGCCAGAATTTGTAATATAATTTTTCATAAGATAGAAGGAAAAACTATAAAGTATAGGGGGCAACACCAGGGAGGTAGAGTCAGCCCGAAGAAAGTAGAAAGACAAGTGTAGAAATCAGCTCATCTGGTCAAAAAGCACCGTTCGACTAGAAATTATTAATCATTAAAGTTATACTCTAGTTTCACTATGTGAAGATTTTGTGACTAGCAACTTACACACAAAATCTTCAGATTGCTTTTATGACTCAGACTTCGCTGTTTTTATTAGAAATTAAAAAATGGTAAAGCAGAAACATCCTGAATATCAATACTTAGATTTATTAAAGGAAGCCTTGGAACATGGAGAAAGGAAAGTGGATCGGGGAACAGGGATTGTGCTGTACTCTCTTTTTGGCAGGCAAACAAGATATGATTTGTCCCAAAGTCCGCCAGCTGGCGGATTCCCGCTTTTAACTACCAAAAAAGTTTACTGGAAAGGAGTAATACATGAGCTCTATTGGTTTATGTCAGGACAGACCAATATTAAATATTTGGTAGATCAAAATGTGCATATTTGGGATGATTATCCGTATAAGATATACAAAGTCAAAAGTCAAAAGTCAAAAGTCAAAAGTAAGGAAGAATTTATAGAGAAAATAAAAACAGATAAAAAGTTTGCTAAAGAGCACGGGGAATTACCAAGAATTTATGGAGAGATGTGGAGAAAATGGCCAACCCATTCGACAAGCTCAGGGCAGGCCAGAAAAAAGGGTCGAACTATAGATCAACTTAAGTGGATATTACAGGAGATGAAAGATGACCCGGATGCAAAAAACTTAATTGTAAATTCCTGGAATCCGGAATATTTATATACCATGGCTACAAATGAAGATGCATCAAGATTTCCAATTTGTCATAATATGTTTCAAATTTCAAACAGGAATGGAAAATTATCTCTGCAATTATATCAACGCTCTTCTGATTTATTTTTGGGGGTGCCTTTCAATATTGCAAGCTACGCATTACTTACAATAGTTTTGGCAAAGATTGCCGGACTTAAACCAGGAGAATTTATCCATACTTTTGGAGATGCGCATATTTATGAAAATCATATTCCGCAAGTAAAAGAGCAATTAAAAAGAAAGCCCCGTCCATTTCCTAAGATAAAAATAAATGGAAAATTAAAATCTATTGATGATTTTAAACCGGAAATGGTAGAGCTTGAGGGTTATGATCCTTATCCAATGCTTAAAGCAGAGTTAACTGTTGCCGGTGGGCTTTATGATCCGAAAACTGGTAAAATGTCAGGATAGTACTATGCGAATTTCCATGATTGCAGCAATAGCATCAGAAAATAGGGCAATAGGTAAAAATAATAGGTTGATTTATCATATCCCGCAAGATTTAAAAAGATTTAAAGAAATAACTTCTGGGCACCCAATTATCATGGGTAGGAAAACTTTTGAATCAATTGGGGTACCACTGCCTAATAGAAGAAATATTGTTATCACCCGCGATGAAGATTATTTTGCAGAAGGAGTTTCAGTTACCCATTCTTTAGAAGAAGCCTTAGGCCTGGTGCAAAATGAAGAAGAAGTATTTATTATTGGAGGTGGAGAAATTTATAAACAGGCAATTGGGATAGCAAATAAGCTTTACTTAACAGTAATTGAAGATAATCCTGATGCAGATGTTTTTTTCCCGGATTACTCAAACTTTAAAAAAGTGGTTTTCGAAGAAAGTCATGAATATAATGGGTTGAAATATAAATTTCTAGATTTAGAAAAACCCTAGGTGTCAACGTGATACACCCCCAAGTGTATATTTGTGCCTATTGTTTTATCTTGATGAATTTGTTAGAATATCTTTTATTACACACTCATGGTTTTGTCTCTGAATCCATAGCCATGAGGAGGAGAAGAGACAATGTCAGCGTATAAATTACCAACATTACAGGAACTACTTGTGGCTGGTGTTCATTTTGGACATCAGGTTAGGCGTGGTCACCCCAGGATGAAACCATATATCTATGGAGCTAAAGATGGGGTCCATATTATTGATTTAACTAAAACAGAAAAACTGCTTAAAGAAACTGCAGAGGCTTTATATAATTTTGGCAAAGAGGGTAAAACTTTGTTGTTAGTAGGAACTAAAAAACAAGCCAGAGCTATTATTGAAGAAGCAGCCCAAAAAGCAGGAGCACCATATTTAACAGAGAGATGGGTTGGAGGATTTTTGACTAATTTTGATGAAGTATTCAAAAATATTAAAAAATTAAAGGAATTAAAAGAGCAAAAAGAAAAAGGGCAACTAAAAAAATATACCAAAAAAGAACAGCTTTTAATAAGCAGGAAAATAGAAAAATTAGAACAAGTTTATAAAGGCTGTTTGAATATGGAAGTTCTGCCTGGAGGGGTTTTTGTAGCAGATGCTGTTACAGATGAAATTGCTACCAAAGAAGCAGGCAGGCTGGGCATTAAAGTCTTTGCCATAGCTGATTCAAATGCAGATCCCACCAGATTAGATCATTTTGTAACAGGCAATGATGATGCCATCAAATCTATTAAAATTTTAGTAGAATGTTTAATAGAAGCATATTCAGAAGGTAAAAAAGAGGCGGGAAAAATTGCTGAAAAGGCAGAGCAAAAAAGGTTATCTGATGAGAAAAAAGCTGCTGATGAAGAATTGCCTGAAGAGATAAAAATGGAAGTTGCAGCAGCAGAAGAACAAGTAGAAAAAGCAGCAGTTAAAGAATCAGAAAAAATAGTATGAATTTAGATTTAATTAAAAAGTTAAGGGAACAAACAGGGGCTGGGATTGCTGACTGTAAAGAGGCCCTGAGCTCTTCTAAGGGCAATATTGAAAAAGCCAAAGAGTACCTAAAACAAAAAGGATTTGAAAAGGGAGCTAAAAAAGGCGGCAGGGAAACTAAAGCAGGTATTGTTGATGTTTATTCCCACTCTGGAAAAGTTGGAGTTTTAGTTGAACTGCTTTGTGAAACAGATTTTGTGGCTAGAACTGATGATTTTAAAAATTTAGCCCATGAACTCTCTTTACAAATTGCCTCTATGAATCCTTCATCTGTAGAGCAGTTACTTAAACAAGAGTATATTAGAGATAATACTTTGACTGTTGACCAGTTGATAAAATCAGTTATGGGAAAATTGGGAGAAAATATTCAGGTTAGCAGGTTTGAGCGAATATCTTTAGGAGAGTAAACTCGAAGCACGAAATCCTAAATACGAAACAATATCAAAATTCTAATTTTCAAATGTTTAAAACTTTTGAATTTTGAATATTAGAATTTGTTTCGAATTTCGATATTAGTATTTAGAATTTAATAAACATGGATCCAGTACTGTCTGAACCAAACAAAAAAATAGAAGATGCCTTGCATCATTTTAAAATGGAGTTGGCAGGGATTAGGGCTGGCAGAGCAAATCCTGGCATGATTGAGAATATTCCAGTTGAGGCTTATGGGGGTATTATGAAACTGATTGAAGTGGGAAATATCTCTGTACCGCAACCCTCTCTTTTGACAGTTCAAGTTTGGGATGCCTCAGTGCTGCAAAACGTAATTAAAGCAATTCAGGAAGCAAATTTAGGTTTAAACCCTTCTAATGAAGGAACTCTAATCAGATTGCCTATCCCTCCTTTAACTGCAGAGAGAAGAGAAGAATTTATTAAAATTCTGCAGCACAAAATGGAGGATACTAAGGTATCCATCAGGCAAATCAGGCAAGATTTTAGGAATGAGTGGAAAAAACAATCTGATGATGGAAAATTTGGTGAAGATGAATTTTTCAGAAGAGAAAAACTGCTTCAGGAGTTGGTGGATAAAAAGATAGCAGAAGTTGAAAGTTTGGGGAAGACTAAGGAGGAAGAGTTAGTACAAATATAGTTCAAAATTCAAAATGCAAAAATCAAAAGTATGGTAGTTTTCTCTAAGAAAACTTTTTATTTTTTAATTGTAATTTTGACTTTTAACTTTTGAGTTTTTACTTATGATAATATCCATACTTATTTTTATCATTACCCTACTGGTATTAGTTGTAATCCATGAATTGGGCCATTTTTTGATGGCCAAAAGGTTTGGTATCAAGGTTGAAGAATTCGGTTTCGGTATACCTCCTAGGATTTGGGGCAAAAAAATTGGCGAGACACTATATTCTATAAATTGGATTCCTTATGGGGGATTTGTAAAACTTCTAGGTGAAGATGAGGTAGATGGTAAAATTTTAAAAAATCCCCGCTCCTTTGCTGCAAAATCTGTTCACCAAAGGATTTTAGTAGTCATAGGTGGAGTAGTGATGAATTTACTTTTGGCTTGGCTTATTTTTTATGTGGTTTTATTCTTCCAGAACTTTAAGATTATTTATCCAACAATTGAGCCTGGAATTTTTGTGGGGTTTGTTGAGAATAATTTTCCTGCACAACAAGCTGGGATTAAAGTTGGAGATAGAATTTTAGCAATAGATAATCAAAAATTAATCAATTTGACAGATGGCAAAAAATTTATTCAAGAAAAAAAGGGAGCGAAGATAGAAGTTAAATTGGCAGATATTGAGGGCCAAAATCCCAGGTTATTAACAATTACTCCCAAACAAGCAGACAATGGAGATTATCTAATAGGAGTGGCTTTTTCTCCCATCCCTTTTAAACAATATCTTACTTTAGGAGAAAAATTATTTTCAGGTATCACTTATTCTTATGATCTAACCAGAGTTACTTTTATGGGTCTAGGACAGATGTTTTCCAATCTATTTAGAGGAGACTTACAAACAGTTTCCCAAAGTGTGGCAGGGCCTATTGGGATTGCTAATATTACCAGTAATATCTTAAGTACAGGCTGGCAAGCTATTTTACCTTACCTTTGGTTTATAGGAGTTTTATCTTTAACTCTTACAATTTTTAATGTTTTACCAATTCCTGCTCTGGATGGAGGAAGGCTACTTTTTTTATTAATTGAGGCTGCCATTGGCAAAAAGGTTAAAGCAGAGGTGGAGAAGCTGATCCATACTGTAGGCTTTGTCCTTTTATTATCTTTAGCAGTACTGATAACTTATTCTGATATCAAAAAACTACTTCCATAAATTGATCATAAATTGGTATAGTTAAATTATGGTCAAAATAATCAGTACCTTGGTACTGATACTATCTATTGTTTTATTTCCTCCAGCAGCTTTGGCTTTAATCTCCAACAATGCAGTGCCAGGTGATGCAACATACCCCATTAAGAGATTTTTGGAGGATATAATCTATAATGTGGCCTCCCTTAATCCTTCTACTAAAGCTTGGTTTGCTGCTGCCAGATCTGATAAAAGATTTGAGGAGATCAAAATTTTGTTTGATAAAGGTAAATCAGCAGTAATTACTTTAGACGAACTGGTAGCCCAAACTAATGCAGCTGTCTTGGATATATCAAAGATTACAAACCATGCCCAAAAAGAGCAACTTTTTACTCAGGTTGAAAATTCCATAGATAAATATAAAGAGAGTTTAAAGCAATTAAGCGATAAAGCAGCAGCTTCGGACCAGAGCCAAACATCAGTTCAACCTACCCCAATACAGAATACTTCTAATAGGGGGCAACAACAGCCGGCTGCAACACAGCCACCTTCACAGGTAAACACAGTAGACCCAAATGAGGCTGAAAGGCAAAGAGAAGCAGTAGAAAAGGCATTAAGAGATTTGGAAGAATCCAGGAAAAAAGCTGAGGAAGAGAGAAAGAAAGCTGAAGAGGAGAGAAAAAGATTGGAAGAGGAGAGAAAAAGATCTGAGCAGGAAAGAAGCAAATCATCAAATCAAAACCAGAAACAAACTGAATCCTCAAAAAATACTCAACAAACATCCACTAGTAATAGTAAACCAGCTGATAAATGTGGAGAAGGTACATTGAAATATATTCCAGATTGTGCAGCTTATGAAAAGGATCCTGAAAGGTACCTGCGAGCTTTAGGAGAGCAAACAAATAATCCTGCTGCCTTAATTCGTGTGCCTGTTGGTAGTACTGCCCCAGCTAATGCAGAGCCGTCTGCACAACCTGAATCTACTGCCCCTCCTTCTTGTACACCCCCAGCTATACCTACAGGACTAGGCTACAATAACAACAGTAGAACTGTATCTTGGAATGAATCAAGTAATGTTACTTATAATGTTAGATTAGTTGATACAACGGGCACTCAGCATGATTTTAATGGAATAACAAATAATTGGTATACTTTTCCAGTGGATTTGGTCAAATCAGCAGGCAACTATTCTTGGTGGGTAGATGTATTTAATGAGTGCGGAGTCTCCAGAGATGGTTCCTCCTTCCAAGTAATTTGAGCGTGTACATGCTCACTCAGTCATGCTATATTATAAGTATGAAATACTCAAGATTATTTGGAAAAACAATTAAAGATACTCCTAAAGATGCAATATTGGATTCGCATAAATTGCTTTATAGAGCAGGTTTTATCAGAGAATCTGTAGCTGGAAGATATTATTTTTTACCTTTAGGTTGGAGGGTTCATCAAAAAATTCAAACAATTATTAAGGAAGAGATGGATAAAGCTGGTGCTCAAGAGTTAATTGCCCCGGTGCTTCACCCAAAGTATTTATGGGAAGAAACTAATAGAACAAGCTCCGTAGGATTTGAGCTGATGAGTATTAAAGATAGGCAGGAGATGGAGTTTGTCTTAGGTGGAACTGCAGAGGAGATGTTGGTAGATCTGGTGAGGAAATTCAATCTTTCTTATAAAGATTTACCTTTTAATTTATATCAATTTTCAGTCAAATTCAGAGATGAAATGCGGGCCCGTGGTGGGCTATTGCGCCTAAGAGAGTTTGTCATGAAAGATGCCTATTCTTTCCATGCAACTGAGGAGGACTTTAGGAAGGAATACGATAAGATGGAAAAAACATATGAAGAGATTTTTAAAAGAGTAGGATTAAATACTTTGTTGGTTGAATCAGATAATGGATACATTGGCGGAGAATATTGTCATGAATTTGTGGTAGAAAGCGAAATAGGTGAAAGTAAATTTCTTATGGATGAGGTAGGTTATAGTGCCCATGAAGATGTAGCAGTATTTGAATTTGAAAATAAAAATCTGAATGAAGCTGAGAAAAAAATAGAGGAAATAGAGGCAGTAAGGGGTAATACTATGGAAGACGGGGTAAAGCTACATAAGTTGCCTTTGTGGCAACAGATGAAAGATTTGATGATGGTTGATGAAAATGGCAATTTTATATTGGCTGTAATCCGTGGGGATTTAGATGTAAATGAAGTAAAACTCGCTCATGCTGCAAAAGCTTATAGATTGCGTCATGCTACAGAGGAAGAAATTAGAAAATTGGGTTCAGAACCTGGTTTTATATCTCCTGTTGGACTTAACAAAAAGGTTAAGGTAATTGGAGATTTATCTTTGAGAAGCATTAAAAATGCTTATACTGGAGCAAATAAAAAACACAGAGATTTGCTTAATGTTAATCTTGGTAGAGATTATAAAGTTGATGTTGAGGCAGATATTGCTTTGGCCAAAGAAGGATGTACTTCCAAAAACCATTTACCCTTAGTTACAAAAAAAGGAATTGAGGTTGGAAACATTTTTCAATTAGGATTTCACTATTCATCTAAAATGAAGGGAGCTAATTTTGTGGATCAACAAGGAAAAGAGAAGCCATATTACATGGGTTGTTATGGGATTGGTTTGGGAAGAACTTTGGCAGCAATTGTGGAAGTTTTTCATGATGAGAAAGGGATTATCTGGCCGGAGAGTGTGGCACCGTACATGGTACATCTTGTGGGGTTAGACATGGAGGATGAAAAGGTAAGAAAAGAAGCTGAAAAAGTATATGGATTACTTCAGGTAGAGGGAGTGGAGGTACTTTTTGATGATAGAGTAGGAGTTTCTGCTGGGGAAAAGTTTGCAGATTGTGATTTAATAGGTATTCCATATAGGGTGGTTATTTCTAAAAAAACCCATTCGACAAGCTCAGGGCAAGCAGGTGAAAAATTAGAGGTTAAAAAAAGATCAGAAAAGGAAACTTCTTTTATTACTCTTAATGAATTAATTAAACAAATAGCTTCTAATTGATTTTAAAGATCATTTCTAATACAATACCTTTCATAAATGATTACAAAAAATATTACCAACTTACCTAAATCTATAATAGAAGTTAGCATTACTGTACCTTGGAGTGATTTAGCCCCAACCTGGGATCAGACTCTGCAGAGAATGGCTCAAGATATAGAAATATCCGGTTTTAGAAAAGGCCAGGCACCACTTAATATGGTGGAACAGCAATTGGGCCAAAGGCTCCAGGATGAAGTTTTAAAGGTTGCTATGCCCAACTTTTTAATAGAAGCTCTAAAGGGGAGTGAAATTGTCCCAATAGATTATCCAAAATATGACCTGTTATCTTTTGTGAAGGGTACTCAACTGCAATTTAAAGCAACAGTGACAAACAGGCCAGCTGTGAAAGTGGGAAATTACAAAATAATCAAAGCTGTAAGGCCTGCCATAAAGCCTGTTACTGATGAAGAAATAAACAAAGTAATTGATGATTTATATAAAAGATGGAAAGTAAGGCAGCCAGTTGGTCAGCCAACAGCCCTCAGCCCTCAGCCCTCAGCAACACAGAATATAAATCAGGCAGGTTCTATAAATTTTCAAGGTGGACAGCAAACTCAATCAGCAGTTCCTGCTAGCGCACCATCAGATCAACCTAATGATGATTTTGCTAAGGCTATGGGAGGAACTAATTTAGTAGATTTAAAAACCAAAGTAAGAAAGGATCTAGAAGATAATGTTAACTATAATAATGAGCTTGATTATGAGGAGTCAATACTGCAGGAAGTAGAAAAGATTACTACAGTAGATTTACCAGAAGTATTAATCCAGGATGAATTAAACAGAATGTTAGTTTCACTCCAAAGAAGGGTAGCTGATATGGGGCTTTTACTGGAAGATTATCTAAAAGGCCAGAATAAAACTCTGGACCAAATCAAGACTGAATGGAGGCCGCAGGCTGAGAAAAATGTCAGGATGGAGCTAGGGTTAGCAGATATAGCCAGGCAAGAGAATGTCACCATCACAGATGAGCAGTTACAAGCAGAGATAGATAAAATCCAAGATGCCAGAGTGAAAAAGCAATTTGAAGCCCAGGAACCAAAATTGCACCTGCGCCATGCCTTAAGGCAAACTAGGACGTTGGATCTTTTGAAAAAGCTTGTGGGAGGATAATGAGTGATTGTATTTTTTGTAAAATTATCAATAAAGAAATACCAAAGGAATTTAGCTTTGAATCAGAAAGTTTAATAGTTTTTCCAGACATTAACCCAGCAGCAGATATACACTTGGTGATAGTTCCCAAAATGCATATTCCTGCATTTAGTAATTTAGAAAAAGATCATGGTCAACTTTTGGTAGAGATTTTTCAAGTGGCAAAAAAATTAGTTTCAGAGTATAATTTGAAAGAAAATCTTTACAGGGTAGTAGTAAATGGCGGTAAAGCACAGCATGTACCCCATTTACATTTTCATTTGTTAGGTGGACAATGGAAAAAACAAGTTTAAAAATTAAAAGGAGGTGTTTTTTTGAGTATTATAGTAAAAGCTGGGCCTGGTGATTCAACAGATTCAGTGATTAAAAAATTTCAAAGAAGGGTGGTAGCAGAAGGCTGGGTGCAAGAGATCAGGGACCGCTCATACCATAAGAAAAGATCAGAGCTAAGGCAAGAATATTTGGCTGAAAAGCGCAGAAAAATAATGAGGGCCAAAAGATTAAATGGGTAAATATGCTTTCTAAACTACAAACTGACCTAAAAGAGGCACAATTAGCTCGAGATGAAGTAAAAGTTTCCACCTTAAGGCTGCTTTTGTCTGAAATTAAAAATGGGGAAATAGCTAAAAGTACTCCTTTGGTTGATCAGGAAATAATTTCCATCATTCAAAAAGAGGTTAAAAAAAGAAAAGAGGCAAGAGAGTCTTTTAGAGCAGGGGGCAGAGAAGAATTAGCCAGTAAAGAAGAATCTGAGGCTAAAATATTAGAAGAGTATTTGCCCCAAGCATTATCATTTGAGGAATTGACTAAAATAGTAGAAAGCTCTATAAATGAATTAGGAGCCAAAAGCATTGCTGATATGGGTAAAGTAATGAGTGTAGTGATGGGTAAGGCAGCAGGCAGAGCAGATGGTGCTACTGTTAGCGCTATAGTGAAAGAGAAATTATTACAATGATAAATATAATAGTAAATTCTGATCCAAGATATAACATCAATAAAAACGCTATCAAGCTAACAGTTTTGGAGATTTTACAAAAACATAGAATTTCTGGCAAGGTTGAGGTGGGAATAAATATTGTGGGAGATAGAAAGATGCATGAGTTAAACCGTAAATACCGGGGACTAGATTCCACCACAGATATTTTATCTTTTGCCCTAGAAGATCCTAATCCTGTTAGTTTACAACATATCCCCAGGATTGGTTTTGTGGCTTCCCCTGATAGAATTTTAAGGTTAGGGGATATTGTCATTTCTTGTCCTCAGGCTATTGAGGATGCTTCAATGGATGGGATTTCTGTTGAGGAAGAAATTAAGACTTTAGTTGAACATGGTTTAAGCCATCTTTTAGGCATTCACCATAATTAATTTTAATATGGCATTTTATTTAAAATACCGCCCCCAAACTCTGGATCAACTAGTTGGCCAGGAAGCTATTAAAAAACTTTTATTTTCATCATTTTTGGCAAATAAATTATCCCATGCCTATCTTTTTGTAGGCCCCAGGGGGACAGGCAAAACTTCTACTGCCAGAATTTTAGCCAAAATGGTTAATTGTGAATTAGTTCAGAGTTCAGAGTTGGTAGTTGGTAGTAAAAACAATAATTCTACGAACTACAAACTACAAACTAATAACATTCCATGCAATAAATGTCAAACCTGTATGTCCATCACAGATGGCAGTAATCTGGACCTTATAGAAATAGATGCTGCCTCAAATAGAGGAATTGATGATATTAGAGCCCTTAGGGAAAAAATAAAACTAGCACCAACGCAGGCTTCTAAAAAAGTTTATATTATTGATGAGGTGCATATGTTAACCACTGAGGCTTTTAATGCCCTGCTTAAAACTTTGGAAGAGCCACCCTCACACACCCTTTTTATTTTAGCAACTACTGATGTGCAAAAAGTTCCCCAAACAATTCTCTCTAGGGTTCAAAGGTTGGATTTTAAACCAGCCACAACTGAGCAGTTAATTGAGGCTTTAAGTAAAGTAGTGAAAGAAGAAAAATTGGAGATTAATAAAGAAGCATTGGAATTTTTAGCTAAAAAAGCAGAAGGCAGTTTTAGAGATGGAATTAAATTTTTGGATCAGGTTTCATCAGTTGAAGGGAAGAAAACTGTGGAAGTTTTAGCAGAAATTTTCAAAAGCGGGCAAACAGAAGATCTTTTTTTGCTTTTAGATAATTTATCAAAAAAAGATATGAAAGCTGCTTTAATCAGTTTAGATAAAATTTTTGCCAAAGGAATTGATGCAAAAATTTTTACCAGTAGTTTAATGGATGTTTTAAGAAATATAGTTTTTATAAAAAATGGTTTGGGTGAAAGTTTAGTTAAACCTCAATATGCAGAAGAAAATTATTCTAAATTAGAAAGTTTGTCTAAGGATTTTAATAATGCAGATCTAATAAAAATTTTAGACCTTTTGCAAACTTCTTTAGAAAAATTAAAGTTTACCTCAATCCAAAGTTTGCCTTTGGAATTGGTAATGGTGGAGGTATGTCAGTTATCAGGTCTCAGTTCTCAGTTGTCAGGTGAAAGTCAATCAGTTGCCAGTGAATCAGTTTCTGAAACAAATAAACAGACAACTGAAAAACCAGAAACAGAAAACAGAGAACAGAAAACTGACAACAACCAATTTAATATTTCTACCTCTTCTGATATTTTAAAGCTTAAAGAGAAATGGAATTTTGTTTTAGAAACAATTAGGCCTTATAATTTTTCACTTGAAGCGCTGCTTCGTTCTATTAATATTTCTGAATGTACAGATACCACAGTAGTGATTGAGGTTCCCTATTCTTTCCACCAAAGAATTCTGGAAGCCCCCAAAAATAGGGAAATTTTAGAATCCATACTGTCTGATATTTTAGCCAGGCAAATTAAAGTGGCCACTATTTTAGGTACTCATCCTGCCAGAGAAGAAGATATTGCCAATATAGAGGTAGCAGCAGATGATGAAATAATTAGGGCTGCAGCAGAAATATTTAATTCTGATACTGTAAATTAAGAACATATTGACAATTAACTACTTCTAGTTAACAATTAACTCCTTCATGGTATCAAAAGTCTTTAAATTAATTAAAGAAGAAGCATATAGACAAAAGTACGGATTGGAGATGATCCCATCTGAAAATTATGTATCAGAGGACGTACTAGCGGCTCTTGGTTCAATACTTACCAACAAATATTCAGAAGGTTTTCCAGGTAGAAGATATTATGGCGGTAATGAAGTTATAGACAAGATAGAAAATTATGCTATAGATTTAGCTAAAAGGTTATTTGGTGTGCCTTTGGCTTTTGTCCAACCTTATTCTGGTTCTCCAGCCAACTTAGAGATTACAATGGCTGTTTGTAATCCCGGGGATGTTGTGATGGGGCTTTCTATAGCATCTGGTGGACATTTAACTCACGGGGCGAATTTGAGTTTTTCTTCTATTTTTTATAAAGCAGTTAACTATAATGTGGGTAAAGATTGGAAGATAGACTTTGAAGAATTGGAAACGCTAGCTTTAAAGCATAAACCAAAATTAATTTGGGCTGGAACAACAGCTTACCCATATAAGCTGGATTATAAAAAGTTTAGAAAAATCGCTGATATGACTGGTGCGACTTTAGTGGCAGATTGTTCTCATATCACGGGATTGATTATTGCAGGAGTGCACCAATCACCAGTTGATTATGTGGATATTATTATGACCACCACTCATAAAACTCTGCGTGGTCCAAGAGGAGCGATGATTTTGGTTACAGATAGAGGCTTAAAAAAAGATCCTGATATAAAATCTAAAATAGAAAAAGCTATAATTCCCGGAACACAGGGTGGTCCGCATAATCACCAGACAGCAGCAATAGCAGTATCTTTGGAAGAAGCTTTAAAACCTTCCTTTAAAACTTATGGAAAACAAATTGCTAAAAATGCAGCTATTTTGGCAAAAGAATTAGGAACAGTTTCTGAAACACATTTAGTACTTTTATCTTTGACCAAATATGGATATGGTTTAGGATATCAGGCCCAGTATGCCTTGGAGGAAGCAGGGATAACTGTTAATAAAAACACAATTCCGGGGGAACCGACATCTCCTTTTTACCCATCTGGTATAAGGTTAGGTACACCTGCTTTAACAACTAGAGGTATGAAAGAAAAAGATATGATTAAAATTGCCGGTTGGATTAAAAGAGCACTTGAGGAAATAAGAGGTTTAGACCTTCCGAAAGAACAGGATAAAAGAAAAGATTTCTTAAAAGAAGCTAAAGCAAAATTAAAGCAAAATAAAAACTTAAAGCAAATAAGAAAAGAAGTAGAAACCTTTGCTGGAAAATTCCCTGTCCTTGGTATACAATGAGCTATGGCAAAAGTATCTGGGAAGGATGTAGCAGAAGCAATTCTTAAAAAATTAGAAAAAGATATTCAAGGAAAAAATATTCACCCTGCTCTGGCCATAATTTTGGCAGGAAATGATCCATCATCAAGAATTTATGTTCAAAACAAAATAAAAACTGCCAAAAGAATTGGCATTAATGCCAGGCTCTTTGAATTCTCAAAAAATCAATTTAATGAAGTTTTGAAAATACTTGAAAGACTAAACAAAGATAAAAAAGTTCATGGGGTAATCATTCAATATCCGGTGTACGAAGGTTGGAATTTTGATGAATTGGTGACAAAAGTAGATCCTCAAAAAGATGTGGATGGATTTTTGCCTGGCTCACCATTTTCCGGAGCAACAGCTTTAGGGGTATGGGAAATGCTCACAGCTTTTTCTTTACTGGAAGGCTTTAAAAAAACAGCAGCTTTTTTAAAAAATAAAAAAATAGTCTTGATAGGTAAGGGTAAAGCAGCAGGCGGGCCAACTCTTAAACTTTTAGTAAAAAAAGGGTTTAAAGTTGCGGTGGTAGTTAAAGATACTAAAAACCCAAATTCAATTATTAAAAAAGGAGATGTAGTTATCTCTGCTACCGGAGTTAAAAATATTGTTAATAAATCTAATTTAAAAAAAGGAGCATATGTGGTGGGAGTGGGAGTTGGAAAGGAAATAATAAATGGAAAGATGCAAATTTATGGGGATATTAAAGAAGAAGAAGTTTCTAAAATTGCCAAATTATATTGCCCAACAGTTGGGGGGATAGGCCCTTTAACAATTGTGTCTCTATTAAAAAATGTGGTAGAATCAGCGAAGAAAGCAGGAAAATAATATGGGTTTCATGGATAATTTAAAACAACTAGGGGATCTTAAAAAGATGAGAGACCAGGCAATGGAAATACAGAAAAAATTAGCAGGAATTAAAATTACTGTAGAACACAGAGGTGTAATTGTGGTGATGACAGCAGACCAAAAAGTAGTTTCAATATCTGGTGAGTCAGACTTTGAAAAAATTACTGAAGCTGTTAATGAAGCACTTAAACAATCACAAAAAGTAGCAGCTGATGAAATGAAACCCATGATGGGTGGTATGGGTATCCCAGGAATTTAGCAAAGTATAAAGTATAGGGTATGTAGTATATAATATTAATTTTTACTTCTCAGAGATTTAATTAAACCCATCAATAATTTATCCACTAAGATAGTTTGATTTGCTGCCTTTCACTTAGAGGGAATTTTTCAGTTGAATTGTAGATTATTATTGCCAATTTGTGGGCTTCCTTCCAAGCTATTAGATCTGTGAATGTTCTAATTTTGTCAACCATCTTGCTTTATACTTTATACTCTATACAATATACTATCAACCATGGCTCGAGTTCCCAAACCTATCCAAAATTTAATTGAGGCCTTTGAACGGCTTCCGGGCATTGGTCCCAAGACCGCAGAAAGATTGACCTTTTATTTACTTCATGCGCCAGTTGAACAATCGCAAATGTTAGCAAAAGCAGCCTTAGAGATGAAAGATAAAATAGTTATCTGCACGACTTGTTTTAATATTGGAGAAGAAAATCCCTGTGATATCTGTGAGGATTCTTCTCGTGATCAATCTATAATTATGGTGGTAGAAAATCCGCTGGACGTTTTGGCCTTAGAAAAAGCTAAATTTAGCGGATTTTACCATGTCCTGCATGGAGTTATTTCTCCTTTGGAAAATATCGGACCGGATGAATTGCATATTAGGGAACTATTACCAAGATTGAAGGATGGAAAAGTAACAGAATTAATTTTAGCCACTAATCCTACTATGGAAGGTGAAGCCACAGCAATGTATATACAAAGATTAATTTTTCCCTTGGGAATTAAAGTAACCCGTATTGCCAGGGGATTGCCTGTTGGATCAGATATAGAATATGCTGATGAAACAACTTTATCTCGGGCATTGGAAGGCAGAAAAGAATATTAAGATAATTCAAAAGTCAAAATGCAAAATTCAAAATTACAATTCAAAAATTAAAAGTTTTCAAAGAAAACAACAACACTTTTGACTTTTGAGTTTTTACTTTATACTATATCCATGTCTGATTCTGGGGGTGGAGTTAAACAATTTGCAGGAGAGATGAAAGGGGCAGTAGCAGAAGTAACCAAGGATGCCAAAGACTCAGTGGGTGAGGCAATCGAACAGGGAGTACAATCTGTTGTTGGCACTCAACCTACTCCCCAACAAGTTCAACAAAAGCAACAAGAGGATCAAAAAAGAGAACTAGACAGACAAAAACAACTTGTTTACACCAGAGGTTGGCTTAAAAATTTAGAAGCAGAACAACAAAAAGTCAGGAAGGAAAACAAGCAGAAAGAGCAGAGAAGACTACAAACCGAGCAGCAGGAAAAACAGACAACAGAGATGAAAAAAGAAGAAAAGAAGAAACAGCCTGTTAATCCGGCAGTTGCTTATGCCGGTAAGGTGGAGTTTAAAAGAGGAGTCGGCGGGTAATGTTAAAACTTTATAATTATTTAACACGCACAATAGATGAATTCACTCCATTGAATCTACCCCAGGTTGGCTATTATAGCTGTGGACCCACCGCTTATGACTTTGTCCATATTGGTAACTTGCGAACTTTTATTTTTGAAGATATCTTGCAAAGAGTTTTGGAAAGTAATGTATATGAGGTCAAAAGAGTAATGAATATTACGGATATTGATGACAAGATCATTAAAGGGGCAAAGGAGAGAGGTGAGGAGATAGGTCAGTTTTCAGCTCCTTATGAAAAAGCCTTTTTTGAAGATCTTAAGAAACTAAATATAAAATCTGCCAGTGTTTATCCTAAGGCTACAGAACATATTGGCAAGATGATTAAATATATAGAAGAGTTAATAAAAAAAGGCTTGGCTTATGTTGAGAAAGACGGATCAGTATATTTTGATATTTCCAAGTTTAAAAGTTATGGCAAATTATCCGGGTTAGAAAATAGAGAACTTAAAATTGGTGTTAGAGTAAAGGCAGATGAATATAGTAAAGATGATGTATCTGATTTTGCACTGTGGAAAGCAGTTGAGACGGACGAGGTTGGATATGATTCCCCTTGGGGGAAAGGAAGACCCGGTTGGCATATTGAATGTTCGGTGATGAGCCAGGAATATCTAGGTGGGACCTTTGATATACATGCAGGAGGGATAGATTTACTATTTCCTCATCATGAAAACGAAATTGCCCAGTCTGAAGGAAAAACTGGCAAAAAATTTGTTAACTTTTTTGTCGAAGGAGAACATCTTTTAGTACAGGATCAAAAGATGGCCAAGTCAGCAGGAAATTTTTACAGACTACGGGATTTGGAAAATAAAGATCTGGATCCCATAAGTTTCAGATACTTATGTCTAACAGCACATTACAGAGATAAGTTAAATTTTACTTGGCAGTCTTTAATTGCTGCACAGAACGCTTTAAACAACCTAAGGGAGCAAATTAGAGGTTGGGATAGCGAGATTAGTTTGTCAAATCAAGGTAATCTACAGAATGACCCATTTTGGCAGAGATTCCTTAAGGCTGCTAATAATGACCTAAATATACCACAAGCTGTTGGGGTGCTTTGGGAAATGGTACACAGTGATGAGCCTACATCTTTAAAAGCAAAAGTACTGCTGGAGATGGATAAAATTTTGGGGTTAAACTTAGATAAATATTTGGGTCAACCACTTGAGGTTCCTAATCAAGTGATGAAGCTTGTAAATCTTAGAGAGACAGCCAGAAAATCAGGAGACTTTAAAGAGTCTGATGAATTAAGAGATAAAATTAAAAAATTAGGATATGAAGTTGAAGATACTCCAGAAGGTCCAAGGCTTAGACAATGATTCCACTTGCAGACCGGTTAAGGCCTAAGACTTTAGAAGACTTTGTTGGACAAAGGCATTTACTCTCAGAAGATAAATTACTTTTTCAATCGCTTAAGAACAAAAAGATTTTTTCTATGGTTCTATGGGGACCTCCGGGAGTTGGTAAAACAACCATTGCCAGGATTATTGCTATCGAGACTAAATCTGAATTTTTAGAGTTTTCGGCAGTAAATACAGGTATTGCCGATATAAAGAAAATTATTGATAATGTTAAATCCTCCCGTCAAAATAGTCTGCTGCCTCCGCCCATTGTTTTCATAGATGAAATCCACAGATTTAATAAAGCCCAACAGGATGCTTTTTTGCCGCTGGTTGAAACAGGCCAAATTATCCTGATCGGCGCTACCACAGAAAATCCGTCCTTTGAAATAATCAGCCCTTTACTTTCCAGATCCAGGGTATTGGTTTTAGAGCCGCTGTCCACAGCTGATTTATCAGAAATTATCAAAAGGGGTTTAAAAGAGTTAGGGGTAAAAATAGATAAAAAAAGTAAGGACTTATTAATGGAACTTTCAGGTGGAGATGCCAGGGTGCTGCTAAATACTTTGGAGATTGCTGCCGGTCTGAATAAAAAAATTTCTGTTAAGGAAATTGAAGAGGCATTTCAGAAAAAAGCATTAATGTATGATAAAGCCGGTGAGGAACATTATAATACAATTTCCGCTTTTATAAAATCCATGAGGGCCTCAAATGCGGACAGTGCGCTGTATTATCTGGCCCGCATGGTTTCTGCCGGAGAAGACCCTTTATTTATTGCCCGCAGAATGGTTATATTTGCCTCAGAAGATATTGGTCAGGCTCAACCTACTGCTTTAGTAGTGGCCAATGAAGTTTTTAGGGCTTGTGAAACAATTGGCTATCCGGAATGCCAGATTAACTTAGCACATGGGGTGGTATATTTAACACTGGCCAGAAAAGATAGATCTTCATATGAGGCATATTTTAAAGCTTTGCAAGACGTCCAGCAATTAGGTAATTTACCTATACCAATGAATTTAAGAAATGCTCCGACTAAACTGATGGAAGATTTAGATTATGGAAAAGGTTATGACAAATATACCAAAAAAGATTTACTACCAGAAAAACTTAAAGGTAAAAAGTACTATATTCCAAAGCCCAAGGATTAAGTGGTAGACTAATACATTGTGGAAGATATTGTAACTATTGATGGACCAACCTCAAGCGGAAAAAATTCAGTAGGATTTCTACTTTCCCAAAAATTAGGATATAAATATATTGATACAGGAATGATCTATAGAGCTGGTTGTCTAAAGATGCTCCAGCAAAATATATCAGTAAATAATCAAGGCAAAATTTTAGAAATTTATAAAAATTTGGATGTAAAATTTGAAACTAATCACCACTGGAAAATGTTTTTGGATGGGGTTGATGTGACAGATGCTTTGCATACCCCGGAGATTTCTAAATTAGTGCCAATTGTTTCAGCATTTCCGCAGGTTAGAGAAGTCATGCGGGGTATTCAACGAAAGTTAGGTCAGATAGGTAAGATAGTTATGGGAGGGCGTGATATTGGTTCAGAAATTTTTCCAGAGGCAAAATTTAAATTTTTCTTAACCGCATCAGTTGAAACAAGATCCCAAAGAAGATATAAGCAGCTCCATAAAAAAGACCAGTCTATAAAATATGAGGATGTTTTAGCGGATATGGTTGAAAGGGATAAAAAAGATAGTGAAAGAAAAGCATCCCCTATGAGAATTCCAGAAGGCGCAGTAGTTTTTGATAATACAAATTTAAACATTGATGAAACTGTTTCTAAGATACTAGGGCATATTAAAAATTATGCACAAACTAACTAAATTAAAAAATGGTTTAACCTTAATAACTGTTTCTATGCCACATCTTGATTCTGTGACTTCACTTATAGCAGTAGGAGCAGGTTCCCGCTATGAAACGAAAAGAGTTAGTGGAATCTCACATTTTTTGGAGCACATGTTTTTTAAAGGTTCTACAAAATTCTCCACAGCAGAACAAATCTCAAGTTTAATTGATGGTATTGGAGCAATCAATAATGCAGCTACCTCTAAAGAAGTTACTTATTATTGGATCAAATCTGCGAGCAAGAATATAGAATTGGCCTCAGATATTTTATCCTCAATGATAAAAGAATCGCTTTTATCAAAAACGGAAATTGAAAGGGAAAAAGGAGTTATTACAGAAGAGCTTAGGATGTTGCGTGATATCCCAGCCCGTTTAATCTGGGATCTTTATGAGCGGTTACAGTTTGGTGATCAACCATTAGGTTGGGATTTAGGAGGAGACGAAAAAACAATTAGCTCTTTTATAAGAAGTGACTTTGTTGGATATATGGAGTCGTTATATTCATCGGAAAACACAGTTTTGGTATATGCAGGTAAGCTTCCAAGAGATATTGAAAGATTAGCAACCAATTATTTTTTGGATATTCCGCAGAGAACTACAGCCAAATTTAAACCTTTCAAGAGCATAAAACAGATTAAGCCCAGAGTTAATATTTTTTATAAACAAACAGATCAGGCTAATTTGATATTGGGAACGGAAGGATATGATAGATATGATGATAAAAGATATACTGCTGATATTTTGTCTGTAATTTTAGGGGAAGGCATGTCTTCAAGATTATTTGTACAAGTAAGAGAAAGAAGGGGCTTGGCTTATCGGATTAGTGCATCCAGTAATTCATATGCCGACACCGGAACATTTACAGTTTCTGGCGGACTTAAGTTAGAAAAAGTTTATGAAGGATTGGAAGTAATTTATGCAGAACTTATGAGAATGGTAATGGAAAAAATAAGTGAAGACGAGCTAAAAAAAGCCAAAGAGATGATTAGAGGCAGGTTAGCTTTGCATAGTGAATCTACTAACTTTTTAGCAGAATATTTTGGTACCAATTTTATACTGGAGCATAAAATTGAAACATTTGAGGAATATTTAGAAAAAATTGATCTTGTCACAATAGAAGATGTACAATCAGTGGCCAAAGAGTTATTTAAAAAAGATAGGTATAACGTACAAATTATTGGGCCTTTCCAAAGCGGTGAAAAGTTTGAGAAAATCTTAAGATGAATACCTTTGATAGTGCATTAAAAAGACTAAAAGAAGCGGCAGATGTTATAAAATTAGGCCCCTCAGTTGTTAAAGTTTTATCTGTGCCCCAAAGAGTAATTAAGTTAAATGTGCCTCTAAAAAAGGATAATGGTGAGGTTGTCGGTTTTAAAGGCTATAGAGTGCAATACAATAATTGGCTAGGGCCGTATAAAGGAGGCTTGCGTTTTCATCCCAATGTGGATATGGATGAAGTCAAGGCTCTGGCGTTTTGGATGATGATTAAAAATGCTATCGCTGATGTGCCTTTTGGAGGAGGTAAAGGTGGAGTAGGAATAGATCCTAAGGATTTAACTGAGAGGGAATTGGAAAGGTTAACTAGAGAGTTTGCAAAAAGGCTGGCTCTTAATATTGGTCCGACTGTTGATGTACCTGCTCCTGATGTAAATACTAATTTCAAAATAATGGATTGGTTTGAAGATGAATATGCAAAAGCAACAGGGGATAAAACAAAAGCAGTAGTAACTGGAAAATCTATTGCTAATGGCGGGTCTCTGGGAAGGGAGGAAGCTACAGGGATGGGTGGATTCTTTGTCTTGGAAAAGTTAGTTCAAAATTTAGGATTCAAAAAACCATTGACTGTTGCTATTCAAGGCTTTGGAAATGTCGGTTCCAATTTTGCAAAAATTTTATATGAAAATGGTTTTAAAATAGTGGCTATCTCAGATGTAAAGGGTGGGATTTTTGATAACAGCGAGCAGGGTTTTAATATAGATTTGGTTAGGGCTTGCAGGTTAGAAAAAGGTAAACTTGCCGGGTGTTATTGTATTGGATCAGTTTGTGACTTGGCACCCAAGGATGATGGGATCATTACAAATGAGCAATTATTGGAGTTGGATGTGGATGTTTTAATTCCGGCAGCAATGGAAAATGTGATAACTTCTAAAAATGCCAAAAATATACAAGCCAAAATAATTTTTGAAATGGCAAATGGGCCAATTACACCTGAGGGTGATGAGATCCTATATAAAAAAGGAATTATTGTCATGCCTGATGTTTTGGCAAATTCCGGTGGGGTTACTGTTTCGTATTTTGAGTGGTATCAAAATATGCATAATCAAAAATGGGATTTGAAAAGAGTAAACAGTAAGCTAAAAGAGAAGATGGAAAATGCTTTTGAAAAGGTTTGGAAAATTCACAAAGGGAAAAAAGTTAATCTTCGTCTGGCCTCATATATTTTAGCTTTGCAAAGATTGGTTAAGACCAAGACCTCTTTTTAACTTTTCCTTAATTTTCCAGGCAATAAAAACAGAAACAAAAGCTGTCATAATTCCTCCTATAATATCCAGTGGGTAATGTACCCCCACAAAAATTCTTGATAGGCTTACCCAAAGAGCCATAATTAAAAAATGGAATCTCCATTTGGATTGATAAAAGAAATATGAAAAGGCGAGAGTAAACATCAAAGCAGTGTGTCTGGAGGGAAAAGAGGCATCTTCTTTGGTATCAGGTATCAAAGGGGAGATATCCTGTGCAATATATGGTCTTGGCTCAAATAAAAAAAGATGAATAAACTTAATCATTAGTACCACAATTGGTATAGATAAACAGACTAAGATTAAAGCTTTTCTTTCTTTAATCTGCCCTCTAAAAGCCAGAACAAAGATTAGTGCAAAAGAAATATAAATTACATATTCTGCCCCAAAAATCATTAGAGAATCTAAAAAATTATTCTGATTATTTAATCCAAATATTAAAAAGAAAAATCCTAAGTTATCCATTAAGATAAGTATGGCAGGAAGATAATTATTCCAATGATAGCTGCCACAATTGAAACCACTAATACTGCTCCGGCTGAGATGTCTTTGGCAAGTTTAGCACCTGGGTGCTCTTTATCAGTAAAAGCATCCACAACTGCCTCAATTGCAGTATTGGTTAACTCTACTGTAAAGACTAAACCAATGATAATTATGACATTAATCCAATCCTGTCTTTGAATTTGCAAAAAATATGACAGGCCTAAAACTAAAAGGGCAATTATAAAATGAATTTTTAAATTAAGTTCTTCTTTCAAAGCGGCAAACATACCCTCGAATGCATATTTAAAAGAAAGGATACTAAATCTTTTGGAATCCATAATCTTGTTTTAGTATATCATCTTAACTTGTATTTTGATAAGCTATTTAATAGACTAAATTAAGTATGGCTGAACTGTCCGATCGTCCTCCAGTTGAAGCAACGCCTCCTCCAGAAGGCGTTGCCACTAGAGAACAAGTAATGAAAGCCTTCAATGGAACTACTCACAGATGGGGAGTGAAGATAGAGAGACTCCATAGAGATATAGCTCCTAATATAGAAATTGATGATTTAGCAGATACCGGGCTTTTAACTAATCAGCAACGGAATCAGTTTGCTGCATTCAGGACGTTTCAAAAAGGATTAAGGGGTATGTCTGGACATGGTATTTTAGTTATAACCGACCGTCCTGAGCATGCTTTAAAAACTACATTCAAAAATCCAGAAACTGGAGAGATCTACGAGAGGAATGAAGGTTTAGATGTAAGCGGGTTAATAGCTAGTGCAAAAGATGATATAGCTAATACAAAAGCTGAATTAGAGCAACAAAGAGCAAGTAGATGGAGTAGCCCCCAGATGATAGAGCGCCTAGAGGGTCAGTTAAGAACATATCAGGAGGAAGCCCGGGTACTTGAAGATAGTAGTATTCCATATACAGAAGCTTTCCCAAATGCTCTAGATGAAAGTAACCCAATGGAAAAATCTAGGATAGCTGAAGAAGCCAGAAGGATCTGGAAAAATCCTCTCACCTCAACTGGGTCTCAAGAAGAAGACAAACAAGCAGCCATAGCACGTCTAAAAGACAGCAGGTTATTACAAGTTCCCAAAAAAGAAGAGACAACTGCTTTTCCATCAAAAGAGGTTCCTCAACTTTTCCCATCTGATCCAGTTAGAGATAAAATTGGAGTTGTTCATGAGGAGATGGGGCATACTTTTGGAGGTTTTGCTGAAGAACCAGCTCCTGCAGAACTACCCTCAGATCCAGCTGTAATAGTAATACCTCCTCCTTCAAATGGTCCACGAAGTTCATCGGAATCCCGCCCAGTCACAATAGAAGGGAAATTTTCTGAATTAGAGGGACTTAGTTATGCATCAAGAGTTAGAGAATTTATGAGAGATTTAATAGGAATTGGTGTACTGGGTGTTGATGCATTAGTAAATAAGATTAGAGGATTTAGGGAAAGGTGGGGTGAAAGAGAATCTAAGGTTGATCCAGCGATAGCCCGTAAAGTGGATGCTTTAATGAGAATAAGAGCAACAGGGGAACAGAGAAGACGTTGTAGATTAGCAGTTCTCCCGCTGGTATTAGTGTTACTTGCTGGGATTCCAAGGGATACGATAGGCGCTGTACAGTCTGGCCAAGATTCTAGAGTTCCAGCAAGCGCTGGGGCAGGAGAGTCAGGACCAAAACCTCCACCTGAGACTCGTAGTCCTTTTATGACTACAGAGCCAACTACATTACAGGAATTTGCAAGTGGAAGAGGATTAGGGAACAACCAATATGCTTGGAATGATTTTACTATACGTGATGATTTTCAAGAAAAAATACAACCAAATAACCCTAGCGCAGATCCCTATAATATAGAAGGATACTCTGTAAAAGGATTAGCTGAGGCTGACCTTGCGAAAGCAATGAATCCTGATGTAGCCCAGGAGGCGGCTCAGCTGGGGAGCCAAAATATCGCACACTCAGAAGGTGATCCTAAAATGCTCAAGACACTTGAATTATTAAAAAAGGAGCTCGATTCTTATTATGGTTCAGGAACTTTTGATCAGATGGTTGGTGATTTTACTTCTAGAATAAGAGCTTCAATAATATATTCGAAAGAGAATAAAAGACCTGGTCTTCTCTCCCCAGTAGTAGATGGTGATAAAATTGTGTTAGGGAATGTCTGGAAAATGAATGTTAATAGCGATAATTTAGATACTTGGTTTAAATTAAAAACAGCTGGTTCAGGTTTAGACCCAAGAAAATGGCAAGAGATTAGTGAGAACATTACACAACAAGTTAGAGAGGAGACTCAATAATGATGAATGACTTAACACAGAATCAACAAAAAGTAGCTGATGAGTTAGTAAATTTAGCGTTACAGGCAGCATATATCAAAATAGCCCCAGTTTTAACAGATGAAGATATGGCAAAAATTGAAGAATTAAACTCTCAAGATCAAACTGGTAACTCTGTTAGATATTTTCTTCTATCTAAAGTTCCAAACTTTGATAAGATTTTTCAGGAAGAAATGGATTTATTAAAAAGCCAGATTAATATTAATCCAAAGTAATTAAATTTTTCTCCTGTTGACTTGACTAAAGACCATCCTTAAGTTATATTAAGCTATGAGAAAACAAAATCCTACTTTTGATTATAAGTTAAAAGAAAAGTGTGGGATATTCGGAGTATACGGTAAGGGATTTGAGACGGCACGTTTAGTTCATCCCGGGCTTTGGGCTCTTCAACATCGGGGTCAGGAATCTTCAGGTATAGCATCTTCAGATGGAAAACAAATTTATGTTCATAAAGGCATGGGGTTGGTTTCTGCAGTTTTCGCAGAAAAAGATTTAAAGAAATTAAAAGGCCATTTGGCGATTGGCCATAACCGTTATTCCACATCAGGTGATTCGAAAATTGAACATGCCCAACCTGTGATAGAAAGATTGAAAAATGGCGAGTTAATTGCTTTAGCTCATAATGGTAATCTGCCATCTACACAAAAATTAAAAGAATTCTTGTCAGAAAAAAATATTCCAATAAAGGTAGCAAATGATTCTGAAATGATTGCAAAAGCAATAGCCTTTTACATGGGACAGGATTTATCTTTGGAAGAATCAATTAAAAAGGCCTACCCGTTACTTACAGGAGTATTTTGTTTATTGATTATGGAAAAAGAGAAAATTGTTGCTGTCAGGGACTCTTTTGGAATAAGGCCTTTGTGTTTAGGAAAATTGAATGGAGGGTTTATTGTTGCATCAGAATCATGCGCACTGGATATAATTGGGGCAAAATTTATAAGAGATGTTAAACCCGGAGAGATGATTTCTATAGATAGCAGTGGCTTAAAAAGTTATCAGATAGAAAAAGGGAAGGAAAAATTAGATGTTTTTGAATTTGTTTATTTTGCCAGGCCAGATAGTTATTTAATGGGTAAAAGTGTTGATGAGGTGAGGCAAAATTTAGGAGTAGAATTGTCTAAGGAATTTAAGGTAAAGGGAGATGTGGTAGTGCCGGTGCCTGACTCTGGAATTCCTGCTGCAATAGGATTTTCCAAAGAGTCAGGAATTCCTTTTTACCCGGCGCTTATTAAGAACCGTTATATTCACAGAACATTTATCATGCCTGAACAACATACCAGAAATCAAGGAGTGAGATTAAAATTAAATCCCCTAAAGCATATTCTAAAAGGGAAAATTGTGGTTTTAATTGATGATTCAGTTGTAAGGGGTACTACCTGCAAGCAAATTATAGATATGATAAAAGGGGCAGGTGCTAAAAAAGTATACTTTTTAATTTCCTCGCCTCCTGTTAAATACCCTGATTTTTATGGTGTTGATACACCAAGGCAAAAGGATCTAATTGGAGCCAGAAAAACGGTCAAAGAAATCGAAAAAGAAATTGGGGTTGACGCTCTGTATTATTTGTCTTATCCAGGGCTTCTAAAAGCCGTAGGAATTTCAGAAGACAGCCTTTGCACATCCTGTTTTACAGGCAAATATCCGGTTGATATTGGGGAGAGAGCAAAGGAGATAAAAATAATAGATTAATTTATGAAGAGAATTGCTGTACTTATTTCTAACATTGGAGAGGGTACAAACTTGTCAGCAATTATTGATGGGATAAATTCCAAAGAAATTAAGGCAGAAATTGTGGCAGTGATATCCGATACACCTGATGCATCATGGCTAAAGAGAGCTGAAAAATCCCAACTCCCCATTAAAATAATTCCAAAAAAAGAAGAACTCTTACCTCTTTTAAAAAAATTAAATTCGGATTTTATTTGTCTGGCTGGATGGAAGCAAATTATTTTGGATGAAGTAATTGATGCTTTTCCAAATCGAATTTTAAATACACACCCTGGGTTAATTCCGGACACCATGTATGGAAAAGTTAAAAATCCGGATGGAACAGATGCCTTATGGAATAAAGGTAAAATGACAGATAAAGCAATGCAGAATTTTCTAGATCAAAAAGCAACATATGCTGGATGTACAAATCATTTTCTTTCCCATGAATTTGATTTTGGGCCAGTTTTAGGAAGATGCTTTGAAAAGATTCTACCTGGAGATACTGTGGAATCTTTATATACAAGACTAAAAGTTAAAGAAAACCAGCTGTATGTTGATATATTAGCAAAATTATGCGGG
This sequence comes from uncultured Gammaproteobacteria bacterium, assembly GCA_964649615.1. Taxonomy (GTDB): domain Bacteria; phylum Patescibacteriota; class Microgenomatia; order Daviesbacterales; family UBA10151; genus CAZYPW01. Next base: position 30,838 of record CAZYPW010000004.1, on the reverse strand, counting down.
GAGGAATCATGAATATTTTAGTAATTGGACAAAATGGTAGAGAACACGCTTTAGCAGTAACTTATGCCAAATCTAAATTGGTAAAAAAAGTAATTATAACGCCCGGTAATGGTTTAACAGATTTTAGAAATGACAAAATCAAAAATTATCCGGAAATTGGAATGATGGATTTTGATGGAATTTTAAAGGTTTGTAAAAAGGAAAAAATAGGTTTAGTAGATGTTGGGCAAGATGATATTATTGCGGCAGGTTATGTTGATAAATTCCAAAAATTGGGAATCAAAGCTTTTGGTCCCACTCAAGAAGCATCAGAACTCGAATGGAGTAAAGATTGGGCCAGAAACTTTATGGTCAAATATAATCTTCCGGTTCCGAGGTTTAAGTCCTTTACCAATCAAAAAGAAGCAATTGATTACATCAACAAACTTTCTGATCAGCTTTTATTTATCAAAGCCTCGGGTCTTGCTTTAGGAAAAGGAGTTATAAGAGCAGAAAATAAAAAAGAGGCAAAAAAGGCAATCAGAGAAATGAGTAAGTTTGAAAAATCAGGTGAAACATTTCTAATTGAAGAAGCACTCGTGGGTGAGGAATTTACACTTTTTGCCATATGTGATGGTGAAAATTTCATTATTACCAAATCTTCCCAAGATCATAAAACGATTTATGATGGTGATAAGGGGCCAAACACAGGCGGTATAGGTAGTGTTGCTCCAACAGGTGCTATCTCTACTTCGATTATTCGCAATATAGAACAAACAATTATCAGGCCGACACTCTCTGGCATGACGGAAGAAGGAAGACCGTATAAGGGAATTTTATATCTAGGAGGTATGCTAACAAAGAATGGGGTTAAGATTATTGAGTTTAATTGCAGGTGGGGAGATCCGGAAGCAGAGGTTATTTTGCCAAGCATAAAAACAGATTATGTGGATATAGTCGAAACAGTTTTAGAAAAAAGGCTTAATCAACTAAAAATCGAATTTGATGAAAAGGTTCGTATAAGTATTGCTGGTTGTTCAAAAGGATATCCTGATGATTATTCAAACGTTAAGGGTAAACAAATTTTTGGATTAGAACAGGCTATGCGGTTACCTCGTATATCAATTTATGGGGCAGGGATTAAAAGGAAAGGTAATAAATTCTATGCAAATGGCGGTAGGGTATTTCATCTTGTGGGAGAAGGTAAGGATTTAGTTGAGGCAAGAAAAAAAGCATATGACGCCATGGCGCTTATTAGTATTGAAGGAGATAATTTGCATTATAGAACTGATATTGGTTGGAGGGATCTTCAAAGATTACAAAGATGATACAAGTTGTCAGGGTTAAAAGTATTGAGAATAAGGGAGATGTAAAACAAGCTAAGGTATACAGGTTAGAAGGGGTTTCAGAAAAGAAAGCCAAGGAATTAGCTGAAAAATTTTTATGTGAAAGTATTATTCAAACATATACTTTAAATTCTCCAATAATAGAAGGCGCTAAAGAAATCATAGAAATTGCTTACAAACCTGGGGTAATGAATCCTGAGGTAGGATCTATTCTAAAAGCCTCAGAAGATTTAGGAATTAAATTAATTGCAGCCGATTCTTCTCATGAATATGGTTTTCTTCATTCACCCAGCAAAGAAGTTTTAAAAGGCCTTTTTAATCCTATGGTTGAACATATAGTTACAGAAGAGCCGAAAACATTAATAATTAAAGGAACTTCAGGTAAAACTACTATTATCAAATTAAGAAATATGACTGGTGAAGAATTAATGGAATTATCAAGGTATAAACTATTTTTAAATCTTGAGGAAATGAAAACAATTCAAAGTTGTTTTAAAAATATTAAAAGAGATCCAACTGATTTGGAGCTGGAAACTATTGCTCAAACATGGAGTGAACATTGTGCTCACAAAACTTTTAAAGCCAAACTAATTATTGATGGAAAAGAAAAAGAGCCTTTATTTACTCGTCTTAAAAAAGAAGCTTTGAAACACAATAAAAATATAGTTTCTGCATTTGTTGATAATGCCGGAGTAATGGATTTTTACGGGGGATGGGCCATTAATGGTAAAGCAGAAACCCATAATGCTCCATCTGCGATTGAACCATACGGAGGAGCTATGACCGGATCCGGGGGAGTTTTTAGAGATGTGGTGGCCACAGGGCAAGGTGCAAAGGCTATAGTTTCTACAGATATCTTTTGTTTAGCCCCTCCTGGCTTAGATAAAAATAAACTGCCTGCTGGAACTTTACCACCTGACTATATTTTAAAAAGAGTAGTTACAGCAGTGAAAGATTATGGAAACAGAATAGGAATCCCTACCAACAATGGATCATTTCATTTTGATGAGGATTTTAAAGCCAAGCCAATTGTGTTAGTGGGAGCTTATGGAATCTTACCAAAAAGCAAAGCTAAAAAAGGTTCTCCTGAGATTGGTGATATAGGAGTAGTAGTTGGAGGAAGGACTGGCAGAGATGGGATACATGGGGCAACTTTTTCCTCTGCTGTAATGAGCGAAAAAACTATAGAAGTTAATACCACTGCTGTGCAAATTGGTAATGCCATTGAGGAAAAAAGGATGTTTGACGCCATTTTAGAAGCTAGAGATAAAAATTTAATAAGGGCTGTACAGGATTTGGGAGCTGGAGGATTTTCATCTGCTATTGGAGAGATGGGAGAAAAGTTAGGAGTAAAGGTACACCTAGAAAAGGCTCCTGTTAAATATCCGGGACTTGCACCATGGGAGATTTGGGTTTCAGAATCACAAGAAAGAATGTTGGTAATCTTGCCTAAGAAGAATCTTAAAAAGTTTTTGGAAATTGCTAACAAATATAATAGTGAAGCAACTGAAATTGCGCAGTTTGATGGAAGTAAAAAGTTACAAGTTTTTTATGGTAAGGAAAAAGTAGGAGATTTGGAAATGAAGTTTTTGTTTGGGGGATTGCCTCAAAGGGTAATGAAGGCAACTTCTCCCGCTGTCATTCCGAGCGAAGCGAGGAATCTCAAGATTAAATCTAGGGATTCTTCACTAATCGTTCAGAATGACAAAGTGGATTGGGCTAAGATTTTAGAAAAAGTTTTAGCATCAGGTGATGTAAATTCTAAAGAACCAATATTAAGGCTTTATGATCACAATGTTCAAGGAACAAATGCGCTACATCCATATGCCGGAGAAGGGATGGATGGACCTCAAGATGCAGCCATTGTAAAACCAATTTTAGATAAACCTTATGGAGTAGTTGTTTCCCACGGACTTAATCCAAAGTTAACAAGAGAGGATTCTTACTGGGGAAGTATCTGGTCTGCAACTGAGGCAATCTCAAATTATGTTGCTGTTGGTGGAGATTATAAGAATGCCTCTTTGATAAACAACTATATATGGCCATATCCTGATGCAGAATGGTTGGGAAAATTAGATAGAGCTGTAGATGCAGTAGTTGATTTTATGAAAGCGCTAAATTTGCCTGTGATTTCCGGAAAAGACAGTTTATTTGCCACCTATCGGGGGTCTAATGGAGTAATAATACATAGCCCACCGACTTTAGTTATGTCAGTTTTCGGAAAAATACCGGATGTTAAAAAAACAGTATCTTCTGATTTTAAAAAGACGGGATCAACTGTAGTTTTGGTAGGCCAAGCAGCTCACCTCCCAGGAGTCATGGCCCACCTGGGAGGTGTACCAAAAGTGGATTTAAAACTACTACCTAAGGTTTTGAAGAAAGTGCACAAAGCAATTATTAGTGGACAGGTTTTAGCGTCTCATGATGTTTCAGAAGGAGGATTAATTACTGCAATTTTTGAAATGGCAGTTGGAGGAAATTGTGGAGTAAAGCTTTACTTCGAAGGAGTCAAAGCCCACCTTCGAGGTGATTTTCTATTTAACGAAACAGCAGGATGTTTTATTGTTGAAGTAGATGATGAGGAAAATGCTAAGAAATTATTCAAAGGAATACCTTTTAAGATATTAGGGAAAACGATAAAAGAGGAGAAATTAGGAGTTAAGGGATTATTTAGCGCGGATATGAAGCAATTACAAGATGCTTGGCAGAAACCAATGAAGGAAATATTCGGATGAGGAGTGTAAAGGTTTGTATATTACAGTCAGATGGGACTAATTGTGATAATGAACTTTTCTATGCTTTCAAAAAGTTTGGAGGTTCCCCTAAATTTGTTCATGTTAATGAACTACGGGATAAATCCAAAAGTTTAAGGAATTTTAATATTCTGGCACTTCCTGGAGGATTTTCCTATGGTGATGATATTGCTTCAGGTAAAATTCTGGCAGTGGAACTTATGAGTTTTTTAAAAAAGGAAATTGAAAAGTTTAGAGATAAGGGAGGGATTATTGTTGGTCTTTGTAACGGTTTCCAAACTCTTATCAGAACAGGATTATTGCCTTTTGGAAATCTGGGAGAAATGGATGCTACTTTAACATCTAATGACAGCGGACATTTTGAATGCAGATGGATAAAGTTAAGACTTGAAAAAAGTAAATGTGTATTTTTAAAGGGAGAAAAAAATATTGGCTGGTTTGCGATAAATCACGGAGAGGGAAAGTTCTTTGCAAACACAGAGACACTGAAGAAAATAGAAGCACAGAATTTGGTGATCTTCAGATATATTGATGGTAATGGAAATCCTACACAAACTTATCCCCAAAATCCAAATGGATCTTTAAATGCCATAGCCGGAGTAACAGATCCAACAGGTAGAGTTTTAGGACTTATGCCACACCCAGAAAAATTTGTGGATATAACCCAATATCCAAATTGGAGAAGAGAAAAAATTGAAAAACCACATGGAGCTTTTATCTTTGAAGATATGGTACAGTTTGTAAAGGAAGGAAAATAAATTGTCATTCCGAGCGATTAGAGAGGAATCTCTAGACTTGTTCTTGAGTAAATCTAGAGATCCTTCACTTTGTTCAGGATGACAGTAAAAAATATATGATTATACTAGTTGATTTTGGATCACAAACCGCACATTTAATTTCCAGAAGAATCAGGGAATTAGGGGTAGAAGTTTACATTGCAACTCCCGAAGTTGCATTGGAGAAAATAAAAGAACTAAAACCTAAGGGAATTATTCTTTCAGGAGGCCCGGCATCTGTTTATGAAAAAAATTCACCAACTGTTGAAAAAGAAATTTTTAATTTGGGAATTCCGATTTTAGGCATTTGTTATGGACAGCAATTAATGTGTCATTTATTAGGCGGAGAAGTTAAGCCTGGATACAGAAAAGAATATGGACCAGCAGTTTTAAATTTAGAATCTGGAATTCAGAATTCAGAATTATTAAAAGATTTACCAAAGAGTTTTAATGTTTGGATGAGTCATGGAGATAATGTGGTGAAATTGCCAAAAGGTTTTGAAAATTTTGCTACCACAAAAACAATTCCCTATGCAGTTATTGAAAACCGCCAGGATAAAATTTATGGGATTCAATTTCATCCGGAAGTTGTGCACAGCGAATTTGGCGCACAAGTTTTAGAAAACTTTTTAATGATATGTGGGTTCACTCCAAAAAAATCAGAAATAAATGAAGACTTTGTAGAAAATATTATAGAAGATATAAAGGATTCAATTGGAGAAGCTAGAGTAATTTGTGCACTGTCCGGTGGAGTTGATTCATCAGTTGCAGCACTTTTAGCACATAAAGCAATTGGTAAAAATTTAACATCAGTTTATGTGGACTCCGGATTAATGAGGGAGGGTGAAACAGAAAATCTAAAGAAGATTTTTAAAGATCGCTACAAAATGAATGTTGATATTATAGATGCTTCGAGAGAGATGCTAAAAGCATTAAAAGGTATAACTGACCCAGAAGAAAAAAGAAAAGCTATTGGGAAAACCTTTATTGAAGTATTTGATAAAGAAGCAAAGAAAATTAATGCAAAATTTTTGGTGCAAGGAACAATTTATCCTGATGTAATTGAATCAAAGGGGAGCAAGCATGCACAAAATATTAAGTCACATCATAATGTAGGGGGATTACCAGAAAATATGAAATTAGTTTTAGTAGAGCCTTTAAGAAATTTTTATAAAGACCAGGTCAGAAAAATCGGAGATATTTTAGGACTGCCTGAAAGTATTACCCAAAGACAACCTTTTCCCGGACCTGGTCTGGCTGTCAGAATTATTGGGGAAGTAACTGAAGAAAAGTTGGAAATTTTAAGAAAAGCAGATGCAATTGTGACTGAAGAATTAAAGAATGAAAAGCTCTGGCAAACATTTGCTGTTTTTACTGGAATTAAAACAACCGGAGTTAGGGGAGATAATCGCGCATATGGTGAAACAATAGCAATTAGAGCAATAGAAGCAACAGATGCCATGTCTGCAAACTTTGCAAAATTGCCTTATGAGGTTTTAGAAAAAATATCTGTTCGGATTGTGACAGAAGTTCCGGAAGTAAATCGTGTAGTTTATGATATCACCAACAAACCTCCAGCAACTATGGAGTGGGAATGATATAATATTATTATGGAAAATGGGGAAGGATCACCATCACAAGATAAAATATCCTCGCGGATAGAACAGGTCAAACCTCCCACTTTCGGAGAAAAAGTTAAAGAGTCTCGAGAGGGACTTGGGTTATCCCAAAGAGCTTTAAGCAAAAAAGCCCATCTAAGTTCTAATTATGTTAATCGTTTAGAAAGTTTAAGCCCTAAATCACCCAAAAGGTCTTAACCTGAAACTGTACTTAAATTAGTAGATGCATTAGGTTTAAATTACAAATCGCCACAAGCAAAAGAATTAGTTCAAGCAGCAGGATATTCTACCTCCATATTAGATGCGGGACAAGGTTTAAGTCCCCCAAGTCCATTTTAATTTAGATGTATATATTCTTCTCTAGCAGGGCCTGTTGAGACAATACTTATTTTAATTCCTAAAAAGTTTTCTATAAATTTTATATATTGCTGACAGTTTTTGGGTAAGTCATTAAATTTAGTAATTCCTGCGACTTCTTCTTTCCATCCAGGAAGAGTTTTATAAATAGGAGTTAATTTGGCTAATTCCTCATATCCACAACTGCTGTAAGGAATAGGTTTTCCATTAAGTTCATATTCTATACAAACTTTAATTTCTTTAAGTCCTGATAAAATATCTATTTTGGTTATGGCAATTTCTGTTACCCCGCAAACTTCCACAGCAAATTTAACTGCTTCTAAATCTAACCAGCCAATTCTTCTGGGTCTGCCGGTGGTTGTGCCAAACTCTCCGCCTTTTTCCCGTATTTGATCAGCTAAGGGATTATTAATTTCTGTTGGAAGTGGACCGCTACCAACTCTTGAGGTGTATGCTTTAACAACACCAATTATCTGGTTTATTGATTGAACAGGTACCCCTGATCCGATATTTACTGCTCCTGTTATAACATTAGATCCAGTGGAATATGGGTAAGGTGAAAAATCTATATCCAACATTACTCCATGAGCACCTTCCAGTAAAATATTTTTATTGTTATTTATTGCCTTTTGTAAAATCTGATAAGTATCAGCAACATATGGCAGTATTTCTTCTCTTATATCTTTTAGCTTTTTTAATTCTTCTTTAATATTTATTGGTTTAGCGCCAAAAGTTTTAATGATTTCATTTTTTATTTTGGCTTGAAAAGTAAATTTTTCTACAAAATTTTTCCAGTCTAACAACTCATAAATTCTTATCCCGTTATAACTGACCTTATCTGCCAATGTTGGACCAATCCCTCTTTTGGTGGTACCGAGTTTTTCCTCACCTCTGGCATTTTCATATGCTTCATCTAGGGCTTTATGGTAAGAAAGTATTAAATGACATCTATCAGAGATAAATAATTTCTTTTTTAAATTCACACCTTCCTTTTGTAGCATTTGAATTTCTGAAACTAAAACTTCCGGGTCAATAATTACTCCGTTTCCAATAATACCAATGGCTTGAGGTTGTAAAATTCCTGAAGGAATAAGGTGGAAAGCGTATTTTTTATTATCAACAACAATAGTATGGCCTGCATTATTGCCGCCATGGAAGCGGACAACATAATCTGCTTTTTCAGACAGAAGATCAACAATCTTACCCTTGCCTTCATCACCCCATTGTGTTCCAATAATGACAGAAACAGTTTTTGCCATATTAATTATGGATCCCGGATCAACTCCCAAAGGGAGGGTGTATTGTCCGGGATGACAATGGTGAGTGTAGCATAAATAATTGATTTTTGATAGTTTATTAAGTATAATGAGTTATGGGAACTAAAAATATAACTATTGTCACTTTAGGTTCTCACTCTGCGCTGCAGATTCTCAAGGGTGCAAAACAGGAGGGTTTTAAAACTGCTGTAGTTTGTACTTCTGATAGAATTCCACTTTATAAATCATACGAAAACTTCATTGATGAAATAATAAAAATTAAATCCTGGCGCGATTTCCCAAACTTAGAAAGAAAGTTACTTAAAGATAATTGCATAATAATTCCACATGGATCTTTTGTGGCATATTTAGGAATGGATGAAAATAAAAAGATGAAAGTTCCTTATTTTGGAAATAAGAAAGTACTAGATTGGGAGGAGGACAGAAAGATGCAAAGAATATGGATGGAAGAAGCAGGAATTAAGGTTCCCCACAGATTTAGAAAAGGTGATAAGACTGATAGGCCGGTGATTGTAAAATCATATGGTGCTGCCGGTGGGAAGGGGTATTTTACTGCCAGAAATCAGAAAGAACTTGATGAAAAATTAAAAACCTTTTCGGAAGAGCGGTTTATGGTTCAGGAATATGTAATAGGAGTACCTGTTTATTTTCATTTCTTTTATTCACCGTTAACCAAAAAAGTAGAGTTAATGAGTGTTGATAAAAGATATGAGACAAATGTTGACTCATTAGGTAGGATTCCTGCTAAAAACCAAAGAGGGTTAAATATAGAACCATCTTTTGAAGTTGTTGCAAACATTCCAATGGCTGTTCGGGAATCTATGGTTGCAGATGCTGTGGATATGGCTCAAAGAGTTATTGAAACATCTCAAAAAATAGTTTCTCCGAAAGGATTATTTGGGCCGTTTTGTCTGGAAACAATTATTACATCTTCTGAGGAAATTTATGTAATAGAAATCTCAGCCCGAATAGTTGCAGGGACAAATTGTTTTATTAATGGATCTCCATATACATATTTACTGTATGATGAACCAATGTCTACAGGACGCCGTATCGCCCGCGAGATTAAGAATGCAATTTCGCAAAATAAGCTAAAGGAGGTTTTAGATTAAACTCAAAACTCAAATGTCAAAACTCAAAACTACAATTCAAAACTTAAAACTTTCTGATATTACAATAGCCGTTCTAGGTAGTCACTCTGCGTTAGATGTTTGCAGGGGAGCTAAAGATTTAGGTTTTAAAACTTTGGTAATTGTGCAAAAGGGTAGAGATAAAACCTATGCCAAATATTACAAAAGTAATGGAGAAATAGGTTGTGTTGATGAAGTTATTGAGTTAGAAAATTTCAAAGATATTTTATCGGAGAAAGTTCAAAAAGAACTCTTAAAAAGAAATGCCATATTTATTCCCCACAGGTCTTTTGAGGTTTATATAAACGATTACAATGCAATTGAGAAAAAATTTAAAGTCCCCATGTTTGGAAACAAGTTTTTATTAAAATGTGAAGAGCGAGGAACTGGGAATAATGTGGATCAATATAAAATTATGGAAGAGGCAGGGATTAGATATCCGAAACAATTTAAAAATCCAAGCGAAATCGATGGCCCCTGTGTTGTGAAAGTAATGGCTAAATATCTTGGTTTCGAGAGGGGATTTTTTATAGTTAACTCCCCTGAAACTTTTTATTCTCGGTCACAAGAATTAATTGGACAGGGTAGAATCACTCAAGAAGCTCTTGATAGAGCCATATTAGAAGAATACTTAGTAGGTGTTCAAGTTAACTTCAATTATTTCTATTCTCCTTTGCATAAAAGAGTTGAATTAATAGGAACAGATACAAGAAGGCAAACTAATGCAGAAGGATATACGAAGGTAGCGCCGGATGATTATAAACTTGTTAGAGATAAGTATGGGATAACTTTTGAAGAGGCAGGCCATGTATCAGTGACTGTACTGGAATCTCTACTAGAAGATGCATTTGCAATGGGAGAAAGATTTGTGAAAGCTTCTCAGAAACTATATAAGCCAGGAGTCATAGGGCCGTTTGGTTTACAAACAATAATCATTCCTGGCCCTCCTAAAAAGGAAATTATTGTTTTTGATGTTTCCCCGCGAATGCCGGGAAGTCCCGGGATTTTTGCCACTCCATATAGCGGGTATTTATACGGGAAAAATATTTCTATGGGAAGGCGAGTAGCAATGGAAATTAAAGAGGCAATAGAAAAAGGAGAACTTAGAAAAATACTAACATGAAGTATGCGCTTTTAAGTGTATATGACAAATCCGGCATAGAAGATTTTGCAAAAGTTTTAGTAAAAAATGGCTACACTATAATCTCCACAGGCGGGACTTTTGAAACACTTAAAAAAAGTGGGATTGAAGTTACTCCAATTGAAGAAATTACCGGAAACCCCAGAGACTGCTTTGATGGTAGGATGAAAACCATTTCTTTTCAAATAGAAAGTGGCATATTGTTTGACCGGAAAAATCCTAAACATATTGAAGAAGCAAAAAAATTAGGTGTTCCACAAATTGATGTTGTTGTTTGTAATCTTTATCCATTTGAACAGAAACCCGGTGTTGAAAATATAGATGTGGGGGGTCCAACAATGATTAGAGCAGCCGGTAAAAATTATGAAAATGTAGTAGTGATGGTAGATTCAAATGATTATGGTCAGTTGGATGATGCTATAAAGAGCGTGCAAAAAAGAAAAGAGCTGGCAGCCAAATCTTTTTATCATTTATCTTTTTATGACAGCCAAATTGGAAATTATTTTTCCGAAGGAGATCTGCCTGCCGGCAGGCAGGAGTTTCCCAACGAAATAACAATTCCGTTGCGAAAAACAAATATTCTACGTTATGGAGAAAATCCTCATCAGCAGGGCGCATTTTATTTATTACCGAAAACAAATTCACCTCTCTCAAAATTAAAACACCTTTGGGGCAGGGAATTATCCGGTACCAATATTGGTGATATTTATGCAGGTCTGGAAACAGTCAGGCAATTTAAAGAAGCTGCGGCTTGTGTGATCAAACATTTAAGCCCTTGCGGAATAGCAACCGGGAAAGATGCAGAGGAAGCGCTAGATAGAGCTGTTAAAGCAGATCCTGTTTCTGCTTTTGGGGGAGTGATGGTGATAAATAAAAAAATGGACGAAGCTGCTGCTAAAGTGGTTGCTACTTTTAAAAATGAGAAAGAAGGAAATATAGATATTGTGGCAGTACCGGGTATAAGCGATCAAGCGTTAGAGTTATTGAAAAAGGTCAGAAAGAGCATGGGGATTTATACCTTCGGTGAGATCCCTTCTGTAAGATCAGAAAAATGGGACCTTAAATATTTTTCCGGTGCAGCATTACTTCAGGATTTTGATGATAATATAGAAGATAGTTTTAAGGACTGGGAGGTTGTAACTAAAAACAAGCCTACAGAAAAACAATTAGAGTTGATGAAATTTGGTTTTAAAGCAGTCAAAGCAGTCAGGTCTAATGCAGTCATTGTAATAGATAAAGAAATTCCGCAGACTCGCGGTATTGGTTCGGGTCAAACTTCAAGAGTGGGGGCAACCAAAATTGCTTTGGAGCAAGCAGCAGACTATGCTAAAGAAGGTATCTTAATTTCGGATAGCTTTTTCCCATTTGACGACTGCGTACGATTGGCTGCACAATATGATATATCTGCAATTTTGCAGCAAGGCGGGTCTGTAAATGATAAAGCCTCAATAGATGCTGCTGATGAGCTGGGGATTACTATGGTATTTTCAAAAAGGAGGGCATTTAGGCATTAATTATGAAAGATTTTAAAAATTATACATCAGTATTTTCCTGGAGGTATGGCTCAGGCGAAATGAGGAAAATTTGGTCTGAAGAAAATAAATACAAAATCTGGAGAAAGGTTTGGGTAGAGTTAGCAAGGGCTCAAAGTGAAGAAGGTTTGGTATCTAAAGAAGAACTGGAAGATTTAGAAAATCATCAGGATAATTTGAATATAGAAAGAATTTGGGAAATTGAAAAAGACGTAAGGCATGATGTTGTTGCAGCTATCAAAGAGTTTGCAGAAAAGGCAAAGATTGGGGGAGGAAAAATTCACCTTGGTGCTACTTCAATGGATATTTCTGATAATGGTGAAACTATCAGAATTTCTGAAGCGTTGAGTATTATAGAAAACGGATTAATTAAACTGCTGAAAAGTTTTGGCAAAAAAATTGAACAATATGCTGGCTTTGTTTGTATGGGGTATACCCACTTGCAACCGGCAGAACCTACAACGTTAGGTTATAGATTTGCGTTTTATGCGCAAGATCTTTTAATGGACTTAGAACTTTTACAATTTGTTAAAAAGAATTTAAAGGGCAAAGGTATGAAAGGGGCGGTGGGAACATCCGCAAGTTATATAAAATTGCTGGATGAGAAAAAAGCCGAAGAGATGGAAGTTAATGTATTAGAGCAACTGGGGATAGAAGCATATGAAATCACAAATCAAACATCTCCCAGAAAAATAGAGGTTTGGTTGGGGAATTTACTTGCATCAATTGCGCAAAGTTTGAATAAGTTTGCTTTTGATTTGCGTATTATGCAGTCGGCAAATTTTGGAGAATGGCAGGAGCCATTTGGGGATAAACAAGTTGGTTCATCTGCCATGCCTTTTAAGAAAAATCCTGTTAAATCCGAACAGATCTGCTCGCTTGCAAGACTGGTTGTTAGTTTATCCAGAACGTCCTGGGATAATGCTTCACACATGTTACTTGAGCGGACTCTGGATGATTCTGCCAATAGAAGGGTTGCTATCCCTGAGATGTTTTTAAGCATAGATGAAATGTTAATATCTGCAAATAATATTATTGATGGATTAACGATAAACGATAAACGAATAACGAAAAACTTATTAACATATTGGCCTTTTTCTGTAACAGAGGTAATTATTGTTGAGGCTGTTAAAAAAGGTGCCAACAGGCAAAAAATGCATGAAGTTTTAAGAGAAATCTCTATGAAAGCATGGGAGGTTATTCAAAATGGAGAAGTGAACCAGATGGAAGATTTGTTAGAGAGCAATCCGGAAATCGGAAAATATTTAAAAAGCGCAGATATTCTGGATTTGCTTGATGTAAAAAATCATACAGGTACTGCCAAAAATAAGTCTTTGACAATTGCACAAAAAATTGCTAGTTTAAAATATTCATGAAAAAAGTACTCATTATATCTGCATCTGACTCTGATTTAGGCACCATGAAGGAGGCTGGAAAAATTTTGGAAGAATTTGGAGTGGAATATGAGTTAACGATTTCCTCTGCACATAGGTCTCCTGAAAGAACTAAAGAATTGGTGGAGAAAGCCAAAGCAGATGGAGTAAAAGTAATAATTTGCGGAGCAGGACTGGCTGCACATTTAGCTGGTATAGTTGCCGCGCACTTCCCATTTCCTGTAATTGGGATTCCCTTAAAGAGTGGTCCGATAAACGGGATAGATGCTTTTTTAGCAACTTTGCAGATGCCCCCCGGAGTTCCTGTTGCCACAGTTGGGATAAACAATGCTAAAAACGCAGGGCTTCTAGCAGTACAAATTTTGGCAACTTCAGATAAAGAACTTGAGAAAAAATTAATAGAATACAAAAATAAACTGGCTTTAGGTGTTGAGGAAAAGGCAGCTAAATTAAAAGAGTAGAAATGAGCAGGATATTAAAAACTGTAAATTTAAAAGGTTTTGGTGAAAAACATAGCGGTAAAGTCAGGGACTTCTATATTGTTGAAGGTCAAAGAAGAATTTTAATTACTACAGACAGAATCTCTGCATTTGATGTTATCTTAGGGCATATCCCGTACAAAGGTGCAGTATTAAATTTATTGGCTCAATTTTGGTTTGAAAAGACAAAAGATATAATTCCTAACCATATGATTTCAGTCCCTGATCCAAATGTGACTATTGGTAAAAATGCTACTCCTATTCCCATAGAAATGGTGGTTAGGGGTTATATTTCAGGTATTACCAATACTTCTATTTGGGGGTCTTATCAGGCAGGAGAAAGAGTAATTTACGGCATAAAATTTCCGCAAGGATTACAAAAAAACCAGAAACTTTCAAAACCGGTCATAACTCCAACCACCAAAGCAGAATCAGGCCATGACCAAAGATTAACGGAAGAAGATATTCTGCAAAAACGGGTTGTTTCCCCAAAAATATGGAAACAAATGAAGCTAGCTGCACTAGGATTATTTGAAAGAGGGACTAAAATTTGTAAAAAAGCCGGAATTATTTTAGTTGATACTAAATATGAATTTGGCTTAGATAATAAGGGAAAATTAATTTTAATTGATGAAATTCATACTCCGGATTCTTCCAGATTTTGGGTCAAAAGAACATATCAAGATAGGTTTAAAAAGGGACTAGAACCTGAAAATTTTGATAAAGAATTTTTAAGGCTTTGGTACGCCAGGCGCGGATATAAAGGTGATGGCAGGCTTCCTAAAATGCCAAGTAGCTTACAAAAAGCAGTTTCGGAAAGGTATATCACAATTTATGAAAAAATCACTGGTAAAAAATTCCAAGCAGGAGAATATCCAATAGAAAAAAGAATTAAAGAAAATCTAAAAAATATTGTATAATTAAGTATAACTTTTATGGCCAATGATAATGGTTTTGTTTTATTAACAGGAACAGCTAATTTAAAGCTAGCGCAGAGAATTGGCCAAATTTTGGGGAAAAATGTGGATGAGACTATTTCTACTTTTGCAGATGGTGAAAAACGAGTTATTATTCCTGAAAATTTAAGAAAACGGGACGTTTTCATAATCCAGCCAACCTGCCCTCCTGTCAGCGACAATATTATGGAACTTTTTTTAATTATTGATGCTGCCAAAAGGTCTTCTGCAACTGAGGTTTCTGCAATTATTCCTTATTTCGGATATTCCAGACAGGACAGGAAAGATCGGCCAAGAGTGCCTATCAGTGCCTCGATTGTTGCTAGGCTTATTGAATATGCCGGGGCAGACAGGATTGTGACTGTGGATATTCACAGCGAACAGGAACCCGGATTTGTAGAGATCCCTTGGGATAATTTATATGCCTCTTACTCTTTTTTGCCGGTTTTGCAAAAAACTTTCCCCAAAAATTTGATAGTTGCCTCACCAGATAAAGGTGGAGTTTTAAAGGCCACATTTTATGCAGATTTATTAAATGCTGACGGCATAGCAATAGTTTATAAAGAAAGGAACCCTCAAAAGCCAAACGAATCTAAGGCTTTGGATTTGATTGGAGAAGTTGAGAATAAGGATGTATTAATTGTTGATGATATGATCGATACTGCCGGGACAATTTGTGAGGCGGCAAGATTAATAAAAGCTAGAGGGGCAAAAACTGTATCAGCTGTTGCAACTCATGGACTTTTTTCAGATCCTGCCGTCAAAAGAATTAAAGAGGCAAATTTTGAGAGAATTTTTATTACGGATACCGTGCCTGTCAGAAATGAGATGAGAAATAATGCAAAAATTACAATTGTTTCTGTGGCGCCGCTACTCGCAGAAGCAATTAAGTGTATCTATAGCGGCGATTCAATGAGTGAAAAACTGATTCCCAAGGCCCACAGAACGTATGAAGAGCGAGGTTAACGAAGATCCAAAGTCTCTCCTCCAAAGATGATATTTTTGGGCTTTATTAAAACTTTTCTTTCACCTGCCTCAATATATCCTGCATCCATTCCCTCAAATCCATTTTCTTTTATTATTTCTAAGGCTTTTTCCACATCTTCTTTAGTTAAGAAAATAACACAATCCTGTCCCATATTATAAGTTTGATACATTTCATAATCATCAATCCCTGCATGTTGCTGAATAAATTTAAAAATTTCCTGTGGTTCAAAAATATTTTCAACCATGTAAGTAAAATCTCTTTTTGCTCTCATAATTTTTCTTAAACCATGTCCGGAAATATAATTCATATAATGAATATCTATACCCTGATCCAAAAGATCTTGAGTTAATTTTGCATAAATATTACATTTGATTAGAATTGCCTCACCAAAAATTGTGCCATCAGAAAGTTTTGTTCCATAACCTTCGGGTACACGTTTAGCAATTGCTCTGGCAAGAGATATGCCACTGGCGTTAATTCCGGTACTTTTTATAAGTATTATCCTATCACCAACTGTTAATTTTTTACTATTAATAAATCTTTCCGCTGGTCCAATAATTCCTACTGCTGATCCCGCTAAATCTATGGTACCTTTTTCAATAATTCCTTTATCTGTGGCAGTTTCACCACCACCCCAAGCAGCTCCTGATAAATCACAGGCATTTTTCCATCCTGTAATTAGATCTTCCATGCGTTGCTTATCTTCTAACCAGGAGTTATCTTCAATTGCCCAGTAAGCATGAATAACTAAAGGCTTTGCCCCAACAGAAACAAGATCATTAATAATGTAGGCAATGGTGTCATGAGCAACAATATCGTAGTAAGTTTTACCTGTGATTTTTCTTGTTTCATCAGCCACTAAACTCTTTGTTCCCAAACCTTCTATCACTGAAGCCATCAGGATATCATCCTGTTTCCAGACATAGGCGGATTCTCCTCTGGATTCTGATATTTCTTGGAACTGATTTGTTAAATTTTTAGCAGTTTGTGAAGCAGCAGTTTGAGCGAGTACTTTAACTGGGTCTTTGGTGGAATAATCATCGCCAACTTGAGAGTAAGTTATCTTGGGCTTGTTCATCTTCATAATATACCATATTAGCCTTAAAGGATTAAAGTTTTTCTGGGTTAACTTTAATTATTCGGTCATCTTCCACTAAAGGATTACCTCTCCCATCTCTGTTGGAAGTGGTAATATAAAGCATCTGATCCGGACCTAAAATTACATCCCGAATTTTGCCGAACTCTCCTTTAAAGTGTTCTATTAATTCCATATTATCTAATTTCAGCTGGAAAAGTGCCTGGCCACGTAATCCACCATAATAAATAGACCCATTGAAAAAAGCCATCCCGGCCGGAGCCCAGGTATTTGTACCACTGTGAAGCCTTGGACTAACCATCCCATCTTTAGTTTGATCTCCGCGAATTGTCGGCCAACCATAATTTTTGCCTTCTTCTATTAAATTAACTTCATCTGTGGCAGATTGACCATGTTCAGTCTCCCAAAGTTTGCCTTCATTATCCCAAGCAATGCCTTGTGGATTTCTGTGCCCATAGGAATAGATCTCAACTTTAGAGTTAACAATTCTTAAGATTTTTCCAGCAAGCGAGTTTTTATCTTGAGATAAAGATGGATTGGCTGCATCACCTGTGGTTACAAAAAGTGCGCCATCTGGCTCGCCTCGCGAAGCGGGACCAAATTTTATTCTTCCTCCATCATGAAAAAGCGCTCCTGGGATTTTATCAACTAAAACTTGCTCATTTTTTAATCTACCAGCTGGCGGACCTTCAAAAGTAAATTTGGAAACTTTATTTAAAGTGTTATCAGAATCTGCAGAGTATGTATAGTAGAGATAAACAAAAGGTTCTTGAGGGTACTTTGGGTCCACAGCAATTCCATGCAGCCCTGATTCTCCAGTTTGCCTAACTTTAATATCCAAAGCAATTTCTGAGACTGCACCATTTTTTACTAATTTAACTGTGCCTTTTCTTTCTGTAACTAAAATAGAATTATCTGGCAAAAAGCTAAGGGCCCATGGCACTTCTAAATTTTGGGCAATCACTTCTATCTTTGGTGTTTCTACACTTGGGGAAGGTGAAATGGTAGCGGAAGGTTGAACAAAAAATGGAGTCTGAGATTTCTGAGGAGGATTACTTCTATAAATAGTTAATCCAATTGCCAAAATAAAAAGGATTAATATTCCAATTCCTACTTTCCACATATGCTTATTTTAACATTTTGATTAATTTTAATAGGAAGTATGTGAAGTAGATGAAAAACTTGATGTTTTTTTTATACCTTTAAAGAGTCCTATAGCAGAAGAGATTCTCCTTCTTGAACGCCTACCATAATTTCTTCTGGGAGTGGAACTTAAAACAAGAGGTAATTTAGAAAGTCCAAATATTCCTCTGAGCTGTCTTAATAAAGATCCAGAAGATTCATCATCTGTAGAAGTTTCTTGTTCTACTGGAGTAGATGGTTTTTCCCTCATAAGGTAGATAAATAGTGTAAGCCAAAAATCAAGCTATGTCAAGATAGATAGTTAAACTTTCAGAATAAATCCCACTAATATGCCTAAGGCTGTAGCAACGCCTCCAATGATAAACATTTCTATGGCAGACCTAAAGGCTTTATGGTCAACTATTTTTCCTTTGATATACCCCAAAATAAAAAGTGACAGGAAAGCTAAAAATATGCTAATAGAAGGAGCAATGGATAAATCAAACAAAATTATGGGAGTAATGGGGATAAAACCTGCTATCAAATAAGAAAAAAACATCAGTACTGCACCCAGCAGCAGATTGTCTGTATGCTTTCCAGTTTTATCCATCTGATGGACTGCTTTTTCAGAGGAATATAATCCTGCAGCCATGGAGGAAGCCTCAACTGTGACTGCTACCAAGGAGGCCAATATAATGATTGGTTTATCTTGTATGCCTGTGGTAATTCCTATTGCTACTCCAGTGGTGGAGACCAGGCCATCCTGTAATCCAAAAAGGATGCTTCTTAAATAATCTTCATGAATATTGATCTTCATCTTTAATATTTTAACCCTTTTTTTTAATAGGAAACAGATGGTATACTTAAAAAAGGAGGTGAGGATTTTGAATAAACAAATAATGGTTGGTGTGGTGGGTTTATTGGCTGTTTTAATAGGAGGATATTTCCTTTTAATGAGACCCCAAACTCAAATAGCAAATCCAACAGGTGAACCTGAGGTGATTCAAGAACCATCAGCCACACAGTCATCCACCATGGGTACAGTTGAACTAACAGTTACCAGCAAAGGGTTGAAATTTGAACCTACAGAATTAAGGGTTAAGGAAGGTGATACTGTCAGAGTAACGTACAAAAATACCATGGGTACCCACAATTTTGTGATTGATGAATTTAATATTAAAACAAATCTGATTGATGCTGGACAAGAAGAGACTGTGGAGTTTGTAGCAGATCAAAAAGGTGAGTTTGAATTCTACTGTGGAGTGCCAGGCCACAGGGCTGCAGGCATGAAGGGTATGTTAATTGTTGAATAAGAGTTAAGGAGTGTTTGATTTAGGGATGAAATGTATGGATAAGGAGTTAACACAATGCCTGACATTTTTATCTGTTAAGTGTTCACCTAAAAATTCATGTCCTAAGTGAGCTCCACAATTATTACACTGAATTTCTGTCCTTTTCTCATCTGGATCTGGCAGTCTTTTTAAAGAATTAGGATATTCACTATCAAAAGAAGGCCAGCCACAACCTGCATCAAATTTTGCCTCAGATGAAAAAAGGGGAGCATTACATTTTTTACAGATAAATACCCCATCCTTATAAAAATCATCGTACTCTCCAGTAAAAGGAGCCTCTGTACCTTTTCCTTCAATAATATCTTTTTCTTGAGGGGTCAGTTTGTTATATGCCATTTATTTATCTATATCTAAAGAACATTAAATTAGCTAAAAGCAAAGCAAAAAGCAGGGGATCAAAGGCAAGATAATTTTGGATTTGATTAAGCAAAGGCAGGGCAAAAAGGAAAGGGATAAGGGCAATAATTGCTCCATAGAGTGTTTGATTTATGGGTTTAACAGGAGAGGTCATTGGTTCTGGCAACATCACCAAGGCAAAAAACAGGATAGAGGGATTTAAGAGGGTAGAAAATGGATCAGATGAGAAAAACAATTGGGAGGCCAGTGAGCTTATTAAAATGTAGGAAAAAAAAGAATAGTGTTTTTTTAACCTCAATATAGAAACCAAACCAGGCAGCATGAGGATTAAGAAGAAAAGTATATTTTGCAGACTAAAGGTTTGAAAAGAAACTCCCCACCAGCCAATATATTCCCCAAAAATCAACCCAGCTAAAAATAACCCACTGGCAACAGGATTAAAAATATGCCTTCCTCCTGGCCTTAAAAAGTTTTTGAGTCCCATGGCAAAAAATGCTGCAGCTATAATTTGAAGCAAATTAGCTGATTGGTTAATGATTAAAGCCATAATTAATCCTGAAGCAATAGCTGCATAAGGGGTAAAGAAGACTCTTTTTCTAAGATATGTAAATAACAGGTCAAAAAAAACATTCAAACTTACACAAGCTATTAAAAGATAAAGAGAGGTGGAGGTAGGAAACTTAAAGATAGAGGTTAGATAAATTAATAAAAGAGTGATGATCAATTGAACCTTGGGGATTTTAAAGTAGGACATGTTGTTACTCAAGCTATGCAAAAGACTGTAGAATTTTTTAAAAAGAATATATAACAGATGTTTTATTTAAAACCACCATGGCTTTTAATATTTTTATAAGTTTCAGCTAATTTTTGCTTTACCTTATCTACACTTTGGACAGATATCCCTAGAGTATATTTTTTATAATTTGACCATTCAGTGGGAGAGATCCTATCTAAAGATTTAACCACTATACTGTTTAATGAATCTGTTTCCCAGCTAATTATTTTAACTACTAATTTAAACATTTTATCTCTTGCCTCCTGGGCTTTTAAAAGAGCTAGCTTTTTTTCATCCAGTGGTTTGCCTAACTTAGGATTTGTTTGTATTATTTGTGCCATAAATAAAATTGAAAAATAGGGAATGATCAATTTATACCTAAATTATAACAAAAAATTTAAAATAAAGCAAAAGACAGAGTTATTGACAAATCTTATAAATTTAAGCATTCTTAAATAAGTGAATAAAAAGCTTGTAATTTTTGTATTAATTCTTATTGGAGTTATTGCATATTATTCTTACCAAGATGACATTGAAGATAATGGAAGAGCATATCCAAGCAAAACAAATTTGTGCAGGCAATTTGCCCAAAGTTATTTGAGAACAATTTCAAAAACTGAAAATATCACTGATTATGGAAGCGATATATGGCAAATGGCAGTTGATGTTGAAACTGATTTATATGAATTATGTTTGGTAGATTTGAACAGAGAAGCTCTAAGAAACTTTAGACCCTCAATTACCGGAAAGTATCAGGATAATAAGTGAACTTCATAAAGGCTATTTCCCAAAGTGCTTAAATTCAGAGTTTTTGGAGGTGGGGAGGAATTAGTATCAAGTATTATGTATAAAGTATAGAGGGTAAAAATGACAGTTGATTTATGAAATTTGGAGTAGTATCATAATAGTTGAGGCGAAGGGCTTGACCCTGACCCCATTATTGCATCTGCATAAAGTGGAAGACGCCTCACAAAACTATCATTACTGAATAAAAATACTTTTGTCCATGAAAAGTTTTTGAACGAACCACAACTTTAATTTTTCTTCCTCCCAAATATCCTACAAAAGCAAAATAGTGTCCTAGATTATCTTTTCTATGCTCCTGAAAAGTTTGGGCCTCTTCCAATAATTTTCTTGCTAGAGGTAATATCTCAAACCTTCTGGCTTGTTCTGCTTTAGTTCTTTTATGGAAGGGGTTTATTAAATGATCCCAGCCAGATCTGGTAATTCTAACCTTCTGTTTAAAAGCAGGAGTTACTTTTTCATTCCCGCGCCATCTTTGAAAATAGTAGCGATAAGCCTTATCTCTTGCTTTATCATACTTACTTTTCTTATGTTTAGCTGTCATGGATTTATTGTAGCATTTCAAAGTTTTTGGAGGTGGGGAGGAATTAGTAGCAGGTAGTAAGTAGTATGTATTAAGGGAAAAAACAGTTAAATTAATGTCCCAAAGAGGATTCACTCTAATTCTTTCAATTATTAATATACCACAGGTTCAGTGAACGCCCACAACTGGAATTTTGCAGTCTATGATGCATCAGAGAAAAACTATTTATGGGAGAAAGGAGAATTTAAAGATTCCCCCAAATATTACACCCAGATTTGCCCCCTTCAAATACTATGACAAACCAAAAGCCCAAGTTTATGAGAAACTGTTCCTTTTTTCGGATAAAGACCTTTCAGTTGAAAAAAATCTCTGCGAGAATTAAAACCCATTAAGTGCAGCACTTTATTTTACACCTATCTCATCTTCAAGAAGAGGTAAATTTAATTAAGGCTTTATCACCTTCATTAATAGGTTTTTCTAAAAGATCTGGAGTTTCTATATCATTTAGATAAAATTTTAAACTACCTGTATCATTACAAAGCTTTTCACCGTCACCAGTCGTTAAACACTCACTAGTTAATTTCATAGGTAAGGTTTTGAAAAAATCATCCCAGGTAATTCCAGGTTTTTTAACATGGATTATTGTAGGTTCAGCTGAACTTATATAGACATCAGGTGAGAGGTTATGATATTTTTCTGCCTTAAAACTTCTGGTAATGTTGCCGGTAACAACAGTAAAAGAAGCTGCAAAGTTAACTTTTTCTTCTGCGGTTGGAGCGGGAGAGGGGGGTTGGTCTATGGAAGGGCTGCTTTGTGGTCTATTAAATAAAGCAAAAGTCCCAACTAAAAGTAAAATAAAACCTAAGGCTAAAATTACCGGTACCTTCATCATCTAATATTACACCAATTATAGACAATATTTCCCAAAAGTCCTAAAATTTGCTTGAAATTCCCTAGGTGTCAAGCTAATACACCCCCCAGGTGTACTTGAGGATTATCCAGAGCAAAAAATGCAGATGAAGTGTTTGGATTTACCCAAAGTGCGCTGATGTATGAAAGGTAGGGATTAAAAATAATTTAGGTTAAAATCTGCCAGCGGTGCAGCAGGATCCCCAAAACTATTAAAAAATCTAAAACACAGACAACAGTATTGGTATAGATAATTGGTTTTTCTCTATGAACCAGTCCATAAATTAACCAAAATAAAGAAGCTATCAAAAATCCGGCCCAGGTGGTTAAAGAAACACCGTCCACATCTTTAGTAAACCAAATTCTGGTAACCTGGGGAATAATTACAGCTGCACCAAAGCCTCCGACAAAATAAATGAACTTATTGATAAAATTCCTTAATTCTTTGTTGTCCTCAAATTCTGCCTTTTCAATTTTTCCCACCCTTTGGAACAGGTGGTGTAATCCAAAATTCATCTGCGTCATAATTAGATCATATCATAACTTCTTACCTGATATACTGTTAAAATTAAAGTAAATGGAAATTTTGTTTTTCCTTTCTGCATTTGTTTCAGAAATAATCGGCACCATTGCCGGTTTTGGTTCTTCAACTGTTTTTCTGCCGCTGGCCCTAATATTTTTTGATTTTAAAACAGCCCTTATTTTGGTGGCTCTATTTCATATTTTTGGCAATCTTGGCAGAATTAGTTTTTTTAAGTCCGGTCTGGATAAACGAACATTAATAATTTTTGGCATTCCCAGTGTGGTGTTAACGGTTGCAGGAGCGCTACTAGTAAATTTTACCCCACAAGATTTCCTCAAGGGTATTTTGGGAATTTTTCTGATAGTGTATGCCTTGCTGTCTTTATATAAAGAAGACCTAAAAGTAAAAGAATCTTTGCTTACTTCAATTATTGGGGGAGGGCTGTCAGGTTTTCTGGCTGGGTTGATTGGGACAGGAGGGGCGCTGCGGGGAGCATTTTTAACAGCCTTTGGATTACCAAAAGAAAAATATATAGCCACTGCTGCGGCTATAGCACTGGCTGTTGATATAACCAGGATCCCTATTTATTTTGCAGGCGGATTTTTGGATAGTAAATTTTACTTCTACATTCCATTTTTGTTTATAGTAGCACTTGCAGGATCTTTTACAGGCAGACAGATAATTAAAAAAGTACCCCAAAAAACATTTAAGAGAATAGTTTTAGTGGCGATTTTGGCAGTTGGAATAAAGTTTCTAATCTGAACGCAGTGAAGATCAAGTTTTGCTTATATGTTTTACTAGGACCGTTGACTTAAAGTTTAAGTTTAAATATAGTATGAATGTGGGAAAAATAGCAGCTACTTTAGTCTTAATCTTTATTCTTGGTGGTGGGATATATGTCTTTTTAAACAGCGGCAAGATTCCAGGTATTGGCAAAAAATCACAAGCCTCATCTTTAGGTGAACAGATTTATAATCAGCAAAATCCTCTTGGTGAGAAAGCACCCGAGGTTAATCCTTTTTCTAAAATAAATCCTTTTAAAGGGGTGTATAAAAATCCCTTTGAATAATTTATGAAACTTAAGCCTGCTATTTTTCTGATTACAACATTCGTATTATTGATAGGGGTTTATGCATCAGGGTCAGTTTTTGGGGCAACACCCACACAGTATGGTTTTACATTTCCAGTAGGCGAGCTGGGTAACTGCGCAACTGTGGCAGAATGCGGAGACTACTGTGAGCAAGACGGGAATATTCCAAAATGCATGGCATTTGTGAAAAAGTACCAAATTACCAAAGATGATGTATTAACCTTCACTATTTCGGAACTGGGTAACTGCCAGATGGGAACTGACTGCCGCAATTTTTGTAACCGGGATGAAAATATCACCCAGTGCATTGATTTTGCCGATAAATATGACCTGCTTTCCACCAGCAATCTGGAACTGGCCCAGAAATTTAACAAAGCAGTTGGTTCGGGAGGAGGTCCAGGGGGTTGTAAAAGCCTGGAGCAATGTGAACGTTATTGTGATGACAATTCGCATACCAATGAGTGTCTTGATTATGTGGGTAAGAAAGATTTGCTGCCAATTGATGAGTTGAATAAAGTCCGCAAAGTGGCAGAGGGTTTTAGACAGGGAGTAGAAACCCCCGGTAAGTGTCGTGATTACACGGAGTGCAATGTTTATTGTACTGATCCCGGCCACTATGGTGAGTGTGGAGAGTATGCTGTAAAGGTTGGTTTTATGAGTACAGAGGAAGCAGAACTGGCTAAAAAATACAGGGGAACAGGTCCGGGCGGATGCAAGTCTGAAAAAGATTGCCAGGACTTTTGTAACCAGCCATATAATCAAAAGGTCTGCTTAAGCTATGCCAATGAGCATGGGATAAAAGTGGATTTCCAAGGACCCGGAGGCTGTAGTGATATTTCCTCCTGTACCTCTTACTGTACTAAAAATCAGTCTGATCCGGAGTGTAAAAAGTACGTCAGTAAATACCAGGGCTTCAAAGGGCCAGGCGGATGCGAAGATGAAGCCTCCTGCAAAACTTATTGTCAGGCTAATCCTTCTGATTCGGAGTGTAAACAATATGCCGGTCAGTATGGTGGAGGATTTTCTGGGCCGGGTGGGTGTAGTGATGAAGCTTCCTGCAAAGATTATTGTATGAAAAATCAATCAGATGCAGAATGTCAAAAAATGATGGAACAGTATGGGGGAGGATTCAAAGGTCCTGGTGGGTGCAGTGATATAGAATCTTGTAAATCCTATTGTATGAGCAATAAGAATGATGCGGAGTGTGCAAAATATGCTGGCCAATATGGAGGAGGTGATCAGCAACAAGGACAACAAAATCAACAACAGCCTCAAGACCAGCAATCTCCACAGCAGAGCCAACCATCGCTATAAATCTCTATTTAAAGGTAAATATTAATCCATATCTAAAACCAAACCGCCCCAGGTGAAATTTTTTGCTCCAAGCCCCTCACCTGTTATAGGATTAAAATATTCTCTAAATCCTGATTTTTCTATTAGATTAATTGAAGACTGCTTAATTTGTTTGGCAATATCCGAAAAACCATAGTTTAAAAGCCCTTTGTAAATAAACCAGTTTATGGCTATCCATGTTGTTCCCCTCCAAAAGCCCTTCGGATCAAATGAAGGTTCATCCATGGATACTGTCGGCACAGGATAGTTTGTCCAAAACTCTTTAGGGTTAGTAAGATGTTTTTCCACTAATTTTTTAGCCTCGGATTGATTAAGAATTTCTGCAAAAAGAGGCGCGAAAATAGCCCAGGTTTTCACCTTAATTTTTTGGTAATCTTCTCCAAAAGTAGACCAGAAAAGATCATCTTCAAGCATTAATTTTTTCATTGCTAAACTAATATTTTCAGCCTCTTTTGTAAAAAAATCAGCGTCCCCGGGAAAGCCGATACTTTTTGCAATCTGAGCAAGCAACCTTAAATTCTTTACCATTATGGCATTAAAAGGCACATCCTTTACCCAGAAGAAATTTCTCATACAAAAAGGCGCATCAAATTTACATTCAATATTTTGAGCTACCAAGTTAAGTCTTTTCTGGGTATTTTCTTTAAAGCTATGTTTTGGAGGTAAATTTAAGGGGATATCAAACCTGGGGGAGTTATCCTCTCCTGATTCATCAGGGTTCATAATTCCTATTAAATGATTTTCATGGGGATCCCGCTCGGTTAGTAAGTATCTGTAGAAATGATAAAGATTGGGATAAACTTTTTTGATAAAAGATTTATCCTGGTCTTTTTGGAAAATTTGCCAGACTGCGTAAGCTACCATTGGCGGCTGGGTAATAGTTGAGGTATCTTTTTCCCCCCATTCAATAACCGGGAAATCAGTCGGGCTTTGCTTATCCCAGTAAATCATATGCGGTATCAAACCATTATCAAATTGTTTTGAAAGCAGGGTTAAGATTTCCTTCTTAGCATCACTTAAATTAAAATGACTTAAAATTATGGCATGGAAGCATGAATCCCAAAGCCACTGGTAAGGATATGTTTCAGGCGAGGGAACAGTATATTGAAACTCCCCTGTATTCTTTCTGTTTTCTAAAAATAATTGCCTGCAGGCAAGAGATAGGTTCATAGACAGCTAATGTTTTAAGTATATACTATAAAAAGATAAAATATCCTTATGCAAAAAGGGCACGATAAAAAATATTGGGAACAAATAGGCAATTCCTACACTGCTTTTTGGAAAAGTAAAGCAAAACAAGAGCTTAGCAAAAAGGAATTGGGTTTTATAAATAAGAATTTAGAGAAAACCAAAAGCCGATATATTTTGGATATTAGGGTGGGTTCCGGTAGAATAATTGAAAATTATTTAGCAGGTTCTAAAGTAAAAGGGATTTGGGGAATTGATTGGGCAGGCAGTATGGTCAGCTTCTGCAGGAATAAATTCAAAAATAATAAAAGAGTTCAAAAGATAGCAGTTTGCAATATCTCTAAGGAACGATTGCCATATGAGAGAAAATTTGATTTTATCTCAGCAATCAGGGTCTTAAAATATAACAAAAATTGGAAAGAGATTGTAGGAAGAATTATTGGCGGTTTAGACGACAACGGCATTTTTGTTTTTACCATGCCGAACAAAAATTCCTTTTTAAGATTCACCAAGCCGGAAACTTCAATTTATAGTACTACTAAAAAGGGGCTGGAGAAAGTAATTCAGGAACAAAGTGGAGAAGTTATTCAAATTACAAGTTTCATGAAACTGCCGGATGTTTTGTATGATATTTCAGATAAAAAATTATATGTCAGCACACTTTTATGGTTTGAGCAGATTTTAAAGATAATCTTGAGGGATACGTTATTAAGCAGGATCTTTTTTGTGGCTGCTAAAAAACGTATTGCTAGAATTTAACATTAATCCATTCCAGAAACCTAAAAACATCATTTGTGTCTGTTAATCGGTATTTAGCTTTTGATTGTTCGTAGTCACCTACTTTAATGGTAGTTCCTCTTTTCAGTTTTTGGAAAACATCTTCATCAGTTTTATCATCACCAACAAAAATGGCAACAGGAGATGCTTTTGTTTGGGCTTGTGTCCGATTAATCACTAATTTTGCAAAACTGCCTTTGTTCCAATTAACATTTGGAGTAATATCAATTACTTTTTTCCCTGCAATAGTGAAGACTAACCCTTCCTTAATATAAGGTTTTAGTATTTGATTAATGAGTAATTTAATTTCCGGCACCTGTTGTTTGTTTGCCAATCTGTAATGAAGACTAACTGTTAGTCTTTTATCTTCAATAAATACCCCCTCAAATTGATTGGCTATTTTATTAAGTTGTCCCCTGATATCTTTTAAAACCGCCAGCTTTTTTTGGGGGATAGGGAAAGAATATTTTTCTCCAAAAAATTCTCCCTCCAATCCATGATTGCTACCGTAAATAATATTTGGCAGCCCAATCTTTTTTTTGATGTCCTTTAATTCTCTGCCGCTTAAAATTGCTAAATAAACCCCTTGCTTTTTACCAAGCCTGCTTAATAAATGCCTCATTGATTTTGAAAGTTCTGCTTGATCT
The DNA here is from genome assembly GCA_964649615.1 of uncultured Gammaproteobacteria bacterium. Classification (GTDB taxonomy): domain Bacteria; phylum Patescibacteriota; class Microgenomatia; order Daviesbacterales; family UBA10151; genus CAZYPW01. Next base: position 2,595 of record CAZYPW010000004.1, on the reverse strand, counting down.
GGAGATTTCACAATCGGGGTTAAGGTGCCGTCAAAATCCAGCATTAAAACTTTTGCGGGGCTATTTTGTAGTTGGGCAGTAATTTTGTCTAAATTTTTCCATAAATCCATTATTAATTATCCTAAATTAACTATACTTTTCAAAAGCTCTGCTGACCAGCGGTAGACATTATTATTCTTAACTACTTCCCTCATATCATGCATTCTTTCAGTTTGCTCTTTTGGCGTCATCTCCAGCGCTTCTTTGATGGCATCGGCTGTTTGTTCTCCATTATAAGGATTTACGATTAAGGCATCTTTCAGCTCTTTGGAAGCTCCGGTATATTGGCTTAAAATAAGCACCCCTTTTTCATCATCCCTGGCTGCCACATATTCCTTGGCTACCAAATTCATACCGTCATGCAAAGATGTCACCAGACAAAGATTTGCCAGTTTGTAAAATTTTTGGAGTTCTTCATGGCTGTGGTATTTTTCCAAAAATATGATTGGTTTCCAACCGTTCATTCTAAATAGCGAATTGATCCGTTCCACTTCTTTTTCTACCTCTTGGCCAAACTCACGCATTTTTTTTATTTTGGTCCTTGAGGGAGGAGAAATTTGTATAAAGGTAAAATCCGTTTTGAATGACGGGTATTTAGTCAGGAAAATTTCAATTGCCTTAAGCCGTTCTAAAATCCCTTTGGTGTAATCAAGCCTGTCTATGCCCAGCCCGATATACTTTGTTTTTATCCCCAGATTCTTTAATGCTTTTTCGGCCTCAAGTTTATAGTTAATATTTTGACTTAAACCATTGGGGAAGGCGATACTGATTGGGAATGGTTTGACAAAAGATAAGTGGTTATTCCTGGTGACTGTAAATCTTTCAAAATCTATCAAAGATTCAAGCTCCCTTCCCACAGTTTCAATAAAATTATTGCAGTGAAGTTGGGTATGAAATCCCAACAGATCTGCTCCTAACATTCCATCCAGAATTTCTTTCTTCCAGGGACAAATACTGAAAGATTCCGGATTTGGCCAGGGGATATGCCAGAACAGTCCTATTGTGGCACTGGGTTTTTGGGCCTTAATCATTCTCGCTACCAATGCCAGTTGAAAATCCTGGATTAACACAATTGGCCTATCCAGCTCTTTTATCTCTGAAAGCACTGCATCTGCAAATTTTTGGTTGACTTTTTTATATTGCTCCCAGTCTTCTTTCCGGAATGTTGGCCTGGTATGGGCGATATGGCAAAGAGGCCACAAACCTTCATTGGCAAAGCCGTAATAATAGCCGTTTTCCTCATCAACAGTCAGCCAGACCCGCTTTAGAGTATATTTAGGTTCATCAGGCGGAACCTTGATTTTATTTTGTTTATCAACCACTAATCTGTCTGCGTCTCCTGAACCGTGAGCAATCCATATTCCACCGGTTGCCTGCATCACAGGTTCAATGGCTGTAACCGGACCACTGGCAGGAATATAGTAGCTGATTTTGCCTCCATTTTTGGTATGGATATAAGGTTCTCTGTTGGAAACCATAAAAATGGAGCGGTTTTTTAAAGTATCTTTTATAAACTCTTTTAGTCTTTGGGAGGTCCAGGGGGAATCCAGTTTCTCCAGCCTCATCCTGGCCTCTTCAGCAGCGCTGAATCTGGCTTCTGTCAGACTTCTTCTGATGCTGGTAACTTCATTTATAAGGGGACCGAAAAGAAAAGAATTGGTTAGCGTTTTTGAATTCTGCTTTGAAGTTCCTGATCTGGCTAACCTTAATGTTTCCACTAAACTTTTAATGGGGGCAAAGATAATCCAGCGGATCAAAAGCAGGACAGCCAGAGAAAGTAAAGAAGCCTGTACCAGCAGCCTGATGAGATTATTTTTCCAGATTTCCGTTAGCCTGTTGTCTATGTAGCCGGCATTTTGGACTATCATCAAAGCACCCACCACGCTTTTTTCATCATGCAAAGGTACTGCCAGAAGATAGACTTTTTGATTTTGGAAGTTGGCAAAATCCCCGTTGGCTTTATCTTCATCCATGGCATTGGCAATTACTTTCTGTGCGGCAGAGGTAGCTTCTGGAATAACAGAGGAGATAGCTATGGCTTTACCCTTGTTATCATAGATGCCCAGTCCGGCAAATCTTTCCTGGTCGCTAAATCGCTTAACTACATTTTGCAGGTAACTTTCTGATTTATTGATGAAATTCGGCTCCACTGTTTCCTTTAAGCTCTCCGCCAAAAGAGTAGAACGGTATTGCAGGTCTGATTTAAGCCTCTGATCTTCCCGGCTGATTTGATCAATAGTGAAAGTAGCCACAATTAAACTAATGACGATCACAATTGCCAAAAGAACCAGGATAATTTGCTTCATATTTAATCTGTATATTTTACTACAGATAGCAATAGACCTCAATTTCACCTGGTTCATTGACGCAGGTTATTCAGGTAAAAAGTGGTTGTATGTTTACAGCTATGGTATATAATACAGGGAATGGAAATGGTATTTCTTATCCCTCTGATTCTGATTTTTTTGTATTCTATCAAACAGGTTAATCAATATGAGCGCGGGGTTAAATTCAGATTTGGTAAATATGTAGGACTTATGGAGCCCGGCTGGAGGC
>CAZYPW010000003.1:29828-98644 GCA_964649615.1 uncultured Gammaproteobacteria bacterium | reverse complement strand
TGCGCTTTTGCTAAAAGCTTAAATTTTTCCGTCTCATTAACGTATCCCCAAAATTTGATGTTTTGTAAACCTAAATCTATTGCCTTCTTTTTTAAAAAACTTAAATACTTTTCTTCTCCTCTTCCAACAACCCAAAAATTAATATCATTTTTATATGGTTCATGTAATAAACTAAATACCTCCAATGCTTGTTCTATTCCTTTATCTCTACTCAAAGCTCCCAAAAATATTAGAGTTTTCTTGGGCTGCTTTTGGACACCTATTTGTTTATGAACAGTAATGCCATTATAAATTACAAAAATATTTTTTTGGGGTATGGCCCACTCCACTAAATCTTTTTTGGTAGATTCTGAAACTGTCATAAAAATCACATCTTTGTAAAAAATTTTAAACAGTAAAGATTCGAACAAAGTACCTAAAATGGCTGGGATTAAATTAAATGGCCTTGGCCAAGAGTTAAGTATCCATGCTTCCTTAGCAACCTCATGGATGAAAGCTAATTTCTTTTTCCTTATATAAATAGGCGTAAAAAAAGGAATTCCATGAAATTGATCTATAACTAAATCAAAATCTTCATGAGCCTCAAAAAAATACCATTTGAAAGCCTCCCATTGAACACCAAAGGCATAGTAACCTCTTCTAATAATTTTTATTCCATCTAGTGTTTCTTCCTGTTTTGCATTTCTAAAAGATGATGTAAATAAAGTTACATTATAACCCGCCTTTACCCACCCTTTGGCATGCTCATGAGTAGAAATCTCAGCTCCACCAGCATTTGGATGGTGTGGACCTCTCCAGGATAAAATTAATATATTCAACTTTTTTTTACTTTCCATATTTGTGAGTTAGCATTTGAATAAATTTCTTCTATATTAAGATCCCCTGGAGAAAAAGGTGCTAATTCCCTGTAATCTTCAAACCTAACTAAATAAATATAATCTGCTTTCAATTTATCCAATTCTTTCTTTGCCTCTGGTCTTGTTTTAGCATTAAAAATAGAAGAATTATAAATAACTTCCTTACCGCTTACCTTTTTTACATAATCACGTTTATTAGCAAAAACAGCTGGCATCAAAGCAGTATGCCAACTGCACTGAAGGCATACCTTATCATATACTACAACTTTTTTCCCATCCATTACTTTTAAACGGTTTAAGGCATCAAGTTCAGATTGATTTACAAAATATAGTTTACTGTTTGATAAGTACCATTTATAACTAATACCGCCCAACAGTAACATTAAAATAATTATTAAAGCTCTTTTGTAAAGAGGAGCTGTTATTTTTTTGTTTAATAAAAGGACAAGTCCTGTTAAAATAATTATTCCTAATATCCCACTAATAATTACTTTTTTTTGCTTTAAAAAAAATGTTCCTTCTTGGCTGAGGGCTCTAAATACTAATCCCTCAGGAGGATAATTCCAACCAGTTTTAGCTATTATCTCAAGTTCTTTTTCTAATTTTTTAATCTGCACTGAGGAATCTTTTATTTGTTTTGGCATGTCTTTAATGTCACCAAAGAATTCAATTCCATCCTTAGTTAATTTTATTTTGACACCATTTTTGTAATTTAAAATAAGTATTCCTTCATTAATATCAACTCTTTCTAACTCCTCCTTAAAAACTGTCCATATTTCCTCTGGATTACTGGCAGAATCTATTTGAGAAGGCAAGTTAATTGACAAATTTAAATCTCTGTTTGGGGAAATATAGTAAGGTTCTTGGAAATTATCATGATATACCCTAAGATCTCTAATGATAGTTTCTTTGGTATCAGTATTATATAAAATATTAACCCTGAATTTGGGCGAATTATACCAAATTGTCTTTATCTTTTTTCCTAAAAAATCATCTGTTTGAATAATCTGAACAGGAGATAGATCTTTAAAATTACTTCTATACCAATTACTAAAATCTTTCATTGTCACCACCTTTATAGATCCATGCTCTTTTTCAGCCTTAACAACATCAAGCTGACTTGCAAAAAAACCACCATAGGACTCCGGTGAAAAATCTCCTTCTAAACCCATTGTTAACTGGCCAAATTTATTATTATTACTTTTAGCATATAAATTGATTAGCTTTTGAAAAAATGGTGTTTCATGATAATCCTGGGTACTAAACAGACTGGCGCCTTCTCTTCCGTACCCATTCAGTGGATCTCGAGCTGCCCATTGTATGGTTATTAAATCTAGTTTTGAATCTAAAGTTGGGGCTGGCATACCGGCATGTAAATTAGAAGGATAAAAAGGTGTTGACCAAAATTGACCCCAAATTTGATACCCATCAGTTGAAAATTGGTCTGCACAATTTAAATTAGCTGTGACAGCGTATTTTTGCTGCATATATTGCAAAGAATAACTATCTATCCACCATGCCCCAACGGATACAGGATAATATCCAAAAGATTCCTTAAACTTTCTAAAAATTTCATCAATCAAACGAATTCTATCTTCTTGTGTATATCCTGATAGGAAAACCGAGTTAGCTCTATGCCAGGAATCAGTCTTGTTATATAAAACTGCAGATTCAGAAGCAAATTTGGGGGATATTTCCAAAAAAAGCCCTAATTCTTGGGTTTTATCGAATGTTTTTGCAATAGCAATTGTGCCAGGATCTGAAATTACATCATAACTTAAAAGCCAAGTAGCAGCTAAATTCCTTTTTTGTACTTCCAAATATTGAGCTTTTAAGGAAGCTGGAGGGTCTATTGAATAGGTTGATATCCTAATAGGATTAACTATCGTAATAAATTGATTCGCCAGAACCTGATTTGGAAGAATAGTGGTAAAAATCCAAAGATAAAGGATATTTATTGCCAGGAAGCACAATATAAATTTTTTTTTCATCCTATATTTACTCGGAAATTTAACTGCGGATCAAACTTCCATTTTCTTTTATTGCTATCTGAGTAATAATTTAATATTCTTAGTCTATAAAAAACAGCCAAAGTATCTAAAAGCATACCCAAAACTGTTCTCAAGAATTTTTGGCTAGTTATGGTAGAAGTAGCTCCAAAATGAAGTTTTATCTCAACAGGAGCTTCATATATACTTTTGAATCCTAAGGAATTAGCAACAGCTAACATTTCTACATCAAAAGCAAATTTTTTGACTAAAAGCCTAGGAAGAACTCTTTCTAAAACTGCTCTTTTGAAAAATTTCATTCCCACTTGTGTATCTCTCACTTTTAATCCAAAAAGTAACCAAACTAATGCTTGATAGCCCATGGATAAAATTCTTCTCTGCCAGGGATAGTCTACTTTGGAAGAAGCATGCCTTTTGCTTCCAACAATTATATCAGCATTATGCCATTGGAAATCTTCTAAAAGTAGGGCTAAACCTTCTGGATTTAAATCCATTCCCGCATCTAAAAATCCCACTACATCTCCCTTGCTTTCAGCCATGCCAAAACGCACAGCATATCCCTTTCCTTTATTCATCTCATAACCAATCACTGATACATCTGGGTATTTTTTTGCAAACTTTTGGGCTTTCTTAAAAGTCTCATCTATCTTACCATCTACTACACAGATAAGCTCTGTGGGATAGCGCAAGTTATCTAAAACTTTTTTTATTCTCTCTAAATCTGCAACAATTGTTCTCTCTTGTTTATAAGCGGGTACTATCACTGATACTAAGTTTATAGACATAGCTAGAGTATATAAATATACTTACCAGTAGTAAAGCAGATACTATAATTGATATCAGCACAACATCGAAAAGAGTTTTATGATAAATCCAGATAGCTATAATTTGAGTTATGGCAGCAATGAGCGGAAAGATTACAACTTTAACTCTACCAAGTGATAAATTAAAATTAATAAGCAGTGAAGAAAGAGTAAAAAGAGTAATAAAAATTCCAAACCATATTAACAAGTTCGCTGATTGCAGATAAGCAGATCCATAAAGTATATTTATGGCAACATGAGGGAACAACCAATAAAGAAGCAATATACTTAAAGATAAGGCAACTGTTGCAAGAAAACTGTAAAGAAAAATTTTTCTATACCCCAGCCCCTTAGCATGCCTTTGAGAAACAATAGGAAACATCACTGACCCAATAGGACCGGCTCCAAAAAAGATTATTTTTCCCAAGGTAGATAAAGAGGCATAAAGCCCTGCATCATGGGAGGGGAAAAAATGCTTTACCAGGATTAAATCTGAAGAATAAAGTGAAGTATTTGCAATGGTATAAATTAATACTGGAACACTATATAAAAACATTGATTTTATCTCAGGAGAAACATCAGCTTCTTCTTTATTGGGATAGTGTATAAAACGGGCGGTTAGATACCAACCAACTATGGCAGCTATAACTAAAGCTAACATTGCTCCTCCAACCCGAAATCCTAAAAAAACCAATAATACACTAAGTATTAACCTAACAGCATTTTCCATCATTACACTCAAAATCATCTCTTTAAATTTAAGTACCCCTTGTAATATCGCTCTATTTAATAAGGCTGATATAGAAAATGGCAAAGATACAGCAATTAATATTAAATAAGATAGTTTCTCTATGTGTAAAAATGAAGCAATAGAAGGTGAGGCTATTACGATAATCAGAGAAAAAATTAAGGATGCTTTAAAAAGTCTCTTTTTTAACCAATTAACTAAATTAATTAATCTTTCTTCTGTTTTAGTAGCTGAAATATACTTTATAAATACTAAATTTATTGATCCAGGAATTATCCCTATTAATCCAATAATTGAAAGAAGTGCTGCTAACTCTCCATAATTTGCAGGACCTAATAATCTACCCATTATTAAATGGTATAAATAATTAAGAGCATTAACGCTATTACTTCCTAAAACCATTATGGCACTGCCTGAAAAGAGCGGGTGCCTGATAACTTCTTTTAAATATTTTTTCATGCTACCCAATATCCTCTGAAAAATAACATTGCCTCTATTATAAGGAAGACTGAGAGAAGTGTAATAATTATTCCCCTTAAAATTATATTAATCTTTACTAAAAGTAAAGACAAAATTAAAAAACTTGGGAAAAAAATGATAACATACCTAGGAATAGAAGAAAAACTTCCTTGAACAGTAGGCATTAAAAATCCCACTAATGCATAAAATAAATAGGAAAATCTTACTTTTTGGAAAAAACCTATTATGGGTAAGATAAGAAATAATATCCCAATAAAGAACTCCAAGACAATTGTTTGATATATCGGGTTTGTCATATCAACTGTAAGCAGCATCTTGATATATCTATAATAAACTTGAGGTAACAAAATAATACCGCGTTGATGCTGCTCTCCTACGACTGTTTGTAGATTATAAAATGCCAACGGATCACCGAAATTTATATGTTGATAAAACATATAGGATGCTAAACCTAAGGGAATAAATAAAATCCAAAACCATTTCTTAAATTCCGCCTTTTTATTTAATACTTCTAAAAGTAGCGCGGGCAAAAGCAAAAAACCGAATACTCTAGTGGCAGAAGCAATAATTCCAAAAATTGATGCTAAAAACCATTTACCTTTTCTGGCGCTATAAAAAGAAAGAAGGGATAAAAGCAAAAAAAGTGATTCATTATATAAGGAACCAAAATAAAAGGATGCAGGAAACACAAGAATTATAATTATTGTCAGAAAAGCAATTTTTTTATGATAATCCAAAGTTATAAGCTTATACAAAACAATCAAGGATAATAAAAAAGAAATATTTGAGATCATAAGGCCTGCTACTACTGAATTAACTAAAAGAGACACAAAATCCGAAGAAAAAGGTTTTGCAAAAAGGGATATAAGAAATGGAAAAGTCGGGAAAAAAGCTTGCTCTAAATATTTATATCCAAATATGGAGATAGACAGGTAATGTTCACCATCAAAATTTGCCCAGGAAAAAAGCTCTGGGGCAACATGAAATAAAATTGGCCCCCCACCTAGGAATCGATCTGTATAACCTAAGGGGATAAACCTAATTGACAGAAACAAGACTATCAGAAGAATTGATTTCCATATAATAAAAAGAAGTCCGATCTTTAGATAATCTGGATTTATGGTTAGTAATTTATTTCTCATTTAATACCTTGCTGTAGACATTTTTGGTCTGCTGGGCTACTTTATCCCAAGAAAATTGCGATGCTCTCTTAAGAGCTAATGTTGCTAGTTTATTTTGTACTGACTTATCCTTTAAAACTTGCTCTAATGCACTTACAAACTGCGATAGATTTTTAGGATCAAAATAAACTACCGAATTACCTCCAACCTCTTTCAAACTTCCCCCATTAGAACATACCACTGGAGTACCACAGGATAAAGCCTCAAGGACAGGCAGCCCAAAACCCTCATAAATTGATGGTTGTATATATATTGTTGCCAAGTTATATATAGCAACTAAGTCTTCTTTCTCCACATTTCCACATCTTATAATTTTATCTTCTAAATCTAATTCTTTAATTAATCTATTTACTCTTTTTAAACTTTCCAGTTCTGGATGATCAATATTTTCAACTTTTTTTAAAAAAACTCCTCCAACCAATATAAGTTTCAAATCATTAAAGTTATTTTTTTTAATTATTTTGGAGAATCCATCTATCAAAAGGGGTAAATTCTTCACCCAGTTAGCATCACCTACATATAATAAATATTGGTTTGGTAAATTAAGCCTTCTTTTTGCTTTTATTAATTTAATATTATCCAGGATTTTAAAATTTTCTTCAGCAGCAATAGGGATAGAAAAAATTTTGCTTTCCTTTAATTTTAAAAATTTTATAATATCATTTTTTGAGCAATTTGAATCCGTAATTACTGCTTGGATATTCTTTAAAGATATTTTTTGTAAAATAAAATTTATCTTTCCTTTTAATCCTACTGGATAATGCTCAGGAAAAACTAAAGGAATAGTATCATGAATAGTTACCACAGATTTAAATTTTTTCCTAATTGGCAAGGTATGAAAATAAAAATCAAACCAAGGATAATGCACTAAATCTACATTGTTTAGTTTAGATAAATCTGTAAACTCAACTACTTCAAGTCTTGGGTCTTTCCTTAAAGATAAGATAAGATTTTGGGTATAGTAGCCTACGCCTCTTAATTTATGGGCTGTTTTTAACGGTATTGTATTAATCCCTACCTTCATAAGTCTCCTTTTTTGTATTTACTCCATAATTTTATATAGGCTATAGAAAATCTTAATGATGAAAAAAGGGCAAAAACAAAACCTGAAAAACCGTCACTATATCCTCTGTGGCGGAAATAGACTTTAATAAACCAGAAAAGAGGCATAATTAATATATAATTTAGAAAAGAAATTATATATATTTTAACTTTTGCATCTTCTAATTGCTGCGCAAGTAGATTTGTATATCTATTAAATCTTTGTATATAAGTAGCAAAGCTTTTATCTCTTATATGTAAGAGGTCGTGCTTTAGATACTCTATCTTGCCTTCAACCTCAGCTTGCTCATGTACATCCTTTGCGGGCAACCTCCCCTTACCTCTACGATAAAGTCTTAAAGTATAATCAGGGTACTGTCCGCCTTTAGTTAAAAATCTATCCAGAAAGTAATTCTTTCTTGGAATCCAATAACCACTCATTTGTGAGTTTGCAATCTTTTCTTTGATTTCTTCTTTTAATTCTTCTGTCACTACTTCGTCTGCATCAAGTTGTAAAACCCAATCTTCTATTGCTTTATCTATAGCTTTATTCTTATTTATGTGAAAATTTTTAGGGTTAGTCGTTTGAATTATTTTAGCGTTATATTTTTTTGCAATCTCAAGAGTTTTATCAGTAGATCCGCCATCTACTACCACAATCTCCCAAGCTAAATCTTTTACTGAATCAAGACAAGCTTTCAAATTTTCCTCTTCATTAAAAACAGCTAAAACTACTGATACTCTTTGATTCATATTTATTTCTTTATGCTAATTAAGTAAAAAGCCTCTGTTTCATTTGGATAATATATTATCTTCTTAACATCAAATAATGGTTTGTACCTTAATCCATCATACTGGCTGGGACTAACAACATATAATACCCCCTCCTTAGGTAAGCTTTCAGTTGGGTCCCATCCGCCAAAAGAAAATTCATTAAAACTGGCCACATTATTATAGCTCCTATTATCTATATTATTATTGTAGATAACACTATCCAAATACTCAGGCAAAGGAGTTTTAAGATAATATAAGAAAAAAATATAAGGTTGAGAGCGTATATCAGTCATAAAAACCAAATTATACTCTTTGTGTTCTTTAGTAAACTCAACAATTTGCTTCATGCCGTATTGCCACTCAATGGCATATCTTTTTGAATATTCGCTGTGGTAATAATTTAAGTAACTATATAAAGATATACCTAAAATAAAAGTAATTAGTACTATTACAAAAGCTTTAATTAGTAGTTTTCTAAATAAGTTAACAATAAAATAAAACCCTATTGCAGAAATTATATGCCAGCTACCCATCATATACATGGCGCGTGCTGCATGGGGAGCCTCGCTCACCAAACTAGAGGGCAGTGGAGCAGTAAATAACCAAATAAGCAGGACCACTCCTTCTTTTGATTTTTGAAAAAATAAATATAAAACTCCTGCTAAAATCAGTATTAAATCAATCTGATAAAACTCACCTGTTTGTGAGGAAAGCCTTGGTTTTTCATCTCCTTGGATGAACAAATATTTAGGGGAAAAGTGCCAGAAATATTGAGTTATAACAAGATTTGCTGTTCCTAATAAATCATTACCTGTTAATTGAAATAACTTTGTTTTTTCAATCTTTTCCCTGCTTAAAGAATTCTGGGATGCACGGGCTATACCTAAAAGCTCGGGGTTAGTTTTGATAATAAAAGAGAACACAAAAAGTATCAGCAAACAAGCTATCAAGCCTTTTCTATTTTTCAGAATATTTTTAAAATATAAAATCAAAAGGGTTAACAATGTTATAGGAACAAGAATCTTTGATGGATGATATGTTATAAAACAAATAATAAAACTTAAAAGTGATATTGGTAGCAGTATCTTAAATTTTGTTAAAGATAAGTAAAACATTATTAAGGCCAATAAAAAGAAAAAGAGGGCAAAATTAACCTCATGATTAAAATGAGAAAAGTGTAAATTATAAGGAGAAATTGCTAAAAATAATGCAGCAGCTAAACCAATAATCTCTTTTTTAAAAAGAATCTTTGCTAAAAAATAAATTAATAAAACATTAAATACTCCAAATAAGCTCGATGGTAAGCGGGTACTAAATTCATTTAGTCCCAGAATTTTGGTAGAGAAGGCAGTTGCATAAATATGAACTGGATGTTTATCATCTCTAAATGATCTAAAATAAAATGGTAAGAATTTTCCATATTCATCTTGTCCATAATTTGCAATGGTCCAGCCGTTATATCCAACAGCAGCCTCATCCCAAGATAAAGAAGGGGGGACTTGGTCTAATTTATATACTCTTAGGAAAAAGCTTAGAAGTATTATTATAATTAGTATTATCTTGGTTAAATTTATCATAACTCATATACCCAAAAAGCAACTTCATCATCCAGAAATTTTACTGTTGATTTTAAATCTTTAGAAAACTCCGTTTGATCTTTGGTAGTAAATAATAAAGTTTTACCCATATTTGAGATTTTTAAATTCTCCTCTTTTTGAAATTCAAACTTACCAAATTTCTCTACCTTAGAAAATCCCCAATCCTGCACGCTGTTATATCCAACAGAAGCTAGATAAGAATTAGGCTGGTATTTTAAATAGTACAACACAAATATATAAGGCTGGGCATAGTCATCAGAAATCACAACTTTTTCATAATCTTTAAATTTATCTTTATATTCATCAAAAAGAGCTTTATAGCCATATTGCCAATCCTGTGAGGTATCTTTGGAATAACTGCCTATAAAATGTTGAAAATAAACTATAAATAATACACTATAGATAGTAATTATTATGTATGGCAATTTAGCATATTTAGTGGATAAATAAGTTGCGCCACAGCTGATAATTAATATCAGAAAAGGAAGTGCCGGAAGAGAACGCAGAGAATGGGGAGATTCCTTAAAAAGACTGGCTGGGATAAACCCCAAAAGTAACAATAAAACTATTAAGCTTATCCATTTGTTTTTTAAGGATTTAATATACAAAATTCCAAATATAATTAGGATCAGGTCCAGAATATAAATTTGACCAAACCCAGGCTGTTGGTTTCTTGGATTAGAATCACCCTCAAATAAAAGAAAAGGGGGGCTAAAATGAGAAAGATAGTTTTTAAAAATCATCATCACATTTTTACTCCAGTCAGTAGATTGTGACCTGTCAAAAATTAATTGAAGGCGGGGTTTTCCTGAAAGATCATAAACCTGCTGTATGGTGGGAAATAAAGTAAAAGCTTGGGCTCTACCAAAACCAGCATCGTATATAAATAGCTTAATTATGGGAATCATGCTAGACAAAAAAATTAAAGTAGCTATTAATGCAATTAATATGAAGCCTTTAATATTTTTTCGAAGCAGCATTATAATAAAAATTATAAAGGTTACTGTTGATATTATCCTAAAACTGTTATAGCTATATAGGCTTAAGATCAAACTAAGAGTGGTTATTATAAATAGATATTTTTTTTTAAATGCGTACAAAAATAAGTAAACTGCTAATAGATAGAATGCTAAACCAGCCGAAATTTCATAACCAACTCTACTAAATATAAAAAACCAAGGAGAAATGCTCATAAAGAAAGCACTGAAAAGAGCAGCCTGCTTGTTAATTAATTTTAAAGCTATTAAATAAGTTAAAACTACAGTGGCTAAGGAAAAAAACACTGCGGGCAATCGAATTGACAATTCATTTAACCCAAAAATCTTCTCAAATATTGCTACTGAATAAATATAAACAGGCAACTTAAATTCGCCAAAAGCCCGAAAGTGGATGGGCATAAATTCACCCCATTCATCTTTTCCAGTTTGTAAAATTGAATACGCATTATATCCTATCGATGCCTCATCCCAATAAACAGAAGGGGGAATTCCGGAAATCATAAAAAGTCTGGTTAAAAGAAACAATAAACAAATTAGGAAAAATAAATAGTTTTTACTAAAAAACCTTGTTAAGGGTAGCAAGATCCCTGCTTTCATTTAACCTCTATGATATCAAAAGCATTCTCACCATTTAGGAAATTAATTGATAAAAGTCTTGGTATTTCTCTTGGAAAATCACCTGGTCTACCTACAAACAGTATCTTCTTTCCCCTACTGCTTTTAACCATATCCTCAAATTGAGTCCCCTCATCTCCTAAATCTGGAAAATAGTATTTATCAAACTTTAAAACCCATACCCAATCATTAGTTTCATATCTTATTAAATTCGGGTCACTTTGATACTTTGCAGGATCATAATTTAAAAAAAATAAGGTGAACATATGCGGTTCACCATAGTGCCTTGAAAAAACAATTAAATCATATTCTGCTTGATGTTTCTTAATATAATCTATAACTTGCTTGTATCCATATTGCCAGTCTCTAGAGTATTTTTTAGGGTAAATATTATAATATTGATTTAGATAATAAGTAATACTTGAGACTACAATTATAGCTAAAATGAGTGCAAAAGCTAGCTTAATTGTTTTTGAGCTTTTTTTAATAAACCTCAGTGAAACCCAAAAACCAAAAGCAGTAACTAATTGATAAAAAGGAGCTGCAATAAGAGTTCTTAGGGCATGAGGAATGCTATCGCCAGTCACTGAAACTGGAATATATGCCAGTAATACCCAAGATAATAATAGATTTTTGAATTTGTGTTTTAATTTAAAAAGCCAAATAAGCCCAATGAATAAAAACGGTGCTTGGAATAAATAAAGTTGTCCTATATTTTGAACATGATGCTGCCTGTGAGGTGCACCCGAAGTAAATAAAAACTGAGGACTAAAATGAGCTAAGTAGTTTCTGACAAAGTAAAAAGAAATATAGGTAACTTTGTTATGTATTAATTTTGGCAAAGGAGCAGGTAATTTAGAGTTTCCCCTATTCTCATTAATGCGAGGAACCAGGCCTGGATCATCAGTAATGCTGACTAATTTATACCTTGCACTTCTTTCTCCGCTTAAAACATACGGTGTTAGTGGTAAAAGTAATATGGTGAATACTACTATTGAGTATATTACAAATTCTTTTGAACGAATCAATATTTTTCTATATAAGAAACCTGTCGTCAGTAGGAAAAGCGGGGTGAAAATCCTGGCAGTATTATAGGTAAAAGCTGACAGCGCAAATGGGACCATAGCAACAACAAACCACTTATTATTTTTAAAACCTTTGAGAAGAAGCCAAATGCCTAAAGTAACAAAAAATGTCGCAAAAGAGGATTCGAAAGAACCCCTGGTAAGCTGGATGTGCCACGGAGAAACTGCCAGCAAAAAAGCTGAAATAAACCCCACTACGATACTTCCAAAAATCTCTTTTCCTAAAAAAAACATCACCAAAACTGTCAAAGTTCCATATATAACAGGTGTTATTCTAATCCCCAGCTCATTTAAACCAAATAGATATATGGCTGGAATACTTAAGTATATTTGGATTGGTAATTTGTATTCTCCATAAGCTTTAAAGTGTAGAGGAAAGAATTGATTCCACTCATCTTTTCCAGTTTGCAAAATAGAATATGCATTATATGCAATTGAGACTTCATCCCAATTTAAGGCAGGCGGAATTTCAGTCACTTTATAAAACCTAAGAAAAAATGCCAGGAGCACTATCAATCCAAGAATCAATAATTTGTATTTCATAGTTATAAACTTCCGCGGACTGAGAGTCCGCGGTTTTCTTTAAAAGTTTACAAGAAACTGCAGAAAACCTTAACTCAGTATACCACCTATCCCGCGGAAGACTGTAATCACTTTAGCATTCATCCTCGTTTTAAGAAAACGGGGTTTTCTGCTAGTGATTATAATTTTATGGCATAGAAGGCCAATTTACCATTATAAAAATTAAATCTTTTAATGATCTTACTAGGGTCAACTGTATCCAGAGGAACACTCCATATGCTTACAATAAAAAGTGTATTTTTCTTATCCTTATCTGCAGGCCAATATACTTGCCTTATAGAGAATTTATCAAAAATTACCTCTCTTGGATTTGATCCTTTGTGAAAATTCTCTTGAAATTTCTTGGGCGAATAATGCCCATAATAAGCCAAATAATAATGCGCGCCTGTTCCAATAAACGGAGCTGTATCGCCAAATTGGGGATCAAAAACTATTGTTTCAAAATTGGGATATTCAGACCAAGCAAACTTAGCTACTTCTTTAAAGGGATACTGAAGATAATGAGATTTTTCAAAAGGGAAATTAACAAAATATATGTGCAAAAAAAATACCAGATTTAGCAGTAGAACTAGGGCTAAAGTACTTAAAAAATATTGCTTAAAATGCCTAATGGATTTTAAAAAATAATAAAGCCCAACTGCAGAAATTATATTAAGCATGGTAAAAACCATAGCCACTCTATGAGGACTATGGCTTTCAAAAGTAAAAGCACTTGGCAGCATACCTATTAAAATCCATGTAGCTATAAACTTCTTTGCTCTTTGTTGGTTTGGATTTTTTAGGAGGCTAATTATTCCAAAAATCAAAAAGGGGAATTGTACTAAAAGCAAAGGACCAGAGCCCAATAAACCTTGGTTAGTTAAATCTAAACCATTGGAAAATAAATATATTGGGTCAAACTGTCTTAGGTATCTATCAAAACTATAACTTAATATAATGCTTCCTTGTAATAGAAAGTTAGTTACGAGATTATTAGTTTTTCCAAGCTCTAATTGGTGACCTAAGGCAACATCCTGAGATATAAAAACTGTTTGAGATCTGTATCTTACATCAGGATTTGTCAGAATCATAAAAATTAGAGGTGAAATCAAGGTTATAAAAAATACAATTGGAAGAAAATAGCTACTTAATTTAGATGAAAAATAATTCCTGTATATAAAAATAAAAACGGTTATTAATAACGGAATAATTATGGCGTGGGAAAAATAAGTATACATTCCAGCTGCAAATACCAAGGACGCAAGATATAACCAACGGGGTTTTTTGTTTGTAAAGTAATTGAGCAGGCATAAAAAGCCAGTAAGCATTAAGAATATCCCTGCACCATTTTCAAAGCTTTTTCTTGAAAAGTATATCTCAAATGGAGCTATGGCAGTAAAAAAAGCAGCAATTAAAGCAATGCCTCGACTGCTTAAAAACTTTTGTGTAAAAAAATAAACTGCTGGTATGATTAAAACACCAAAAATAGCACCAGGTAATCTAATAGTTAATTCACTCCAGCCAGATAAAAAATAAAATAAACTGGTTATGTAAGTATAAAAAGGGGGCTTAAAATCTCCCACTGACGAAAAAATAAACGGTAGGAAGTTACCGTAAATATCTTTACCTGTTTGGGCGATTGATATGGCATCATAAAGTTGAGTTATTTCATCATGGTTTAGATGTATTGGGTATTCAGCAAGCTGATAAAAGCGCAAAAATGATCCTATCAAAATTATAATTATTATTGAATGCATATGGTTGGTTCAAAAAAGTAAGCTACCTCATAACCTAAATTATCTTTATATGCTTTTATAGTGATTTCCTCCGTTTTTACATTTAACCATCTTTCAATTTCTGCTACATCTCTTTTGCTGGCAATAATATAGGTAGGTTTATCATAACCACATTTATAAAAAATCCTATCTGAGCTGATAATTTTTATGCCTGAAACCCTGTTTTGGCGAAATTTATAGGGAAATTTTATATCTTCATAATCTTTAGCTTCTAGCTTTCCAAACCATTGAATGAAAGGTGCAATATCATTTGTCAAATCATCAGAAAAAGCTACTCTTTGGCTTGAAGAAGTATTTAAACCATCTATTATCATCTCCTTTACCCAGGAAGGCCGTAACTCATTACTTATCTTTTTATTCATATCTAAATTTAAAAAATTAATTCCAATTTCAAAAACCATGATGCCTATAATAAGGACTCTGGCTATATGGTTAAGATGAATAAATCCTAAAGCTATGATTAAAGAAACAAAAGGCAAGGCAAATAAAATTAGCTCCTTGCTATTATTCAATGATAGAAACAGTAAAGGAAAAGTTAAGAAAAATGGATAAATTAACAGCATAATCTCCTTTCGCTTGCCCCTGCTAATTATGTATCCCAATCCAATCACAAAAGGGATAATCAATACTTTTTGTAAAATACCTGCATTAATAGATCCAAAGAAATTTGCTGGCTGCAGTTGAGAAAACCAGTTTAAGAAACCTACTACTAGAAAATGTACTTTGTTAAAAAGTATTTTTTCCAAGAAGGAAGGCCAATGAGACTGTAATCCCTGCCCTCTTAACTGATTAATGCCATTTTTTATGGTCAGGTCAGAAAAAATAGAAAAGTTATTCTCTAGAAGTGACCTGCCTGATTGGGGAACCTGCCAAAAAATAAGGAGAGCTAAAAATGATATTAAAATACACACTAAAGAAATTTTGAGCTTAGTTTTCCTTTGTAAATTATGCGGAAAAAATATCAGGGTTAATATTACAAATGGAGGCACTATAAACCAAGCAAATTTGGATGATAGAAACAGTAAAATAATCAGGATTAAAATAAGCTTTGAGTTTGGGTTACTTTTGATTAAAGAGTAAAATAGAAAAGAAAGTAGAAATACTAAAACTATGTATTCATTGGGAGTTTTAGAAAAGAAAACTAAGCCGGGAGAGAATGCTGTCACTGATGAAGCAAAAAACCAAAACTCTTTCCTAGGACTAAAAAATTGGGCTATTTTGTAAATTAATAAGGCTTGAGCCACCCCTAATAGAATAAATGGCAGTCTTACTCCAAAATCAGACCTGCCAAAAACAATTTCACCCAAAGCTGTAATATATGATACAGCAGGCAATTGGTAGTCAACTAGTGAGTTAAAAAGCAGCGGATATAACCTACCTAACTCATCCTTACCGCTGGTGGCAAGAGAGTATCCTCTAACAGCTATCCTTGCTTCATCAGATGTAAAAAAGGGGAAATCTATAGGAACTATTCGGATAAATAGTGCTAAAATAATAAGTAAAACGATTAACCAATTTTCTTTAGGTTTCATTTATAGATAAATCTTTATCTGATCTATTTATTAACAAAATAAGATCTAAAGAACCATTATTAATTACCTCTAGTTCTTTTGGCACTAAAGACTTATTAAAAGTGTGTACAGTTATTATAACTAAACTTTTCTTTGGTATAGTCCATGTCCCTTTCCATCTTTCTAAACCTTCTGGGAAATATGATTGTTCTAAGAAATCATAAGCATAAGGGTTTCTGGCAGGTATATCATCTTGTATATAAACTTTTAGATTTTCTTTTTTTGATAATTGGTATACTTTTTCATACACATTATGGATCGGTTTTTCAAAATGTTGATTAACTCTTTCTGGATATTTAAACCAATAATCATTTATAAAATCACAAAAATTTAGGAAAATAATAACTACTATCAAACTTAAAAACATTTTCTTTAAAAATATAAGATTTTTTGTTAATAAAAATTCAACTCCTATTGTGGCAATTACAGTATAAAGGGGTAAAATTGCTAAAAGCCTGCTCCCTCTATAAACTGATGGAACAAATCCTAATAATAAGGGGGCTGTTAAAAAAGCTGCCAGAATTAAATTTAAAATTGGATCATTTTTTTTAAGGCTTTGATAAATACCCAGCAAAAATAAAGGTAAAGTAGACATAAGAAAAACTCCCTGAGTACCAGTTGAATGGTAAGGAGTAGCATCTCCTTTTATAAAAAGAAAGCTTAAATCATAAGCAGAAAGATAGGGTAAGAAAAATTCTTGATAACTAGCGGGCATGGTGGGCCTATTATAATTACCTAACGCACCAGGATATTCTTTTTTTACTATTATAAAAAATAAAACAAAGGGCATTAGCCCAATTGTAAAAAAAGCCAGCTTTCTAATTTTGTGAGATAGTAATATTCTTCCTTTTTTAAGAATGTAAAAAAATGTTAATGAAGCAAAAACAGGTGCCATGAGCCTCAAAGATCCATAGGAATATAAACCAGCTCCTAAACTAATGCCTGATAATATTAAATACCTATTCTCTGCGGTTTTTTGATATCTTATGAGCATAAAAATCCAAAGAATCACAAAAGGCAATAAAGCAATATTTTCTAAAGCTAAGTGGGATTGAATTGTAACTGCAGGAATTGTCATAAAGATCAAAAAACCCGCAAAAGCTAATTTTACATTTAATAAATCTTTCAAAGTGATAAATAAAAGAGTGGCGCTAACAAGAATTAGGAAAACACTAACGCTACGCAATATATAATATGAAGGCCCAAATAATTTAAAAAAAATTACTGTTGTATACATGCTTACTGGCGGTTTCCAATCCTTACCATCATGAGCGGAAACAAACAGAGGAAGAAATCTCTTATTCTCATCATGTAAATTTTGAGATAGCAATATGGCATTCTTACCTAAGGTTGCCTCATCACCATTTATACCTGGAGGCACATCAGTAATTCTAAAAGTTAATAGGAACCAAAAAAATATCAGGCAAAAAGTTAATATTAACCAATACTTTAAATCTTTCATTAAGGACTGGATTTTTCTGCTAAAAAGAATATTTCTAAACCAAAATGAGATAGTTTTTTCTTAACAATCCTTAGGCCGCATCTTTTTATCAATTTTTCTAAATCTTTTGCTCCATAGGGATGAATGTGAGAATTATGCCAAACTTTACCTCGAGACTTTGTCCAAATCAACCAAATAATTTTAAAAAGTAAATTATCTGTATCTTGGCCAATTAAAACTTTTCCATTCTTTTTCAAACAACGTTTTATTTCTCTAATTACTTCTTCAGGTGCTTCAACATGTTCCAAGGTTTCAATACAAGTTATCAAGTCAAAATTCTCATTACTAAAGGGAAGTTTATGGGCATCACCTACTTTAAATTTAATATTTGGATAAATTTTTTGGCCATATTCTATAGCTCTTTTATAGGAATCAATCCCCACAACTTCTGCATTAGGAAAAAAAGTGGCTATTTGAAAAGTAAGATAACCTGAAGCACAACCAATATCAAGAATTTTTAAAGCCTCAATCTTTGCAAACTTTAGTATTTGTTTTATTGAATACCATTTCCAACTATGCCAAATCCACTGAAAGGCATTACTTTTAACTCCAGTCTGGTAGTAATCAGGAGGCACTTGATTCCAAATATCCTCTAATTTTTTTAACTTTTTCATTTTGTCTTTGCTTTTTCCCTAGCACTATTTAAGGTTATTAAAATTAAACTAATGGAGATACCGGCAAAAACACTTCTTAAGCTACTAGTTATCAGTGATGGCTCATATATGCTCTTGAAAGAATCCAATATTCTAGGTGCATCTTTAAGATGAGGAAAAAGTGGAACAAATAAACCATAATGCAAAGAAGGTTCAAAGGTAAAAAGAATTCCCAGATAAAATAGGAAAAAAACTCCTGTTAGTTTCCAGAGGTTCTGTTTTTCCACAATGAAAAAAATTAGAAATGGTGTTACCCAGAGAAACCACTGAGGATGAAAATGTGTAATAGCTAAAAAAAGCAACAAAACGGCAAAAAAGTACTTCCAGATGAATTCAAATCCTTTTGCCTTGTGGATAATGGCAAAGATAAGAATTAAGATATAGCCTATGGTAAAAATATAAAGGGTATCAGCTCCTGAAACTTTCACACCAGCAAAAAGAGCTTTCTGAGATTCAGGGGAAGCAAGCACATTTGACTTAAACACCGGAGACCGTAAGTAAGGTAAAGATACCAAAACCATCGGTAATATACCAATTAGCAAAAGTTTAAATTTTTCTAGAAAATTTTTGCCATATAAAAGCACTATAAAAGGAAGAAACAAAAACGGAAAAAACTTAGTTGCACCTCCCATGCCTATAGCAAGAGATGCCAAATATGGATTGTTCTTAAAAATAAAAAATAGGGATAAAATTACAAAAAAAGTTGGAATTACATCAAAATGCCCCATTGAATAATCAGCTATAAGCACCAGTGGATTAAAAATCCAAAGTAAAAATAGCAGTTTTCTTCTCTCAAAAGGAACCAATTTTAATAACAAGATTAAGCTTAAAAAGTCGAATATAAGATAATGGGATTTTCGCAAAAATAAATAAAATTGGGTTTCAAAAGAGAAATTACCAAAGAATTGGTATGGATTGACTAAAAACATTTCTTGAAAGGAACGATCCATTAACGGGTAGAATATCAGTGAGGGCAAGGAGGCAAAAAGTAAGGCCAGGGGTGGATAACCAAAAGTATTTATGCCAAAAACATTATAAAAAGGGTGGCTTGATGGGAGGTTAAATAAATAATCATAGACATCTATAATATGCCCTTCGGAAATTACAAATCCTGCTAGAGCAAAAGCTGTAAAATCAGGATGGAAGGTAGTTACCATTAATAAAAGGCGTAATAATAATCCTATAAATAACCAAAATTTTAACTCTCCCATTAACTTCATAATTCAGTAGATTAACACAAAAATTGCCTAAAAGTCATTAACTAATGAAAGCTTCTCAATATTTTTTTTGAAATTACTTACACTAAATTTTTTGCTTCGCAAAGTAGCATTCTTAGATAAAGTACTTAAAAGCTTATCGTCGCCAATTAACTTTTTTGTGTAATATATTAATTCTTCTATTGTCTTCCATAAAAAACCGTTTTTCCCCTGTTCAATTATTTCTAATTGGCCACCCTTTCCTATTACTACAGGAACACATCCCCCTGCCATAGCTTCAGCTGTAGAAATACCAAAATGTTCCATCTTAATTGGGTCTTCCTCATCAAATCCAGCTGCATGCCAATAAATGCTGCTCTCACCAAAAAGTTTTATCAGCTTTTGATATTCAAGGTTAGGAAAAAAATTCACAGGTAAACCTTTTGCCTCTTTTTTTAATTCCTCCAAATATGGCTTATCTCCCTCTTGGGCTGAACCAACTAAATTTAGGCTCCATTCTCTATTTTTTTCTTTATGAATCTTTTTAAATGCTTTTATTAGTACAGAATGTTTCTTATCACGCAGAAAGTTAAAAAATCTTCCCACAGATAAAATATTTTTCTTTTTTGCTAAAGGCTTTATATTTTCAACATCGACAGGTGGATAAACCACTTCACTTTTGATAGGCCAATATTTTTGGCAGTTATTTTTGGTAAACTCAGAATTATAAATTATCAAATCCCAACCATTAAGCTTTACTTTTCCCCAAATTCCTTTAGCTGGTTGCCCCTTTATGGGAGACTGGATATGTAATATATTTTTTGTTGAAGTTGGGTAAAAAATGCTTCCATCTGTTAAATATACTAGTAGATCATATTTGGTTAAAAAAAATGCCCTTTCCAAAATATTGGAATCTTTACCCAAAGGAGCCTTTACTAGATTTACCTTTTCTAAATTAAGTCCAAATCTCTCTGAAATTTTTTTTATAATTCCCTCCATATCTAATAAATACAAATGTGAATCCAAAAGAATATCTACCTGATGTTCTTTTGCTAAAATCTCAGCAATAGTCATTATGTAGCGTTCTCCGCCACCTAATGTATCCAAGTATGGAGAATAAATTGCAGTTTTCATGGGTTAATTAAAATTATTTTTGATCAGTTCCTTATCTATCTCTTGATAAATTTCATCTCGGGGTTTATCTTGTTGCAATTGCCATAATCTAACATAGGTAATAAACATGCTGAAGGTTTGTAAAACAGCGTCCATCATACCAACAGTACCTGCAAAAAATCCTTTTCTAATTATTCCCTGATAGAAAAGCTCACTAAATAAGATTCTTAAAAATCTAATGCCTGACATTTTTGGGTGATTTGCATTAAGTCTTAGTTGTGCATCTATTTTTGACCATTCCAGACTCTTTAAAACAATCTGGTCTATATCACGATGAGTCAGGTGATAAAAGTAATTTTTACAGTATCCAAGCTTTCCTTTAAATTTTGGGTATTCATGAACTTTTCCTACCCATTCTTCTAAATTATCCTTTTTAATAAGCCTAATCACCCAGTCTGGCCAAAATGGTCCATAGTTAACCTCGTGACCAAAAATGATGTTTTTCCTAGGGATAGCAAAAGCTGCAAATTCTTCACCTTTAATAATTTCTTCTATTTCAATCTTAAGTTGTCCAGAAACTCTTTCATCAGAATCTATGTATAAAACCCAGTTTCCCAAGGCTTTCTTCATACCCTCATCTCTAATTGAGGCAAAATCTAAATCATTGAATATAGAAATTTTGTCTGTATATTTTTTTGCAATTTCTATTGTTTTATCAGTTGATCCATTATCTAAAATAATAATTTCATCAACCCATTTAACTGATTCTAAGCAAGCCTTTATGAATTTTTCTTCATTTTTAGTAATTATAATTGCGCTTAGCATATAGATTTATATTTTGCCTTTGACCTTTTGTAAAAAACTTTTAAAGGGATTTTTAGATAGGCTGCTATAATTAAACCAGTATTTTAATTCCTCACCCGCTTGGTTGTTTACCTCTTTAAATTCTTTTAAATCTATACTTTGTTGTTTGAATTTTTCCATCTCCCATAAACGAAGATAGACTATTAAAAATGAAAACGATTGGAGCAGGCTTAAAGCTAATCCATGTAATCCATCTTCAAAGCCTCTATTGGCAAAAAATCTGCTTAAAAATTCAGAAAGGGGTTTTTTAATTAAATCCTTATAGTCAAAAAGATATCCTTCTTTTTTTAATTCCTCTGCTTGTATTTTTGTATACCTAATCATTCTTTCTAAAAATTGAGTGATACTTTCATAATGATGATGAATTATTGCATAGTCTTCCTGAGCTTCTAAATCCAATCCCTGCCCTAACGCTTTTGGAGGCTGATGTATTTTATTAGTCCAACTTACTTTACCTTTTCTAAAAAATCTTATATTTAAGTCTGGCCACCATTTAGAAGCTTGCATCCATTTGCCAAAAATAATATTTTTTCTGGGAACTTTCACATAATCTATTTTATTCATCTTATCTGATATCTTAGTTAATTTAACTTTTAAATTCTCTGCTATTGCTTCATCTGGATCCAAGATTAAAACCCAATCATATTCAGCTTTAGAAATAGCAAAATTTCTAGCTGGTTCAACAAAATCCTCTTTTTTGTGATAAAAGATTTTTGCTCCTAATTTTTTTGTCAACTCAACTGTTTTGTCAGTTGAATGCATATCACAAACTATTACCTCCTGTGCCCATTTTACGCTTCTAATAGCTCTCTCTATATCTCGCTCTTCATTAAAAGTATTTATAACAACAGAGATTCCTTTTGGCATATGTAAAAATCTTACCAGTTTCTTACTGCTTAGTAAAATGTTTATACTTAAAGATGTGACTACAAAAAAAATTCGTTGGCTACTAAATCATCCTTTAGCACCAATAATATTTTTAGCTTCAGTTATTTCTCTGCTTTACTATAAATTTTTTCTTTTTGGCCAAATTCCTTTTCCGGGAGACCTGCTGATTGGCAGCTATTTTCCTTGGTTGGACTATTATAAGATGCCAGTAAAAAATCCCCTTATTTCAGATGTTTTCTCACAATTTATTCTATGGAAATACTTGGCTATAGAATCTCTAAGAAATCTCCAGTGGCCTCTATGGAATCCTTATTCTTTTACCGGCAATCCTCTTTTGGCAACTTATCATTCTGCCACTTTATATCCTTTAAATATATTACTTCTATTGCCAAAATATTATGGCTGGGGACTTTTCATTTACTCTCAAACCTTGATCGCTTCATTAACTTTTTATCTCTTTGTCTCTCAATTTATAAAATCTATTATTGCCAGATTATCAGGTGCAATTATTTTCTCGCTTGGTGGGCTGATGGCTACCTGGCTTGAATTAGGGACAGCAGTTCATGGAATGTCTTGGCTGCCACTCTCTTTATATGCAGTAAAAAAATTTACTGATTCTTCTAAATATAGATTCATACTTTTATTAATAACATCTTTAGGGCTAATTATACTTGCGGGAAATGCTCAAGTAACAACTTACTCATACACTATTATTGTTCTATATTTTTTATGGATTAGCTGGAAAGATAAACTATTTTTCAATAAAGCATTTTTTTTAGCAGTTGCAATCATTTTTTCTATCTCCCTCATAGCTGCCCAACTTTTACCAAGTTACGAGCTTTTACAAAAATCTATTAGACAAACAGAAAGCTATTCTGCAGAAGGTAACTTTGGATTACTGGGCAGCAAAGACATATTCAAATTTTTTATTCCTGACTATTTTGGCAATCCTGTAACCAGAAACTACTGGGGTTACCTAAATTACTCAGAAACAAGTGGTTTCTTGGGAATAATTACTTTGCCTCTGCTAATATATTCATTTTTTAAAGTAAGGGGTAAACAATCAGCTTTCTTCCTGATACTTTTGGGCATAAGTTTAATACTTATCTTTGATAACGCAATTTCTCATTATCTATATCAGATAAAAATTCCTCTTCTTACTTCATCATATGCTAGCAGAGCACTGTTTATTACCATCCTTTGTTCCTCATTTCTTGCCTCAATTGCGCTTAACCACATTTTTGAAAAAAATAATTATGCTTTTTTCTCTAAGACACTTACTTGGTCCTGGGCTGCTATTTTGGGAATAATCTTAGGAACACTTCTTACCAGCTTTTTTATTTGGGATATCCTAGGCTGGGCACCTGATGAAAAATATCTCAAAGTATATTTAAACAGTAATGACTATAATTTAGACAACTTTAAAATAGCAACTAAAAATACTCTTTTACCATTTATTTTATTATCTATTCTCTCAGCTGTAACTTTAATAAAACTTAAGTTTAAATCCATACCCTTAAACAAACTAAATTTAGTGCCACTGTTGCTATTACTTTTTATTACTTTTGATCTTGGCAGATATTTTCTAAAATTTAACCCCTTTGTGCCAAATAATTTAATTTTTCCGAAGACCCCAGTTTTGGAATTTTTACAAAAACAGGAGGGTTTTTTTAGAGTAGGGCGGGAACATGCAGAAGTATTTCCTTCCAATACCTGGACAGCTTATAATCTATATTCTTACGAGGGGTACGATCCCATATATTTGAGCCAATATGGTAAATTCATCCATTTTCTAAATGGGGGGGATCTCAGAACTGGTAATTCATCAAGATATGCTGAAATTTCCTCCAGATACTCCTCTCCCTATTTAGATGCTGCTAATACAAAATATCTTGTAGCAGTAATGCGGGATGAAAATGGGTACACTCCAGGAGATATTCTTCATTACAAGGTCAAAGAAAGTGGATACAATGTTGTTTTCAAAGATAAATCTACAGCAGTTTTAGAGAATCCAAAAGTTAAAGAGCGCGCATACTTTGCCAAAAAAATAATTCCTGCCTCTGAGCAAAATATAAAAGATATCATTATGACAGATAAAAGTTTTGATCCAAGGATAACTGTGCTTTTATCAAAAGATTTAGGGGTTAATGGAGTTGACGGCAAAGGAACTGTTCAAATTGTGGACTACAAAGCTAATTCAGTAAAAATAAGGACTGGTTCCACTTCTGAGCAGGTTTTAGTACTGGCAGATCAATTTGAGGAAGGATGGGCTGCTACTTTAGATGGCAACCAAAAGTTGCCAATATCACCAGCAAATTTTATATTCAGGGCTGTTAAAATACCTGCTGGAGACCATGTTGTTGTTTTCAACTATCTGCCTCAATCATTTAGTTTAGGGTTAAAAATTAGTTTAGTATCGGTATTTTTATTAACAATGGGGGGGGTATTAGCAGCATATAAAAAACGTTTCTAAGTTTACTTTCTACTTAACACCAAAGATGGCAAGTTATTACTTCCATTGATTATTTCATAATTTGATAAGTTTTTTGATGACTCAGGAGTAGTAATTGTCAGAATTGACCCACTGATACCTTTTATAAAATCTTCTAACCCATTTTCATTTAAATATCCAATATAAATATTGCCAAACTGTTTAAATGGGGCGCCATTTAATTCCACCTTCCTTCCTTGATTTTGAGCTATAACATTTTGGGGCTCTATCTTTGCATAAACTGGATAAGCAAACTCAATATTATCAATCTTATCAGACAATATTATGTAATCATAATTATTTTTATTTTCTAAAGCTATTTCTGTAGCTTGTTTTGCAGAATAAGACCAAAAATGGCTATATTCATTTGGTGCCAGAAAATAGAGTTTTTGAATAAAAAAGACAAACTGTATCAAAAAAATGCATCCTAATAAGATAAGCATAGGTTTATTTTTTAAGGAAATAAATGTAGTGAATCCCAGTGATGATATAAGCAGCAACGGAGGAATCATAAAAGAACTTCTTAAAGCGTGGGGCAAATCAACAATACTAGTTGCAATTGGGGCAATCAATAACCAACCTAATAAAAATACTAAAGTTCTTTTTTCTCTCTGCCAGTAACTAAGTAAACCAATTAATATTAAAATTGCCTCAGCAAGAAAAATTTGACCCATGGTGGACATATTATGCCGGGGGTTTCTATCTCCATGTATCAGCAAAAAATCTAATGAGAAATTTTGCAGATAATTTTCCAAAATTATTTTCCCATATTCAGTGGGTTTGTTATGGAAATATTTTGCTAAATTTTGAGGCAAGTTTGTGATAGTTCTTTCATAATTTATTTTTTCTTCTAATTTATTTTTTAAATCTTCCTGGGAGAATATATTTATATTCAAAAATCTCGCTTCAGAACCGCCAATAAAGGTTTGAGTAATAGATGATGCAGCAAAGAAAGCAAAAATTATTATTGATATTAGTAAAGTTTTCTTTCTAAAATTTAAAGATTCTTTTTTAAAAACAAACCAGAATAAGAATGGTAGAAAGAATATCAAACTTATTTTGTAAGTAGGGTATGTATGCAGTACTAAACCAAAGAAAAAAGCAGAAATCAGATAATAGTAAGGTCTACTTGCTATTATAAAGAAGTAAGTGCCTGAAAGGACTAGGAGTAAAGCAAAATTGGCCTCATACCCAACTCTACTTAACTGAATAGTCCAAGGAGACAAAGCTGCTAAAATAGCAGCTGCTAATCCTACTTTTCTTGAAAATAATTTTTCTCCCAAAAGATAAAACAGTAATATGATTCCTAGACCTGAAAGAACTGAGGGTAAACGCACACCCAGGGCTGTGGGTCCAAAAAGGGCTACAAAGGGCACGGTAAAATAAACATATCCTGCTGGCCTTCCTGCACCCATTTCAAAGGTTAAGGGAAAGATATTACCCAGTTGGTCTTGCCCAGTTTTAAGGATAGAATAGGCATCATAAACTATAGTTAACTCATCGCCATAAAGAGGCAGTGAGTTTTGGGAAATATTAATAATTCTTAAAAGAAAACCTAGAAAAATTATTAAAATTAAATACTTAAATTTCATTTTCTAGCTTTAAATACTTTTGCATCTTTGTTTTCAAAAATTAAATCTGCCTTAATCAATTTTTCATCTGCTTGGAATTTCTGGCCCCAGACTAGATAAATATAATCTATACTGTTTTTATCTAAATAGCTATTTATCATTTCAATATCATCTGTTTGAAATATTAACTCTCTTTCTTTGAAGAATGCATCTGCCTGATAACCCATGATCGTTACCTGTTCTTCATCAGAAAGGAGAACCTTTCTTGAAGAAAAAGCTGCTACATAACCAGTATCATACCAAGCATAAATAGGTATTGGGGGAGTTTTATACTGATCTCTTTCATATTTATTAAAAGGAGCTGTCAAAATAATATCCCCATATGAAGAATTATTTTTAATAAATTCTAAAGCTTTAATCTCTTCATAGGAAATTTTTGATAAGGGTAGATTTGAATAAAACTGCCAAAGAAGCCCTACTTGGGTAGGAATTGCAAATATAATTATCAGTAACCCCATTAAAATTTTTATGAAATTATTTTTTATGCGATCTAATAAATCATTTGCTGACATTCCAGCCAGAAATCCAAAAAATAGCAGGAAATACTGATTAAACTGAATAGCATTCCAAACTACACCCTTTTGTAAAAAAATCACTGGAATAAAAAAAGAAGTAATGGTAATGAATAAAAATAATATATTAAAAGAATCTTTAAATATGTTCATCTTTACTTGTTTGAATATTGTCCAAAAGCCAATAAATCTCATCCCCAGATTACCAAAAAGGAAAATTAAAAAGGCAGTTGCTTCGAGCTGGATAACTCTTTTCCAATTCTCTTCTGCAATATAGGTTTGCCTTCTCAACTCCAGATCCAACCAATTTAATCTATCAGTAGCTACTACCATAGTTCTTATAAACCACCATGGTTCAAAAATTAAAAAATCCTGAGAATTTGCAGCGTTTGGAAGATAAATCAGTAACGATAAAGAGAGCATTGATAAAAACAGCAGTAAGCTTTTATAGATTCTTTTGAAAATAACTTCAAAAATAGAAACTAAAAAAAGTCCTCCTAAAAGTAAAACTCCTCCATAAACTTTAAACTCTATCACTGCTCCTCCTAATAAAACGCTAATCCAAAAATATGACCACTTTCTTTGTTGAAAGTACTTAAACAGAATAAAAAGACAGGCTGTAACTATAATAAATGCCGCTGCATGGGGAGGATTACCTAAAACTGATTGGGTTTGAGAAACCCAAAAAATTGCTTCCCCTCCTAAACTTTTGTGGGTGGGAATATAGAGCAGATAACCAAAGCTGCCACAAAAGTAGGTAAAAATCATTGCCCAAATTCCTGCTAACTCTTTTTTGCTCCAGGCTCTAACAAATATAAAGGCACAAAGCCCTAAGAGGGTAGAAAAAACAATTGGCATAAACCTAAAATAAATATCTAGGTTAGAAAAAATCGGAAAGAGCCTAGAAAACTCAGACATTAAAAGATCCACAAAAAAATGATAGTTTTGTAGTCTAGCTCCATTAAATTCAGGATTTTGAAAAGGGAAAATATTCTGATGCATGTGTTCCATTAAAGAAAGGTGCCATAACCCATCATGTCCATGTGAACTCCAAAAATAAATACCTTCAGAGTAAGGAATTCCTGAGGGAGCATTAACTGCAACCTGGCCAATGATCCCTACTGTTAAAACTGTAAGGAAA
Source organism: uncultured Gammaproteobacteria bacterium (assembly GCA_964649615.1). Taxonomy (GTDB): domain Bacteria; phylum Patescibacteriota; class Microgenomatia; order Daviesbacterales; family UBA10151; genus CAZYPW01. The sequence continues at coordinate 70,537 of CAZYPW010000003.1, read as the reverse complement.
AATAGTTTATATTTTAGATGAATACTAAACTTTGATAATTCTTTTCTATTTTTAATAACCAGGATAATGCCTAAAATAGGGAATAGCCACATTAAAAATCTTAAATGTAAAAAGGCAAGAAAATAAGCAGTAAGAGTAAATAAAACCATTCCACAAACTGTTGATAAAACTATTTTTTCTAAATCGTCTAGATCATTTTTTATTTTTCTTAAAAGTAAAAAACCAAAAGGAATAAAACAGATGCTGACCAGTATTAAAAATAATATTGCCTGTATAACCATTATTTAACTTGATATATTAAAACTTCTTTATTTTCAAAAATTCTATTTACTGTTAGCAAACTTTCATCTAAGATAACTCCAAATGTTTTGGGCAGATAGATATATCTTATATTACTTTTTTTTAAGAATTCATTGCTTTCTGTATTTTGGCCAGAGAAAAAATCCTTAGAACCTACTATTCTTTTTTTATAATCTGTCAGCAGAATTTCATTTTGAGGTATATCTTCCAAAAATGAAGCTTTTTGAGAAAGAGCAGAAACATAAGCAGTACTATCATACATAAACAAAGGCCATGGTTCTTCAAACTTTTGTTTTAGCTTTTCATCATAGGGATAAGTTAAAACTACGCCATCTTCTTGTGACTTTAAGAATTCTAGTGCTCCAATTTCATCATTGCTTATCTTAGCGTGGGGCTGATAACTTAAATATCCACTAGCAGTTGCCCAAGCATTAATTGGGGTGATTATTAACATGGGCAAAATAACTAAAGTTGCTAGTGCCCTATTTATTCTAAGGAAATTAGACATAACAGCACCTGAAACTATGGCTGAAATATAGAGGCCATAATAAATAAACTGAATTGTGTTCCAGGGATTGCCAGCTTGAATAACGATAGTAGGAATTAATATTGATAATAAACAAAAGATAAGTAAAGTTATGTATTCTTGATGTCGGACAATATTTCTAATATTTAATAAACCAAATATGGCAAAGGCTCTGGTTCCTAAGTTTCCTATTAGAAAAATTAAAAAACCTGCTGCTTCTGCTACAGTGAATTTAAATAAATTTCCTTGCTCAAAACCTGTTATTCGTGCCAATGATAATCTTACCCACCCCACCCTATCAGGTGAATCTATCATTGAATGAACAAACCAAAAAGGGGAAAAGTATATCAATCTCTCACTTACATTAAAATTGCTAAGAAATAAAACTAAAGACAAAATTAAACTGGTAGAAAAGGTGACTAAATAAGAAATGGATTTTTTAATGAGTCCTACTAAAAGAAGACTTAAAAGAATTAAAACTCCACCGTAAGCCTTAAAAGCGATTAAAGAACCTATCAAAATAGTTAAAGTTGTCACAGATAAAATATTGAACCTCTTGATAAATAAAAGCTGTAATATGGCAATGACTATTAAAAGGGATATTGCAAAAGGGGGATTTAGGTTAAAAGAAATTGACTGGTTTGCCCAAAAGGCAGATTCACCCCCCCCCTGCCTGCCTTTTATAAAGTCAACTACCCATCCAAAACTACCAGCAAAATAGACAAGATAAAGACCAAACAAGGCGGCTATTTTTTCTTTAAATAATATTTGGATTAGATAATATGTTCCTGCTCCTAAAAGAATAGAGAAAATAAAAGGGTAAAATCTAAATATCAAATCTAATACCGTGAGGCCTGAGACATAACTGGTTGCTGCTATTAATAAATCATAAAAATAATGGTAATTAGTAATACTTGTCTTTGAAAAAATTGGATTTTCCGCGGGTACACTTTTTATTAATTGATTAATTAAACTTAAATGCCATATCCCATCATGGGTATTTGGGCCCCATAACCCCATGCCATATGGAAAAATTAGCCCATTTTTAAATGATGGAAGCTGCTGAAAAATGCTACCAGCAAGGATTAATCCCAAAATACCAAAATCAAGTTTTGATTGAAAATTAAACAACCGTAAGCTGCTAAAACTTTTGTAATTTTTTATTAGAAGTAAGGCATTTACAGCAAAATAAATAAATATTAACTGCTGCAGCTTTAAAAGGCCTAAGATATAGAACAAAAGCGTTAATAAAACAAACCCCAAAATTGTAGCGAGGGTAAGCTTTTTAGCAAAGGAATCTTCTTTAAAAGTAAGTTTATTAATCATAAAAAATCCTGGAACAATACACCCTAATATCAGAAATAATAAAAATACTCCTACTTTATAGCTAGAGCTTCCCAAAGACCACTGGAATGATCCCCTGGTAAGTGAAGGTTGGGTTATTTTTTGTTCTAATTTATATTTAGTTGCTTCAAGTATCGCTTGATCGATAGATGAAATTTTCCCATCTATACTAATATCTCTTGGTAAAAATTCAACTACTCTTATCTTTCCCGCTTCATTTTTGTAAGAAATACTAAAACCTTGATCTAGTTTTTTAGCTTTAAAGTCAGAAATTTTTCCTTCATCTATAATCCATTTATGGCCAAAGCTTACTTGATCCAAAACTCTGGTGGCAAAGGTTGCAAAATTAACCAAGTCACATCGTACTCTTAAGCATAACTCTTCTTCGCTATCAATATATTGGCGTATATCTCTAAATACACTCCCATCTCTATTGAAAAACCAACCAGCCCGATAATATGGGTTCATAAACCAGACCACCTTTTTAGAACTTCCCAAGGGATCATCTGAGATAACTACTTGCTCTGGAGAAAGCTTGGGGAAAGTTTTTGTATACCAATTAGCAAACTCAGATAAAGTTACCAGGGAAATCTGGCCACTGTTTTTTTTATCTGCTAAAACCTTTATCTGATTTTCATACTCTTTGCCATATTTTTCAAAGTCATAAGAATTTTCTAAACCAACCACAATTTGGGCAAATTGATTAAATTCCTGTTTTGTATAAATATCTAAAAGCTTGGCAAAATAACTTATATCTAGATCATGATAATCCATATAATCATTGGCTTGAAGGGAAAAAGTGCTCTCTTCAACTCCACTCCCATAACCATTGACTGGATCCCTGATAGCCCACTGGGTAATTACCACAGGAATTTTATTTTCCACAGATTGAGCAGGATGAAGAGCATGAGTTTTAGAAGGATAATAAGGAGTAGACCAAAATTGGCCCCATATTTGATAATTATCTGTGGAGTACTGATCTGCCACAATTAAAGCAGAAGTTATTTCATACTTTTCCTTCATGTAAGAAAGTGAATGCGCATCAATCCACCAAGCTCCAACTGATTTGGGGTATAAACTAAAAGTTTGCTTAAATTTTTCAAATGCTGCATCAATTAATTTCTCTCTTTCATCTATGTTATATCCTGATAGAAAAGCACTTCCTGCATTATGCCAAGAAATTGAATTTCTATATTTAACATTTGAGCTTTCAGTCCAACTAGGTGTAACTTCTAAAAATATTCCTTTTTCATCTTCTGTTCGCTTATTAAGCATATCCATCAACTGACCATTATTTAAAGCATCAAACCTAATTAACCATGTTGCAGATACTTGAAAATTATCTAAAATTTTAGCCTGTCCCAAAACAGCATCTTCAACTTTTTGATTTTTTAAATCCCAGAAGTCAGCTCCCCTAATAGGATTAACAACTGAAACAAATGAATTTTCCTGAGCAAATGTTGAGACTGGAAAAAATATTGAAACTATAAAAAGAATTATTAAAAATATTCTCTTCATTTTTTAAACTGGGATTTAACTAATTTTAATATTGATGGTTCAATAATTAATGTTGCTATCACAAAACTAATAAAAGAGGTTGTGACCATTACTATTATCTGATTAAGAGAAGGGTTGACCATATTTTTAACCAAAATTACACACATTCCCATTATAATAGCAATCACTAAGGGCTTACCAACGCTTTGTAAATAGTTAATCCTGATATATTTAGCAACTAAAAATAAAGCTACAAATGAGCTTAAGCCCACCAAAGTAAAACCAGTAGCTGCTCCATTTAATCCGTATAAATAAGTAAAAACTGGAACAAAAATCCAAGTTAAAACAGTCCACATAATCATTAGTTTAAAAGTAACTGATATTTTGCCAATTGCATTTAAGGTATTGGTTAAAGGGGTTGTGATTGCTGCCAAAGCCGAGGTAATAGTTAAAATAGAGAGTGCGAAGAGAGCAGGTTCCCATTTATAATATTTTGGGATTATTGAAACCAAAGTTGGTGCAAGCAGTACTATCATAATTAATGAAGGAAAAACAAGTAAACAAACGAAAAAAATTGATTTTGTAACCATCAAGGATAACTCCTCTTTTTTATCTTGTATACGAGAAAATGCAGGAAAGGTTACTTTTATTACCTGGTCCATAAAAAACCTTAAAGGAGAGTATGCCCATTTCTGTGCCCAAGCTAAAAATCCAAGTCCTGAGGGACCTAAAATATTTCCTAAAAGTAAAATCATACCATCATCTTTTACCATGGCTAAAAATATATTTAATTGATAGGGTATTCCAAATTTTAATAACCCTTTTATTGAATCCTTAGAGAATGAAAATCCTGGCATCCACGGTTGAATCAAGTATGTTAAAAAAAGGCCCGAAAATCCTCTCAATAAAACTCCCACTGTAAAACTAGTTACTCCAAATCCCTTATAAGCTAAATAAACTGTTGTGATATTAAAAACTACTGTTTCTATTATTTGAGGTATTATCCATTTGTTAAATTCCAATTTTCTTTCAAGTAAAACTGACGGTATAGTTTTTAAGGAGGATAGAAGTAAAGAAAAAGCTAATGCCCATAACAGATAAATTGCTTCCTGAGAAAGATTATAGGTATTCCTAATTACCCCACTAATTAAAAAAGTAATAATTAACAAAATCAAAGCCAGAATTTGTTGTATAGTGAAGATAGTTTTTAAATCATTATTTGTTAGTTTCTCTTTTTTCTGTATGAGTGCTGCTGCAAAACCAATGTCACCAAAATATGCCAAAAAACTTATAACTGCTGAGACTAAAAAGAAAACTCCATATTCGGCAGGTTCTAAAAAAACTGTGAGTAATCCTACTGAGACAAAAGAAACCGCCTGCATAAATATAGTTCTGGCGGTTAAAATTGCAGCTCCTCCCACTACTTTCTTTTTGACTGCTTCTGAAGAAACTTCAGCTGTTGGATCAAGTTGTTCAACACTTTCCATTAATTAATTCTCCTCCTATAATATTCAATCCATTGATGAACTTTTTTGAATTGTAATAATAAGACAAAAACTAACCCTACCCAAAATACTAAAGTAGTAATATTACCAATAGTCCTTATTTGGGTATCATATAATCTACCTTCAACTAAATGGTTGCCTCTACCTAAAATAATAGTCATTAAACCCAAACTATTGTTGGCATATTCTACATTTGTTTCTTTTCCATCTATTAGAATTTTCCAACCCGGAAAATAATACTGGGATAAACGGATAATAGTATGAGTATTGGTCTCTGTTTTAAATTTTAACCAGTTTGATCCTTGCTCAAAATCAAAAATTTGCGAATCTCCAGTTAAAATTTTATATCTTTCTTTGGCAAGTTCAGCAGGGGGTTCTTTAGCAGATTTAGGCAAATAATCAAATATTGATCTTTTTATTTGCCTTTCCCAATTTTCACCTGACAATAAATCTTTATCTGTAGCTGATAAAAATTTCTCAGGCCTAAAATAAAAGAAATTAGCTGTTACAACTAGAATAACTAAAATACTCCAAGCTAATTTTTCTCTCTTTATACCTCTTAAAAATATGCTTCCCGACATAAAAGATATAAAAAATATAGTAATCATCAGAAATCTCCAGGGGAATTGAATAAAACGAAGTGTCCCGTCAAATATCTTCCAAATAAATTGTGACCTTGGATGTATCATAAAAATACTTATTAAAACTAAAGTTATTGATGAAATAATGACCCAGCTTAACCATCTGTTTTTATTCATAAGGTATTTGGCTGATATAACAGATAAGGCCAAAGCTAGAAGATGAATCCAACCTATTTGATATGACAAGCCTTCTCTTTCTCCTCCTGGCACTTCCCGTACAGAACCTCCCCAGCCCCAGGATCTATCAAGAATCAATTTCCTTAAACCCTTAAAATGCTCAGTATAGGAAAAGTATCCATAAGTTGTTGTCTCAACATGAACCAGATTTTTTTCCAAAGCCATGGGGAAAAGGTAAAATGCAGATAATAAAACTCCTAAAATTATCCCCATTAAACTAAACAGGATAAATTTTTTGTGTTTATCTTTCAAATAAAGAACAAAAATCCAAACCAAAATTATTGGTGAAAAAATAATAGTTGAAAGATTATGGGAAGTTATAAGAAAAAATAAAAAGATAGAAAAAAATATTAGATTTTTAACATTTGTTTTATCCTCAAGCCTAACTACACTCCACAAGATGGCCGGAAAAAACATTAATGCCCACATCTCACCCATTGCCCCCCTGACATAAAAATCTAGAGCATGATATGGTGCAAAGCTATAAAAAATGGCAGATAACGCACCTCCCAATTTCCCCCAAAAACGAGATGAGAGAAGATACATAAAGAGAAAGCTTCCCACAAAGCTTACTGCAAACATTATTTTTACTGAAAAAATTAAATTATTGCTTAGAAAATAAATAACTTCACCAAAGTAATAAGGCATTGGGGCATAATAGTTAAAAATCGGGTAACCATATAGACCTCCTAAGTCTGGTACCCACCTGCAAGGAATTTGAAAGTCTTTAAAACATTTATCCATTTGATGAAGCCTAATTACCTGGACATCATCATGATGGTTAAAAAAGGATGCAGCCACAAGTGGCCAAAGGAGGCTGAGCGTTAAGATCAAACCTACAAAAAATGGCCAATTGCTCTTTAAAATTTTATTCTTAAAAATATTTATTGGAAGCATAATCTTTTTCTACTTAAAGAGTCTGAATACTCGAGGCCACAAGTTTGTGATTAATCCTAATGATACTAAAAAACTAACCAAAGAGATAGCATTTAAGAATCTCTTAAAGTTTGTTTCCTCAAATATAATTTTAACTGTATGGCTGCCTGAAGCTACATTCACAGTAATTTGTCCAAATGGTTTACCAGCTAAAGTTTCTGTTTTCTGACCATCTATTTCAGCCACCCAACCAGGAAACAAATATTTACTATAATTAAGTGTGGCAACTGAAGTTGCCTCCGTTCTTATTAAAACATCCAAGTCATTTATCCTGCTTACCTGTTTAATTAATCCATTATCTATAAAAACCAAAGGATAATTCCGATCCGGCCTTTTATCAGTATTTTTTGGTAATCGTAAATATTCTTCTTGAATTTTTAAATATTCTAAACTTGCAGTTGGAGTGGGAATATAGCGGTTTAGATAATAAACATCCTGGCGGCCCAGAAAATCTTGAGGCCGAAAATAACTCCAACCTGTAATTAAAGTAATAATAATTATTAACAAAGAAATACTATATTTATGCTTAAACTTATCAAAAACTACTATCAATAGTGGTATGGCAAAAGTAGTTAATATTAAAAATCTCCAAGGAAATTGAAAATAAGGCAGAAGAGGGATGTTGCTCCATAAAAAAGAAGATCTATAGTTCATGATGAAAAAGACAGCACTTAAAGACAAAAAAACCCATATTAGTAATATCTTGATATTTTTATTAAACTTTTTCCAAAAACTGATAGATAAACTTATACCCAAAACTATCATTAAAATATGTACAGTTCCTAAAAAGAAAGACATGCCATCATAAGGCCCAGGCACTGAAGACCCGTACCCCCAATAGGGAGTAAATAGCTGTTTAATAGTAGGAAAATGATCAGCAAAATTAAAAACAGCATCATACTTCATTAAACTACTTTCTACTAGTGCTGGTAGCCAAAAATAAATACTGATCAAAAGGGCTAGAAAAACCATCAAAATAGAATTTATTAAAAATAGTAATTTTTTTGAGGAAAAAATTAAATGCAATACAAAAAATAGGATTAAAAAAGGAAAAAACATATAAGCAGCAATATTGTGCGACAAGACTAGGGAAGCAAGAGCAAACCCTCCAATCCCAATCCATCTCCCGTTGAAAGCATGCTTTAGCTTAAATAAAGACAAAAAGATCAGCGGTAAGAATATAAAACTAACAATCTCCCCTATTGTTCCCCTGATATATATATCAACTGCTCTGTAAGGAGCATAGATATAAAGAACTGCCCCAGCTAAACTTAAAGTTCTACTTATAAACTCTCTTAAAAAGAGATACATAAAATAAGCTGAAAGAGGAATGCTTAAGAAAAAAACTGTTTTAATGCTATCAACCAGGGAAAATCCTAACAGATGGAAAACCTCTGCTATATAAAAAGGCAGAGGAAAGGCAAAATTGAATAAGGGATAACCAAATCCAAAACTCAAATCTGGTACAAACCTGGGAGGGATTTGTCCTAACTTTATGGTTTTATCCAGCTCATATAACCAAGCCGGATGCATATCATCTGAAGCTCCATAGTAACCATTAACAAATAATGCCCAAGTAGCGGGAATGGACAGAACTATTAAGATAATAAACCAGTATTTATCTACTAATTTTTCCAATTTTCCCATAGGTTAAAAATATAATAATTGCAATAGAAACAAAGGTAACAAGGTTACCCAGAATCCTTATTGGGGTATTTTCAAATTTTCCTACCACTTTATAATTACCAGAAGGGAGATTGATGCTTATTCTGCCCAAGTAATTTTTATTTGAGTGATCTACCTTCTTTCCATCTACATATACCTGCCACTTAGGAAAATCAAACACTGGCATTTCTACAACAGTTGGTGATAAAACATTTATTTTAAATTCCCATCTATTTGACCTGTTCTTAAAATTATTAACTTCTGCTTGGCCTGAGACAATAATAGGTTCTGATGGGGCTGCTTCCCTAGGTTCCACAGCAGTAACAGGAAGATAGTCCAGGATTGAAGCTCTTTGCTGGGTCTGCCAAAGTACTCCCGAAAGCTTTTCCTGGTCTGTGAGATTTGGATAAAATTGATGTGGCCTAAAGTAACTCCAATTTAACAAAATTATTACTGGAACTAAGATGATAACCATGATTTTTTGCCAACTAATTTTAAAGTTATAAATTAAAATTGCACCTAATAAGCTACTAGTAAAAATTGCCACTGATAAAAATCTCCAGGGAAATTGGGTAAACCTCAAAATCCCAATCTGTTCCCAAATAAAGGCAGACCTGTTATGAGCCATAAATAGGGGGAAACTAAAAAATAGCAACATCATTAAACTGAGCCAAAATAATCTCAGGTTCTTTCTTTTTAAGAAAACTAACGAGGGAATAGATAAAATCACTATTAACCAATGAGGCCAACCTACCTGAAAAGAAATAGTGTCCCCCACTCCAGGAAAGGAAGCCCCATAACCCCAAGTTCTATCTAAAAAGAGTTGAGGTAAAGTGACAAAGTGGGCTCTGAAATCTAGCTCTAATCTTGTCAAATTATCTATCTGCACTAAATCTTTTTCCAAAAATGCCGGCAAAATAAAAAAACTAGACAACCCCAACCCTAGACTTATAAAAAATAGGGTCTTTTTAGCTACCTGCCAATTTTTTCCCCAAAGCATAATGATAAAAAAAAGAACTATTAAAGGTGAAAAAAGCAGGGTCATAATATTATGGCTAGCTAGAAAAGCTGCCAGGGAAAGGCTCAGGAAGATATAATTTTTTACTAAGTTTTCCTTTGAGGCTCTTATGGCAAAATAAAATACTAGCGGGATGATCGCCAAAGAAAAACTCTCAGCAATTGCACCTCTAACATATATATCCAGTGCTCTATATGGTGCATATATATAAAGGGTAGCTGCCACTAAGCTAGGATATAATCCAAAAAGCCTATTTGCTAAAAGATACATGGAGAATCCAGCCAAGATTACAGCAATTAAGAATAATAATTTTGCCCCGCCTATAAAGCCCAGGGTAAAACTGGCTAAAGCTCCTATATAATAAGGAAGGCTATTATAGTAATTAAATAAAGGATAGCCGTTGCCAAAACCTAAATCTGGTACCCACCTACAAGGAATCTGAAAATCCTCCAGGCATTTTCTCATCTCAAAAACTCTCATAACCTGCAAATCATCATGATGGGAAAAATATCCAGGCAAAAAAATTGGCCAAGCAACTAGTAAAGATAAAATAAAAATAATTAAATGTGGCCAGAATTTATCAATTAATCTTTTTAGAACCATAATTTTTAAATATTAAGAAGAACAATGCCAAAATACTAATTAAACTTATTATATTCCCTAATGCCCTAATAAAGGTATCTTCTAGTTTAACTTCAAAGGTATGCTGACCTTGAGGAACTGCAAAAGTTATTAATCCAAAACAATATTCCTCCCCCCTGCAATCATTATTTTTATGAATAATCTTTTGATTATTTAGCCTAACTGCCATGCCAGGAAAATCAAATAAGGGAACTCTAATAATAGAATCCCCTCCCACTTCAATTACCCCTTTTTGAAAATTGCTTCCTTTTTTGTAACTGATAAATTTTACATCACCTTCTAAAACCTCTGGTTCCAAAGGAGCCTTTTTATTAGGAGGAAGTTTAGCATAAATAGGAAGATAGTCAAAAATACTGATTGTTAACTGTTTTTCCCACAACTGGCCAGAAAATTTTTCCTGATCTGAAATATTAAACCATTCACGGGGTTTATAAAATCCGCCGTGTAAAACAATGACACTGGTAATTAATATTAAACTTATAAAAAGGGCTGCTTTTTGATTAATTTTATTGATTAGATAAATGCTGCTTACACCTAAAATTGTCAGCAAGAATAAAGAGATAGTTAAAAACCTCCAGGGAAATTGTAGCCAGTGCAAAAGAGGAATTCTTTCCCAAATAAATGAAGATCTTTGATGCATTAAAAATAAAACTAAAGTTTCTAGCAAAAACAAGCTCCAAATTATTAGAGAGATCTTTTTATCTTTTTTAAAAAAGAGCATTGACAAGATTAAGGCTAACAGTCCAAAAACTCCATGCATGATTCCCACTGATAAACTGACCTCATCATTTAATCCAAACACAGAAGACCCATACCCAAAATAATTAGAAAAAAGTAACTGCTTAATACTGACAAAATGCTGCCTATAATCAAAATATCCTCCCAATAAACTTTCCAGATGAACATAATCTCTCTCAAATATTAAAGGCAAAAGATAAAAAGATGCCAATCCTGCTCCTAAAAGAAATCCCATTCCCACCCAAGTTAAATTCTGCCATTTTTTTTCTAAGAATGCAGTTAAAAAAAACCACCCTAAAAGTATTGGTAAAAAAATAAAGGTCGTTAAATTATGAGTAGTCAGCAGTAAAAAAAGGGAGATAGAAAACCAAATCAGATATTTAACTTTACCTAATCTGATTAACTGCAAAGTTGACCAAAAAATTAAAGGCAAAAAGATAAATGCCCAAAATTCACTAAGAGATCCTCTGACATAAACTTGGGATGCTTTAATAGGGGCATAGCTATAAAAGACTGACCCAACAAAGGCAATTTGAGGATTAAATAAAGCTTTTAAAAAAACAAACATTGAGGCTGCTGATAAAATAAATCCTGCTATAAATAAAATCTTCACTGAATCAATAATTTGTAAACCTAATAAATTAAGCAAAGCTCCAAAATAATAAGGTGTTGGGCTATAGTAGTTAAACTGGGGATAGCCATATTGATAACCCATGTCAGGAACCCATCTGCAGGGGATTTGAAAATCTTTTAAGCACTTAACCATTTGATGCACTCTAAAGGCCTGCAGGTCATCCTGCATTGGAAAAAAACCTAACCTTAATAGTTGATAAAAGGTAGGCATGATAAAAATAATTGTTAGGATAAGCCAAAATTTGTAAGGCCTATTTTTTAAAAAATCCATTTCCTTAAGGCAAAACTTTAAACAAGACAATTGCATCTTGTTTGCCATTTTTTGGTGGTTTAGCTTTAGGGTATTCTTTAATTATTTCTACTCCATCTATGCCATTTTCTAACCTTAATTTATTTCCCACAAAAAAAGTTAAATTATCCTTGGCTGAACCTTTAATTTGTGCAGAAATACTTCCAGTACTGCCTATTACTGCTATGTCCTCTTTATCTAGATATATTTGTAAACCATCTGGCAGCGTTCCAAAAGAACCTTCTGTTCCAACTACTACTTTTCCCAATCTTCTTTGGTCTTTTAGGAAAGAGGCTATCTCAAAAAAACCATATCCGGCAGTCCACTCCTCAAAATAACCAATTCTTTCTGCCCTAGGCAAAGGGGCCTTTTGGGGATCAGTAAGAAGCAAGAAGTCAAAATTTAAAGCCAGTGGCAAAACCACAATTAGCATTAAAAGGTAGGAAAACCTATTAAAAGCAGAGAACTTTGGCAAAAGATTGGTGATGCCAAAGCCCCCAATAATTAAAAGTGGGGGTATAGAAGATAGTAAATATCTAGCTGTAAAAGTTTTTAAAAAGGCAGACTGAACCAGCAATGGAACTACTGCCCAAAGTAAGATTATTAAACCCAGCCTATTAGTCTTAATTAAGGTATATAAAATGCCTATCGCTATACAAAAAAGTATAGGCCAGGTAAACAGTTTGGGAAACCAATCAGACAGATCTCTCATATGGGGAATAAAAGGATCTAGCGGCCTGCCAACCAGTTCCAGGGGAGAAAAAACATAGTCAGTATTTCTAGAAGATAAAATCTGAAATTGGGGTCCTAACCTCAGTATGTTATACATAACTAAAGCTACAAAGATAGTAACAGTCCAAAACATCACTACTTTTAAAATTGGATACTTTCTCCTCCATTTAACAGCTATAAGGGTGATTGGCAGTAACAACAGATTAATCATCCCAGGAGTTTTAGTTAAAATCCCTCCTCCTATTAAATATCCTAAAATCATAGCTATATCTAATCTAGTTTTTTTAATAAGCCAGATAGCAAAATAAATTATCCATATAGTAAAACCTGCTAGCATAGAATCCACCAAAGCCATCCTATCAAAAAAAACAGTGTATGGAGTAATTACATATAAAAGAGCAGCCCAAAAAGCAGCTTGTATGCCAAACACTTTTTTGGAAAGAAAATATACTCCTAACAAAGTTAAAAAACCCACTAAAACAGACAGCAGCCTTCCTGCCAAAAGTGGATCAGGGATAAATTTAAGTAAAGGCATTAAAGTCCACATGAACAAGGGAGTTTTGCCATCAGAAACAGGCAGGAACCTTAAGGTGGGCTCTGCTCTCATAACTTGTGCCCATCTGATATAAATTGCCTCATCTGCAAAAATAGGCTGCAAGGTTAAATTAGGCAACCTTAGAATAAAATATACGCTAATTAAACTTAAAATAATTAATATTTCAACTTTGTGTTTTAAAATCAGCTTCACTATTCTATTGTACTGAAGATTTCCATTTTATGCCACAACCCACACTGGGTTTTTGGTCCAAGTTTATGCTTCGATCGGAAAGTAGGAAATCTATAGCTGCTCTTAAATCTTTTCCGGTCACTGGAATACCGCTATCTGGTCTGCTGTCATCCAATTGTCCCCGGTAAACCAACTTTCCTTCATTATTAAATAGAAATAAATCAGGGGTACAAGCTGCGCTAAAACTTTTGGCTACATCCTGGCTTTCCTCATAAAGATAAGGGAAATTAAATCCAATCTTCTGTGCTTGCTGTTTTAAAGAATCAGGCGCATCTTCAGGATAACTCTCAATATCATTAGAAGAAATTGCCACCATGCCAATTTTATCTTCGTAATCTTTACCCAATCCTACCAGTTCATTTTGCACATGTTTAACATACGGGCAATGCCTGCAAATAAACATCACCAATAAAGGTTTGCCGGAAAAATCAGCAGATGAAACAGTATTGTCAGACACTACATCAACTAAAGAAAATTGCGGTAAGCTTGTCCCCAAAGGAATCATTGAACTTTCAGCCATGAAGTTATTCTATCACGAACTACCCTTTTCTATCATCTCTTCAACTTTTCTTTTTGCTTCTTCTAAAAGCTCTCTTGATTTCTTTCTGGCTTCATGCGACTTTCTTACCAACTCCGCAATTTTTTGCTGAGTCTCCTTTGGTATTGCGGGTACAAACATTTTCTGTAAAGATTCACTAGGTACTGCTGTTAAGATGGTTCCTGCGCAATGTTTTTTTAATTGCCACTGCATAACAATACTTTTTGCTAAAACTAAAAGCACTTCTGGCAATATTCCTTCTGATCTAAGCTGAAAAAATCCTGTAGAGGCCAAGTACCCCTCTTGAGTACCATCTACTAGTGCGACTTTTTCCAATGAACCTTCAACACTTGATACAATAACATCTCCCTTTTTAAGTAATCTTTTAGCTCTACTTGGTGCTTCCTTTCCTAGAATCTCTGAATATCCATCAATGACTCCAATTGAAGAATTTATGTTTGCAAGTTCGACATATTTAAAAGTTTCATCTGATGTTTTAAGAGGATTAAATTTTGCTGTTACATTCCTAATAACGTCAGTAAATACTTTAGTATTCTTTTGCTGAATTTTCTCTAATAACTCTTCGTATTTTGGCTGAAAATGTTCAGCATCAACTCTGTTTGCAGATTTTACACCTGAAAGATTAACAACAAAACATAAATCATCTTCAACTTGAAAATTCTTGAGCCCCAATCCATTCAATAGTACGTCTTCAGCTTGTTTGTAAAGTAATCTTGAATTTTCAAGTTCTTCTAGCCCTAATTTATATGACTGTTCAACTTCTTCAATGAGATTCTTCGGAAATTTTGGAACCAATAATGACTTAGTTTGCCAAAGAAATATATGTTGCTGTACGCTTCCAACTGGGAGACGTAATATTTGTAATCTTCCATACGTAGAGTTCAGAAAAGCAGCGAGAAGGTATGACGAATAATTTTTTTTAAGTTTAATTTTGACTATATCTTGGTTCGAATTAAGCCGTGGTGGAATATTAATCGCTACAGCCGTATCTCCAACTTTACCTGACATAGCCAATAACACTTCGCCTTCATGAACTCTAGACTTTTTTAAAATTTCATCTGCCCTCTCATCTATAAAGCGTACGTTTTCAAGAGCAATAAATCCTTCTTTGATGTCTTCTGCTGTGATAAATGGGATCCCAGACTCCTGCCATACTATAGAACTGGTAAGTGAATATGCTCCGAAGCTTAACAAGCTCTCAGAGATATTTTCTAAGATATTGTGGGGAATTTTTGAAATTTTATTGACTACTTCTAAGTATTCCGGCTGATAATATTCCGCATCCAATCTATACGCTCCTTCAAGTTGAGATTTTTGAATTATTGAAAATGACATAGTTAGTCTTGACTTTACTTTAATATAAACGTATACTACTACTAATCACGATGACAGGCTCCTGCAAAGGCTTTCATGCCGCGCAAATGCCTGTCTTTTTTATTGCGAAGCAACAAACTCGCTTTATTTCCTCTCCAGCTTATTCTTTAATACGTTAACAAAAGATATATATTGTTTAAATTTCCTTAAAAGAGAGGAGTAGCTGTATTGATTGGGTATAAGGACTTTATATAATTTCCTTTTCTTGATTAAATACTCTACAAGACAATGAAAGTCACCATCTCCTGTTACCAATACAGCCTTATCATATCTCCGAATTTTATCCATGGCATGAAGAACTAATTCTGCATCAACATTTCCTTTTGTTTTTCCCTGAGAATCAAGAGTCGGTTTAAAAATAAGGACGTACCCTGCCGCATTTAAACGATCATACAAATTCTGATTCTCCTTTCTGTACCCGATAAATAGAAAGGACTTAGTGACACGGTATTTTGCTTTTATATAAACGTTGAAACGCTCAAAATCAAGCTGCCATCCTTTATATACTGTTTTCCTCTTTCGGATAATATCATTTCTTACTGAAAGATTTAAATTCTGGCTGTCTATAAAAGCGTATATTTTTTCCTTCTTGTTTTTCATATTACCTCCAAAAACTAAACCCTTCCTTTTTTGCAAATTCTATAAATGAATCTGCTATTTGATTAAGATCATGATTAACCGCTTTGTGCCCTTTGCTATCCATAATAAAATTTCCTTCCGCGTCTTTTTTATACATATAATCACCGCTGTTATCTTTCCCACTATTTTTGGAAACCGCCATAAATATTGGATAATCATCTGGGATTTTTTCATCATCTGCCCATTTTTGCAAAAATATTACAGAGGTTTTTGTACCTGTATGTGGTTTAAAAGTATTTACATGCAGTCCAACCACAGCCAAAATTCTGGCTTTATCAAAAATCCAATTTCTAATGTATTCCATATTGGTATTATTGAGAACTCCTTGAGGTAGCACTATTGCCATTCTTCCTCCGGGTTTTAACAAGTTCAGCGCTCTTTCAATGAAGAGGATATGCCTTTCCATTTTGTTGCGAAGTTTACCTTTATCGTTTTTTGCCAGCTCGTATTCATTAAGAAGTGTTCTTTCTTTTATTTCGCCGGCAAAGGGGGGATTGCTTAGTAAAATATCAAAATCAAAAACATTAAAATGTTTTTTATTATCCTCATCTTTTGTATAGTCATCAAATTCATGCAACCTTTGCTGTAACTCATATCTTGCTACCCCTTTTTCTCCCTCATCTCCACTCCATTCTGCTGGGTTTAAGGAGTTTAATTTAAATACATGAGATTTTCCGTCTCCGGCAATAAGCATTAAAGCGCGGGAAATTTTTACCGGCTTATCATCAAAATCTATTCCGTAAATGTGGGTTGCCGCGTAATTTATTTTTGTTTCCCGGGATTTTTCCAAAAGGCCATGATCCCAAACCCACTGCATCGCATGGATTAAAAACCCGCCGGATCCGGAAGCCGGATCAATCACATACTCTTCTTCTTTAGGATTTAGCATTTTAACCACCATATCTATGACATGACGGGGGGTAAAATATTGCCCTTTTTTCCCTTTGGCAACATCCGGAAGCAAATATTCAAATGCCTGGTCTACAATTTCTAAATTCGCATCATATAATTTTATTTTTTCCAGTTCCCCAATGCATACCGACAAATGAGAAGGTGAAAGTTGAATCGATTCCCCGGCCAAAAACATTCCCGGCCATTCTTTTTTTGCATCCTCAAAAAGTTTATTAATATTATCGTAAGTTATTCTCGGATCTGATGACTGGCGGAATAAAAGTTCATCTTTCCGATCCTTTGCGTACTTTTCGTCATACAATTTTGCATAAATAAGTTTGAAAATTTCATTAAATGAATCAACACCTGCGCCCGCCAAAACCAACTCTTCTAAAACTTTAATGATCTTTACCAAATCAAAATTAGTCTCAAGATCATTTATAGTAAGGCGAGATTCAAAAACATCTTGAATGGTTTGATTAGCCCGCGGAATATTCCGAAGTGTATTTTCAAATTGGTGCGGATAAGGCCTGTATAAAATTACTTTTGATTTTCCATCACTTAATACTCCAATGGGACCGCCTTTTGCATTAAGGTAACTTTTTATTTGCTCAAGTCCGTCTTTTGAATCAGGACTTTTTGTTTCAATGATAACCCAGGCAGTTTCTTTATCATCCTGAAGAACTACAATATCTGCTGCTTTTTCATGAACTTCCCTCCCAAAATCAACAGTAACTTCAACAGTTAATCTATCTTGCGGATATTCATATTCTTTTATTAATTTCTGAATCCAAAGTTGTCTGACTATTTCTTCAGGTTCTCCAATTTGTTTCTCTTCATTCCAAACAAGTAAATCTTTATTCCGGATAAAACACTTTAAGTAATATTTTCCAGGCTCTTTTTCAAAAATATTTAAAATATCCTCCGGATGAAGGCTGCTAAATTCCAAAAGGCCATAATTTTGGTCAGGGCTTTTAAATATTTTATCCAGAATTTCTTTTGTGTTCATACTTCAATTTTTGAGATTACTTTTCCTATAAGACGCAAGTCTGGAGTAAACGGAATTTTTGAATATTTTGGATTTTCCGGCGCTAAGTGTATTTTTCCATTTACATTTACAAATCTTTTTATTGTTGTCCCTTCATCGTTTTTTGCCAAAACAATATCCCCATTCCGGAATTCATTTATTTCATACTGCACAACCACAATATCCCCTTCACTCAGCCCGGCTCCAGTCATTGAATCCCCTTTTATTTTAAAAAGCGCAAGCTTTTCCGAAAGCTTAGATAAATCAGATGATATTTCTTTCCACTCGCCATATTGTTCTAGAGTGTCCATAAACGGTCCTGCGGCTGTAGTCCCGACCATAGGAGCATAGGGAGAAACATTTAGTTCTTCATACCCTTTTTGAGTTACTTTAAGAGCACGCGCAGAATTTTCTTCTTTTTGAATGTATTTTTTATTTTCCAGAATTTTTAAAAGATCAATGACTGCCTGATTAGACACAACTTGCAGTTCTTCCCGCAACTGGGATAAGGTAGGTGGATATCCTGAATATCTAATGCAACTATAAATATACACCAGGGTTTGTTTTTGTCTTTCAGTTAATCTTTCATTCTGATTGGCAGTAACTGTATCCATAACTTATCTATAATACTGACCATATAGTCAGTATGTCAAGATAGTATCTTACTCTTCTTTTGGTGGGGGTGGAAGGAATTCTTCACCTGCATTTGAGGCTGGGACTTCACCGGATTTAAGCCATTTAACATAAGTACACCCTGTTGGTTTCCTATTAACACTATCCCAGCCGGATGTGGAACACTTCTCCATTTTCTTGCCGGCAGAGGTTGTAAATAATACCAGTTTCTCCCCGCATGTTGGACAATCCATATCAAGGGGTTCTGATGTTCCGTTAATCCACTCCACATAATCACATCCTGTGGCTTTTTTCTCAACAGCATCCCAACCACCTGTTGAACATTTTTTCATCTTCTTGCCAAATCTGGTAACTTGCAGGATTAAATTATTACCACACTTGGGACATTTTTCATCTAACTCTTGTGGTTCAGCTTGTATCCACTTCACATAGTCACATCCTTCATTTTTTCTGGTTTCTTTATTCCAGGATCCAGTGGAACATCTTTGCAGCTTTTTACCGCTTTGAGTTTCTGTTACTTCTCCTAAGGGAGCACCACATTTAGGGCAAATTTCTTGAGTATCACTCATTAGATTAAGTTACCACACTTATAAAAAATCTAACAGGGTTAATATTTTCCTAAAAGATCATTGATCCTGATTCTTAACATATCATAGATGGCAGCAGCTGCATCTTTGATCACCTGGACTCTTTCTGTATCTACATAATTCCACTCAACAGGAACTTCTGCAATTTTAAACCCATATTTTTTAGCTAAATATAAAAGTTCCACATCAAAGCCTGCATTAACTGCTCCTCCCTTAAAATGCACCACTCCCCATTCATGCTTAATTTTAGGAATTAATTTTTCTACAGCTTCATAAGAAAAAGCTTTAAACCCACACTGGGTATCTTTAAAAGGCAATCCCAAAATTATCCCTCTTAAAACTGAAAATCCCCAGGCTGCCAGTTTTCTGATCAATGGGGCTCCTTTTCTGCCTTGCCTTGACCCTATAACAATGTTAAAACCACCCTCAAACTTGGGAATAAATTTTTCAATTTGATTAATTGGGGTGGCCTGATCCATATCTATGAATAGAATAACATTACCTTTACTTTCCATCATGCCTGTCATCACAGCCATGGCTTTTCCTCCATGAGCATTTTGAATTAGTTTAAAATTTCTGACTTTTGAAATATATTTTTTGATAATTTCCACAGAGGAATCAGATGAACCATCATCAACAATTATTACCTCAAAATCAATTTTTTGTTCTTTAAGATAATTGCCTACTTTATCTAAACTTCCTTTTTTTAAGTTTTTTGCCTCATTATATGAAGGTATCACTACTGATAGTTGAAGGTTTTTCATTTTGGTTGATCTGGATTATGAATTAACTTATAGATTTTAACCCCTTTATATTCCCACATTTCTTCTATTTTAACCCACCCAAAAGCTGCTATCTCATGTTTAGGGCTATAGATTGGATTGCAGATTGGATCTTCACAAACCACAAACAGCTGGGCTGTTTTCTCAAATGGCAGTACTTTTGGCTGATAACCATATTCTTCCAGATAAAATTGATACGCAGAATCATAGTTATTTTCTGAAAGTAAAGCAAAATTAAAAGCTTTACCCTCTGTTTTCTCTAGTACAAATTTAGCAATCCCCTGAGTTTTTTGCAGCTGATTATTAGGAGGAAAATTGAGGGGATTTTTTTGTAAATTGAGGATAGTTAATATTAAAATCAAAAATCCAAAAAGAGTCCTTAAAATCCATTTTCTACTGTAACTGCCAGTTATTAAAGCAGCTGCTGCCCCAACTGCTAAAAATGGGGCCGGGTTTACAAAATTAAGATAATGGTCATAAGTTTCATGCTTAACAAAAGAAAGCACCAAACAACCAACAACAATCCAGATAGTTAAAAGAAAAGAGGGATAATTTTCTATTTTTTTAAAATACCATTTAATCAAATTAGCTCCTAAAACATAAATAATCAGTGAAGCTAAAATTATTTCCAGAAAAATATTCTCTCCTGCTATATACCTGCCAATCAGGTTATAACCAAAGATGGAAGGGATTTTTTCTAGGTTTGACAAAAGATTAAAAGCAACTGCTTCACCTTCACCAAAAATTGCCAAAATTGCCCTGAGGTTTAAAAAATCATGCTTTAAATCAAAAGCAATCAGTGGAGACATTACCAAAAGAAAAGAAAATATCCCTAAAGCAATACCAGACACTATATTTTTTAACTGGTCTCTTTTGGTGATAAACTCAAAAAATAAAGCTATGATAATAATGGGAGCAAGAATTAATCCCAAATAATGCATTTGCAGAGCTGCCCCTAATGAAATTCCTGTTAAAACAAGCCACTTAAAATTACTGCTTTGGTGCAACTTATATAAACTAAAAATTACTATGGTAGAAAAAAAGGGCAAAGGGTTTGGATTCCAGGATGATCTGGAATAAGTAATTGCCACAGTAGAAATAGAATATAAAAATGCAGCAGTGAGCGCTGATACCCTGCTAAACCAAACCTTAGCTAAATAGTAAACCATCATGACTGTTAAAACCCCAATTAAGGCATTCATTGCTACAGATGAGACTGGATTTAAACCAAATAGAGCCATCGGAATAAAAATCATATAGTAATACAGGGGACCCAGGTAAATATTACCAACTGACATGGGAGGACCAATGAAAGGGATATCTCCCGTTAGCATCTTTTTCATAATTAAGGCATCCCTGCCTTCATCTCCCAAAAAAGTCATATATTGGTCAATTTTGTAAAAGCGTAAAAAGGCGGCCAGTAAGAGTATAAATAAAAGCCCAATAAACAACCATTTTTGATCCTTCAGCTTCCACCAAAGCCTAAATAAATCAACAAAAGACCTAATAATCACATTTAAGCTGGCACCAGTTGGTATACCCTTAAGCCTTGGATAGTGATTTACTCCAACCTGCCCTACCTTAAACCCAAATTTTTTGGCCTTAATTGCTAGTTCTGCATTAATCATAGCTCCTCTTTGAGACTCCAGATGGGGGATTTTTTCTAAAACTGCTCTTTTGGTCATCTTAAAACCACAATCCACATCTTTTAAAGTTAAACCAAACATAGTAAAAAGAGACAAACTCCAACCCTTCTTAAAAAGAATTCTGAAAAATGGATCCTGCCTTTTGATGCGGTATCCTATTACTAAATCATTTTCTTTAATGCTTTCTAAAAATTTAGTAACTTCTGAGAAATCAAATTGCCCATCACCATCTGTGTAAACTATGGTTTCATATTTAGCATTATAGAAACCTGATTTTAAAGCTTCCCCATATCCTAAATTTTGAGCATGGTGGATAACTCTTATTTTAGGATTTTTGCTTGCCAGTTCATCAATAATTTGGCCAGTTCTATCTTTTGAACCATCATTGATGAGCAAAATCTCATATTTTAGCTTCAACTTTTCTAAAACCTTTATCGCTCTCTCAACAGTTTCTGAAACATTGCCTTCTTCATTAACTAATGGAAAAAAAACTGACAATTCTTTAATGTCCATGCGTATTCTATCTTAACATAACTTAATATCCTGCTATAATAATTAGATGGGTAAAACTTTAAAAGATATTACCATAATTGCCGGCCTGGCTATTTTCCTGACATTTCTAATTTGGTTGCCGCATATTTTAGCTCTTCCTTCCTTTTGGGGATTAAATTTTTCAAATGGATTTAATACTATTTATAGAAATTTTGATGGGCTTGAATATATAATTATTGCCAAAACTTTTTATAATATCCAAGCTATAGCTGCTCTGCCTCAAGATTTGCCTGCGCAATATTTTGCCTCTCACTTTCCAGGATATTCAATAGCCATTGCCACTTTTGCTCCCATTTTAGGCTACTTAAAATCTATGCTTTTTGCATCTGTCCTATTTACCATATTATCTATTGTTGCCTTTTATTTTTTAATAAAAGATTTTAAACTTTCATCTCAACCTTTATTCTTAAGTTTATTATTTCTAATTCTGCCTGCCAGATGGTTAATAGTTCACAGTGTAGGATCCTCTGAACCAATGTTTATTTTCTTCACCACTGCTGCCATTTATTTTATGATGAAATTTGAACAGGCCCAAAAATTCTTTTATATTTTTGCCTTTGGCATATTTGGCTTTCTCTCACAAATCACCAGGCCCCCAGCTGCTCTACTTTTTATTGCTATGTCACTTTTCCTGCTGTGGAAACATAAGTTTTCGATTATTCGAACAATCACTACAAGTTTACCCTTACTCTTTATACCTGCTGCCCTATCTTTGATATTCTTTCTTTACTCTTTTACCTATCAGGATTTTTGGGCTTATTTTCACTCTGGGGATAATATTCATCTAACCTTTCCCCCTTTTCAGGTTTTTAATAAATACCAGTACTGGGTAGGAGATATTTGGCTGGAGGATATAATTTTAACCTTTATATTAGGATTTTTAGCAGCAGTTACTTTATGGAAAAAGAAATTATACCCATTATCTTTTTTTGTCTTAACCTATCTTACAGCTTCCATTTTTGTGGCCCACAGGGATATCTCAAGGTATATTTTACCCATAACCCCTTTTGTATTAATTGCATATGAGCGAGTTTTAACTTCCAAAGAGTTTAAAATAATCCTGCCGATCATTGCTATAGCCAGCTATTTATATGCCCAAAACTTTATTATTGAAAATGTAGCTCCTATCCCCAATCCCTATTTATTTAATTAATCTTCTCTGTGCTTCCAAGTTACTAAATGGTTGACTGTAAAATTCCACATCATTACTGGCGGAATTGTAGCAAAAAAGTAAAAATTATTGAAGGCTACAGGCCTTCCAAAAACATTGATAAACCCATCTCCATAGCTGTTATGTAAAATCTTCACAATAAAAACAGCCAGGATTAATCCTCCTAAGGACACCAGATTAAAAATTCCAAATTTCTGATAAATGTTTGTTTTGGTCTTTCTATACCTGAATGTCCAAAAATTATTAAGCAAAAAATTATTAAAAATAGCAATTTCAGCTGACATTCCTTTTGAAGTGGCTGGGGGCAGTCCTAACTGGTTAATAAAAACTTTATAAAAGATAAAATCAACTATTGTTCCAGTTGCCCCTACCAAACCAAACTTAACAAAAGTTTTTGCTCTCCTAGTAAGATAGAAAAAAGGAATTTTAATTCCCATCTTATTTAATCTAGTGTCTAGGCAATAAGTGATAATGTCATAGGTATAATTAAAAACTTTATTTTTTGAATAGCCTTCTAACCTATTTTTAAAAACTAAAGGCACTTCTTTGTATTTTGCCCCTGCTAAAATTGCTTCATGCAGGAAAGCTGGCTGGACTATAAAACTTGCTTCTCTCCAGGGAAGCCTTTGTAAATTTAATTTATTAAAAAGCTGGGGGGTTAGGGCTCTGGCTGAATTAGTAAATTCTTTAATATCTGAGGGACCCATTAAAATCCTGCAAAAAAAAGAGGCTCCTTGGGTAAATAGCCTGCGGCTAAAAGAAAGCTGATTTTTCCCACCTTCCACAAATCTTGAACCAATGGCAAAGTTATACCCTTGTTCAATTGCCTTAACCAGTCTAACTAAAACATCAGGCACCACTTGACCATCTGCATCCAGTTGGGCCAAGACGTCAGGGCTGATTTTATCTAAAGCATATTTATGCCCCATGATCAACCCTACCCCTAAACCTGGATCTACTTTAATAAAATGAATTTTGCTGCTTCTTTTGGCTAATTTTTTGGCTATCTTTTCTGTCCCATCATAGGACCTAATATCATCAGCAATAATAAGATGCATTTCCCAACCAGGCAAATCTTTCCCCTGCTCTAAGACTTTTTCAACAGTTTTCTCTAAATTAGCCTTCTCATTATAAGTAGGTAAAACAATGGAAACTTTTTTCATATGGATCGATTGTAGGGAAATGGAGGAATTTTTACAATTAGGAAAATTTGGCTAGGTCTGCATGCACCATTATTCTGACTAAATCTTTAAATTTGGTTTTTGCTTCCCAATCTAAAACTTTTTTAGCTTTTGCCGGATTCCCGCAAAGAGGGCCAGTTTGAACTGGTGGAACAAATTTTGCATCTGTGGTGACATAATCTTTCCAGTTTAACCCAACTACTGAAAAAGCTTCCTCTGCAAAATCTCTGACTGTATGGGTCTCACCTGTGGCAATTACAAAATCATCCGCCTTTTCTTGTTGCAACATCAACCACATAGCCTGAATATAATCTGGGGCAAATCCCCAATCCCTTTTGGCATCTAAATCTCCCAATACTAACTTACCATTTTGAACCACACTTTCACCTCTTTCATTTAAGGGAATATTTTCTCTTCTTTTATTTTTTATACAGGCTACAGCTGAGGTAATTTTTCTGGTCACAAAATTCAAACCTCTTCTTGGACTTTCATGATTAAACAATATTCCACAAGCAATAAACTGAGGATTGTTTTTATCAGATCTTCCAATTATTGCCATTCTATGGGCATATTCTTTAGCAGCTGCGTAAGGGTTGTGGGGTGCAAAAGGGGTATTTTCATCTTGGGGTACTTGGGTTGGGGCACCATACATCTCAGAAGTGGAGGCCTGGTAAACTTTGGCCTCAGGTACTATTTGTTTTGCCCTCTCAAATACATTCACAGCCCCAATTCCAGTGGTCATAATTGACCCTATTTTGTCAGAGAAAGAGCCTAAAGGGGATGACATCGCAGCCAAGTTATAAATTTCATCTGGCTTAAAATCATAAAGGGCCAAAGCCAAAGACTCAGGGGACTGAAGGTCACCATAATATATTTTTAACTCATCCCTTATTTCATTAACATTGCCTAAATCCTGTACAGCATTTCTTCTAACCAAACCTGCTACTTCATAACCCCTGTCAAGTAAAAATTCAGCTAAATATGAACCATCTTGGCCAGTGATTCCTGTGATAAATGCTCTTTTTTTTGCCATAACTTTGATCTACTATAACTAATAAGTAACCCCTTAGTCAATCCCACTATCTGAATAGATTCTTCGCTAATCGCTCAGGATGACAGTAAAAATTTAAGAAATTGTATTTTTACTGTCAAATTTTTCTGGAAACAACTCTCTTAACTTCGGATTATTCTTATCCCTATCAGAAATTATAGGATCTGGAATAGGCCAGGATATATTTAAATCTTTATCATCCCAGGCAATAGCCCTGGTATCAGAACCATCATAATATTTATCCACCAGATAAATATAATCTACAGCTTCCTCTGATGTCACACATAAAGAGTTTGCTAAACCCTCAGGAATAAATAAACCAATTCTATTTTGGTCATTAATCACAAAAGTCTCCACTTTAGCAAAAGTTGGGGAATCTTCTCTGATATCTACAATTGCCACAAATACCTGTCCATTCAAAGGGTAGACAATTTTATTCCATTTTTCAGCGTGAATCCCCCTTAAAACATTTTTCTTAGAATGGGAATGGTTCATCTGGACCCCATCAAATTTTATGCCACTCATCTTTTCTAACTCATCTTTGTGGAATATTTCTCTAAAAAAACCTCTCTCATCTTCAAAAATAGGCCTTTCTAAAATTAACAGTCCTTCAATGAAAGTTTTTTTGATAAATTTATCCATTTTGATATCCCTTCTGAGCCACCCTATCTACATTTGGCCTATTATTTTTCAAGGGTTTCCACCACCACTCATTTTCTTTAAACCACTCCACAGTTTCTTTGAGCCTTTCCTCAAATGGCGCCTGAGGACTCCACCCTAAAGCTCTTATTTTTGCATCATCAATGGCATATCTAAAATCATGGCCTAATCTATGTTCTACAAACTCAATCATACTTTCATTTTTACCTAAAAATTCCAGCAACTTTTTGGTTACTTCAAAATTGCTTTTTTCCTCTCCTCCTATGCAATAGGTTTCCCCCACTTTCCCTTTTTCTAAAATAATATCCACTGCCCTATTATGGTCTTCCACATAAACCCAGTCCCTGATATTTTCTCCTTTTCCCATCAAAGGGACTTTTTGCCCTTCTAAAAGATTGGTGATAAATCTGGGGATTAATTTTTCCGGGTCATGATATGGCCCGAAGTTGTTAGAACAGTTAGAAATGGTCACTGGTAAGCCATATGTCTCAAAATATGCTCTCACTAAATGGTCAGATCCTGCTTTGGAGGCTGAGTAGGGAGTACGGGGATCATATTTAGTTTTTTCATCAAAAGGAGGATCATTGGGGCCTAGTTGCCCAAAAACCTCATCTGTTGAGATATGGTGAAATCTCTTAATTTTTGCATCTAATGCAGCATTTAATAAAATTGCTGTCCCTAAAACATTGGTTTTAACAAAAAGCAAAGGATCTATCACTGACCTGTCAACATGGGATTCAGCAGCAAAATGGACCACAATATCCACACCAATCATAGCTTCTTTAACAACCTCTGGATCAGTAATATCACCTTGGACAAATTTGTAATTAGTCCGCCAGCTGGCGGATTCTTCAATATCTTTAAGAGATTCTAGGTGTCCTGCATAAGTTAAAACATCTAAATTGATAACTTGATCTTGGGAGTGTGAATTTAACCAGTAATGAATAAAATTAGAACCAATAAATCCAGCTCCGCCAGTTACTAAAAGCTTCATTACTTGCCCCTTTTTGCCCAATAGTTATTAGCCTCAAGTAAAGTATCAAAAGTTCCAGCATCCCACCAGTAACCTTCCAGTTCACTCCATCTCAGCTGTCCTTTATCTATATATTTATTATTAACATCAGTAATCTCCAATTCCCCCCTATCTGAAGGTTTAATTTGTTTAATAAAATCAAATACCCCCTTATCATAAATATAAACACCAGTCACAGCCATTTTAGAATCAGGGTTTTTTGGTTTTTCCGTAATCTTGACTATCTTTGAGCTATCTTCTGGATCAAAAGTGGCAATTCCAAAACGCTCTGGATCCACCACTTCTTTTAAAAATATTAAAGCCCCTTCCTTAAAATTACTGACAGCCTCAGATATATCTGCATCAGAGGTATTATCACCCAAAATTACTGTCACGCTGTCACCATCTGCAAAATCTTCTGCTAAAGATAAGGCTTGGGCTATTCCCCCTTCATCTTCCTGATAGGCATACTCTAGATGTTTAATCCCCAACTCGTGGCCATTTTTTAAAATAGACATAAAGTGCCCGCAGTGGGGGCCACCAGTCACCACTAAAATATCTTCTATTCCTGCTTTAACTAATGTTTCAATGGGATAAAAAATCATCGGTTTGTTATAAACCGGCAATAAATGTTTATTTGTGACTTGGGTTAGAGGATAAAGGCGGGTGCCCAAACCTCCTGCTAGTATAACGCCTTTCATTGTTGGATTACTCCTGTTAGTAACATTAGCACTAAAACAGCAGTTAAAACATACTCCAAAATTGTAACATAAGTCAAACTTTTATCTTTTTTATGATAAATTAAAGCCCATATCAGATATAAAAGGCAAGCAAAAACCATTATATAAGTTACTACATTCATAAATTTACAGTATTGATCCAGGACTCAAACTTAAAATTCCTGCTGCTGCTGCTGTTAAAAGTGACATATGGGCAATATGATGTGAACCTAATCTGAAAACCCCTCTTCTTTTAAGAATAACAAAGTCACAAATTAGTAAAATAGCCATCAATGAAATTATAGACAAAGAAGCTGTTTTGCTAATTAAAAATGGATCTAGGGTGTAGTTTTGATTAACTGATTGTGCAGTTATAGCAGCTAGAAGTTCAGGTTTTTTCTCATATTCCTCTTTGGGGATAGTTAATGTCTGATTGCCCACAGAAACAATGGGAGAACTGCTAAAAGTTTGGGTGCTGCCAAATTCTTGTACTACCAGGGTGGTTTGTTGCCCATTTAAAACTCCTTCCACCACAGCTATTCCTATATCATGGTATTTAGGACTCAGTAGATTATCCCTATGGGTTGGTGAATCCATCCAAG
Source organism: uncultured Gammaproteobacteria bacterium (assembly GCA_964649615.1). Taxonomy (GTDB): domain Bacteria; phylum Patescibacteriota; class Microgenomatia; order Daviesbacterales; family UBA10151; genus CAZYPW01. The sequence continues at coordinate 42,021 of CAZYPW010000003.1, read as the reverse complement.
CTACTACCACATCATTGGATTCATAAAAGTTTTTAGCTAAATTTTCTCCAGCATAGGTAAATCTATAACCTGAACCTAAAATAAAATCCCAAGGGGATTTCCCAGAGGGAGCAAAATGAGCCCAATACCCTTCAGTAAACATATTTTGAGCTTTTAAATGGGCAGCCTTGCTTAAAGCTTCATTCTCAATCAGTGAATTTAAACCTTTCTTTTGCCTCTCCCCATTTGTCAGTTCTATTAATCTCTTGGCATCTACATTGGAAGAAATCCCTAAAACTCCTTTGTTTGAAAAATTAACTAAAGAAAAACTAACCTGCAAAAACATAAAAATCAGGATATAAATTACTAATCCTTCCCAGGAAATTAAATGAGCTTTTTTGTGTGTATCTTTATGTGGTAGGAACCAATCCCAAAGTTTCACAAATATTAGTATACCAATTTGCTTTCAATTTTTTTACCATTAACAGGAATTCCTAAGGAAAATCCTAAAGCATTAGCCACAGAAACCCCAACTCTAAGTCCTGTAAAAGACCCAGGACCTGTTTCTACTTCAATTCCTTCCAAATCTCCAAATTTCACTTTTTGACGATCGACTAATTTTGAAATAAGAGGCAATAAGACCTGTGATCCATACTCATTTTGCTCATTCAAAGTTTCCACAATTTTCCCATCTTTTTTCAAAGAAACTTTCACTTGCTTTTGATCTTTGGTATCAATATACAAAATCATGGGGATTATTGTTCTTCTCTGAAAACAGAATAAAACTTGCCTTCATCTATATTTTTGGCAACTTCATCAGGAGTAAACACTCTGGCATTCATACAAACATAAACTCCGCTTTGTAATTTTTGGACTTGTGCCACAGCATACCCTAAATTAAAAGGTCCATCAGAAAAATCAAATCCTTTGATAGGTACCATAGAACCAGTCAATACAATTGTTTGATCTTTTCTTTTTAAATTTTCTTTTAAATATTTGGCTGTATCTGGCATTGTGTATGTTCCATGGGTGATAATTATTTTTGTAGCTTCTGATTGCTCAATTGCTTTTAAAACATTTTGCCTGTCTTCATCGCTAATAGCCCTGCTATCCTTCATACAAATTTCAGTAAACTTTAGCTCTTCATAAAACTTTAAATTACTGCCTAATTCCCCAAAATATTCAGGTAAAACAGAATGTTCAGAAACCACCACAGTATCCTGCGCCCCATTCCACACAGAATCAATAGTCCCACCTGTTACAATAAAATGTATTAAATTTTTATTCACTATGAATAAATTCTACCTAATCAGAGTCAATAAATCTAGGAGTTTATATCTTTTGTGTTACTTTCCTCAATGGCTACTAAAAGGATTCAAATTATAGAAATTGTATCAACCTTCAGCGAAACTTCATTTATTATTAAAAAAGAAAACATGGAAGAAGCAATAAAAGCCTTAAACAGTTATTTTAGTAAATAAATTAAATTAGTGTCCCACCTCCGAGGTGAAACTGTAGCTACACCTCGGGATATTCATTATGTTCTCGGTCGAGAATATAATGAAGTACGTATTTAATTACGTAATGCATTACGTAACAATCATAAAAGGTATTTTTGGACATTTTGTTTCGATCGAAAAATTTTGTCCACTGGGTAGATTGTCACGCTCTCCGCCAACTGGCGGATCGCTGAGTAGGCTGATATAATTCCATCATGGAAGAAATACAGAATAAATTAAAAGAATTAAAAGAAAGATTTACAAAGATTTCTGAACAGATGGATCAGGATATCTTAAGGAAAGAAATCAGGGAACTTGAGGCACAGACTATGAAAGAAGGGTTTTGGAATGATCGTAATGAGTCTTCAGCTGTCAGCCGCCAGCTGTCAGACAAACAAAAGACGCTCCAAACTTTGGAAGAATTGGAAAGCAGAATAAATAATGCTTTGGAAATCTCGCAGGAGCAGGAGATGATGGAAGAATTAAAAAAAGAAACTAGTGAACTTGGTAAAATATTGGATCAGCTGGAACTGAAACTGTTTTTATCAAATCCACATGACGAAGCTGAAGCAATTTTATCTGTCCATTCCGGTGCTGGAGGAGTAGAGGCTATGGATTGGGCAGCTATGCTTTCCAGAATGTATCAAAGATATTTTGAGAAAAAGGATTGGAGTTTTGAAATTACAGATGAAATGCCTGGGGAAGAAGCGGGATATAAAACTTTTTCTATGATAGTCCATGAGAGCTTTGCCTTTGGTTATTTAAAAGGAGAAAAAGGCACCCATAGATTAGTTAGGCAGTCCCCTTTTAATGCAGATAAATTAAGGCAAACTTCTTTTGCTCTAGTTGAGGTTCTACCAGTTATCGAAGATTCAACTGAGGTAGAAATAAATGAAGCAGATTTGGAGTTTGAAGCCTTTAGATCAGGAGGTGCAGGAGGACAAAATGTTAATAAAGTTTCAACGGCAGTTAGATTAAAACATATTCCTTCTGGTATTGTAGTAACCTGCCAAACAGAAAGGTCACAACTACAAAACAGGGAAAATGCTTTGAAGATGTTAAGGGCAAAATTGTGGCAGAAACAAGAAGAAGAAAAAAAACAGTTAACTAAACAGTTAAAAGGCAACAATACCCAAGGTTCCTGGGGAACCCAGATCAGATCTTATGTGCTGCACCCTTATCATATGGTAAAGGATTTGCGGACTAATGTGGAAACTTCAGACACAGAGGCAGTTTTAGATGGGAACTTAGATGAATTTATTGAAGCTGAGCTTAAAACTAAAGGGTAGACAAAGTACTCAATTTATGTTTAATATATAAGGAGACAATATATGGAAAATACTCATGTTGAGAAAATAACCAAAAAGCTGATTGATACCTCTTCCGACCCTGTAAAACTTCTCTCTTTGGTTGTGGGTACAGCTTTAGTTTTAGGTGTTGTTTCAGGTGTGATTATGGCAAGAAGTGGAGGAAAATCTGGGCTCGCTGTCCCTAGTGTAGCTACAGCTCCTAAAAGTGCTCAGCAAGATACAAAAACCTTTAGAGATTTTGCAGAAGGAGTCATCAAAGTTAAATCTCAACCTAAAAATCCAGCTGAATATACTGAAGGAACCCATATTTTAGAAAGAGAAGGTGCAGTGCCTGTGGCTTTAACCTCATCTGTAGTTGATCTGTCCCAATATGAAGGCAAAAAAGTAAAAGTTTATGGTGAAACTCAAAAAGCCTTAAAAGAAGGCTGGTTAATGGATGTAGGTAAAGTTGAGGAAGTCAAGTGATCAATGATTTTATTTCAGTCAGTCTCAAAAAAATATGGGCAAACTCTTGCCTTAGATAACATTTCTATCGAGATAAAACAAGGTGAATTTGTTTTTCTGGTAGGTCCTTCAGGTGCTGGCAAATCTACTCTGTTGAGAATTTTAACCAGGGAAGTATTACCCTCAATGGGCAAAGTTTTTATCAATAATATTGATATTGCCAGATTGAAAACTAAAGATGTTCCAAATTTAAGAAGAAAGGTAGGAATTGTCTTTCAGGATTTTAAACTGCTTGATGACAGGACAGTTTTTGAGAACGTGGCTCTGGCTTTGGAGGTTTTAGATAAAAAAGATGAAGAGATTGCAAAACAAGTTGAACATATACTTAAACTAGTGGAAATTTGGGATAAAAGAAACCTTTTCCCCAGGCAACTCTCAGGCGGAGAGGCCCAAAGAACTGCCATTGCCAGGGCCATTGTAGGAAAACCAGATATCCTGCTAGCAGATGAGCCAACAGGAGATTTAGACCCTAAAACAGCCTGGGGAGTAATCCAGCTTCTAAATGAAATAAACTCCTGGGGCACTACTGTGGTGATGGCCACCCATAATCAAGAGATAGTAAATACTTTAAAAAGAAGAGTGATTATCATTAAAAAAGGTAAAGTAGCAGCAGATACTAAAGAAGGAAAGTATAGTAGTTAAATGAACAGAAGCATTACCTTTGCCAGGAGAAATATAAAACGCACTCCATTCCAGGCTATAGCTGCCTGTATGGTGATGTTTTTGACCTTTTTAGCGCTGCAAACCTTTATCCTGGTTGCCCTGGGTTCACAAGCAGCCTTGAAATATTTTGAAAGTAAGCCCCAGGTAATAGCTTTCTTTAAGGAAGGTATCACCAACCAGGATATCTCAGCTATAGAAAATGCCCTAAAGCAGGAAACAAGGGTTACCAGCACTGAATTTGTTTCTCAAGAGCAAGCTTTAGAAATTTACAGGGAGAAAAACAAAAATGACCCGGCTTTGCTTGAGTTGGTAACTGCCAACATTCTGCCTGCTTCTTTGGAGGTTTCTACCAAAACTCCGGATGATTTAACTCCCATTGCAGAAATCCTAAAAAGAGAACCTGTGGTTTCTGAAGTAATTGTACCAGAAGATGTAGTGGAAACTTTAACCTCAGTTACCTCAATTATCAGAATTATTGGAGGAGTAATAGTTGGCTTTCTGATGATTTTTTCTATCCTGGTGATACTAATGATTATTGGATTTAAAATTAGATTAAAAAGAAGTGAAATAGAAATAATGCGCCTTTTGGGTGCTTCTCCTTCCTTTATTAGGAATCCTTTTATTTTAGAAGGGGTGTTTTATGGTATAACAGGAGCCACATTCTCCTGGATTATCGCTTATCTTTTAATTTGGTATTTTACCCCTTTTCTACAAGGATACTTGGGTGAGTTAAAACTTTTACCTGTTAATCTCTTTTTTATGTTGGGGCTTTTAGGTGCCAGTATTTTGGTTGCTATTTTTATTGGCGGGCTTGGTTCATATGGGGCTGTCAGAAGATATTTGAGGATCTAGGTATGAGTTTAAAGTTTAAAGTTGGTAGAGGTATCATTTTGCTTCTACTAACCTTCCTATTTTTACTACCAACTGTTTCTGCTCAAGATGCCAATGATTTATCAAAGCAGATACAAGACAAGCAAGCAGAGATTGCTAAGTTAGAAAGCCAACTTCAAGAAACCAGAGGCAGAGAAAGAACTTTAAGTTCTCAACTAAATTTAATTGATGGGCAAACCAAGATTACTACCTTAAAAATAGAAGAAACCACTTTAAAAATAGAGAAACTAGAAAGAGAAATTAATGATTTATCTACAAGAATTGATAGGATCTCTGGATCTTTAGATGTTTTATCTGAACTGCTGCTTAAAAGAATTGTCCAAACTTATAAATACAGCAATGCTATCTCCACCATAGACCTACTTTTTTCATCCCATGGATTTGCAGATTTAATAGAAAGGCTTAAATATATCCAGGTTGCCCAATCTTATGACAAGAAAAAATTATACGAGCTGCAGGCCACTAAACTTGCTTATAATGAACAAAAACAAGATAAGGAAACCAGGCAAAAAGAAGCAGAGAAATTAAATAAAGATTTAGAAATTTATAAAAAACAATTAGATGAACAAAAGAAGGCAAAAGAAGAATTACTTAGGGTAACTAAAAACGATGAAGCAAAGTATCAGGGACTAATTACCCAACTTCGAGCAGAACTGGTCTCCATTGCCCAAGCTATATCAAACATTGGCCCAGTTATTGGTCCTGTTACAAAAGGTCAAGTTATTGCCGCAATGGGATCAACAGGATGTTCAACAGGCCCTCATTTGCACTTTGAAGTTTTTGAAAATGCCAAGGTAGAGGGAGGAAGAATCATAGGTAACAGAGTTGACCCAAATAACTATTTAGGCGATGGTAGATTGGGTTCCCCTCTACAAGGATTTCCGGGAGGAGATTGGTGGATTACTACAAAGTATGGTGAAATATACTTCTTGGGAACCCATACAGGTTTAGATATTGCGCCGCTTGGTGGAGGTGGCTTAGGTAAACCAATAATTGCATCGGAAAAGGGTATGGCTTATTCAACTCAAGCTGCCTGTAGTTATAATATTTCCGGAGGAAGTCCTATTGGAAAAGGGGTGGTGGTGGACCACCAAAATGGCATTGTTACTTTGTATTGGCATATTCTTTAGAGTTTGATTTACTATTAAGATAGTGAGAATACTGCCACTAGTTTTTACTATCCTATTTCTCTTTATTGGGGTAAGACCTGTTTTTGCTGCAACTGTTGTAATAAATGAAATTATGGCTAACCCATCAACTGGAGAAAAAGAATGGGTTGAATTAATAAATACTTCATCATCAGAAGTAAATCTTGATCAATGGACTATTAAAGAAAAAACTTCTTCTGGAAATATTAATTCTCATTCTCTCCCATCTGTTTTATTTCCAGCTAGTTCTTTATGTTATTTTGAATTCTCAGGATCTAGTTTAAATAATGATGGGGATACTGTTTCTTTGGATGATCAAAATGGTGAAATCGATAGTTATACCTATACTTCAACAACACAAAGCAAGACTTTCAGTAGAGTGCCTGACGGTGGCAACTGGCAAACTAATATTGATGCAACAAAATCATCTATTATCTGTAGTTCATTGTCCACAGCTTCTCCCACCCCTACTCCAACTACCACTCCAACTCCTACAGCCACTTCAACATCTTCTTTCACTATAAGTGATGTCCCATCTCAAATAAACTCTAACCAATCCTTTAGTGTTAAAGTAACTTTATCAATTCCTAATAATCCCAGCACTATTTATTACTTAAAAGGTGCTTTTAAATTAGCAGATGGAACCAGATATTTTGGGCTAACCAAAAATTCTGACTGGGTTGAGTATGGAGATGAATATTCTGATCAATACAAAATTACTACAGATTCTACTGGTAATTGGAATGGTAATTTAGAAGTGAAACCAGATATTAATGACAAGGATTTTAAAGGATCTGGCGATTACACTTTTAAAGTAGGCAGATTAACATCATCTGGTTCAGGACCTACTTGGAGTAATGAAAGCAATCTTAAAATAAATTCTAGTTCTACTCCTCAACCCACTATTCAAAACAACCCTATTCCAACAAAATCTGCTACTCCTGCCCCAACTGCCACTTCTCCATCTAAAACCCTATCTCCTTCCCCATCTAATTTATCTAAAGATAATGAAATAGCAACTGTAGCTGGAATTAAAACTGAAGACAAAAGCAGTAAAGGTATCAATCTTTTTTCTATTACTGGAATTATGATGATGGTTGCAGGAGTAACAATTCTTAGCTATATTGTTTTAAAAAATAAAGGAATAAATTTATGGCAAAGATAATTACAAAATCTGAAAAAGAAACTAAAAATTTAGCAGCTAAACTGGCTAAAGAATTAAAAGGAAGAATTATTGCTCTAAGCGGAGAATTGGGGGCAGGAAAAACTACTTTTGTTCAAGGCTTTGCTAAAGGTTTAGGTATTAAAGAAAAAATTATCTCTCCAACCTACATCTTAATCCGCCAACATCAAATTCCCAATAGTACAAAAAATCTCTTTCATATCGATCTTTACCGCCTGGAAGAAAAATCGGATATTTTGAGTCTTGGTTTGGAAGAGATTTTCTCAGACTCTAATAATATAGTAGTAATTGAATGGGCGGAAAAATTAGAAACTCTTCCCAAAAATGCTTTCAAGATTAAAATCCACAAAATAGCAAAAGACAAACGAAGAATAGAAATTAATTTTAATATTCCTTCCTAACCTCTATCTCTAGATTACCTACTTTGTTCTGAGCAATAAGCTCCATAAATCTATAGTCTGCTTCCCAACCACTTTTATAATTAAAGCCCCTATTGGGTTCCTTAATTAAAAAGACTAATCCTTTATAATTTTCTTTACTTCCTTCAAATTTATCTTTGTTGCTAATATATTGGGGCTTATTGGGAGCATAAGCATATTCATAAGGAATATATCCATATTCTTTTTTTCCATACCACCAAAATAAGTATTGGTAAGGATAATCTATGATTGAAGGCATAAACACAAATACTTTGAAATTTTCACCTTTGGCATATTTATAGACATAATCTATAGCTGCTATCTCATTTTTATAAAGTGAGGGGTCTAAGTTAGCAGTAAACCTATCCTGAAAGATAAACTTACCAATCCCAAAGATTGCATACCAAAAGATCATGATAGAAAGAGTTAAAGATATAGCTTTTCCAACTAAATTATATTCCCAGAGTTTTTTAAATAAAAATCCTATCAAGATGATTGCTGCTGATGCTGGCCCGCCTAAATGCCAGGCATTTACTGTGACTGGCAGGAAAAGATAAAGGAAAAATGGCAGAAAGATGTATATTAAAGAAATTAAGGCAATTTTATCCATTTGTTTTTGCTTTATAAGATTGGTCAGGATGGGAATAAAAAGTAAAAGAATCAGAAAACTAAGTGTCCTATGATTCATTAGAGTGGCTGAAAATACACTGAAAAAACTATCTGTTAAAGACTGAAACCTGATAAAGATATTAAAAAAAGGTGTTTCACTATTTCTTAAAAAATTAATTACAGAGTTGGCCATAAAAAAATTATGCCTTAGCTCAAACATCAGCTGTGGCAGCAAACAGGCAATAAAAAATAAAGAACCTATCCAAAAAGATTTTGTTTTTAAAAGCTGTTTGTTTAAAATAAAGATAGTTGTAAAAATAATTGCTGGGATAAAAATTCCAAAATTCATCTCAAAATTAAAAAATAATCCGCCCAGAAAAAAAGCAGATGAAATAAAAAATAATTTACTGGTTTCCAAATACTTATATAAAAGATATATAAAAAGTGGGCTTAGTAAAGTGAGCGGATTTGGATTAAATGCATATGAAGTAGCTAAATTTATATAATCAGATGCCACCCATAAAAAGCCAATTGACAGTATTAATAATTTATTCCACTTTGAAACAATTTTTAGAAGGAAAAACCCACCCACTGCCCAAAGGACAATTTGCAAGACAATAGTAGAGTAAGGATCTCCATTACTTAGAATAATTGGCACTGCCAAAAGATAATACCAGGCTGGCCCGTTAAATAACCCTTCAATGGCAGAAGTTGGGCCTATTAACCTTAATTTTTGTAAAACCACCATTTCTCTCACATCAACTAAATCTCTAGCATTATCCATATTAAACAAAAAGCTGCCACTCCCAGTTAATGCTAGCTTAAATAAAACCCCTATAAATAAAATTATTAAAATTAATTTATTAACAGAATTCATATTGGCTTTTATTTTTTAATTCTTTTTTGTACTGTAAATTTACCAATTTTTATGTCTAGAAGTATATCACTAAAATAACTTTCCTCTTCTAAAAATTCATTGATAAGATGTTGGGGTATACCTCTAATAGGCTCTATGATTAGAAAACGAATATCAGGTAATTTGTCCTGGGCTGTTTCTACTACTAAATTACCCCCGTAGCCTAAGGCATTTTTCCCACCCCAAATGGGTAAATATCCATATTTTTGTAATCCATACCACTCAAATAAATAACTCCAGGTAGTATTAATATAAAAAGGCATGGTGATGGCTTTGACAGCAAATAGTTTGCCTTGGCTATCCTGGTAGATAAAATCTAAGACCTTTTTTTCATCTGATAAAAGCATCCCTGATTGGGCATTAATTTCAGCTATACTGCCTGTTTGGTTAAATTTTAAAATCATTGATAGATTTAAGCCAATAATTATAATTAGAACTAATGCTGCAAGCACTCTGGATTTTAAAAATAGACTATAGATTAGGTAAGAAATAAAAATTAATAAACTAATTGAAGTCCCCACATTTGGATGATATTGAACAACTGATGAACTGCTATCTCCTCCACCACTAACAATATATATTAAGAAAACAGAAAAAAACCAAAAACCCAAAAAGATCATTTGTTTTTTTACTTTTGAAAAAAGTAGTTTTAGAAAAGCAAGTAAAGCAATTACAAACAAAAAATTATGCTGGTGCAAGCCAAAATTAAACCTAATCATCTGATCTATGCTATATATATATCCTGCAAATATATTACTAATAGATTTTTCAGCTCCCAAAAAAAGAGAAGGGAGAGATTGAAAAGACGTAAAGCCAAATTTAAACTCACCCACTATAAAACTTGATATGCTCAGTAAAAAAACTAAAGTAGCAACCAGAATATCTTTTAAGTTAATCTTTATTTCTTTTCTAAGATAGATTAGCATGGCAATAAAAGGCACAATTAAATAAGTTAAAATAAATTCAAATTGGATAGATAACCCTAAACCCAAACTTGCAACTATAAGCCCTAGTCTCTTTTTTTTAAATATCAAAAGTGCTAATCCTAAATACATTATCAAGATGCTTACAACAGCTAAAGATGGGTGATTTAAGTAAAGGGCAAATTGGGTTTGTTCAAAAGAAAAAGCAAACAGTAGGCTCGAAATTAAACCTACATATTTATTAAATAAAACTGATGTTAATAAAAAAACTAAAAAAATACCCGTGGCATTAATAATTCTTAAGAAAGCTGCAGGAAATGAAGGATCTCCACTGTCTAAAAAATAAAATGGCGAATAAAGATAATAATATAGCACTCCGTGGTTCAAACCAGTAAATGTAGTTGGAGGGCCAACTACTTTTAAATTCCCAGATAAAATTTCAGCTGTGGCAAAAGCATCTCTGGCCTGGTCATAACCAAAATAGATATTTTCTGGAAAATATAAAAATCTTATTAGTAAAGAAGCAGCAAAAATTAAAAACAAAAGATGAATAGTTTTTATATTAAACATTAAAAGTATCTAACATAATATCATTATGCTAAAATTGTTTAAAATATGAAAATTTTAGTTACAGGCGGGGCAGGATTTATTGGCTCGCATGTTTGCGAGCTTTTACTCAACACCGGGCATTCAGTTACCATAGTTGATAACTTATCCAAAGGTTATCAAAATTTAATAGATAAAAGGGCTTCTTTTCATAAGATAGATTTACTAAACCAGCAGGATTTAGAAAAAATATTGCCCGGGCATGACGCAGTAATCCATATGGCATCCTTTATAGAAGTTGGGGAATCTGTCAAACAACCAGTTATCTTTGCAGAAAATAATATTTTGGGAACTGTTAAGCTTTTGGAGGCAATGAGAAAAACTAATGTTAAAAAAATTATTTTTTCCTCCAGTGCTTGTGTTTATGGAACTCCAACCAAAACACCTATCTTGGAGGATGACCCTCTGGGGGAACAGGAGAATCCTTATGGTTTGACTAAAGTATCCATGGAGCAATTTTGCATACTCTATCATAAGATATTTGGCTTTGATGTCATAATCCTGCGTTACTTTAATCCTTATGGGCCAGGGGAGCTGCATACTCCTGAAACTCATGCTATACCAAATTTTATAAAAGCTGCTTTGGCAAAAAAACCTATCCCACTTTTTTGGAAGGGTGAACAGATAAGAGATTTTATCTATATTAATGATTTAACATCTGCCCATATCTTACCTTTATCTAAAGAAGGGCTGCATATATATAATGTTGGGACAGAGACAGGAGTTAAAGTGATTGATGTTGTAAAAAAAATCTTTGAAATAGTAGGATATGATGTAGAAATTGAGGATAAGGGTGAGAGAAAAGGGGATGTTAGCAAACTTGTTGCATCATCACAAAAAATAAAACAAGAATTAGGCTGGAATGCAAAAGTGAATTTAGATGAAGGCCTAAGAGAAACTGTTAATTTTTTCCGCTCCCGCCTTTCTTCCACTTAACAGAAGAAAGCAGCGGATAAAACATATCCATCTTTTCAGGAATTTCAAAAGCATCATCTTTTGATTTTGGCCTAAATTCTTTTTGGATAAATTCCAAATCTAAAATATCTTCTATTATGGCAATCGGTTTTCCTTCTTTCCCTTCTCCCATCTCTAAAACTGCAGCTGTTGCCAGGCTGTCTGGAAAATTTGATGTTTCCATTATGAACTTTCTGCCAAACAAATCTTTTTTACCTCTGTAATCTTTTAGCGGTTTAAAACCAAAATAAGCTATAGCAATACCAACTACTCCCCGCCTTAAGGGAACTAATCTTGAATCAGTAATCACTAATCCTAAATTTTTTACCTTGAATTTCTTTTTAAGAAACTGCCAAATTCTTTGGGCTGATTTTTGAGGATTTTTTGGCCAAAGTATAAAATACCCTGCCCCATTGCTTTCATCTACACCAGCTGAGGCCACTAACATATTATTTTTTATGGTATGTAAAATTAATCCATCTGGGGATTTGTCTCTCGGAATATATTTATCTGCTTCTTTAATTGCTAACTCATCTTTAGTGCGCGATAGCGCGCCACCTGTGCGCGATAGCGCGCCACCTGTGCGCGA
>CAZYPW010000003.1:0-29728 GCA_964649615.1 uncultured Gammaproteobacteria bacterium | reverse complement strand
GTGCGCGATAGCGCGCCACCTGTGCGCGATAGCGCGCCACCTGTGCGCGAAGCCCGCGAGCTTTGCTCAGTTATTTTTTGAATAGGGATACATCTTCCTTGCGCAATAGAAACTATTTTAGAAGTTACACAAACAACAGAATTTTCTTTTAAAGATTTAATATTCTCAAACAGTTCCCAAAGATTATCTTTTGGAGGCAGGAATTTTCTAGTTTGTACTGCTTTTACAATCATAAGTTTGGATAGTGTATTATACTATCAATCCATGTCCAAATCTCCATTATTAATCTTAGGGTTAATTTTATTGATTGCTCTCTTTTTTAGAACTTACCAGCTTACTGAAAGGTTTGCTTTTGCCCATGATGGGGATTTGTACTCCTGGATTGTGAAAGATATTGCGGTGGACCATCATTTTAGATTAATTGGGCAGCTAACTTCTGCTGAAGGGGTATTTATCGGGCCTTTATTTTATTATTTGCTGGTTCCTTTTTTTCTTATCTCGAAGATGGACCCTATTAGGGTGACTCTGCTTGGAACTATCATTGGTATGTTGGCAGTTATTAGCTACTATTTTGTATTAACCAGGCTTTTTAACAGAACAGTTGGTCTGGTGTCAGCTTTTTTACATGCATCTTTATTTGCTACTGTGGATTTTGACAGATGGATAGTCCCCACACTGCCCGCCAAACTTTGGACTATTTGGTATTTATATGTAATCATCAAACTTAGCCGTGGCAATTTTTCAGTTCTGCCTATTTTAGGCATTTTAATTGGGCTGATTTGGCATGTCCATATTGCCCTGCTGCCTACACTCCTGGTAATACCTGCAACAATTATTCTAGCAAAAAAGCTGCCCTCTATAAAACAAGTTTTGTTATTTTTGGCTGCTTTAATTATTACTTCTCTGCCTTTAATTATTTTTGAACTAAGGCATAACTTTTTACAAACTACTAGCTTAATTGCTAATTTTTCCATTCAACATGGCGGGGAGACAGGTTTACCTAAGTTTATACAAGTTACTGAAATGATTGCTAAAAATATAAATTATTTATTCCTTGCTCCCCAATCACTAAGCCAAAATCTTAAATTACCATTTATGCTTTTAATACTTTTATCTTCTGTTTTGCTTATCAAAAGCAAAATTCTAAAATCCAAAGAAGCTCTCATCCTGCTAACTTGGCTTTTGAGTGTAGTCTTATTTTTCACTTTCTCTTCTACTATTATCTCAGAATATTATTTTGCTAATTTAGAAATTATCTTTATTCTTTTGGTAAGCTTACTGATCACTTTGCTTATTCAATATTCTAAAACTGCTCGTTACTTAACAATATTTATATTGATATTAGTGCTTTTAAAAAATGCTAATTTCTTTATTAATTTAACTCCTTACAAAGTAGGATATATTTATCGAAAAGCAGCAGCAGGCTATATTACCCAAGATGCTAAAAACAAAGGTTATCCTTGTATTGGCATCACTTATATTACAGCTGCAGGAGAAAATGTTGGTTTTAGATATTTTTTCTATTTAAACAACCAACATTTAGTTCATCCATCATATGATGTGCCTGTCTATAATATTGTGCTTCCTTTCCATTACTCTTCGGAGGTGAAAGAGAAATTTGGGGTGATTGGGGTTATTCCACCAACCTCTATTCCTACAAAAGAAACCATCCAAAAAAGCTGCGAGACACCAAATACTAATTTAACTGACTCCTTGTTTGGATATGTAGATTAATTAGGATAATGACAATGTTTGTACTTAATAGGTGTTCCATCTGGTTTTTCCTTTCCACACCAGCATGGATCATTTCTGCCGATTTTTCCGTGAGGTTTAGTTAATTGTCCCTGATTTCCGTAGACTTGTTCACTAACTACCCCATCCCTTTCTATAGTTACTTTCGTAACAGAATCTTGAGATCCCCCGCTGGCAGCAACTTCCTTTGCCTCAGTCTCCACTCCCACCTCAATCTCTGGATGTTTTTCCTCAACTGCAATTTGAGTGTGTTGATGTGGAACTTCTCCCTGCACTGCTACTTTATATATTCTATGGACTATTTCATAATCTATCTCCACCATCAACTTTTCAAACAAATCAAACCCCTCTCTTTTATATTCAATTAAAGGATCTCTTTGGGCATAACCCCTAAGGCCTATGCCAGACCTTAAATCATCCATGGTATCTAGATGTTCAATCCATAAAGTATCTATGGTATTAAGATAAACAAAAACCTCCATTTGCCTGGCTACCTCTTCCCCTACCTGCTTTTCCCTTTCTTTATAAAACTGGGCTGCTAAATTATTTAAAAATTTAACTACTTCATCTGGAGGGATAGAAGATAGTTGTTTAGTAATTTGTTTTTTGCTCTCATTATCTATGGGGACCATAGCAGAAAATTCCTCAACCACTTTTTTGAAATCCAAGCCTTCTTCTGAATTAATAGTGATAATATTATTTATCTCCTGCTCAATTTTTTGTAAAATTTCCTGTTTTAGCTCTAAACCTTCTAAAACTTTCTTTCTGATTTCATAAATAATCTGCCTTTGCTGGTTCATCACATCGTCATACTCAACAGTATGTTTCCTGATATCAAAATTGTGTCCCTCTACTTTTTTCTGGGCTCCTTCTATAGCTTTGGAAACTAAACCATGTTCAATAGGCATATTCTCATCCATTTTTAGAAAATCCATCACTTTAGAAACCTGCTCTCCCCCAAAAATCCGCATTAGATCATCTTCTAAGGAAACAAAAAATCTGGTTTCTCCGGGATCTCCCTGTCTGCCTGATCTGCCCCTTAACTGATTATCAATTCTCCTTGACTCATGCCTTTCTGTACCAATGACATATAAACCTCCTAAATTGCCCACATTTTTTCCTAAAATAATATCCACTCCTCTTCCTGCCATATTGGTAGCCACAGTCACTGCTCCTTTTTCCCCAGCTTTTGATATAATCTCTGCCTCTTTTTCATGATTTTTAGCATTAAGCAAGGCATGGGAAACACCTTTTCTTTTCAAAAGCTCAGACAAGAATTCATTTTTCTCAATAGAGGTAGTCCCCACTAAAACAGGTTGTCCCTTACTGTGAAGTTCTGCTATTAAATTAGCCACTGCTGTATATTTTCCTGCTATGGTTTTATAAATAGTGTCTGGATTATCAGACCTGACCATGGGATTATTAGTTGGAATAACTACCACATCCAGTTTATAGATCTTGTGAAACTCCTCTGCTTCTGTGGCTGCAGTTCCTGTCATGCCAGATAATTTTTGATACATTCTAAAATAATTTTGAAAGGAGATGGTGGCTAGTGTTTGAGACTCTTGTTGAATAGCTACATTTTCTTTAGCCTCAATCGCCTGATGCAACCCTTCTGAGTATCTTCTGCCCAGCATCAATCTTCCTGTAAACTCATCAACAATAATTACCTCCCCCTCTTTTACCACATAATCTTTATCTTTTTGGAATAAGGTTCTGGCTTTTAAAGCTTGTTCTAGATGATGTAGAGTGGAAAAATCTTTTTCATATAAATTATCAACTTTCAATATTTTTTCAATCTCTAATATCCCTCCCTCGCTCAGATGGGCAGTTTTTTGTTTCTCATCAACTACATAATCAGCAGGTGATAGTGAGTCTATGATTTTGGCAAATTTATAATATTTATCTGTCGCTTCTTGGGCAGGTTGAGAAATAATCAGTGGTGTTCTGGCCTCATCTATTAAAATTGAGTCTACTTCATCAACTATGGCAAAGAAGTGGCCCCTTTGTACTTGATCAGATAATTTAAAAGCCATATTATCCCGAAGATAATCAAAACCAAATTCGTTATTAGTACCATAGGTAATATCAGCCAAATAAGCTTCTTTTCTACTGATAGGCCGCAAATGTTGCAATCTTTTATCATCATGAGTACTGTCTTTATGTTTGGAATCATAGATATAGGCTTTATCATGGACAATAGTAGCCACAGTTACTCCTAAAGCTGCAAAGACAGGTCCCATCCAACCACAGTCTCTTTGAGCCAAATAATCATTGACTGTAATAACGTGCACTCCTTTTTCGGCAATAGCATTTAAAAATATAGTAGGGGTGGCAGAAAGGGTTTTGCCTTCACCAGTTTTTTGTTCAGCAATTCTGCCTTGATGCAAAACAATAGAGGCCATCAGTTGTACATCAAAATGCCTCTGTTTAATGGTTCTTTGGGCAGCTTCTCTTACAGCAGCATAAGCCTCTGGTAATAAATCATCTAAAGTCTCGCCTTTGCTAAATCTAGATTTAAACTCGGCAAATTTATTTTTAAGTTGAGTATCTGACAGTTTAGAAATCTTTTTTTCTAAACTATTAATTTTTTCTACAAGAGACTTAAGCTTGCTTATTTCACGCTCATTTGAATCTAATAGTTTGCCCAAAAATCCTAGCATACTTTGCATATTATATAGAATAAGGCTACTAATTGACAACCCAAAATCATTCCTATACACTAACAATAACCTGTAAAGGAAGCTTGCCCAGATGGATAATAATAATCCAAACAACCCAAATGATCCTTTAAATCCACCCAATCCATGGGCTGACCCAAATCCCCCACTTCCTCCAGTTACACCCTCTCCAAACTGGACTCCATCACCTCCTCCTGCTAACCCCTGGGCTCCTCCTACTGATCCTGTTGCCACCACTCCTCCTCCCACCACCCCTAACCCATGGTCTCCTCCTTCTGTTCCTGTCTCTTCCACTCCTACACCCACTCCTGAACCCATTCCCCAACCCACTTTTACACCACCTCCACCTCAACCACCAGATTTATCTGGCAACTTATATGCTGCTACCTCTCAATCTCCCGTTGATATATCACCTCCAGTTATCCCAGTTGTAGACCAACCCTCCACATTTACCCCTCCTTCTGCTCCTACTCCCACTGAAACTGCTTCCTCACCCTTAGATAACCCCTGGGGCGCCCCAGCTCAAGCACCCACCATAGATGGGCCTGTACCTGAAGTTGTAACACCTGAACTACCAACCTATCCCCCTCTTAATAATTCAGATACATCTGCGCCAACTGATCTTTCCCATTTAATAACAGGCAACAACCATACTACAGAAGGACCAAATAATGAACCTGTTGAAACACTGGTGGTACCATCTTCTACCATCCCTGATATTCCTACTATGCCAGAAGGGAAGAAAGGAATTCCAAAATGGTTAATAGGAGTAGGCATAGGTATTTTGATTCTGGTGGCTGGAGCTTCTGCTTATTTTATACTAGGAATCGGTAAAGCACCCCAAACCCCCACCAGTGCTCCTGCAGAAGTTAGCCAAACTGAACAAGTCAGGCCTCCTGCACCCATCCCTACACCAGTACCCCAAGCTACACCAGAACCCGAAACAGGTTCTGCTAACTTTGGAGAATTAGAGGGAAGTACTCCCCCAGCAACCGGTTCATCTTCAATAGATATTATCAGACAGAGAAATCAACAAGGTCAATAATACTGTTTGTCATCCCGACGAATGTCGATTTATTTTTTATAGATATACTTCAGCCAAAAATTCTTGAAGTAGAGAAGTGATAGGGTAGATAAGATAAAACCTGTTGTGGGTACAATTGAACTAACCCATGGATTAGAAAACCCAGCCATTAAAAAGAAAAGTGAGATAACAAGATAGGTTAAAACAGCAATTGTAAGTTTTCTTGTCCAGCTTGTTTCCCAGGCTTTTTCTGTTTCCACTCTACTATTTCTTTCCTTAATTTTATTAATTTCTTCTCTTAACTCTTGAAGTGTTGCCATATTCAGCGGGGTTTTATTTCAGAAAAGCCAGTATACTTATGTAAAACTTCAGGGATTTTTACACTACCATCTTCTTGTTGAAAATTTTCCAAAATAGCGATTAAAATTCTGGGAGAAGCAATGGCAGTATTATTTAAAGCATGAGCAAATTTTGTTTGTCCATCTTGATCTCGATACTTAATCTTCAATCTTCTGGTTTGAAAATCTAACACCATAGAATTAGAATGTGTTTCACCATAACCTTCGCGCCCGGGCATCCAAGTTTCAATATCATAAGTTAAGGCTGCTTTTTTACCCATCTCCTGACTTGATAAACAAACAACTTGATAAGGAAGGTCTAACTCCTGCAAAATCCCTTCTGCATTATCCTGTAAATCTTCAAAGAACCCCAGACTTTCTTTCTCGTCCGCTTCACATAATATTACCTGTTCTATTTTGTAGAATTCATGCACTCTGTATAGTCCCTTAGTATCTTTTCCGTATGAACCGATTTCTGTTCTAAAACAAGGGGACAGCGCCACATATCTTTTTGGTAAATCTTTTAAATCAAATGTTTCATCAGCATGCATGGCCATTAAAGGCATTTCTGATGTTCCGGCTAAATACTCATCATCCCCAACTTTGTAGGTATCATCTTCATTCCAGGGAAAATGCCCCCCTCCCACAAACACGAAACCTTTATCAATAATTGGCGGGACTACTACTTGAAAACCTTTCAACGAAATATAGTCAAGCGCAAAATTAAGAATAGCCCAATGCAGTCTTGCTCCTTCATTTTTTAGAAAATAACCTCTAAATCCTCCTACTTTAACCCCCCTATCAAAATCAATAATGTCTAGAAATTTTCCCAGTTCCAAGTGGTCTTTTACTTTAAAGGAGAATTTGGGTGGATTCCCTTCTTTTCTAATTACTTTATTTTTAGAAACATCTCCTATGGGTACCTCATCAAGTAAAATATTGGGGACTTCTAACTGTAACCAGCCAATGGTGTTCTCTGTTCCAGATAGATCATGCTCTAAACCCATTAACTGCATTTTTATTTTCTTACCTGTTTCAATGTCTTTGCTTTTTGCTGCTTCGTTCCTTTTTTCTCTTAATTTATCAACTTGTTGTATCAAACGACGCCTTCTCTCATCCAGAGAAAGTAAGGTGTCTAAGTCCACGTTTAACTTCCTAGCTTGAACAGACTTTTTTACTTTATCTAAATTTTCTCTAATATATTTAATGTCTAACATATTTAGTGATCCTGCCAGTCTCGGGTGGGTTCTACCTCACCGGATAAAATTAAATCAACAGCTTTTTTATGCCAATCAAAGCGAGTTATATGATAAACCTGCTTAAAATATTTTAACGCATCTTTGGCTCCAGGTACACCTTTGGCTTGAGCTAACGCATCTAAATTATCTGCAGCTTTAACAACTCTTGCCTCCAAAGTTTTCCGCCCGTTATATTCTTTCACTAAATCCATTATTTCATTTTTAGAATCTAGCTCTGCAATTAATGCTTTTACCCCCTCTTCCTCTATATTTTTAAAGACTCCTCCAGCCATTCCTTTTACAAAAGTCCCTACATCACCCACAATTGTTTCTCCAATATCATGAACTAAGCCCATCTTTAAAACTTTATCAGGATTTATTTTTATGCCTTCTTTTTGTAATTGTTTGGCTAAAAAATAAGAAAGTAAGGCTGTTGAAAAAGAATGAGCTGCCACAGAATCTGCCTCATTTCTCTTAAACCCCATGGCAATAAAACCCTGACGGGGTAACTCCTTAGCCCACTGCAAAGTTAAAAATACTTTTAATATTTTTTTTAAATCATTTAATTTCATAAACCTAAATCATCAGCTATCCCTTGCATCGCTTTCAAAGCTATTCCCACAAATTCTTCTAAAGGAATATTTAATTCTTTCTCACAAGCTTTTATCTGCTCTCTTTTTGCACCAGCTGCAAAGCTTTTCTGGTCAAACTTTTTCATTATTGATTCTACAGTTACTGAAGATAATTTTTTGTCAGGTCTAACCAACGCAACTGCTGTTATTAATCCAGATAATTCATCTGCTGCATATACACTCTTTTCCATTAAATTATCACGGGACTCTTTTACCCCATCATGGTGTGCTTTTATTCCATTTATAATTCTCTCACTCACTCCACCAATTTGTCTTAATTTTTCTTCGGTCACTAAAGTGTGCTTTTTAGGATCTTTTTCCACCAATTCATAATCTGCATCATGAAGTAACCCCACAATTGCCCATTCTTCCTCATTAAATTCATTTTCATTTATACCACGGCCGTGGTATATTTGTTTTAAGTATTTGCATAGAGAACGCATGATTGCCTCCACAGCCAAGCCGTGCTTTTGCAGATTTTTGTTCTGTAACATTTCTGTCATTAAATTGTATGCTTCATCTCTAGTCATTTCTTCCTCTTTTCTTTCCCGCTTGCGGGACGGGACGGTTTAAGTGTTGGGAATAATATCACATCAGCAATGCTTGGGTTATTAGTTAAAAGCATTACCATTCTATCAATTCCCAACCCCAAACCTCCGGTTGGCGGCATACCATATTCCATAGCCTCAAGAAAAGCTTTATCCATAGGATGTGCCTCCTCATCTCCTGATTTGGCAGCTTTTAGTTGCTCCTCAAAAAATTCTTTTTGGACGATTGGATCATTTAACTCAGAATAGGCGTTACCTACTTCAAATCCGGCAATATACGGCTCGAATCTTTCAATTAAATCCGGTTGTAACTCTTTTTGTTTACATAAAGCTGTGGTTTCTTTCGGAAAATCATAGACAAAGGTGGGTTGAAGAAGACATGGTTCCACCAATTCAAAAAGTGTGGCAATAGCCACTCCTCTGTTAAATCCTGCTGCCACTCCTGTCAAAATTGGCTTATCTTCTGGTTCCAAATTATGTTTTTTCAGCAAAGCCCTAATCTGACCATCTGTCAATTCATCTACATCTACACCCACGTATTTTTTAATAGCCTCTTTCATGGTAATTCTTTTCCAAGGAGTTTTTAGGTCAATTTTATACTTTCCAAAAGTAATTTTAGTGGTACCCAAAATTTTTAAGGCCACAAATGAATACAAGTCTTCTGTCAATTTCATCATGTCTTGATAATCAGCATAGGCCCAATAACACTCCATCATGGTAAACTCTGGATTGTGAGAATGATCAATTCCTTCATTGCGAAAATCCTTATCTATTTCATAAACCTTTTCAAATCCTCCTATAATTAATCTTTTTAAGTATAATTCATCAGAAATTTTGAGAAAAAAATCGAAACCCAAGGCATTATGGCGGGTTTTAAAAGGTCGGGCATTTGCTCCCCCATAAATTTCCTGTAATGTAGGAGTTTCAACTTCTAAAAAATCTTTTTGATCCAAGAATTCCCTAACAGCAGTGATAATTTTTGTTCTTTTGACAAAGGTTTCGCGCACTTGAGGATTCATTAAAAGATCCAGATATCTTCTTCTGTATCTTTCCTCTACGTCCTTTAACCCATACCAAGCAGACGGCAGGGGTCTGATGCTTTTGGTTAGTAATTTATAATCAGAAACCCTGACAGATATTTCACCTGCCTGGGTTTTAAAAATTTCACCATAGCTTTCTATAAAATCCCCTAAATCCAAATTTACTAAAAATTCATACTTTTCCCCATTTAATTCACTTTGCAAAAAAAATAACTGGATTTTACCAGAGGCATCTTCTATGTCTGCAAAAGCAATTTTGCCCATTTTGCGAAAGGATTTTATTCTTCCAACAACTACCACCTTTTTCCCCATCATTTTCCTGGCAGTAAAGATTTCATGCTTTCTACCGGATTGTGAAGGGTAAGGATCTATGCCCAAACTTTTGATATTTTTTAACTTCTTAAGTCTTTCTTTTTGTAAATCCTCTAATGCCATACGGGAGTAAGTATAACTGAAGCTAGAAATTTTTAAAAGGAGAATAAATTAGAATTTAGTCTCCGAAAGCTCTCCAACCACTTTTCGGACCCATGACTACTATGGCATCCCCAGTAGTTGGATTGCAGTCAAAATTATTTTGTAATAACTCATCAATTACCTTTATTCTACGGCTTACTTTGTCAGGCTGGAGAAGCATATTTGAATCTTTATCCCAAAGTTCTTTCATTAAACCAGATTCTGGATCAAAAGTATGTGCATTGTACCTGCTTTGTTGTAGTACATATCTTAAAGCTGATGCCATAATAGGAGACTGGGTATATGGTCTAAAAAACGGATAAAGTCTTACTCTTGAAATCTGTTTTTTTATTTCGTCTAATTCCTCATCTCCAGTTGTTTCTATTCCTGCTTCTGCTTCTATCCTTTGTTCTCCAGAAAGCTCATCAATTACTCCTGAATTATAATAAGCAGCTACTGGCGGAGACCATCCCATTATTCCAGCCACAATATCTGGGGAGTGCATATTAACTGAAAATCGTAAAGTTTCTGGTCCTATCCCCTCACCTTGTGCACTTCGCACCATAGCCCTAGTAGTAGTAAATAAAATTCGTAAATTGTGGCCCTCTAATCTAGGAACTAGGAGTCTTTGCGAGGAATAGCCTAGAAGTTCTCCTGTGACATTACTTACAACCACAGTCATACTTCCCCCATTTCGGAAATTATGTGCAACATCTTCTATGGCATATGGGCGCTCCACCCCAAATACCGCTATCTCGAGTTGCCGAGCAATCGGTTCAAGTTCACGAATATTTACCTCCAAGTCCCTACCTGGATAGCCTAATATTCTATAAGGACCATAGTCTGCTCTTCTGCTAGTAGCTGGTAGTCTGTCAGCTGTCATAGTCATATTTTTTATGCATAAAATTATACCTAGTTTTTCCCTTTTTTTCAACCCATAACTTAGATAGCTAAAAATATTATTTTGGAAAGTACTTTTTAATGAAATTTTCTGCTTGTTTATAGGTTCCAGAAGACAGTAAAAATTCCAGTGTTTCAGATAATTCATGCAAAGATACAAACATCTTCATAAAATTAACTACTGCTATATCTTTAGACATCTTCAATGCCCCACTCTCAAGCATAAAATTAACAAATATTACTCCGCCTAAAACATAATTGATCATTGGATTATTAATCCTGCTTTGATTCATATAATACAAGCTTCTGCATAAGAATGTCACCATCATTGATTCCAACATTTTTTCTGTGATTCTATCCTTTAAAAGAAGGACACCTGCCATTCTCATACCCCAAACTGTAGCTGCCAGTTCACTAATGACAGGAAATAAGTCCTTTAAATTTTCAGATGCATGTTTATAGTATAAAAAGCTATGTGCTAGCTCGTGCAAAGCCACAGCACGCAGGTATCCTCTTCTTAAATCTTCTTTACTAAAACTTTCTTTAAATGCTTTTGAAAAACTTTTATTAAAGGTTGGTAGGATCACCTCTTGCATCCTTAAATCATTAGGCTGATTAAAAAGAGTTACTTGGGAACCATATTTTTCAATAATATTAAAATCCATGGGCAAGTTTATTCCTACAAATTTCATTCTTGCCATAAGCCCTGAAAATAAAATTACATCATCAACCCTTGCTTGAACTTTTTGGTAAATATCCATTCTTTCCTTAGAAGATGTTTTCCTCTTGGTGCTCAAAACTATAGTTTTATAATTATTAAGCCTTTCAGTTCCCTCACTATCCATTACTCCAACCCAAGCCTGATAAGCAGCTTTTCCGTGAAATATGCGATCATCTTGATAATAAGAAACAGGTCCAATTTCAATATCTAAAATGTATGGTTTGATATTAAGCCAAGCAGCTATTGCTTTCTCATAACTTCCATCCATTAAAGCTTTTGCTTGTATTTGAAGGACTTTTCCAAATTCCTTATTGTCAGTCAGTTTTGCTGCCTGATTTAACTTATCTGCAATTGGTTTTAGATAGTTTGCATATTTAATATGGTAAGGGGTAACCACAATTTTTCCATTAATTTTTTCAACTAAAGCATAGGGGGAAAATATTGATTTGTCTTTTTTTGCAGCTTTTTCAATCTCCTGTTTACTAACCTCTTGTTTTTCTGCCGGTTTTTCCTGCTTAAGATAAAGTGGTACTATTAATTCTCCTGCTTCAACTAAAAGCTTTAAAACCCTTTTTTCACCTTCTGATAATCTTGGCAGTTTTGGATTAAATTTAATTAAAGGTAAGCTATTCATTTTATTTAATTTCTAAAACCTTACATTTGTATCTAACAATCGGTGTGGTAACTTCCACTTCTTCATTTTTCTTAGCACCTAAAAGGGCCATGCCTAAAGGAGATTCATTGGAAATTCTTTTTTTGGAAGGATCTGCTTCTGCTCTCCCCACAATTTTGAACTCATCAATCTCATTATCCATATCCACTTTAACAGTTGATCCAATCACCACAAAATCATTAGAATGGCTTTCAGCTATTACCTTTGCTTCTTTAACTATAATCTCAAGCTCAGAGATTCTATTTTCCACTAAACCCTGCTCTTCCATCGCAGCATCATATTCTGAATTCTCAGTTAAATCTCCATATTCCCGGGCTTGTTGAATTTTTTGGGCAATTTCAACTCTCTTAGCTCTTTTTAAGAATTCTAGTTCCTCTTTTACAGACAGTAAGCCCTGGGCTGTCAGGAATACCCCTGTGGTTTTCTTAAGATTCTGATTGTGGATTTTCATCATCTACTCTTCTTCGGGCAAATTGCGCCAATTTTATTTCAATTTATCACATAAGTCAATCAAGCTTTTTAAAGTAGCGCATAGGGGAGTCGAACCCCTGCCTCTGCCTTGAGAAGGCAGCATCTTGGCCGCTTGACTAATGCGCCATAGATTTGAAATTATATCAGTTTATTGAATTGCGCTCAAATCTCTGTTACGCTAAAATCTAGTATGAATCCCCAAAAAAGATATATTTTCCATTTCAAAATAGTTTTTATTACAACTTTAGCTACTTTTACTCCAATTATCATATCATCCTTTATAAAAGCTCCCGCCTTTATCTATTTTGGGGTTGGAGTTATTGTTGCAGTGGCTGCTGCCCTGCTGTTTTTTTGGGCAATTAAACCCCTATCTCAACTGATTAAAGGTTTTGAAGGATTAGCAGATGGAAATTTAAACCAAAGGTTGGACATTAGATCACAAGATGAATTTGAAGATGTAGCAAACTCATTTAACTTAATGGCAGGCAAAGTAGCTGCTTTAGTACAAAAGGTGGAAACAGATGGGATCAGTTTATCTGCTGAAAAAAACAGATTAGATTCCATACTTTCTTCTATAGTAGATGGAATTGTAGCCTTAGATTTTTCCAGGAATGTAATTTTGGCTAACAAAGCTGCTGAATACCTAATTGGGTTCTCCAGGCAAGAAATGCAGGGAAAATCATTAGACCAATTTATTAAACTATACAATGATGGTGAAGAAATATTTATCAAAAATGTCTGCCAGCCTAATTTTAGTAAACCAGCCAATTTGGTAGGTAAAAATGGCCAGCAAACAAAAGTTAATTTGACCTCAGGCGCAATTGCAGAAGGCACTCAAACCAACTTAGGCTGCATACTTATTATGCATGATCTATCTAAGGAAGAAGAATTAGAACAGATGAAGCTGGATTTTGTTTCTATGGCCTCACATGAACTAAAAACTCCTTTAACCTCCATTATTGGTTATATTTCAGTGTTTATAAATGAAAATACTGGTAAGGTTTCTAAAGAAGAGATCGAGTTGCTGCAAAAAAGCCTGGTATCTGCCAAAAGCCTATATAGTTTAGTCAGCAATCTTTTGAGTGTTAATAAAATTGAAAGAGAACAGCTATCTGTTCTTTCCCAACCGCTAGATTTGACTCCCATACTACGAAAAACAGTGGATGATTTACAAAACCAGGCAAAATTAAAAAATATCACCTTGAAATTAAACTTACCTGAAAGTGCCAACATACCAAAAGTTTTAGCAGATCCTATCAGGATCACTGAGGTGATTAATAACTTGGTAGGGAATGCCATAAATTACACCAATTCTGGAGGCCAGGTCACAGTTGAAGTACGAGTTTCCCCTACCCAAGTTACCACAGCTATCTCTGATACAGGAGTAGGCATTCCAAAAGATGCTATGGTCCATCTGTTTACTAAATTTTTTAGAGTTTCCAATATTACTCAACAAGCCAGCAAAGGTACAGGTTTAGGGCTTTATATTTCAAAATCAATTATTGAAAGGCTAAATGGCAAAATTTGGGTTGAATCAGAAATAGGCAAAGGCAGCAAGTTTTTTTTCACCCTGCCAGTTGCATCTGTTTCAAAAACTGAAATTGATACCAATAAATTTGTAGGACAAGCTATCCAGACGGGGAACCTAAACTATTGAAACATATTATTAACTTGTATAGAATAAATTAATGAACCCTACACAAAAAAAGATACTACTGGTGGAAGATGAAGATTTTATCAGGGATTTATATGTCAGGCAGCTTAGCAAAGCTGGATTTGCAGTAAAAGCTGTAGCAGATGGCCAAAGTGCTCTAACTGCTTTAAAAGAAGAGGCATTTGATTTGCTGCTTTTAGATATCATGCTTCCAGGCATGAATGGCTTACAAGTACTGCGGGAGTTTAAAACTCAAAACCCAAATTCTAAGATGATCACTATTTTACTAACTAATTTGGGCCAAGAAGCAGTTATTAAAGAAGGTTTTGAATTGGGAGCCCAGGCCTATTTAATTAAGGCCTCATACACCCCAGATCAAGTAGTAAATGAAGTAAAGAATGCTTTAATGGGTGGTATCCCTCCTGCAGGCACCCCACCTCCCCAATCCCCAACTCAATAATATAAGTGTTATCTTAAAAATGGTACTAATAAAAGGGCTACAATATTAACTACTTTTATCATGGGATTAATTGCAGGCCCTGCTGTATCTTTGTATGGATCTCCTACTGTATCCCCAGTGACTGCTGCTTTGTGAGCCTCTGAACCTTTTCCTCCAAATTTGCCTGTTTCAATATATTTTTTAGCATTATCCCAAGCTGCTCCACCTGTAGTCATAGAAACAGCTACAAAAATCCCTGTCACAATAGACCCAACTAACAGCCCACCCAAAGCAACTGGCCCTAAAACAAAACCCACTATAACTGGAGCTAAAACTGGAATCAAGGCTGGTATTAACATCTCTTTTTGGGCTGCAGCTGTTACAATCTCCACACATTTAGCATAATCTGGCTTGGCACGACCTTCCATAATTCCTTTGATGGTTTTAAACTGCCTTCTGACTTCCTCTACCACAGCTCCACCAGCCCTTCCTACTGCCTCCATAGCAAAAGAAGCAAAAAGATAGGGCAAAGACCCACCAATAAAGAGTCCTATTAAGACCATTGGATCAGATAAGGAAAAGATTAACTGTCTACCTAAAGCACCAAATTCCTGAGCATAAGCAGCAAATAAAACTAAAGCAGCCAAAGCAGCACTGCCTATGGCGTATCCTTTTGTGACTGCTTTGGTAGTATTTCCAACAGCATCCAGGGGATCTGTGACATTTCTAACTTTAGCCTCTAAATTAGCCATCTCGGCAATTCCCCCTGCATTATCAGTAATAGGACCAAAAGCATCTATTGCCACCACAATTCCTGCCAAAGATAACATAGTTACACCTGCCAAAGATATCCCATAAAGACCTGCTAAAGCGTAGCTTACCAGTACTGCAGCAGAGATTAAAATGATGGGCCAAAAGGTAGATCTCATAGATAAAGCAAGTCCTGCAATAATGTTGGTTCCATGGCCAGTTTTAGAAGAGGCTGATAAAAGCTGGACAGGAGCATATTGGGTGCCAGTGTAGTATTCAGTAATAAAAACCATTCCAGCTGTGACTACAATACCAACTAAAGATGCCAGATATAGATTTATTACAGGAAAAACTCCATTATCACCCATCAAAGCAACTGTTACTGGATAAAAAAAGATAGCACATAGAACTACTGTTGCTATCATGCCTTTATATAAAGCTCCCATAATACCTTTCCCCTTTAGCCTGACAAAAAACGATCCTATAACTGAGGCAAAAATACCTGCTCCCAAGATTATTAAAGGGAAAGTTAAAGCATTTTTAAAATTTGGTAAAATCAGTTCTCCTAAAATTATTGCAGCAAGAGCTGTCACTACATAAGTTTCAAAGATATCAGCCGCCATGCCGGCATCATCCCCCACATTATCACCCACATTATCTGCAATAACAGCTGGATTCCTAGGATCATCCTCAGGAATACCTGCTTCCACCTTACCAACTAAATCTGCTCCCACATCTGCTCCTTTAGTAAAGATTCCTCCACCTAACCTAGCAAAAACAGAAATTAAAGATCCTCCAAAACCTAAACCTATCAAAGATTTAACATCCCCTCCTGTGTATTGATAAAATCCATAAACTGCTCCTAAAGCAAGCCCTACTACCAAAAATCCTGTTACTGCTCCACCTTTATAAGCTAAGCTAAAAGCCTCAGATAAACCCTTTTTAGCAATTTCTGCTACCCTTACATTGGCCCTCACTGCCACACTCATTCCAATAAATCCAGCTAAAGCAGATAAAACAGCACCTACTAAAAATCCAACCGCAGAGTTATATCCTAAAAAATAATAAATACCAGCTGCCATTAAGACTGCAACAATTGCCACTACTTGATATTGTTGTTTTAAATAGGCTGCAGCCCCAATTTGGATAGCTTGGGCAATTTCGCGCATTTTTTCATCCCCAGCAGGCCTTCTTAAAATATCTACAATCAGATAAATACCATATCCCAAAGCTGCAAAGACTGAAGCCCAGATGATATTATTTGCATTATTTAAAAGAAAATTCATGAAAATTTATGGAAGCAGTAGATTAAAATTTACACTAAGTATCTTGGCTAAGTCAAGATACAATCATGTAACTGTTTATATCAAGGGGAGATTAGGCAACGTAGGCAGGAGTCAGGGGAATATGTTTTTGCTGGCTAGGCTTTGGAGGCCTGACTAAAGCTACCTTTAACACATCATCCATATGTTTAACAAAGACAAATCTTAAATCTTTTTGCACAAAATCAGGGATATCTTCCATATCTTTTTCATTATCACTTGGGGCAATTACTATCTTTACTCCAGCTCTGTGAGCAGCTAGCACTTTTTCCTTAAATCCTCCAATTTCCAAGACTCTACCTCTTAAAGTCACTTCCCCTGTCATAGCTACATCTTTATGGACAGGCATTTTGGTAAATGCAGAAACAATGGCTGAAGTTAGGGCAATACCTGCTGAAGGCCCATCTTTGGGAATTGCCCCTTCTGGCACATGGACATGAACATCCTTCTTTTGGAAAAACTTTTCCAGCAAGCCTAATTCTTTCCATTTGCTCCTTACATAAGACATGGCTGCTTGGCCTGATTCTTTCATCACATCCCCTAATTGTCCGGTTAAAAGCAAACTGCCTTTTCCTGGCATCAAAGTTACCTCAATAAAGAGAATTTCTCCACCAGCCTCTGTGACAGATAGGCCTGTACTCATGCCTACTGTATCTTCAATTTCAGCTAACTGTGGTAGAAACTTAATTGGGCCCAAAAATTTATGTATATCTAAAGGGGTGATTTTAAACTGCTGTTTTTTACCATTGCCTTCAGCAATTTTTCTAGCTACTTTTCTAATAACAGCAGATAATTCTCTTTCTAAATTTCTGACTCCAGCCTCCCTGGTGTATTCACGAATGATGGAATAAATAGCATCATCCCCAAATTCTATCTGTTCTTTTTTTAAACCATGGCCTTCAACTTGTTTTGGGATTAAGAATTTTTTAGCAATATAGTATTTTTCATCCTCTGTATAACCTGCATACCTGATAATTTCTAATCTGTCCCTTAAAGCTGGAGGAATGGTGTCCAAAATATTGGCTGTGGTGATAAAAATCACATTTGATAAATCATAAGGCACTTCCAAGTAATGATCAGAGAAAGAGCTATTCTGTTCAGGATCCAATGCTTCAAGTAAAGCAGCGGAAGGATCGCCTCTATAGTCTGTTCCAATTTTATCTATTTCATCTAACATAAAGACTGGATTGACTGTTTTGGCTTGTTTGATTCCCTGGACAATCCTCCCGGGCATAGAGCCAACATAAGTCCTTCTATGGCCTCTTATTTCTGCCTCATCCCTTATTCCACCCAAGGAAACTTTGACAAATTTTCTGCCCATGGCCCTGGCAATTGATTTACCAATTGAGGTTTTGCCTGTGCCGGGAGGACCTACAAAACAAAGAATAGGACCTCTCATTTTTCCAGCCAGTTTATGGACTGCTAAATACTCAAGAATTCTTTCTTTAACTTTTTTCAAACCATAATGGTCTTCTTCTAAGATATCCTCTGCTTTTTTTAAATTTACTTTGGGCGCTTTTTCCACTTTCCAAGGCAGATCTGTTAACCATTCCAAATAATTTCTAATGTAACCCGCTTCAGGGTTATAAGAAGACATCTTAGCTAACCTGGATAACTCTCTTTTGGTTCTTTCCAAAACCTCTTTGGTCATCCCAGCTTTTTTAATTTTTAACTCAAAGTCTTGAGTCTCCTGATTTTCTGATCCCTCTCCTAATTCCTCCTCAATACTTTTCATCTGCTCCCTTAAAATTGCCTCTTTGGTCATTTTTGAGACTCTTTCTTGTGTTTGGGAAGAGATTTTTTGGGATATTTCCATCACCCTAATCTCTTTTGCTAAAAGTTCAGATAACCTTTGTAGTCTTTCCTGGGCTGATGTCATCTCTAAAATTTGCTGTTTGTCTATGGTTTTAAAATCTATGGATTGGGTAACAGAGTTAACTAATTGGTTTGGATCATCTGTGTAGGTAAAAATAGACCAGTTGGCAAAATTCATCTGATCCACAAAAGGATTCCCCCCCAATTCTAAATATCTTTTAACCTGGTCTCTCACAGTTCTAACCAAGGCCTCAGTCTGGTCAGACCTTTCATATAATTCTGGGATTTCTTCTATCTCTGCCTCCAAATATGGCTCAGTTTTGCTAAATTGCTTAATAAAAACTCTGGCCATGCCTGCTGCCTGCAAGGTATATTCACCTTCCGGGTTTTTAACTACTCTTCTGATTAAACAAACAGTGCCAACTTTATATAAATCTTTATCTGCTGGATCTTCAATCCTGGAATTTTTCTGAGTCACAAAAACCACTAATTTATCTGAATTCCAAGCCATATCAATAGCTGCTTTTGATTTAGGCCTGCCTGAAATAATGGGAACTGAATTTCCAGGAAAAATCACTGTATCCCTTAAGGGCCCAACTGGCAAAGTTGGTTTAAGTTTTAAAGGAGTTTCAATAATTGGTTTGGTAAATTCCGGCATATTATTAGCAGTTTACAATCTAGAGTGCTAAAAGTCAACCCCCTTTTTTGCTAAGATTCCTTTTTGGAATGGATGTTTAATCTCTTTCATTTCTGTTACCAAATCAGCCGCTTGTATTAATCTTTTATGAGCAAAACGGCCTGTTAATACAAGATCCATTTTATCAGGTTTATTATTAATAAGCTGTAAGGCTTTTGTAAGAGGCAAAACTTTGGCATAAACTGCCCCAACTATCTCATCAGCTATGACAATATCCCATTTATCAGACATAACTTCCTTATATAATATCCCAAAAGCCTCAGTAGCTGCTTTTTGATGATCTTTTTTAGAAACTTTAGAACCTAAGATATCTAAAAATCCTTTGCCGCCTTGGATGATTTTGACATAAGGAGATAGTTTTTTAATTCCCACTAACTCCCCTGTAAACCAAGCCTTGCCAAACTGGACTATTAAACATTTCTTTTTATATCCTACAGCTCTTAATACCAACCCCAAAGCAGCAGTAGTTTTCCCTTTCCCTAAACCAGTATATAAAATAACTAAACCCTTTTCATCCATGAGCCTATTTTAACAGAGCATATGTATCAGCGAACGTACACCCTTGGGGTGTATTTATATTGACACCTGCGGATTTTTAGGGTATCCTAAGATCAAATGCCTTCTAGAATTTTTCCTTTTGTAAATGGTCACTTTTACCATATTTATAACCGTGGTGTTGAAAAAAGAACTATTTTTGAGAAAAGCTGGGATTATTCAAGACTTATCAAAACAATGACCTATTATCAACTTTTAGGCCCCAAACCCAGGCTTTCTAAATTCCTTATAGGTTCACTTATTAAACCAGATCCTTCTAAAAAAATCGTGGATATTATTTGTTACTGTCTAATGCCAAATCATTTCCATTTCCTTATAAAACAACTAAAAGATGGAGGAATTACAGAATTTGTTAGTAAATTAAGTAACAGTTATACCAAATATTACAATGTAAAATATAAGAGAGTTGGGCCGCTATTACAGGGAGAGTTTAAGGCTGTATTAATAGAATCTGATGAACAATTAATTCATGTCTCCCGTTATATCCATTTAAATCCAATAGCTTCTCTTATGGTAAAAGATTTAAATGATTATGAGTGGTCTTCATATAAAGGATATATCAACAACTATAAAGATATTTGTAATAAGGAAGAAATCATGGGCCTTTTTAAAGATAGTAGTTCCTATCAAAAATTTTGCTTGGATCAGGTTGAATATGCCCAAACACTTGAATTAATAAAACATCAGCTCTTGGAAGAAATGTAAGGACACCCTTGGGGTGTATTATCTACAGACTTAACACATGGAGTAACCACAGGAGTGACACTTTTTGCAACCTTCTTCCATTACAAAGGAAGCGCTGCCACATTCTGGGCATAGATCTGCCTGAAGTTTTGAGGATACAGACACGACTATATCATCCATACCAGTGTTTAAAACAGGTTCCTCCTGAGTAAGATTTAAAGGCAAAGGTTCAGCTGTTACTTCTTGTGGAGTTTGCGCCAAATCCTCAGATAAAACCTTCGCAATAGCATCTGCCAGACTCATTACCCTGTTTTTGCCAAATCCAACATGTGATGCTCCCCCAATTCCTCGCAGTTGTTGGGCAATTTTTTGAGCAACCTCTTTTGGAGAAGACTGCTTACCATTTCTGCCCAGTCTAAGGGATAGTGAAACTAATCTTCCCATAGCTTCTGCATCTGCCATAGTATGCATTCCACCCTTGCCTACAGTGATAAAAACCTCAAAAGGCTGGTCCTGCTCATCTTTATTAATAGTAATAAAAGCTTCACCCACAGGAGTGGTGATTTTATAAGTCCTACCCCGGAGGATCATTGGCCGCTCAGCTATAGGTGCAGCATCTTCCTTTGAAACCTTACCCTTATCTAACGTTGAAGATACATTCAAAACCTGGACTGCTTTTGAACCATCCCGATAGATGGTAATGCCATCACAGCCTGTTTGATAGGCTATCATATAAGAAGTTCTAACATCTTCAACAGTGGCTGAATTTGGCAGATTAATGGTTTTGGAAACTCCATTATCAGTATATTTTTGAAAAGCTGCCTGCATCTTAACATGGGTAATAGGATCAATTTCCGGAGCAGTGATAAAGACTTGTTGCCACTCTACAGGCACTTCAGAAAGATTCTTGACTGATCCATTATTCATTACTTTTTCTGCTAAATTATCAGAGTGAAATCCCTCTCTTTTGGCAATATCTGTGAAAGTTTGGTTGGCAATAGTTAAGGTTCTAAATTGATCACCTACACTTTTAGCTTTGTGAATATAAGCTAAAGCAAACACAGGCTCAATTCCAGAGGAACAATCACCAATAATAGAAATTGTGCCTGTTGGGGCAATGGTGGTGACTGTGGAATTTCTGATTGGTTTGCCTGTTCCATAAGCAGAAGAATTGGGCCTTTCTTTAAAAGCAGACGAGTTTTTCTCAGCATAAATGGATTGAGACCAATTTGGGAAAGGTCCCCTAACTACTGCTAATTCTTCAGATGCCTTATGCCCCTCCTCATTAATAAATTTCATCACTTTTTCAGCTAATTCCAAAGCTTGATCTGAGTTATAAGCAATTTTTAGCTTAAATAACATATCTGCCCAGCCCATTACCCCCAAGCCAATTCTTCTATTGTTATGTACCTCATCATAAATTTGTTTTAAGGTGAAAGGATTTGTTTGCACAACATTATCCAAAAAGTGGACTGCAAGGTGGGTAACTACTTTTAATCTTTCCCAATCTACATCTGATCCATCTGGAAGGATAAATTTACCTAAATTAATTGAGCCTAAATTACAAGCATCCCAGGGAGCCAGGGGTTGCTCCCCACAAGGGTTGGTTGATTCAATGGTTTCCAAAGATGGCACAGGATTGGCAGGAGAATCATTAATTCTATCTATAAAGATCAACCCTGGGTCCCCTGTAGACCAGGCCCGCTCCACTATCTCATCAAAAACTTCCTTGGCATTTAATTTCCCAACCACAGACCCATTGTGCGGATCAATCAGGCCATAGTCTTCCTCTTTGGCTAAAGCTTCCATGAACTTAGAAGTGACAGCACAGGAAATATTAAAATTTGAGATCTGTTTATCTAGCAGTAAAGTTTTAAAATACTTCCTGGCTGAATCATCAGACAACAGGGGAGCTACTTTTTCATAAACTGGCTTATTTAAATCATCCAACTCTGCTTTACATCTGATAAATTCTAAAATATCCGGATGGTCTATCCTTAAAATTCCCATGTTTGCTCCACGCCTGGTACCACCTTGTTTAATAGATTCTGTGGCTGCATTAAAGACTCTTAAAAAGGAAACTGGGCCAGAAGCTACCCCACCAGTAGTGTGTACCCTAGATCCTGCTGGTCTAAGCCTTGAAAAAGCAAACCCGGTTCCCCCGCCTGTTTGATGAATTAAGGCTGCATATTTAACGCTGTCAAAAATCTCAGGCAAGCTGTCTCCTACAGGCAATACAAAACAAGCAGAATACTGCAACCCATTTTGCTTGCCTGCATTCATAATTGTGGGGGAATTAGGCAAAAATTCTTGCCTAACCATCATGCCATAAAAAACTTTGGCTTGATCGGAGATCTGCTTTTCAGTGGCCCCAAAATCTAAATCACCTGAGGCAATATCAAAAGCTATATGCCAGAATCTTTCTGAAACTGTTTCCACCACCTCTAAATTACCGCCCTTAAGCAAATATCTTTCTTTCAAAATCTTATTTGAGGATTCTGAAAAAGAAGGAATAGGCAAATCTTTTGGTAAATCAGGCATTTTTTTATACCTGGGGATAAACCTGGTTTCAAAAGCTCTGGAATTGATGTCTAAAGAAGCTTGCTTGCCATTAACATGGCCATTAGTTTTTTTCTTGCGTTCAATTCTTGGTGCAGTTACCACTTGTAATACTGGTTTGGTCTTTTTCATAGTGTTTCTATCTCCCTTTTAAAATCTTTTGGATCAGAAAATGTTCTATAGACTGATACAAACCGCAAATAGGCAATCGGGTCTATTTTCTTAAGCTCTGCTAACATCCATTTCCCCAGAGTTTGTGAAGGGACCTCCTGCAACCCCCGGGTTCTAATCCGGCCTTCTATTCTATCAAGCACTCTTGACACCTTGTCAATCCCTGGTCTTTTTTCCAACGCCTTAATTAAACCTACCTGCAGCTTTTCCCTGATAAAAGGCTCTCTTCTGCCGTCTTTTTTAATAACCAAGATCTCAACGGCAGAGATAGTTTCATAGGTAGTAAAACGCTTACTGCACTTTAAACACTCTCTTCTCCTGCGAATTTCACCACGGGTATCAACAGATCTTTTATCTACTACCTTTGATAAACTGCTTTGGCAAAATGGGCATCTCATAAGAATTTCAGATCCTGAAATAGCATAACATATTGATATTTAAACATGTCAATATACAATATATTGTATAAAATTAGAGAAGGTTCTGCAACAATATAAGATAATTATTTTAAAGGCTGAATAACAACTTTTTGCATCACATCACCAACTGCAATTTGTGAAACTATATCTATCCCAGAAATTACCTGCCCAAAAATAGTATATTTAGGAGGAAGTGGATAATCTTGTTTTAAAATAAAAAATTGGCTGCCATTGGTATCAGGACCTGCATTGGCCATAGCAACTACTCCTTTAAGATAAGGCCTATTTACTGGTTCGTCTCTAAACTGATAGCCTGGTCCCCCACTACCTGTCCCAGTTGGATCTCCCCCCTGAACAACCCAATCCTCTACCCTATGAAAAGTTAATTCATCATAAAATCCATTAGCTGCTAAAATTAAAAAGTTGGAGGCAGCCATAGTTGCTTCTGGATAAACCTCCAGTTCAATTAACCCTTTTTTGGTCTGGATGATAGCTTTTTTATTTTGCAGATCAGCAAGGCTGACAATACCTGGAAATTGGGCTAATTTTTTATTGCGAAGCAAGATACGTTCGTTATTTTTGGCCAAAGGTAAATCAGAAGGTTGAGGAGCAGGGGTGGGGGTTTTGTTAATATTAAAATTCAAAACCTGGGGGCTGGGAGAAGGGGTAGCTTTAGCTTCAAGCACCTCTTGTTTAAATTTTGAATAAGTAAAATATGAAATTGCTCCCATAACAAAAATTATTAAGATAATAATCCAAAGCCTTTCATTTGTCATACAGCCTGTATATCACTTATAGTAATTTATGGCAAGATTTAATTAGGTTCTAACTTTAGCGGATAAGCATAAACTACTTCTATATTAGAATTATTAGTTAATCTAACTTCCTCATTTTGTTTTAAATAAAATATTTTTCCAGCACATGATTTATTATTACCATCCATATCTTGATTAAATATTAAAAAATAATCTTCAAGTTCAAAGAAAAGATGTCCTCCTTTATTGCTACAAGAAGCTAAATACCACAACCCTTCTTTCAAAGGAAATTGCTTTTCTTTAATAGGAATTGTTAGCCCCTCATTATCTACAGAAATTTTATACTTGGAGGTTTTATCTACTAAACTAGAATAATTTAGTAGAGTATAATTTGAGGTTAAAGGTTTTATTTTAACTCCCATTTCTTCAAAAATCACAAGCCATGGATTAATATCCTGCTTTACCCAAAGTTGGTTGTTTAAGATAAGCCAGTCAGCCTGATACATATTAACAAAGGTAAAAAGTTTACTCATCTGCATATTTTTTTGCTCAACTAAAGCTTCTTTAGTTTTACCAATGTTATGGTCTATAAATAAATCCAAGGCCATTCTTTCATACTGGCCGTGTTCAGGAGTTAAATCCCCTACAAAAAACACAAAAGAATCAAATAAAAAGGGGGATAATACCTTTTTGAAACCAATTGAGGGAATAAACTCTACCCACCTATCTCTATCTAGCGCAGCTAACTTTGTTGAATCAGGAAATTCCCTCACCTTAAAAAGCAGTTCACTAACATTGGGGTGCAGCACTAACCTGGCCTTCCATTGGTTTGAATACTCAAGATAAAAACTATAAAAACCAAAAACTAAAACTATCACAGAAATAAGTAGTAAAGAATTTTTTAAAAACTTATTTTTGGAAACTTCAATAAATTTGATAAATAAAATAGGTAGACTAAATTGAAGGGGCATTAAACTCCTCATGCTCAAATCATTATAAAGAGGAGACCTAATAATCCAAGTTATAAATAATGGCATTAAAAATCCTAAAATTATTACTAGGTGTTTTTTAATAAATTGTTTGCCTAAAACAAGCAAGAGGAAAGCCAATATAAAAACTAATGGTCCATATTGAAAAAAAGCTGTCAGCATGGGGTTTAGATAAGTTAGTGAATTTTCAAAAAAGATAAAGGGGGTAAAATTATTAAAATAAAAAAGATTTTCTCTATCTGATAACTGCAGGACATAAGGAATAATCAAAAGAGTAGTTAACAATGCTGATAAAAACAGCAAGAGTCTTTTGTGTTTCAAAAACACAAAAATTAATATCAGCCAGATTGCCAAAGTGCTGCTAACAAAAATTGAGGATAATAAAATAAAAGTTACAGTCACAGTTGTATTTAAAATTTTAGGTTTTCTAAAAATTATTTCATTAATCAACCCTACAGTTAAACAGGCTGCAAAAAAATGCTGGGGAACATATAAAAAGGCCTTAAAAGTATTAATTAATTGAAATCCAACTGAGGTGCTAAAAATGCTTTCCATCCCCCAGATTCTGGGAAAAATATTTACCCCAGCCCCAAACAGAAGTAACAGTAATGCTAAAAGCCTGGAGGAATATTTTGTTAAGTGAGTTTTTAAAACTGATAAAAGTATTAGTAGCCCTAAAAAATCTGTGATTAAAAAGAAAATATAAAAAGCATAATTTGGGAAGATATTAAATACTTTATAAAAGCTAGCTGGGATTAAGTAATAGCCATAATAATAAGAAAGTTTAGCCTGGGGAAAATAGGGATGCCCTGGAGGAATACCATCTTGAGCTAACAAAGTCACTACAAAATTATGTTTATAATAATCCCCAACTGGGGTAACTTGAATATGTTCAAAAGAATTCACAGTTTTGGTAATAACCAAAGGTGAGAGCACATAAGCTTTAGCAAAAATAAAAAGTAAAATTATCAAAATAAAAGATAAGTTTTGTTTACCCTGAGTAAAGTGAATAGGCAAACTTTGCCTAGCACGAAGGGCCAAGCTATGCTTATATATAAAAGCAAGCAACAATAAGCTAACAAATAAAGCAGCTATCCAAACTGCTAAATTATTCCCCAACAGGGTTAAAAAAAGATAAAGAATAATGGAAGTTAAACTGATACTTAAACTAAGTAACACTTTGTTATCTTAATTAACCTTTTTAGTATATTGCAACCCCCATTTTCACGATCAACAATTATTTGTAGCAATTATATAGTGAAACTGCCTCAAGCTCTCATCCTTGGGCTGATCCTTGGGCCTTTACTGGCCTTTCCTTCTTATGTCCAAGCTGAAACCATTGCTTCTCAAACTCAAGAGTATGGAAATAATTTAAATGTCTGGCAGGTGATTGCGGAATTAGGAACTAACCTTTCAGGAACTGTCACCACTTTTACTTTTAGGGTAAGTACTTCTAAAACAAATCTGGAACAATTTGATAATACTGCTGCAAATTCCAGGCTTTATAATAAGACCTTAAATACTTATATCCCGGGCTGTGTTCCCAGCAATGCTAATTTAAATGATGTCTTAAAGGGCTTAACTTTTAATACCTCTGGTGTGCCCACAGGATACCAGGATGTCACTATAGATTTTTCTTGCCATAACTATAGCTTTATTTCCGGGCATAAATATTTAATTAGGATTAGTAATGCTAATTTCCCGAACACTGGTGTGGGGAGAATTCTTTTTGGAGCTGCTTCATATAATGGAAGTGCTAATGATTATTTTACTGGGGGAGGTTTAAGGTATGCCTTTGATAATAAAACTTGTAATACCTCAGCTTATGTTTGGAATTCCCAAAGTGCGAATTCAGGTTGTAATCTTTGGACAACAACTAAAGATGATTTATATTTTATATTAAAAAATTCTAATCCTGATCCTACTCCAACACCTACACCTATTCTAGTTTCTTTTAAAAATCCAGTTATTTTTATTCCGGGGATTGGCGGATCAGAATTAAAAACTACCCAAGATATTGTTTGGTCACAAGATGATGGGCATGGAGGCACTTTCTCTCATGCTTATTCTTCAGGGGAAAAAATTTGGATTAATCAAGATGAAGCAGCAAAATTAGGTGATGATGATTATTTTGATGTATTAAGGTTAAAGGAAGATGGTGTTACATCAGAGGCGCAGTTAAGCTTAACAGGAAATCTAACTTCTTTTGGATATGATCAGATTGAACCGTTTTTTGAAGAATTGGGGTATGTAAAAAATATAGACTTTTTTATCTTTCCTTATGATTGGAGAAAAGATGTTAGATCAACCAAAGATAGCTTAGATAATTTAGTGGAAACAGCCAAAACCACCTCTGGTAAATCCGAGGTAGATATAGTTACCCACTCCATGGGAGGATTAATAGCCAGGTATTATATTTCAGATTCAGAAAAAGCTTCCAAGATTGGGAAACTGATAGAGCTAGGAGTTCCACATTTGGGGGCAGTTAGTGGATTAAAAGCCATACTAAATGGGTCTAATATTACCTATAACTTTTATGGTCTTTCTGTCCCTATTATCCCAGAATCACAAGTGAAAGATGTGTTTAGAAATTCTGTAAGTGCTTTTCAATTATTACCCTCAAAACTTTATTATGATTTTTACACTAACTCAGATAAAACTCTTCCTTATCCATTTTCTGATGAAAGAGATATAGATAATGATAAAGTTACAGGATCTTTAAACTTCAGCCAAATTAAAAACCTTTTGGCTAATCTTTCTACTAACATGATTGTTTTTAATTTTGCAGAACAATTTCATGATTTGATAGACCCTATACTTAATCAGAGTAATAATGTCAAAATTTATACAATCGGTGGTACGGGTTTTGATACTTTGGGCCAAATTCATGAAACTTGGTTGATAAAATGGCCTATTCAATTAATCCCTATAACTGATGAGATTAAAATAGATGGGGATGAAACCGTTCCAATCTATAGCACCATTCCCAAAAACAATACTAAAGACATTACTGGAGCAACCAAGATCTATTATGTTGCGCAAAAACATGGAGACTTAGTTCGTAAAACAGGGCTTGCTATGGAGACAGTCAAAGCCATCTTAAACGAAGGTGACATCCCTGTAGAGGTTAAGGGGCAAAAAATTAGCATCGATGGTATCCAAATTTCTGTATTTGAAGGGGAGTTAGATTTATATGATAACTCAGGCAATCATACTGGACTTAAGGATAATGGGGAGGGGGAAACAAATATTCCTGATACCTCATTTAGCGGATCAACTAATAGCAGACATGCATTTGTTAAAAAAGGAGCCCAATTAACTGTTAAGATAAAATCTAAAGATAGCAGCAAAGTAAATATTAAAACCAGGAATTATAGTCAAGATGAAATTACAAAGGTAGTTTTATATAAGGACATAGAGGTTTTGAAAGATTCAGAAATTATATCTAACTTAGATTCAAATACTACTGATTCTCTTATTTTACAAGTTAATAATCAAAATATTTCTCCAACTAGTGAGGTTACAGGTAGTGGTGTCACAGATCAAACTCTCCCCTCAACTTCTATAGAAATCTCTGGAACAAGTAGTAAAACTATCACCTTAACTGGAACAGATTCAGAATCAGGAATTCTAAAAATTGAATATAGTTTGGATAATGGTAAAACAGTCCAGGTTTATACTGAACCATTCACTATTACCACTACTGGCAAAACCACACTTCAAGTGAAATCAATTGATAAGGTAGGCAACGAAGAAGTTCCACAAGAAAAAATTATTGAGATTAATTCAACATCTTCCAATTCCTCCTCAAATGATTCTTCTGGATCTAGTTCATCTGGTAGCTCTGATAGTACTTCTAATACCACTTCCTCTAGTGACACTGAAACAGTGATTGTCAGCGCAATAAAGCAATCTAACCCATCTATCCTAGGAGTTGATACTGAGAGCCCAATACTATCTGCTCAATTATCTGGGGATAATAAAACCCCAACTATAGATAATAAATTAAATCCAGTTTTAAGTGGTCTTCTTATGGCTTCAGGAGGAATAATAGCTATTGCCTCTGCTGGCTTAGTTTTTACTTTTATTAAACCAATTCACCCCACCCCAAAGTAAATGAATAACCCAAAACCAGAAAAGAATATTAATTATATGTATCACCCAAAATGGAACTTCTCCTGAGCTTCCACTTACACATTTTGCAATAGGAAAACCAGTTAATTGACAAGAGGATCCAAGAAGCGAGAACGTTACTTTGTATAGAGTAATGCCCTGAATTACAACGGTCAATAACCACACCCCCACACTTAATCCCAAAGTAATTAAAAATCTTTTAATGCTAAATCCCCACATACTTTTAGCATACTCTAATTTTTAAATTATTTCCAATTCATGTATCCGTCATATACATATTAGACTTTTTAAGGTATTCCACCACAACTTGCATT
>CAZYPW010000002.1:0-137768 GCA_964649615.1 uncultured Gammaproteobacteria bacterium | reverse complement strand
ACCTCAAGCATCTATCCTCCTTTAGGGATTGAAAGCAACCTTAAAACAATTTGTCCTGAAATGGTGGCTGACTCGAGCCTGAATGATACGGCATGGATTGTTTGTAATATAAAGAAGGAAGACAGCGATTTTAGCAATATTAGATATCTGCATGTAAAAATAAAAACGAATGTTCCAGCAACTATTGAGTTAGTTTTAAGGGATACAAAAGAGATAAAAATCAGATGGGACGGGAGACATGATGCGGAGTACAGTACTGACAGCGATAACTGGCAATATCTGACAATTCCCTTAGGTAATCCAACGGAAATTAATTATGAGATAGATTTTTCCAAGATTGCTATACTAGAAGTTTTGGCTCATCCTAAAGATAATGCTCTGGCATCTGTCTGGAAGATTGATATTTCTGGGATTAAGCTGGATTCCGGGATGCAGACGGAAACAGAAAGGTACAAAAAAAAGGCGGAATTTGGTAATTTATCAGTTTTTGAACCAATTAATTTTAATCCTCCTCCGGAATTCGGCAGTTTGCTAGAAGTTGAAAAGGTAGGTGATTTTACTGTTCTTTTTGATGAAACCGGTAAAAAGAAAGATAAAATAAATGTCACAGGATTTATTTTACCCTCACAAAACCTAAATAAAGATCTAGCTAAATTAGATGGCGAGGTATCCTTGCAGGTTTTGGATAAACAAAAGATATCTGAAACCAGATACTGGATAAGAATGGGAAAGGGGGAAGGCTACGGCTTAGTTATTTTAAGCACCAGATTTGATCCGCAATGGAAAATACTTCCGGGAGTAAGCAGGGATGAACTTAAAGGAGGGTTAATCAGCGACTTGAAGTTATTAAGAAGATCTGCTTTGAGTGAGGACAATCACTTTGTGGTAAACGGATATGCAAATCTGTGGAGGATAGATGAAGGATTATCAGATGAGTACGTAATTGTGTTCTTGCCTCAAATTATTGCGGATATTAGTTTAAAGATTTCAATTTTTAGTGTATTATTCGTTATTGGGTTTTTATTACTATGGATAATCAAAAAATATATATTTTTGCGTTAGCTGCCAGTGGTCAGGGTATTTCCGGAAGTGATCGGATCTTTATAGAGTTTGCAAAAAGGTGGAGTAAAACTTCTAAAATTACAATTTATGTATGGGAAGAGGGGTACCGGATGTGCCAGAGACAGGAACTTAAAGCATCAAATATCAAATATCAAATATCAAATATGTTGCTGTGGAAAAAATTTGGTTTTGTGATTAACTATTTTGCCAGGATTGTTGAAGGAGTAAGGATTGGATTAACTTTAAAGCTGGAAAATTCTCCCAGAGTAATTATTTACTCGGCATCTGATTTTTGGATGGATTCTTTGCCTGCCTTTATCCTTAAAATGCGTTTTCCCAAAATAAAATGGATAGCTGCCTGGTATCAAACAGCCCCTCATCCCTTAAAAGGCTTCGCTGAAGGAATAAGAAATGAGAGGTATTATCTCCCGGCCTTTGTTTACTGGCTAATGCAGCTTCCGATAAAGCCGATAATACATAGATTTGCAGATTTTGTTTTTGTAAACAACGAAGAGGAAAGAAAACAATTTAATAAACTGAATGCTAGGGATAAAGCAATAGTAGTTCTGGGGGCTGTCAATACTCAAGAAATTAATGAATGGAAGAGGAAATTTAAGAATCTCCCGAAGGTTTATGATGGAGTTTTTCAGGGAAGGTTTCATCCGCAAAAAGGTGTAATTGAGCTCATAGATATATGGAGAATAGTAGTAGACCAAAAAGGTGATGCCAAACTTGTAATGATAGGTGATGGACCCTTGATGAAGAATTTAAAATTTAAAATTTCAAATTTAAAATTGGAGAAGAATATAATATTAACAGGTTATCTATTTGATGGACCCGAAAAATATAGAATTTTCAGTCAATCCAAATTAGTAGTTCACCCTGCTTTTTATGACAGCGGGGGAATGGCTGCAGCCGAGGCAATGGCTTTTGGATTGCCGGCAATAGGTTTTGATTTAAAATCATATAAATCGTATTATCCTCAAGGCATGATTAAGATTAAGAATTGGAATTTAGGGTCTTTTGCCAAAAGTATCTTGGAGTTATTGAATGACCAGAGAGAAAGAGAAAGAATTGGCAGAAATGCTCTAAATATGATAAATAATAGCTGGTCATGGGATAAAAGATCGAAAGAAATTTTAGGACGGATTTTTTAAGACAATGAAAATTAACTTGATATACAAACTATTATCCATAAATACAGATCTTAAGAATATCTATTATTTTTTTTACGCGCACTCTCTTGCCAAAATAATGGACGGTGAATCCAAATATGAGGTGGGATTCTTTGTTAAGGAGGATATCCAAAGGCCCGAACATTTAACTCAAAATTTTGATTATTTTTGGGGAAAACCCGAAACAAAAGTTTTATACTATGAGCATCCGCTACCTTTTGGTTTTAAAGCCAAATTACTTCTGGATATGTCAAAAGATATATCTTCAATTACCGTTAACAAATGGTATTATCATTTGGTCAGGTTTCGAATCGATAATATTTGGCCCCCCGGATTACATTTGACAAATCTTGTTACTATAAAATTATTGCAGAATAAAATACTGACTCTTCATTCCGCATCTTTTTGTAATAAAAAAACAAGAAAAGGATATCTGGTCTTGGGACCATCGAATATTGGAAAGAGTGTCACAACATTTGCTGCTTTAAAAGAGGGATATGATTATCACTCCGAGGATATTACTATTATGGATAAAAACTTTATTTATACAACCCCTCTAATATCTGCCCAATCAAAAAGTTTGCCGAATAAAAATTTGTTTTTAAAATATAATCTCTTTCATGACAAATTGGGATTTCTCGGCCTACTATTACCCAAAATATATAATTTATCAACATTCCACACTTTTATTGCCAAACAGGATATTAAAGATAAAGCAAAAGTAAGTAAAATTTTTATTTTGGAAAGAGGTAACAATGAAATCCATAAAATAACTCACTCGGAAGCATTAAGAAAAATAATTATTTTAAA
Source organism: uncultured Gammaproteobacteria bacterium (assembly GCA_964649615.1). Lineage (GTDB taxonomy): Bacteria > Patescibacteriota > Microgenomatia > Daviesbacterales > UBA10151 > CAZYPW01. The sequence goes on along the minus strand of CAZYPW010000002.1, from coordinate 134,721 downwards.
CAGGTTGGAATTGACTTACTATAAAGATCAATTATTCAGGGCATACTCATATTTTAATGCTGATTTGAATGTTGAAGATTTGCTTGCCGTTTCAGAAGATTTGATTAAAAATATTATAAGAAATACAGAATGTTACCTGGTAAAAGCAGGCAATTCTATGAAGTATTTAAAGTTAATAAAAGAGGTAATTAAATGAGCAAAAAAGTACCCGGAGTATCTGCAGTTATACCCAGTTTTAATGATAAAGCCAAGGTATTTAAATTACTAGATTCTTTTAAAAAATCCAGCTACCCTAATTTAGAGGTTATTGTGGTGGTAAACGGATCAGAGGATACAATTCTGGAAGGCAGAAAAACATATAGATGGGTAAAATGGATTGACTGCGGAAGAGAAAATATCGGTCAGACAGGCTGTTATAATTTGGGTATCGCTCATATCAAATCAGACAGACACTTTCTTTATATAGATTCTGATGTAGTTGTTGAAAAAGAAATGGTTCAAAATTTAGTTCAAAGACTTGAGTCCAGCCCTGAAATTGGTATTGTTACTCCCATGATTCTTTATCTTTCCAATAAAAACTGGGTTAATCAGGCAGGTTCGTATGTAGATCTTTATTCCGGTAAAGTTAGTGTGGGCTGGGGACCAAAAAAAGAGTTTACGTCTGCCCGCGAGGTTCAAAATTCCGGTACTGTCATGCTGATTAGTAATAAGGTTATAGAAAAAATCGGCGGTTTTGATGATTGGTTTTTGTGTTATTTTGATCCAGACTTTTGTTTAAGAGCAAAGCGGGCCGGATTTAGTACTTGGTATGAACCAAAAGCCATCTGCTATCATGATCAGTCAAAAGATCCTCAAGTTTGGCAACCCAGAGTTTTGAGCAGAGCTTATTTGTTAGGTAGAAATAGGGTCTTATTTATGAGAAGGCATGGAAAGGCTTTGCCAGTTTTCATACTATCCCTGCCATTTCTTTTTGGATATTATTTTATTCAATCTGTTAAATTCGGAATCTTTAACAAGTGGCTGGAATTAATTTTTGGTACTTTGGTAGGTTTCGTCTATCCTTTAAAACAAAACAATTATATAAGCCTGCCTAAATTAGAAAGTAATCCAATATCTACAACAACTAAAGAAACAATTTTAGAGAAGATAATGATAAATATTCCATTTTCTTATTTATGGTTATATCGTAGTTCTCTGGGTAATCCAAGAACCATACTGGATCTTGGTTGCGGTGATGGAAGTTTTATGAAGTTTATTTCAAAGGGTAAAGACGGGCAAATAACAGGTATAGATATTTTTAAAGATGTAGTTATCAAAGCTAGGGCTTCAGGAGCATATGATTTAGTAATACAAGGGGATGTTATCAAAGAGTCACGAAAGTTAATAAAGCAAAAGAAACGATTTGACACTGTTTTTAGCTGTCAGCTTATAGAGCACATGAATCAAAAGGACGGAGAGGAGCTTTTGTCTTTAATAAATCAGCTGGCAATAAATAGAGCAGTTGTAGCTACTCCCCGGGGTTTTGTAGAAGCTGAAGATCTTTCAGGCCATAATCCTCACCGGCATCATATATCCGGCTGGAGTATAGAGGCATTTTCTAAAAGAGGATATAGGGTTCATGGCCTAGGTTTCAAATACGGTCTGCCTAAATCAGGTATAAGCAAAATTAATAATAAAATAATAGCCTATGCGTTTATGATTAGAACATTTCTCATGCAGCCCTTTGTTTATTTATTTCCATCATTGGGAGTAGGAATTTTGGCTATTAAAAAATTCAAAAGAGGATATTATGAGAATAATTGATAACTTAAAACTTAATTTACCTTTTTCCTATATGTGGTTGTTGAGAAATTCTATTGGAGATGCCAAAACAATTTTGGATTTAGGGTGTGGTGAGGGATCGCTAATGCAGCTTCTTTCCAAAGGGCAAAACTGGCAAATCACTGGTATAGATATCTATCAGAAATACATTGAAACTGCACGGAAAAGCAAAATTTATACAAAAATAATCCGCGGTGATTTACTAAAAACGATCAAAAAGTTCAATTTAAAGTCTAAATACGACGTGGTGTTTTTCTCTCAAGCTATTGAACATGTCACAAGAAGCGATGGGGAGAAGATATTGGGAGAAATCGAAAAGTTAGCAAAAAAAAGAATAGTCGTAGGAACTGCCAGAGGATTTATGGAGCAACCGCACGAGTTTTTGGATGACAATCCTTATCAGGTTCATAAATCTGGTTGGAGTATTGAGGATTTTACCCAAAGAGGATATAGGGTATATGGTGTGGGCTTTTGGCCAATTTGGTCTTATCATGGTTTAGGAAGAAATGCCAACACTTTTAAAACAATTCTTTCAAATATAATCTCTTATCTAATATCCCCGCTGATTTATTTTTTTCCTACCCTTGGTGCAGGTGTGATAGCTATCAAAGAGAAAAGGAAAGTAAAGAATGTCTAGAAAAATAAAAAAAGCCCCACTGATCTCCATAGTCATTGCCAACTTTAATGGAGAAAGATATCTTCGGACTTGTTTGACATCACTTTTAAAATCCTCAATAAGAAACTGTGAAATTATAGTGATTGACAATAATTCAACAGATACCAGTATTGAAATTGTCAAAGAATTTCAAAAAAAAGACGCCCGAATTATAATACTACAAAATAAGGTCAATATAGGGGTTCCGGCCAGTAGAAATATTGCTATTTCCGAATGCAGAGGAGAAATAGTAATCTTGTTGGATAATGATACGGAAGTCAGAAGAGATTCCCTTAAGCAGCTGATTAAACCGCTAAAAGATAAGGGAGTAGGCGCTGCTCAAGCCCTTTTGATTGATTTTGAAAATAGGAATTTTGTTCAGATGGCCGGGGGTCATCTGATCCCCCAAGCTATCTGGCTGATGGGTTTTTATGAAAGACAAGAGTATAAGGACGTAAAACCGAAACTTGGACCTGGCAACATAATTGCTATTTCTGCAGCACTGGCAGTTAAAAAAGAAGTAATGGATAAGATTAACGGTTATGATCCTTTACTTTTTAACTACACTGATGATTTAGATTTTTCCTGGCGGATATGGATTGCAGGATACAGAGTGGTTTTAGCACCTCAAGCTATTGTTTATCATTATACTAAATCAGTCGCTAAAAGGGCTAATATAGGGGCAAATAATTTTGATGTCTATTATCATATGGGTAAGAATTCATTTAGGTCAATTGTTAAAAACTACGAACCTTTAAATGTAATTAAATATTTACCAATAAGTCTTTTTGTCAATTTATCACGGGCAATTTTGGTAGTTTTAAGACGGGGAGATTTTTCTGCCCTTCTTGCCACTTTTTCTGCTATCTGGTGGAGTTTTAAAACTTTTCCGGATTTAATACAAAGCCGGTCAAAAACCCAAAAAATGCGAAAGTTTAGTGATAAGAAAATTATGGAAAAGGTATTTGTTAGCGGTAGTCTGTTAGATATATATAATAGAAATTATAGAAGTTCAAAACTCCTATGGTAAAAAAAGTATTTTTACTCCCACTACTCCTTTTCCTGACTCTTTCAGCAGTATTAATTTTCTGTTGGTTTAGGTTTGGATTTATGTATGGGGGAGGTGATACGGGCCTACCCACGTATAGTCCCCAAGCAGGATTTAATATTAATAAGGATATCTGGTGGGATTCTCTGGCTCCGGGTATTCCTGTAGCCCAGGGATTAACTTCAGTCCCCCTGATGTTGTTTTTATCTATCCCTCAAGCTTTAGGGGCAAGCCCTGTTTTTATCCAGGCTTTTCTGTTTTTTATTCTGTTATTTCTGATTGGTTATGGCATGTATCTTCTGGCTTTGTATATCTTTGGGAAAGATAAAATCCTGTTAGCTTACGCAGCCGGAATATTTTATGTCTTTAACCCATACATGATGATTCAAATCTGGCATAGATTTATTCATAACTCTATGGTTTTTGTGGCATTTTTGCCCTTTTTGGTATTGACTTGGCTTTGGTGGATACGGAAACGTGATCCTAAATTTTTACTGCTTTTTCTTCTAGCCAATTTTTTAGCAGTTTATGTTTATGGAACGATAGCCTTTATTGTAGCTGTTTGGACATTACTTTTTTCAATAACCTTATTGGAAGTATTAGTGCCCTGGAAAGGTAAGGAGACTACCCTTAAAATATTCTTTGCTTTTTTAATGGGACTACTGTTCTGGCTTTTAACCAATAGCTGGTGGCTGATTCCCACCTTCAGCATCAGTCCTGCTTTATTTGCTACCCAACATACCATAGATGATAGTTTGTCTACATTAATATCTCTTTCTGCCCAAACAATCTTACCCTACACCTTACGTTTAATTAACCCCTTCTACCTATACTGGCATGCTGACTTTGGGAATATCTATCACACTTTATTATTTAACCTAATCTCCTGGATACCGCTACTTTTTGTATTTATCGGCTTTATCAAAGGCCTTAAAAAAAAAGCATATGCTTTTTGGAGTTTACTTTTTCTGATAGTGATATTTTTAGGCAAAGGGGCAGCACCCCCTTTTTCTTTTCCATATATATTTGGCTTCTCTAATTTTTTTCCATTGGGAGTCATCAGGAATCCTTTTGAAAAGTTGGGTATTTTACTGCCTTTGGTTTTTGCCATCTTGTTTGCCTTGGGATTGCGGTGGGTATTAATGCAGCTCGATAAATATATTGGTAGGTTTAGGGCATACTGTGTACTGGGAATTATTGTCTGTTTTTATATGAGCTTTTTTTGGCCTATGTTTGCCGGGAAGTTGTTTGGTACTTTGGACAAGCAGAATTTTGTTGAGGTACCTAAAAGTTATACCCAAGCCAATGATTGGATTAAGAGAGATCTTGGCAATACTACCAATAGTTGGGAGGGGAGGATTCTTCATCTGCCTTTACCTAAATCAGAAGCAGTCAGCTACAACTGGCAGTATGGCTACAATGGGGTAGAGCCATCTGCGGCTATATTTACCTCCCTACCCTCAATTGCCAGAGGTTTAGCTGTTCCGGGAGTGAGTGATGCTCTATCAGGACTATCTTTAATATTCCATACTCCATATGCTTCAAATCAGGAGGTTATACTGAAGATGCTCAAGGATTTTAATATTAAATATATTATCTTGCATAAAGATATTAACTGGTTGAACGGGGAGTTATATAGTCCCTACGAAACAGAAAACTTTCTTAACAAATGGGAATTTTTGGAAAAGGCAGTAATATTTGAAAACTTAACCATCTACAAATTGAAAACGGATTATTTTAGCCCCAAGATAATAATTTCCGATAATGTCGAATTGCTTAAACCTGCAAGGAAGAATCTCTTCTGGTCCTGGATAGTCAGTACGCCGTCGGCAGAGATGGTGAGTGCTTTATCCGAAGAACAAGACAAAAGTCTAATAAACAAGATTGACAAAATTATTATATCCTCTGAAAGAGGCGAATTATCCAGGAATTTTGAGGTCCCTGAATTTCATGGGAATCTCGAGAATTTTAATCATATCCGGATACTGCCAACATCGCCGTTTTATTTCCTGCTGGAGATCAAAGAATCTTTAAGTTTGATTGCAAAAAGCCAGTTTGAGATACAGCAGAGAAAGATAATCTATGCTGAAAAAAGACTGGTGGAAATGTATAAAATTCGCAGGATGGAGGAATCGGGGATTATCAGTAAGGAGAAAGGTAAGAAGTTGGGTGATTTACAAATTGAAAGGTATAGAAAAATTCTCATAGAGATTTTTGATGAGGTATTCGTACCTGATGCTGTTGTTATAAACGGCTATCAAGCTGATACCTTAGATGTGTTTTTAAGGCATTTGGGCCTGTTAAATTACATTAAAGGCGGAATATCGGATCAAAATGAGAAAAAAACAATAGATAATTTAACTATACTAATTACCAAATTATTAGTTGCGAAGGGATTAATCCCGGAGCATCAGTTAAAAAATGAAGATATATCAAACCAGCAGTATAATCAGCTGTATCTTTTTAGTATCCCCCTAAGATTAAACTATGAGGTTTTAATGAATAGGCCCGAAACGAAGAATATATATCCAAATAATTTGTCGGAGTTGGATTTTCAGGTTGATGATCAGCGAATGAGGATGACTCAAGAGGGTGAGCAAAAATTAATGTCTTTCGGGGAAGTTCAGATAGAATCCGGTGAGCACTCAATGAACATTTTGGGATTACCATCCATAAATCTTGTTTCCAGCATATCTTTAATGAATAAGGTTGGTGATGTTCGTGTTTCTGATTTAGGTATTGTGGAAATAATTTCCGGAAAGCAAGACTCTTCATATATTGAGAGTAATATTGATCCCGCCTACGGAGGAGACAGTTATCTGATAAGCTTTGATTTTCAATTGCTATCAGGAATAGGGATCAGGGTACAAGTCAGTCAGGATACGGATCAGTTGAGTAGCGATCCCGATGAGTTAGGTTTAGGTTACAACAACTACTATTTTCCAGGCAGTTCCGCCAGCAACCAATGGCGCCGTTTTGAAGGGAATGTAGTTTTAAGATCAAATACCCAAAAGGCCAAGCTAAGAATTCAGGCGGAGCCTTGGGATGATTGTCTGACAGTATTAGGCGATAAAAAGAAATGCGCAGATGAAAAAGTAAGTAAAACTTATAATCAATCTTCCAGGTTTCTTATTAGAAATATAAATGTAGTAAGGATATTAAATAATGATATTTTCTTGAGAGCCGATTTAGCGTTGGTTCAATCAGCTTCCCCTTCCGGCATGGTGCTGGAAGCCCAAAAATTAAGTTCTAGCCAATATCTGGGTAAGGTAAGAATTATCAGACCAACATGGATATTTTTTAAGGAATCCTTTGATCCGGGTTGGGAGTTATCGTTATATAACGGGAAAGAAATTTATCGGCCCCGAGAACATTTGCTTGCCAATTCATATGCGAATGCCTGGGTGATAGAAAAAACAGGGGATTATGACTTCACCCTAAACTACAGTCCGCAAAAATTCATTAAAATAGCCATATTGTTTGCTATTTCAGGATGGGTTATAGTAGCCTTAATACTGGTAATAAGATTATATTTCCGTAAAGTTTCCTAAATTTTATGAAATCACTCCGCAGCTACTTAATATTAAAGCCGTTTTTAACTACAATTTTTCTACTGGGGATATTTTATATTCTTGAATATGGATTTAATTTTGACTCTTGGGAAAGATTACCGCAACCTTTATTACTCTCCATACTTACAACCATAATGGTTTTTAAACCGAATTTTAGACGCTTTATTCTTTTTATGACTGGTTTTTGTTTGGTGTTAATGATGATATTTAATCTTCTAAATCTGCCAAATTTTTCTAAAGTTATCGGTGATTTTGGATTTAGTTTACTGGTGATAACAATTGTTTTATACCTTCCTAAAATTATCAAAAAAGGTTATATTGAAAAATTTTAATTGAGACTTTTGATGAAGAAAGTAGCATTACTTCCACCTCTTATCTTTTTACTCCTTTCTGCAGGATTAATATTTTGCTGGTTTAGGTTTGGATATATGTATGGAGGTGGGGATACGGGTCTGCCAACATACAGTCCCCAGGTTGCAGTGAATATTGCCAAAAATATCTGGTGGGATTCTCTGGCTCCGGGTATTCCTGTAGCCCAGGGATTAACTTCAGTCCCCCTGATGTTGTTTTTATCTATCCCTCAAGCTTTAGGGGCAAGCCCTGTTTTTATCCAGGCTTTTCTGTTTTTTATTCTGTTATTTCTGATTGGTTATGGCATGTATCTTCTGGCTTTGTATATCTTTGGGAAAGATAAAATCCTGTTAGCTTACGCAGCCGGAATATTTTATGTCTTTAACCCATACATGATGATTCAAATCTGGCATAGATTTATTCATAACTCTATGGTTTTTGTGGCATTTTTGCCCTTTTTGGTATTGACTTGGCTTTGGTGGATACGGAAACGTGATCCTAAATTTTTACTGCTTTTTCTTCTAGCCAATTTTTTAGCAGTTTATGTTTATGGAACGATAGCCTTTATTGTAGCTGTTTGGACATTACTTTTTTCAATAACCTTATTGGAAGTATTAGTGCCCTGGAAAGGTAAGGAGACTACCCTTAAAATATTCTTTGCTTTTTTAATGGGACTACTGTTCTGGCTTTTAACCAATAGCTGGTGGCTGATTCCCACCTTCAGCATCAGTCCTGCTTTATTTGCTACCCAACATACCATAGATGATAGTTTAACTAACCTGGTTGCTTTAAGCATACAAACCGTTCTCCCTTTTACCCTCCGTCTAATTAATCCTTTCTACCTATATTGGCATGCTGACTGGGGGAGCATTTATCAAAATATATTCCTTGTTGCAGTATCCTGGTTGTTTGCAGTGATAGTATTTATCGGCTTTTTAAGAGGATTTAAAGAAAAAGCATATGCTTTTTGGAGTCTGCTTTTTCTAATTGTAGTTTTTCTGGCAAAAGGTGCAGCGGCTCCTTTTAACTTTCCCTATATCTACGGCTTCTCTCATTTTTTCCCGTTGGGAGTGATCAGAAACCCTTTTGAGAAATTAGGTATTCTACTTCCTTTAGTTTTTGCCATCTTGTTTGCCCTTGGGCTACATTTTTTATTCATTACCTCTAGTAAATATATTGGCAGGTATAAAACGTACCTATTATTGGTAGTTTTTATTGGTCTTCATTTAGCATTTTTCCACCCTATGTTTACAGGAAAACTATTTGGCAGTTTAGACAGGCCGGCATTTGTGGAAGTTCCCAAAAGCTACACTGAAGCTAATGAGTGGATTAAACAAGATATTAAAGTAACTGCGGGTATGTCGGAAGGAAGAATTCTTCATCTGCCGCTGCCTAGATCGGAGGATGTTAAATATAATTGGCCAAAAGGTTACAATGGGGTAGAGCCATCTGCAGCTATATTCACCTCTCTGCCTTCTATTGCCAGAGGTTTAGACTTACCGATGGTTTCTGCCAGTTTGTCAGCACTATCCCTTATCTTCCATGCTCCATATACAGGGAACCCAAATAAAATTTTAGAATTACTTCAAGCATTTAATATAAAATTTATAATTCTCCATAAGGATATTGAGTGGAGAGGGGGTAATTTATATGATCCGGCTGAAACCGAAGGAATACTTAATAAGCTGACTTTTTTAGATAAAAGAGTTGAATTTGGTGACCTTAGGATTTATCGGGTTAAAGATGAGTATTATAAACATAAAATAATTATTACCGATAATATTGGAGTTGTCCTTCCGGGAAAGAGCAGTTTTATATGGCCTTGGTTATTAGGTAAGGAAAATAATTTTATATCGCCAATTGGTGATCTTTTAGATGATTCGACTTTAAGTAACAGCAACCAGACAATAATTCTACCAAGAACTTTTCTTTTATCTGATGAGTCTACAAACAGCGCCTCTTTAGATCCCGGTAATGAAAATTCTCCCATAAGCCAACTGGAAAAAAGCCGCAGTATATTAAGCCAATACGGAGAAATTCAGGCTGAAGAAATGGTAGGTAAAATTATTTCAGCGAACCAAACAATGATTGAAATTATTAATGCATTTAACAACAATCAAAAAGAAATGAATAAAGATTTAATAAAAGCTTATGGGAAAAAAGTAGCAGAAATATTTAGAAAAGATATTCATACATCACGAATATTTATTTTTATTAATGAATCTACTATTTCATCTATTTTCAAACAACACTTATCAATACTTGAGCAAATTAAAACTTTTTTAAGCACTAAAGAAATAGATGATATAGCTACCAGCTTAAGGGAAAGTCTGGTAAGCAACGATCTGATCTCCCGCTACTCTGTTAGTGATCTGAAGTCATCAAGCCTGCTTAGACAAATTTTTAAATTTAAGATACCCGAGCGCGCGCATTATCAAATTTTGATGACTAATTCTCAAATCCAAAATAAGTATTCAGACAACCTGACGGAGCTTAATTTTCAAATTAATCATCAACAGTTTTTGTTAGCAGGTAAAAAAGAGGCTAATTTTATAGCTTTTGGAGAAGTGGAACTTAATCCGGGAGAGTACGAAATCAGCTACTTTATTCCTTCCGGTTTAAACCTGGTATCTTTGCCAAATGCATTAAATGCATCTGGCGATGTTAAACAACAGGACGAATCTATTATTAATTTATCTACCAGCGGACAAAAGGAGACATTCTTAGATGCAAATTTAGGGAATGTTTCAGGAGGTGATATTTATCAAATAAGTTTTGAAACTAAGATGCTTAAGGGTAGTGGTTTTTACCTTCAATTAGAGCAAGATACAGATACTTTAGATTTGTCAGGAAGAAAAGAATTTCGCATAAACCAATTTATTCCCCAGAACAGTTCAAATGATTGGCAAAGCTTTAACTTTACATTGCCACCTTTAAATTCAATGAGTCAGAAAGCAACAATTAGATTTGCACTGGCCGATATTTCGGCAATGTCTATCAGAAACCTGAAGATAGAAAGATTTTTAAATAATTCGCTTATCTTAATGAGTGAAAATAAAAATAATATAAATTCTAGATCAGATGAAACATTACCAGATTTCAGTAAACAAACTTCCAGCTCATACAAAGGTAATTTCAAGTTAATTAAACCTGCTTTTTTTCTTTTTAATGAGACTTATCATCCGGGATGGAAACTTAAACTAAAATCATCAGACGGGACAGTAGTTACTCCGGATAAGCACATCTTGGCAAATCTTTATGGAAATGCCTGGTTTGTTGATAAAGCAGGAGACTATACATTTGATCTTGAATTTGAGCCGCAAAAAAGTGTATATAAAGGTTTCATCATTGCCGGAATTAGTTTTATAATTTTATTGATAGTTATATTTATAAAAGATTTCAAATCCAGAAAGCATTGATGAATAATCAGTTAATACAAAATATATTTATCCTTTCAGTTTTGGAATTGTTACTTTTAGGATTAATACTAATTACCAATCATTTTGGTTTTGCACTAATTTTTTCTGAATATATTTTCATTTTAATTATTCTAGGAACAGTTTTCTATATTTTAAGATTGAGTAAATAGATATGGACAAAAAATTTACAATTTTAATTTTACTGCTATTTATTTCTACCTTTTGGATATTTTGGATACCGGGTGTAAGAGTAGCTAATGATTATCACCTACCGCATGATGTTCCTGTATCAGAACAGATAATTCCCTGGATCTTTAGAGAAACAAATGTAGCTGATGGTTTAGGTGAGTACACTGGCATAACTCTTTGGGCTCAACCACTTCACTCTTTATTTAGTATTCTTTCAGCTTTATCAATTCCACCATCCATGCAAACAAAATTAATGGGTGGACTGGTATTTTTAATAGGATTTTTTTCTTCATCAAAACTGCTTGGGTTCTTTAATATTAAAGGTTTTGGAAAATATTTAGGAATCTTTTTTTATCTAGCAAATAGCTATTTTATTTTACTTTTTGATGGAGGACAGATTTCTTTAGCTTTAGTTTATGCCATTTCACCGTTAGTTTTTTATCTCTTTTTGAAAATGATGGATGTTTACAGTTTCAGATATAAATTATATTTTACTTCTTCAATTCTACTAATATCAATTTTAGATATTAGATTTATTTATCTTTTAATACCCATATTATTTTTAAGCTTCATTTTTGAAATTTTTAGAAAAATAGGTAAAAGATTAGAGTTAATTAAACAATCTTTTTTAGGTATGATGTTTCTTGCAGTTGTACTAATTTCATTTCATGCATATTGGATATTGCCTTCAATTTTAATAAAGACTCCCCAATTGCCACAAACTTATGAAAGAATTTCTCAGGTTGATTTCTTAAGTTTTTCTTCAGTTGGCCATGCACTATTGCTACAACAACCCCATTGGTATAAAAACATTTTTGGACAAATATCTAATCTAGGATGGGATTTTATTTTTATTCCAATCTTAGTTTTTCTTGCGCCAATTTTGCGGAGGAAAGATAAAGTTGTTGGTTTTTGGTTGATTGTTGCAGTTTTAGGTGTCTTTTTATCTAAGGGATCACAGAATCCTTTTGGGCAAATTTATTCTTGGTTATTTACGCATATCCCTGGATTCTCCCTTTTTAGGGATCCCACAAAGTTCTACTTTTATATATGTTTAGCTTACAGTGTTCTGATAGCTATAACTATTCAGGAAATTAGTTTAAGAAAAAGTAAATTTAAAAGCTATATTTTTAAGATAATCCCATATTTAATTTTGATATATTTTGTATGGTTAATAAGGCCTGCTTTTTTAGGTCAAATGACTGGATTACTTTCCCAGCCATTATTTATTCTTGAATATTTGGAGTTAAGTGAATATCTTAAAAATGACCATAATTACTCAAGAGTTTTTTGGATTCCCACTAAGGCGCCTCTTGGACATGTAAGTAATAACCATCCATTACTCGAAGCATCAAGATATGCTCAAAAGAGACCATTTGCAGTAGGAATAACAGGAAGTTATGAAACCCTTAACTACTTAAGAGAAGCTCCATATATGGGGGAAATTTTTGATGTAGCAGGAATAGGATATATAGTTTATCCATATCTGAACCAAAGACGTGATAATTTGCACCCAGATAATATTAGATATTATTATCTTTTTTTGGATCAGCTCTCCAAATTACCCTGGCTTTCAAAAGTAGATTCTCTGAAAATACCTGTTCTAAAAACTACTAAACATCAAGATAGATTTTTTGCTCCCTCTAATATATGGTGGGTAATTGGATCTGACAGTATTTATAAGGAAGCAACTAAAAGTGCAAATTTACAATTATCAAAAAATGCCCTAATTTTTGCAGAAGAATCCCCAGGGCTAGGAAAAAGAATTGATGAATTACCCACTGCCAAAATTATTTTAAATAATAAAACTGAAGTGGATTTGGCAGCCAGTTTTATAAAAGTTTCTGATTTAATTTTTCCTGCTAACCAACTGGATTTTGAACCTAATCAAAGCGGCTGGTGGAAAAGGGAGTCAGCTGATTTAGGTAGATGGAGGGATTTTTTAGTTAACAAATACCAGATTGATAATCAAGATTTTGATTTAGGCGGTGGCTGGGCAGTTGGAGAGGGAAATTTAAAGTTAAAAGTGAAAAATGAAAAGTTAAAAGTGAAAAAAGATGACATACTTTTGGTAAGAGTAATGGAGAGTTCAAGAAGTGGAGATTTAAAATTTTATCAGGATGATCAATTGATTGGGGAAATAACAACTAAGGTAGAAGCTAAGACTAATATTAGATGGTTTGAAGTTGGGGAGTTGCCAAAAGATGGAGAAGATTTACAAATAAGTTCTACAGGACCAATTAATGTAGTCAATGCATTAGTAACTATAGATAAAAACGAATGGCTCAATTATCAGGATAAAGCAAAGAGCTTACAGGATAGAGTTTTGGATTTTGCTAATGTAAATATTAATAATACAAATAATCCAAAGATAACTTATCAGAAGATAGATCCTACTAAATATATAGTAACTATTGAGGGTTTAGCAGGAGAATCATTTTTGGTTTTTTCTCAAAACTATGATTCTCTATGGAAGATGAATGGTCAGCCTTCCCTGCCAGTATATAGTTTATTGAATGGATATAAAATTGATAAAGATGGACAATATATTGTGGAATTTGAGGCCCAGAAATATGTTAACTTTGGATTGATAATTTCTTCCCTGACAGTTCTTATATTAATATTACTTTTAATAAGATACAGCAAATCTAAAAATTTAACTATATAATGGCTATATGCTCAGATCTATTATTAGAACAGCCACTTTTAAACAATCTCAAATTACAGTTTTTGGTACGCTTATTAATGGGGTTTTAGGAGCCTTATTCTATGTAATCTTAGCAAGACTGCTAGGTCCCTCTGATTTTGGATTACTCACAATTGCCCTGACAACTCTAGTTTTAATTGCAGATATAGTAGATTTAGGGACAAATACCGGATTAATTCGTTTTGTATCTTCAAATTTGGCAGTAAATAGCATAAAAGCATACCAATTTTTAAAACTAAGCCTGGAAATAAAATTGATGGCTTGGTTTGTATCCTCTTTGATTATTTTCTTTTTAGCTCCATTTTTAGCAACTGAAGTTTTTCATAAGGCGGAGTTAATTTTACCGTTAAGATTAATCTGCTTTGGTATAGGAGGAGCTTTACTTTTTAGCTTTGCAACTTCCTCTTTACAGGCATACCAGAAATATTTCCTTTGGAGTGCGATGAATATTTTTACTAACTCTTTAAGATTAATCTTGATACTTATACTAGCGTATTTTCTTATGCTTAATGTTGAAAACAGCCTATTAGTATATATATTAATGCCATTTTTTGGTTTTTTTGTAACTCTTTTTATCCTTCCCTCCAGGAAAATTTTAGCAAGCAAGGATGAATTTAGTTTGTCTAAAGAATTATTTAAGTATAATATTCCTGTTGCTGTCTTCACCGCTATAGCTGCATTTTCCGCCCGATTAGATATTTATTTAAACGCGGCGCTACTTTCTAGCAGGGAGGTAGGAATTTATGGAGCTGCGACTCAACTGGTTCAAGTTATGCCGCAACTGGTTTCTGCTTTGGGGCTAGTGGCAGCACCAAAATTTGCCTCATTTCAAAGCAGTAAAGATATGTTAGTTTATTTTAAAAAATTCCAACTGTTTGTTTTGAGCCTATGTTTATTGGGCATTTTAACAATTCCTATCTTAATATATCTTATTCCAATACTTTTAGGTTCAAACTACCAGGAGGTAATTATGCCATTTATATTTTTATTCCTAGCAATGCTTGTTTTCCTAATCTCTTTACCAGTGCACCATAGTGTTATTTTTTATTTTGGCAGGCCAGATGTTTTTATATGGGTATCAATTGGGCATTTATTATTAATCGGAAGTTTAGGTTATCTGATGATACAAAGTTATGGAGTTATTGGTGCATCTTTAACAGTATTAGCTGGTACGACTTTTAATTTTCTCTATCCTCTAATTTGGTTAATATTTAAATTAAGGAAATCAAAGTGAAAGTTTGGGCTAATACTATTGTGAATAATGAAGAAAATTTTTTGTATTTTGCAGTCATGAGTGTGGTGGATTATGTAGATAAAGTATTGATTTATGATACAGGATCTAAAGACAGAACTGTAGATATTATAAAAGAGTTAAAAAAGATTAAAGGAGAGAAGATTGAGTTTAAACAGGTGGGAAAGGTTACCCCCCTTGAGTTTACTAAAATGCGCCAGAAGATGCTTGAAGAGTCAAGGGCAGACTGGATACTAATTTTAGATGGAGATGAGATCTGGTGGAAAGATTCTATTAACAGTCTGGTAAAGGAAATTAAGAAAATTGGCAGTAAAATTGAAGGCATAGTTGTACCCATGGTGGTTCCAGTTGGCGATATTTATCATTTACAGGATGAGAAAGCAGGCAGATATAAAATTTTAGGCAAAACCGGGCATTTGAGTTTAAAAGCCTTCAGTAAGAGTATTTCTGGCCTACATTTAGATTGGCCTTACGGAAAAGAGGGCTTTTTTGATAATAAAGGAAAATTAATTCAGGAAAGAGAAAAGATTATTTTTTTGGATGCTCCATTTTTGCATGTAACTCATTTAAAAAGATCTTCTAAAAAAAGAGAATATGATAAATTTAAGTATGAAATAGGGAATCAAGTGAAAGATGGATTTAAATTTCCAGAAGTTTTATATCAAAATCCTGAATTTATTGCCTCTCCCTGGACAAAAATTTCTGGTTTGAAATATCTCACAGCTAAAATGTTAACCCCCTTGAGAAAAATAAAGAGAATAATTCTATGATTGATCAATCCAGCAAAACTTTAGAATCAATGAGCCAAGCCACCTGGTATAACAGATGGACCAAGAAGCAATTTAGTAATTATTTAACTCCTCCTATTTTGGAAATTGGTTGCGGAATAGGTAATTTTACCAGTTTTCTAGCAAAGTATGGGCATTTATTAGCTATAGATATAAATGAAGATTATATAAAAGAGGCTAAAAAACGGGTTCAAGGTAAAGCCCAAATTGGGTTTGGAGATGTTGAAAGTGGAAAGTATTTTTTTAAGGAAAGAAATTTCAGTACTGTAGTTTGCATAAATGTTTTAGAACATATTAAGGATGATAAAGCAGCCCTTAAAAATATTCATAAATTATTAGCAACTAATAGAATTCTAATTTTACTTGTGCCTGCACATCAATTTCTTTATAACTTAATTGATCAATCTATTGGTCATTATCGGCGTTACGAAAGGGGACAATTGGAAAGATTACTAAAAGAGTGCAATTTTGAAATAGTTAAAATTAGAAACTTAAATTTTCTAGGAAGTATCGGATGGTTCATTGCAGGTAAATTTTTTAAAGAAACCCAAGTTAGTGAAGGAAAAATTAAAATATTTAATCTAATCTCTCCCATTTTTTTATTGCTTGAAAATATTTTTGAGCCACCAGTGGGAACTTCTATATTGGTTATTGCCAGAAAAATTAACAAATGATTTTATCGATAATTATTCCAGTCTTTAATGAGGAGAAAACTATCAATGAAATTTTAAGAAGAGTTTATGCTGTTAAATTACCAGGCCTGATTAAAAAAGAAATTATTGTTGTTGATGATGGCTCAACAGACGCCACTTCTAAAGAAATAAGAGATGAGAGGGGTATAAAAAAAATTTTTCATGAAAATAATTTAGGAAAAGGCACAGCTATAAGAGATGGATTAAAAATTGCAGCGGGGGATATCATCCTTATTCAAGATGCTGATTTAGAATATGATCCCAGTTACTACCCTATTTTACTTAAACCAATTCTGCAAAACCGTACAAAAGTAGTATATGGAAGCAGGCTCATAGATTATCCTCTTAGGTTTTGGGGTAAGAATAAAACTATTTTGCCTTCCCATTTGATTGCTAATAAGATTTTAACAAATCTTACCAATTTGCTTTTTAATTCCAACCTGACTGATATGGAAACATGTTATAAAGTTTTTAGAAAAAGCTGCCTTGACGGAATTAAACTAAAAAGCAGGGGGTTTGAGTTTGAGCCTGAAATAACTGCCAAGTTTTTAAAAAAAGGAGCCAAAATATTGGAGATTCCTATAAAGGTTATACCAAGAACTTACGAGGAGGGCAAGAAGATTAATTTTTTTGATGGACTAAAAGCTGTTTGGACAATTTTTAGATATAGATTTTTTGATTAAAATGAGTATTTTTACATTACTTAAAAAATTTAAAATTTATATTTTAATAAGTGTAATTGTTGGGCTTTCGGCTTTCTTACGGTTTTATAATTTAAATAATATTTATGTATTTAATTTTGATGAAGAGTATCAAGCAACTTATGCCTGGACCCAAGTTTTAGACCCTCATCCTATCTGGATTGGTGTAAGCGCCTCTTTTTTAGAATTTTATCTAGGACCTTATTTTACCTACTTTAGCGCATTCCTTCTTTGGTTATCTTCAGGTGACCCAATGATTACTGCCTACTTTGCTGCATTTTTGGGTGTGATTACTACAACTGTTATATTTTTTGTAGGCTGGAAAATATTTAATCTAACCACAGGAGCTGTAGCCTCATTATTATATGCCACCTTACCCTTATTTGTTTTTTATGATCAAAAATATTGGAATACTATGTTTTCCAATCTAATAACAGTTCTTTTACTATTGACAATTGTTTTAATTAAAAAAAATGCTTGGTTTTGGATTTTATATGCAGCACTTTTTGGAGTGGTTTTAGAGACTCATCTAATACCCGCCCCCCTTTTCCTAATAGGATTATTTTTCTTTTTAAAAGATAAATATTTTAAGAATTTAAAATTATTTTTGAGTTGTGTTTTAGTATTTTTATTTTTTTATTGGCCGCTTATTGTTTTTGATCTTAACCATGATTTTAGTAATTTAACTGCTTTTGCCCGGATTAAAAGTAGTTTTAGCCAATCGAAGATTGCATTTGATCCAGAGACGAAGTTTAAATCCCTTTTTGATAGCCTGGGAAGATTCTGGTACTTGAGAGCTGGAAACCCAAATGCAGATGAAATAAATTTTAGCTGCAACCCTCTAACAATTAAATCAGAATTTAAAAATATGGATCTTCACTCTAGTAGAACAGATGCCCCATCCCTCTTATCTATACTAACTTTATTTTTACTTATTTATTTCTTTTGGGTAAGCAAAAGCAGTAAAAATAAAGAGTATAAATTATTGGCCCTTTTTCTATTAGTGGCGCTTCTTTCATTTGTAATTTATCCCGGGGCTTCTTCAGAATACTACACTCTTTCTATTATGGTGTTATTTATATTTGTACCTGGAATATTAATTAGTGGGCTTAAAAAAAGACAGCAGCTGTTTTCACTAATTCTAATATTTATTATTTCTTTTTTAGGCATTAATACTGTTTTAAGAACCTCTGATGAATTTAGTTTAGGCCCTAAAAGGCAGTTAATTAGTAAAGTAATGAGTGTGGTAGGTGATAGCTTTGCTATTGAAGGAAGGGGAATATGCCATAACTATGAAGGTTGGAGATATTTATTTAAGGTATATGGAAGAACACCTGCTCAAAGCTATACAGATAGTAGCCTAGGATGGTTATATCCCAGTGAAATAAGTAAAATAAAGGTAGAGTATACAGTTATTCTTTCAGAAGATAGAATACCTTTGAATGAAGATTTATCAACGTTACAGTCTTTTAAAGCTGGAGGATATAGAGTCTATATAAGAAAGGAAGAATAAATTATTAAAGTATTTTCTTTAACACATCCACCAGATAATCAATTTCACTATTTTTCAGCTGTGGATAAATTGGCAATCTAATTAATGTTTGGGAAACCTCTTCTGTTACTGCTAAATCTCCTTTTTTAAAACCCAGTTGTTGTCCCATCAGTGAGGTATGGAGAGGTAAAAAATGAAAAGCAGCTTCAATTCCATAAGATTTAAGGTCTTTTATAATACGGTTGCGGGAAGATCTGGGTACCCGTATGGCAAAAATATGCCAGTTCGGATCAGTTCCACTGCTTACTATAGGTAAAATGATTTTTGAAGAGAGTATCTGCAACTTCTTCAATAAATTTTGGGCTTTTTCTTGCCTTAAGGTGGTAATCTGGTTTAATTTTCTGATTTGTACTAGAGCTATTGCTGATAAAATATCAGATAAAATTAAGCTTCGTCCGATCCTGACCCAAGAATATTTTCTTCTCTCACCCCTCATAAATGAAGAGCGATTTGTTCCTTTTTCCCTGATAATCTCAGCTACTTTATGAATTTTAGAGTCACTGGTAATAAAGGCCCCGCCTTCTCCAGAAACGGCATTTTTAGTGCCATGGAATGAGTAACAGCCTATTGTGCCGATAGTTCCCAAATGCACTCCCTGGTATTTTGCCCCTAAGGCATGGGCTGCATCTTCAATGACCAAAAGGTTATAGTTCTGGGCAATTCTATTGATTGCTGCCATATCAGCTGCCATGCCAGCATAATGCACGACCATGATAGCTTTTGTTTTTTTAGTGATCAATTTTTCTATCTCTAGCGGATCAATGTTGTAAGTTTGAATATCGATATCTGCAAAGACAGGTTTTGCACCAGCCAAAAGCACAGCATTTGCACAAGAGGAAAAGGTGAAGGAGGGTAAAATGACCTCATCTCCCTTTTTTAAAATACAAGCGCAGGCTAATTCCAGTGCAGAAGTACCTGAGCCAACTGGAAGAGCGTATTTGCTGCCAATTAATTTCGATAATGCTTTAGATAATTCTTCACTATAACTTAAATCCCCGATTCCTATTCCATTACGCATAGCTAGCACAGCTGCTTTTTCTTCCTCCCTTCCCCAAAAGGGTTTGTGCAAAGGTATAATGTAGTTATTAACTGGCATTTAATTATTTAAAATTATCAGAATTTTTCATTCTGAATTGATATATTTTTATCAGATAATCCAAAGTGTCAGGTATTAATCTGACCGTAGATTTCTTGTTAGTATTTCTAACAAATAGAACTGGTATTTGGCTAAGTTTTAGTCCTGTCCAGTAGGCCCTAGCACAAATTTCAGTATCCCAAAACCATCCTTTCTCTGTAATTTTTGATAATACAGGCAGTATTTTGTTTGTTTTAAAAAATTTGTACCCGGCTTCAGTATCATTGATAGGAAGATGTAAAAGAGTATTAACGATTATTTTATAACCCACGGAGCTAACGACTCTTGTGATTGCTCTAAAGTTTTTTTCATAAAATCTATTAGCCACAACCATATCAAATCCTTTTTCTAATTCTTTAATAAATAGTGGTATATATTCGGATGAAACTTCTAAATCCACATCTAAGAATCCACTGTAAATACCTTTAGCAGCTTTGATTCCATCACTAACAGTTCTTCCCCGCCCCTGGTTTTCTTGGTGTGTAATCAGTTTAGTATTTTTTAAATTAGGCAATAATTTTTGTATCCTTTCCAGGGTATTATCAGTGCTCTTATCTTCCACTAGAATTACTTCCCAAGATTTCTTAGTGCTATTTAAAGATTGGTAAATACTTTTTAGGCTGTGTTCTAAAGTTGGTCCTTCATTATAAAGCGCTAGCACTAAAGAAAGATAAGGTTTTGACATATTATTTTAATAAATTTTTACAATATAAAGTTATGTTATTATAATCCTAGGAATGCAAGACTTCAAATAGTCTAAGAATATTAACATGAAAGCGATTCAAGAAGTCGGTCTTAAAAAAGCTTTTAAATTTTTTATCTTTAGTCTTTTCCAAATATTCTATAAATTATTATTCTTGCCCCAATTGAGAAAATTGGTACTCATATTAGGAGGAGCAAAAATAGGCCAAGATTCTATTATTATGGATGTCCATTTTTTTAACTGGCACCATCAAGGATTAAAAGGATTAAGTTTAGGACAAAAATGTTTTTTGGGAGATGAAGCTTTAATAGATTTATATAATAAAGTAATTTTGGAAGATGAAGTAACTCTGGCTCAACGAGTTACAATTTTAACCCATATGAACGTTGGATATAAAGACCATCCATTACAAAAATATTTTCCTCCTATCAGTTCACCTACCATTTTAAAGAGAGGTTCTGTAATAGGTGCTTGTGCAACAATTCTACCTGGGGTAACAATTGGAGAAAATTCCATGGTAGCTGCTGGGGCAGTGGTGACAAAAGATGTTCCCTCACAAGTTTTAGTAGCTGGAGTTCCTGCAAAAATAATAAGAAAACTACAATAAATGTGGACTTTAATAAAAAAATATCGAGTTTATCTATTTTTAATAATTATCATAATTATTTCTGCTTTTTTAAGGTTTAACCGTTTGCCTGATTTATATGTATTTAATTTAGATGAAGAATATCAAGCCACTTATGCTTGGACTCAAGTTTTGAACCCTCATCCTATTTGGATTGGTTTGGTTGCAGCTGCTTTAGAATTTTATATTGGGCCCTATGTAGTCTACTTAACAGCTATCCTTTTGGCTTTATCAAGAGGAGATCCTTTAATTACTGCCTATTTTGCAGCCTTTTTAGGAGTAATTACTACAGCAGTTATTTTTTTGGCAGGAAAAAGAGTTTTTAATTTGACTGTGGCAGTTATTTCTTCTTTATTATATGCAACTTTACCTTTGTTTGTTTTCTTTGATCAAAAATACTGGAACCCCATGTTTGGGCCTTCAGTAGCAGTGCTTTTATTTTTATCCTTAGTATTAGTAAAAAAAAATAAATGGTGGTGGATTTTATTTGCAGGACTAGCAGGACTTATCTTTGAAACCCATCTACCCCCCTTTCCACTTCTTTTGATAGGTGTCTGGTACTTTATAAAGGATAAGCACTTTAAGGATATTAAGTTAATCATCTTATGCTCAGCTGCTTTTCTAATCTTTTACTGGCCACTAATTATTTTTGATATGAACCATAATTTCAGTAATTTGAGAGTTCTTAGTAAACTTTTGGAAAGTAACCATCAATTACAGGTTAGTTTTAATCCACCAGAAAAATTTGGAACGTTATTTGATAGCATGGGTCGATTTTGGCATTTAAAACCTGGAGCTCCTAATGCAGATGAAGTAAATTTTGGCTGTTCAGCCTTATCTTTATCAACAGGTTATGAAGTAATTAATAAATATACCCAAAGAACATATTCTCCCTCTTGGTTATCCATAATTTCTCTAGGATTAGTTTTATATTTCATAGGAAAAAATTTAAATAGTAGGAAATTTCCTAATAAACTTTTAGCCCTATTTTTAACTGTCTCGGCCCTTTTTTATCTTATTTATCCTGGGGGTTCTTATGAATATTATACTTTAGTTTTTCTCGCTCTCTTTATTTTTGTACCAGCAATTTTGATAGGGGAACTAAACAAAAAAATGAAGTGGATTGCCTTTGGTTTAATATTAATTGTTTCTCTCTTGGGCATTAATACAGTCTTAAATTCATCAGATGAATTTAGTTTAGGCCCTAAAGAAAAGTTAATTAATAAAGTAATGGGTATGGTAGGTGATAAAAGTTTTGCTATTGAAGGAAGGGGAATATGCCATAACTATGAGGGATGGAGATATTTATTTAAAGCATATGGAAGAGTTCCTGATCAAAGTTATACTGATAACAGTTTAGGGTGGCTGTATCCTGACGAGATTAGTAAAAGGTTTCCTGTTTACACTATAATTTTATCTGAAGATAGAATACCTTTATCAGAGGACCTGTTGGGTATATCTTCCATTAAAGAAGGTGGATATAGGGCATATATTAAGAGAAATTAAATTATATGAAGATAGCATTTTTAAGTAGGTACCAAGATAGTGTTCAAAGAGGGGCTGAAACCTTTGTTTATGAGTTAAGCAGGGAACTGAGCAAAAGACATGAGGTAAATATTTTATCTGGGGATAAAGCTGATTCTTTGGATGAGATTTTAAAGGGTGAGTATCAGATAGTTATTGCAGTAAACGGAGGAGTACAAAGTTTAAAGGCGTCTTTGGGAAGGCTTCAAAAAAATTACAAGCTGGCAATTACTGGACAAGCTGGAATTGGAAAAGGAGAGATTTTTAATATTGCCATTTCTAAGCCTGATTTATATGTTGCTTTAACGGATTCCATGTATAGATGGTCAAAAAAATGGGCTTGGGGAAGCAAGGTAATTAAAATCCCTAATGGTGTGGATCTAAATAAATTTAAGCCAAATGGGGAAAGGGAAGATTTGAAACTCAAAGGGCCAGTTGTATTATCTGTGGGGGCATTGGTTTGGTATAAATATCATCAGAGGACTATTAAAGCATTAAGTTCATTAAAAGATGTATCTTTAGTCTTAGTTGGAGAAGGGAAGGAGAAAGATAAACTGCAGGATTTGGGTAAAAGATTACTAGGAGATAGATTTAAAATTATGAAAGCAGATTATAAAAACTTGCCAAAAGTATATAGGAGTGCTGATCTTTTTGTACTACCTTCCTGGGAAAGAGAGGCTTTTGGAATAGTTTACCTTGAAGCTATGGCATCGGGCTTAGGAGTAGTTGCTCCAAATGATGAGACAAGAAATGAGATAATAGGGGAGGCAGGGATTTTAGTTGATGTTTCAGACATCAAAAATTATGCTCAAGCAATTAAACAAGCATTAAAAGGGGATTGGAAGGCTAAAGCTATAAATCAGGCTAAGAAATTTTCCTGGGAAAAGATAGCCAAAAGATATGAGGAGGCTTTTATGAATTTATGATCTCAACAGTAATAGTTACTTATAATGAAGAAGATGTTCTGAAAGATTGCCTAAGGAGCGTAGAAGGAAAGGGTGATGAGATTGTCATATTAGATTTAGGATCTGGAGATAATACTTTAAAAATTGCTGAAAGTTTTAAGGCTAAAATCTTTACCCATACTTTAGTTGAATATGTAGAAAAAGTCCGTGATTTTGCAGTATCAAAAGCAAGTGGAGATTGGATTTTAATTTTGGATCCAGATGAGAGATTAACAGCAACTTTATGGAAAAAACTTAAAGAAATAAAATCAGAGAATAAATATGCAGCAGTTAATATTCCCAGAAAAAATATTTTTTTTGGTAAATGGATTGCCCATACCAACTGGTGGCCTGATAGGCATGTGAGATTTTTTAAAAAGGGAAAAGTGGGGTGGGAGGAAAAAATCCATCTTTATCCTAAAGTTGAAGGATTAGTTTTAGACCTACCTGCCAAAAAAGAGTTAGCAATTGAACATTTTGGATACCGAACAATTGAGGATTTTATTAATAGGCAAAATAGATATTCCACAATTGAGGCTCAAAATTTATATTTAGCAGGAGAGAGATTCTCCTGGGCAAACTTTTTTTGGAAACCAACTAGAGAATTTTTAACAAGATATATAAAACACGCAGGATTTTTAGATGGATTTTATGGTTTTTGTCTAACTTATCTGATGATGGTTTATCAACTGCAAGTTATGATTAAAATTTGGGAGCTGGAGAAGAAAAAATGATATGGTTGATTATATCAGTAGGATTAATACTCCGCTTAGTTAGCTTAAATCAAAGTCTTTGGCTGGATGAGGCAATTAATACCCAAGCTGCCCAGAACTATTCTTTTTTTGATTTAATTACCCAATATGCTAAAGCTGATTTTCATCCTCCTGGCTGGTTTATAATTTTATGGTTTTGGACTAAAATTTTTGGTTACTCTGAAATTGCAGTAAGGATGCCATCGGTAATTTTTGGGACGGTAAATATTTGGGTTGTTTATCTTATCGGCAAAAAGTTAGTTTCAAGACATCTTGGTATAGTTGCAGCACTGCTAATTTGCCTTAATCCTTTGCATATCTACTATAGCCAGGAGGCCAGAATGTATGCACTTGCCTGTTTGGCTGTCTCAGTTAATATTTTACTTCTCATAAAATTAATTAAAGGAGAAAAAATTAATTTAATTTTTCTTATTCTGAGTAATGCAGCTGTTCTGGCATCTGATTATGTGGCTTACTTTATTTTTCCCTCCCAGCTACTTTTTATTTTGTTATTTAAAAAAGAAATCCTTAAAAAGTGGATTATGGCATTTAGCGCAGCAGTTTTAGCAGGTTTCTGGCATCTTCCTACATTTTTAAATCAATTTGACGTTGGATCTGTAGCCTCTGCTAATTTACCAACATGGAAATTTATAGTAGGGGAGTTTGATTTTAAGGCACTGCCCCTGACTTTTGTTAAATTTATTATCGGCAGAATTAGTTTGGCTGATAAAGTTATTTATACACTCTTACTCCTGCCAGTTTGCAGTTTATTCATCTATCTTTATTGGCGGGCAGTTAGATCATTAAAAGATTTTGCAGTTAAGCTTCTTCTTTTTTGGATAATAATTCCTCTTAGCTTAGCATCTATTATTTCATTTTTTATCCCTATCTATAACTATTTCAGAGTCTTATTTGTTATCCCAGCTTTTATTATTTTAATCTCTTTAGGTATTTTAAGTTTTAAAAAAAGATTTCAATATATTTTTTTAGTAAGCATTGTTCTAATAGAACTTTTTTGCAGCATGGTTTATTTATTAAATCCAAAGTATCAAAGAGAAGATTGGAAAGGCTTAGTTGTTTTTTTTGAAAAACTTCAACCATCAGCTATATTATTTGAAAGCTCTGGAACATTGCCCCCTTTTGATTATTATTCAAAGGGAAATTTAAATGCCATGGGAGGCTTAAAAGATTTTCCAGCAAAAGATGAAAATTCAGTTTCAGATTTAAACTCTTCACTGGGAAATTCTAAAGATGTTTATTTAGTTGATTATTTAGTGCAGATTAGTGATCCTAATAGGTTACTTTCAAAAAAATTGGTAGAGTTAGGATATGAGCAAACTGACACTCGCAATTTTAATGGAGTAGGTTTTGTTTACCATTATGTTAAAAGATAGATTGTGTTATCTACTACTAGGTATTATTTTGCTGGTTCATTCTCTAGTCGTAACCAGACTAATTTTTTTTCCATATCCAGAGCTTTTTATTTATCCTTATTTAACAAATAATGGGCTTAAACCTTACTCCCAGATTTTGGACCAACATTTTCCTGGATTTATGTTTTTACCCTTTAATTTTGATAATTTAGGAATGGTTAATGAAATTGTTGCCAGAGCATGGTTGATTTCTGTGGTATTAATTACTCATTTACTTTTATTTTTTATCTCAAGATATTTTTTAAAAAGTGGCTACAAAGCTCTTTTAGTAAACTTTTTATATTTAATCTGGCAGCCATTTTTTGAAGGATGGGTTTTATGGATAGATAATTTTTTACCGCTATTTCTTTTACCCGCATTTTATTTACTTTACAGAAAAAGGTTCTTTCTGGTTGGAATATTTCTTGGATTGGGAATAATTTTTAAGCAGACAATGATTCCCTTATCTATTTTAGTATTCATTTATATATTATGGTCAGAAAAAAGTAAACAAGAAATAGTTAAATATCTTGTGGGACTTCTTCCACCAATTCTTTTAATGGTTTTATACTTTATTTGGATCGGTGTGTTTGAGGATTTTTGGTACTGGACCATTGTTTTTAATTTAACTATTTACGCCTCATCGGGTACACAAATTCCTGAGAATTTTGGATTTATTTCCAGAGTTTTAGTAGTTTATACAGCATCGCTATCTTATTTTTTGTACAAAGATAAAAGGTTTAAAGTTATTCTTTCCCTTTTTTTGATAGGGTCCGCAGTTGGGGCATTTGATAGGGCAAACTTTGTCCACTTTCAACCTTCTCTCCCCTTTGCAATGCTGGGAACGGCTATAGGAGTATATTCATTACCCAAGAAAAAAGCGCTTTTTATCTTAACTTCTTTCTATTTGGTTGTTACTCTTTGGTGGCAAAACATTTTTTATAGGGGCCATTTATCTAACATGGTATTTTTCTTTGATAAATCAACTTACGGGATTGCAGAAAAGGTTAAGCAGTATACAAATAAGGGAGATAAAATTTTTGTCTTTGGAGCAGCTCCGCATCTTTATCAAATGTCACAAACCCTACCCGCAGGAGAGGTTTTTGTATTTCAGTTTCCCTGGTTTTTGAAAGTTGCAGAGGATAAAATATTAGCAGGAATTAAAAAAGACCAACCCGAGATTATTGTGGCTGACAGGACAGTTGAAATTGAAGGAATGAAAATTACTGATTTTGCCAAAGATATTGATCAATATATTTTAGAAAATTATTACATGATAGATAATGTAGGGGCTGCAGAAATTCTTCGCAAAAAAGACTAAAATAGTAATATGGTTAGAAAAATACGGGTGGGAATGGATATTTCACAGTTAGCTCATAGAGGAGGGGTAGCTACCTATACACAAAATTTAGCCAGCCAACTTTTTCAAATAGATGATTTAGAAATGGTTTATCTCTACTTCTCTTTAAGAAAGCCTTACCTTGGTAATTTGAAGAATGTTAAAAAATATAGATTGCCTCCTAAACTTTTTGAAATGTTATTTAACAGATGGAGAAATATATCAATTGAAAAATTTTTAGGGTTTTTAGATATCTTCCACTCTTCAGATTGGACTCAACCTCCCTCTAAGGCTATCAAGGTTACAACAGTTCATGATCTTGTAGCTATAAAATATCCAGAGTGGTCATATCCACAGATTGTAGATGTACATACAAGAAGGCTGAAGCTGATAGAAAGGGAAATAGACTGTGTGATTGCAGTGTCAGAATCAACAAAAAAGGATTTGATGGAAGTTTCAAAAATCCCTGAGAAAAAAATTAAGGTCATATATGAAGGCCCAACAATGAATTTCCAAAAAGCATCCCAGATCCAAATAAAAGAATTTAGAGAAAAATATGATCTTCCCCAAAGATTTATTCTGGCAATAGGAGGAATTGGGGAAAGGAGGAATCTGGAAAGGATTAAAGTGGCCTCATCTGGTTATCATCTGGTAATTGCCGGCCAGACAATTCCCTGGTTAAATTTGGATGAATTGGGATTGCTATACCAGTCAGCATCTGTTTTAGTTTACTGTTCATTGTATGAGGGATTTGGGCTGCCAATAGTTGATGCATTTTACTCTGGGTTAGCTGTTATTACCTCCAAAGTTTCTTCTATGCCTGAAGTGGCTGGAGATGCTGCATTGTTGGCAGATCCGTATTCTGTTGAAGATATTCAAAAAAAGATTAAGATAGTTATGGAAGATACAGAGATGAGGCGTGAACTTATTGCTAAAGGATCTAGCAGGGCTAAATTATTTTCCTGGGAAAAATGCGCAGAGCAGACAGCAGCAGTTTACAGGAGGTTAGTGAAATGAAGATTGCTATTGATGGGTATGAGGCTAATGTTTTCCAAAGACTAGGGTCATCTCAAGTGGCCTTTGAGCTTTTGAGGAATATCGAGAAAATAGACCATGTTAATGAGTACATAATTTTATTACCAGATAAGCCTTTGGATGATTTACCAAAAGAAAGGTTAGGCTGGAAATATAAAATCCTAAAACCCAAAAGGCTTTGGACCAGGGTTGCATTACCTTTATTTCTATATACTAACAAAGGCAAGATAGATTTATTTTTTTCTCCTACGCATTATATTCCCAGGTTTTCCCCAGTTAAAAGAATAGCTACTATTTTTGACTTATCATTTTTACACTTCCCCCAAATGTTTAAGGGTGATGACCTTTGGAAACTTACTAATTGGACTAAGTATTCTATTCAAAATGCAGACCACATAATTACTATCTCAAACTTTTCCAAAAAAGATATCCTATCTGAATATAAAATTAATAAAGATAAAGTGACTGTAGCTTATCCAGGATATGACAGAGATAAGTTCAAAGTTCAAAGTGAAAAGTTAAAAGTTGAAAAAATAAAAAAGCAATATAATATAGGGGATAACTACATTATATATATAGGGACTATTCAACCCAGAAAAAATTTGGTTAGGTTAATAGAAGCTGTTTCCAGAATAGAGGGTTTAAAGTTAAAGATTATTGGTAAATCCAAGGGTGAAGGAAAAGAGGGTTGGATGTATGAAGAGATATTAAATACTCCTAAAAATTTAGGGATTGAGGATAGAGTAGAGTTTTTAGGATATGTAGCAACTGAAGAACTGCCCCAATTGATAAAAGGAGCAAAAGCTTTTATACAGCCGTCTCTATATGAAGGATTTGGTATTTCTGTTTTGGAAGCAATGGCTACTGGAACAGCTGTTATTGTCTCTAATGTTTCCTCTTTGCCAGAAATAGTTGGTAAGGCTGGGCTTACTTTTGATCCATATTCGCTAGATCAAATAGAGCAGGCTATCAGAACTGTAATATCTGATACTAAATTAAGGCAGAAATTAGCCAAAGAATCTTTAAAAAGAGTTAAAAAGTTTTCTTGGAAGCAAATGGCCAAAGAAGTACTCAAGGTTTTTGAAAAGTTTTCAAAATGAAACTCTTCAGTGTATAATTTATATATGGCTTTGTTTTATGATCGTATGGGCAAACCACTAACAAGTAATGAAGCTTCCAAAAAGATTGGCAATAGGTTACTAAATTGGGCATTAGATTTTGAGCTGCTTATTTTAGCTTGGGTTGGTTTTTTCCCTTCACATTTTTTTAGATTATTTATTTATAAAATGGCAGGAGTGAGAATTGGCAAAGGTTCAAGAATACACATGGGCGCCAAGTTTTTTTACCCATCTAAGATAAAAATTGGTGAAGGCACAATTATTGGTGACAATGCTTTTCTAGATGGAAGAGATAGTTTAATAATAGGTAACCATGTTGATATAGCCTCTGGGGTTTTAATCTATAATAGTGAGCATGATATAAACTCTGAAGATTTTTCTCCAATTTCGGCCCCAGTTATTATTGAGGATTATGTTTTTATTGGACCCAGAGCAATAATTTTGCCTGGCGTAAAAATTGGTAAAGGAGCAGCGGTTGCTGCTGGGGCAGTGGTGACAAAAGATGTTTTGGATTTTAAAATAGTAGGCGGGGTTCCAGCAGAAGTGATAGGGGAAAGAAAGATAAAAGAGTTTCATTACAAGTTAGGCAGGGCTAGACTTTTCCAATGATAAGCAAAATTTATACAGTTTTTTCTCTACTGCTTTTAATATATATGATATGGCCTGCTCCTTCCAATATTTCTGACTTTAGGCCGCTTCCCTCGTCTGATAAATCAACCTTGAGTGGAGATACCACTGAAATTCCTAATGTAGCTGCTTATTTTTCAGATAACTTTAGGGAATTTATTGTGCCATTTTACTTGAAAAATTATCAGCAGAAGTCCCATTTTCTATTTCCTCCTCTCAAAATTAACCATCCACCTGAATATTCCTGGACTGCTATTAAAAGGCATACAGATTCAACATACTTAGAAGAGCTAGTTTATCCCTTAAGGGATTCTCTATATGTCAATGGATTTGAACCATTTTACTCTGATGGTTCTGAAAAGTTCTGGGGTTCCACAAAATTTGAAATAGACAATAATGCCTGGTTTACTAAAACCACACTGAAATTTTATCCCTCTAATATATTAATTAGATATTTAGTTTGGTTAGGGATTGTTATAGCAATGATGCTTATTTATAAAGAGAGTAGGAGGTTATTTAAAATATGACTTTATCTAAGCTAACAAATTCCTTAAATTCTGTGATTTTTTATTTGTGTTTGGGGTTATTTATATTTATTCCTCTTTATCCCAAATATCCACTTTTAAATATTAGTGGAACCTTTGTGGCAGTAAGATTAGAAGATATATTTATTGCCCTGACAATAGGGCTTTGGGCTATTTTTATAGTGCTTTCCAGTCAAGTTAAGATACTTATTAAAGATAATATTAATAGGTTAATTCTACTGTTTTTCTTTATAGGAATTGTTTCCACTTTTTCAGCAATTTTTCTCACCCATACTGTAGTTCCTCATTTAGGGATTATCCATTTTTTTAGAAGGGTTGAATTTATCTTGCTTTTGCCAGTTGTAGCAGCGGTAATTAATTCCAAAAAAAGATTGATAATTACTCTTATTACTCTTACTTTAGTTTTGCTTTTAGTTAATATCTATGCTTTAGGCCAACAATATTTGGATTGGCCTGTCATATCTACCACCAATTCTGAATTTTCTAAAGGTTTAAGTTTACGCTTAACTCCAGGTGCCAGAGTAAATTCCACTTTTGCAGGGCATTATGATTTAGCAGTATTTTTGGCGATAGCTTTAGTCCTAATAACGGCTCTATTTTTTGCAGCTGGGAAATTATTTAAGATATGGATCGCACTTTTGGGAGGATTATCGTTATTAGTACTTATGATGACTGCAGCTAGAATCTCATTTGTAGCTGCATTTGTAGGGATAGTCAGCAGCCTTCTTTTTGTAAAAAAGAAAAAATATTTATTACTTATATTTATCTTTTCAATCTTAATTTTATTGTATCCTTCACAACTGCGGGATAGATTTGTATCAACAATAACAGTAAATTTTCTCAATTTGGGACAAAGATATTCAGGCAAAAATCTGGACCAAAACATAAGAAGTAAACTGAATATCCCAACTGTAGCATACAAAACTTCAAGCCACTCTGCCAGTATCTCCTCTTTTGCTTCTCCCTCAGGCCAGACAGCCACAGATATAACTCCAGGAGAACCTATTGATACCACCCAACTTGGAGTTTACCGTTCCTTTCAGATTAGATTAGATATTGAGTGGCCCAGAGCCATAAATGCCTTTTTGAAAAATCCTTTACTGGGAACTGGATATTCATCTTTAGGCATTGCTACAGATAATGATTTTTTAAGATCTTTAGGAGAGATAGGGCTTTTGGGAACAATTGCCTTCATATTAATCTTAGTAGCTTGTTGGAAGAAAATTGCTAAGGGTTTAAGAAATGATGATAAGTGGATACGTTTTTTCTCGGCAGGCAGCCTTTCAGTCATTATCGCTTTTTTGGTGAACGGAACATTTATAGATGTATTTGAAGCATCAAAGGTGGCCTCACTTTTTTGGATGTTACTGGGTTTAAATTTAGGTATTTTAAAGGATTAAAATGTTTTTAAATTTATTAAAAAACGAAAAAATTGCGATTTTACTACTTGTAATTTTAGGATTTATTTTAAGGTTTTGGATGATAGATGCTCCAATTGCAGATTGGCATTCATGGAGGCAAGCTGATACAGCAGCTGTAACCAGAAATTTTATAAGGGAAGGATTCAATCCATTTATCCCAAAGTATGATGATATGTCAGGGAATGCTGAAACTCCCATTCCTAATCCTCAAAGATTTAGATTTGTAGAATTTCCTATCTATAATATTTTTGTTTATCCATTATATCTTTTATTTGGTACAGGAGACCTATTTCATAGGTTAGTTTCCTCTATTTTTTCTTTGGGAAGCATCATTTTTCTTTATTTAATAGTAAAAAAATATTCAGATAGATTTCTCGCTTTTTTTTCAGCACTCACTTTTACAATGCTTCCCTTTAATATTTTTTTTTCAAGGTCCACTCTTCCTGAACCAACATTTATATTTTTTTCTCTGGGAATGATTTATTTTGTTAGCCAATGGATAGAAGAGGAAAAAATAAATAGTTTAGTGCCAGCTTTTATATTTACCTCGGTGGCATTTTTAATAAAGCCATGGGCGATTTTTTTCTATCTGCCCCTTTTCTATTTGGTGTTAAGGAAAAAAGGAGTTTTAAAAAGATTTTTAATCTTTTCTCTACTCGCAATATTTCCATTTATTTTATGGAGGCTTTGGATATTACAACAGCCCCAAGGAATTCCAGCATCTTCTTGGTTGATGAATGCAGATGGGATTAGGCTTAGGCCAGCTTTCTTTTGGTGGATAGTATCAGAAAGAATAGGGGGAGAAATTTTGGGCGCCACAGGACTAGGGCTATTTTTACTGGGAATTATAATGAGGCCTAAAAACGGGAACTATTTCTTCCATTTTTGGCTTTTATCTATTTTCCTGTACTTTATTATTTTTGCAACTGGAAATGTAAGGCATAATTATTACCAGCTTTTATTTGTTCCTATAGGGGCAGTATTTTTTTCCTCAGGATTTTTGAGGCTAATTAGGGGAGAAAATATTTTTCTTCCTAGGATATTTACCATTACGGTGGGATTACTCCTTTTTATATTGTCATTCTATTTTAGCTATAAACATGTAATCGAGCTATACCGCATTAACAATCCAGTCATTGTTGAGGCAGGCAAAAAGATAGATCAATTAACCCCAGAAGATGCAGTGGTTCTTGCTCCATATAATGGTGATACTGCCTTTTTATATCAGACCAATAGAGCGGGTTGGCCTTTTGTACCGACTTCTGTCAAAGATTTGATTGCAGATTATGGAGTGACATTTTATGTATCAACTGCCAAAGATGAAAGAACTTCATGGGTACTAAGGCATTTTTATCCAATAGAACAAAACCCTAGGTTTTACATTGTTGATTTATCTAAATTAGCAAATGAGTTTGATGAAAAAAATGATCCTGAACCAAGATAAATTATGAGAGTCCTCATGTTAACACCCTACTTACCATATCCTTTATTAACTGGGGGCCAAACTCGTTCATATAATTTAATAAAAAGATTGTCGTCTTTAGGCCATCAGATAACTTTATTCTGTTTAATAAAGAAAGAGAGTGAAAGAAAATATGTGGGGGAGCTGGAGAAATATTGCCAGGAAGTGAGAGTTTTTAAAAGAGCACAGAAACCATGGACTTTAAAAAACATCCTTAAAACAGGTTTTAGTTTTTATCCATTTTTGGTGATAAGAAATTGGGCAAAAGGGGAAAAAAAAGAGATTGAAAAAAAGCTTAGAGAGGAAGAATTTGATTTAATCCATGCAGAGACTTTTTATGTAATGCCACATATTCCTAAAACTAATATCCCAATACTGCTGGCTGAGCAAACGATTGAATATTTAGTTTATAAGCATTTTGCAGATGGATTTAAAATACCAATTATTAAACAACTGCTTTATTTAGATGTGATAAAAATGAAATTTTGGGAACTGACTTATTGGAAAAGAGCAAAAAAGGTGGTAGCTATGTCAGATGATGATAAAAAGTCAATGCTTTTTCAAATTCCAAGCTTGGATGTTGATATTGTACCAAACGGGGTGGATAGTAAATTTTTTTCTGAAAAGTTAGAAAAAAGATCAAGTACACCGACTATTTTATATTTAGGAAATTTTACCTGGCTGCAGAACAGGGAAGCAGTTAGGGTTTTGGTTAGCAAAGTCTGGCCAGAAATTAAGTCTAAGATAAAAAATGCCAAGCTTTGGATAATTGGTAAAAATGCCAAGGATTTTTTCTCTGATATTGAAAAAGAAGATGTTAGAGTGGATGAGGTGAAGGATGTTAGAGAGATTTACCAGCAAGCATCAATTTTAGTGGCTCCTATTTATGGCGGAGGCGGAACTAGATATAAAAATTTTGAAGCCTTTGCATCTGGCCTGCCGGTTGTTACCACCTCAATTGGCATTAGAGGCACTGAGGCTGAAGATAACCAGGAGATTATGATTAGAGATGATCCAAAGGGGATTGCTGAGATGGCTGTTGAATTATTAACTGATGTGGATCTTTACCAGAAAATTGCCAAGAATGCTAAAGATATGGTTACTAGGATTTATGATTGGGACCCAATTGCTAAAAAATTAAGTGATATATATGAGCAGTTAGGTAGTGAGAAGAATTATGAAAATAGTAATTGATGGAAGAATGTACAATGAGTCAGGAATTGGCAGGTATATCAGGAATTTGATAGCCAGTTTAGCAAAACTAGACCACAAAAATGAGTATTATATTCTTTTACTTAAAGAACAATATGATACTCTAGTTTATCATAGTAACTTCCATAAAGTTCTGGCTAACTTTAAATGGTATGGAGTTAATGAACAAATTAATTTACCTAAATTATTAGATAGTTTACAACCAGACCTTGTTCACTTTCCCCATTTTAATGTCCCAATTTTTAATAAACACAAGTTTATAGTTACAATTCATGATTTAATTCATCAACACTTTCAAATGAGAAGAGCAACCACTCTAAATCCTGTTACTTATAAAATAAAACAGTTTGCTTACAAAAAAGTCTTTAAGAATGCTATCTCAAAAGCGGAGAAAATTTTGGTCCCATCAAATTATGTGAAACAGTTATTAGTTAGTGAATGGAAAATAGCTGAAGATAAAGTAGCAGTAACTTATGAAGCAGTTGACGGCATTATATTCGCGATCGCGAATATAATGAGGGAAAAGAAAATTAATCAGGTGATAAAGAAGTTTAATGTTAAGCCTCCCTATATTTTTTATGTGGGTAATGCACATCCACATAAAAATGTTGAAGGATTAATTGAGGCCTTTTTAAAATTAAGAGAAAGATATCAATACTTGCAACTTGTTTTATCTGGTAATGATCATTATTTTTGGCAGAAAGTTAAAAGTATGTACTCCCAAAAGGATATAATTTATACAGGTTATGTGACAGATGAGGATTTAGTAGCTTTATATAAAAATGCTCAAAGTTTTATTATGCCATCTTTTGAGGAAGGCTTTGGCATACCAATTTTAGAAGCTTTTACTTGTGATTGTGCTGTTGTTTCCTCAAATAAGGGATCATTACCAGAGGTTGGAGGAGAAGCTGCTATTTATTTTGATCCATCAGATATGGAAGATATGGTAGCCAAGATAGATATTGTTTTAAAATCTCAAAAGTTAAGGCAAGACCTAGTTAATAAGGGTAAAAAAAGAGTTAAGTTATTTAATTGGGAAAAATTAGCAAAACAAACTCTGGAGGCATATTTATGAAAGTGGCAATTGTCCATGATGATTTAGTCCAATGGGGAGGAGCAGAAAGGGTACTGTTAGGAATTTGTGAAATTTTTCCTAATGCTCCAATTTACACCTCTGTTTACGATAAAACCAATTCTCTGCTATTGCAAAAATTTGGTACCAAAAAAATTATAACTTCTTTTTTACAAAAAATTCCTGGTTGGAGAAATTTTTATAAAGCCTTACTCCCCCTCTACCCCATTGCCTTTGAGCAATTTTCTTTTGATAAATATGATTTAGTAATATCCCACACCACCAGATTTGCCAAAGCAGTTATCAGCAAACCTCAAACGCTACATTTATCTTATTGCCATACTCCGCCTAGATTTTTATGGCATCTCTCCTCCGAAATTTATCCTAAATTAGATTTTCTTTTAAATAATTTAAGAATTTATGACCAAATTTCATCCAGAAGAGTTGATTTTTATATAGCAGGTTCTAAAAATGCCCAAAAAAGAATTAAGAAAATTTATAGAAGAGATTCAAAAGTGCTTTACCCTTTTGTGGATTTAGATAGATTCAAAAATGTTGAAACTTTTGATGGAGGATATTTCTTGGTTGTTTCAAGGCTTAATAAATATAAAAAAGTGAATTTAGCAATTGAGGCTTGTGTAAAATTGGGCTTAAGCCTTAAAGTGATAGGAATTGGGCCAGAGTTAAGAAATCTACAAGTTAGCGCTGACCGGCACCAAAATGTAGAAATGTTGGGTAGTGCAGATGAAGAGCTTTTGGTAAAAGTGCTGGCTGGATGCCGGGCTTTAATTGTGCCAGGAGAGGAAGATTTTGGATTGGTTTCGCTAGAGGCTCAAGTTTTAGGCAAGCCTGTAATTGCTTATAACCAAGGTGGTAGTTGTGAAGCTTTGGTTGATTCTAAAACAGGGATATTGTTTAGCAAGCAAAACATTTTAAGCATAAAAGATGCCATAAATAAATTATCAAAAGCCAGGATTGATCCCCAAGCTTGTAAAAAGAATGCAGAAAGATTTAATAAAGAGAAATTTAAAGCAGATTTTAAGCAAATAGTTGCGCAAGTAGGATACACTATTAATTAAGGCTTTTTATGTTATACGATTTCTTTAAAAGAGTGATGGATGTTATCGGTTCAGCGGTAGGATTATTTTTGCTTTTACCAATTTATCTTTTAGTAACGGTTGCAATTAAACTTGATTCAGTTGGCCCAGTTTTAGCAGATACTCCTATGAGAGTAGGGAAGGATGGGAAGCTTTTTAAGATGTATAAATTCCGTTCTATGATTGCCAATGCCCATGAGATTTTAAGAACAGACCCTGATTTTAAAAAGCTTTATGAAGAATATAAAAAGGGCAGTTATAAATTGGCAAAAGATCCCCGTATCACCAGAGTTGGTAAATTTATTAGAAAATACTCCCTTGATGAGCTGCCTCAATTTATGAATGTGCTGCAAGGAGAAATGAGTTTGGTGGGTCCCAGAGCATATTATCCAGATGAACTTAGCAACCAACAACAAAAGTACCCAGAATCAAAAAAATTTGTTAAAATTATTTTATCAGGTAAACCAGGAGTAACCGGTCTCTGGCAGGTAACAGGAAGGTCTGAAATTGATTTTGAGAAAAGAGTTGAGTTAGACGCACAATATGTTAGTAAAAAATCCATTTTTTATGATCTTTGGATTATACTAAAAACCATTCCAGCAGTTATTTCTGGCAAGGGGGCAGTTTAAATTTATGGCTTTTATTAACTTAAATAAAAAAATAGACAGATCAGGATTATATAAACCTCATAATAAAAGTAGGAGAAGAATTTTAGTTGGTTTGGTTTTTATATTAATTCTTATAGTTATTCCATCTTTTTTTATTTTTTTTGCAGCAAGCAACTTAGCAAAAAACACTAAAGCGTTAGTAAATGGCTATAAGAGCCAGGATTTTGGCCAAATTAAGAGTGGCATACTTGCTACGAAAGGATCTTTGCAACTAGTTGATTCTTCTCTTAATTTTCTATTTTGGGTAAGAATAATTCCTATTTTGGGAGGTTATTATCATGATATAAAATCTTTTAGTTCAGCGGGAGTAGAGCAGTTGCGTGCCACTGAAATTTTAATTAATAAACTAGAGCCTATCAAAAGCGAATTGGGTTTTGACGGGAGAGAGAAAAGTGGGCCAGAAAGAATGACTCAAGTAATCAGAGTTTTGGACAAATCAAAGCCTTACTTTAAAGATATTCAAAAAAATCTGGAGAAAGCAGCAAAATTGGTAAAAGATATAGATACTAACAAATATCCCGATAGTTCTAGGGGCATTGATATAAAAAGAAATATTGCGGTTTTGAAAAGCTTTATAATGGGTGCCTCAGT
Organism: uncultured Gammaproteobacteria bacterium; assembly: GCA_964649615.1. Lineage (GTDB taxonomy): Bacteria > Patescibacteriota > Microgenomatia > Daviesbacterales > UBA10151 > CAZYPW01. Next base: position 96,692 of record CAZYPW010000002.1, on the reverse strand, counting down.
TGCTTTAACTGATGGCCAGGAGGCGCTAGCTTTGGCACCTGCAGCTTTGGGCTTAGGATCACCAAAAACTTATTTACTTTTATTTCAAAATGATAAAGAAATAAGGCCGACAGGGGGATTTATCACAGCCTATGCTACTTTAACTTTAAATAATGGCCAGGTTGCATCTTCCTCGTCAGATGATATCTACAGGTTAGATGAAAAACTGCTAAAAGTATGCCTATCTAAAATTTGCCCTCTAACACCTCCCTCGCAAATAGTGAAATATCTGCCTGAAGTGAGTGGCAAACCAAGATCTGCTTGGAGTATGAGAGACTCTAATATCTCTCCCCATTTGCCTGAAGCTGCAAAGGAATTTGAAAGAATGTACCAGCTTTTAGGTGAAAAGTTGCCATTTGATGGAATAATTTTTATTGATTCACAAGTTGTGGAAGAATTAATTGAAGGTACAGGGCCAATTAATGTGTTTGATACTGTTTATTCATCAGAGGTAGATAAAAGATGTAACTGCCCAAATGTTATTTATGAGCTGGAATCCTATGCAGAAATTGCAGCCAAAGGCCAGCAAGACAGAAAAGCAGTTTTAGGAGTTTTGATGCAACAAATACTAGCAAAAACAATGAGTGCTGATGTTGAAAAAATTCCTCAATTTATTGAAACTATTGCCAGGCTGGCTAACCATAAGCACATTATGTTTTTTGCCCATGATTCTCTTTTGCAGAATTCTTTATCCAAATTAAACTGGACAGGAGAAATCCAAAATTTTGATGGAGATTATCTGCATATTAATGATTCTAATTTTGCAGGAGGCAAGTCTAATTTATATGTAGAACAAACAGTTATCCAAGACATAACTATTCAAAAAGAGGGAGGGATTAAGAAAAAACTAACTATAGAATATAAGAATCCCCAAGCCTTTAATACTTGGTTAAATGGGATAAACAGAGACTATGTAAGGGTTTATGTGCCAAAGGGTAGTAAGTTAATTTCTGGAAAAGGATCTGAGGATGGGGTAAGACAAATAGAGGATGAGTTAGGTAAAAGTGTGATTGAGGCCTTTATTACTGTCAGGCCACAAAATTCAAGAAAACTGGAAGTAGAATATACAGTTCCATATAATCCAAAAAATGAGTATAAATTAATGGTTCAAAAACAACCAGGTGCCAAAGATTTCCATTACATCATTAAAATAAATGGGAGCAAAAAGGCAGATTTTGAGTTAGATACGGATAGGGAGTTAGGGTTTTCCCTTAAGTAATGGTTGCAGTAAAAACAGAGGGGATAATTTTAAAAAGGAAAGATTTTTCAGAAGCTGATAGAATTTTAACTGTATTTACTCAAAAGCTAGGTAAAATATCAGTATTAGCAAAAGGAGTTAGAAGAATTACCTCAAAAAGGTCAGGGAATGTGGAACTTTTAAATAGAAGTTTAATATATTTGCATCAGGCAAAGAGTTTTTTAATTCTTACAGAAGCTTCTAGTTTAGATACTTTCCAAAAAATAAAGAGCGATTTGACTCTTTCAACTTATGCGTATCACATTATAGAGTTAGTAGATAAACTTACGGCTGAAAACCAGGAAAACAGAATATTATATGAGTATTTGGTGGAAGTTTTAAAAAGACTTGAGCAAAAACCTAGACAAATTTTTATCAGGGCATTTGAAGTAAAAATTTTAGTTAATTTAGGTTTCATTAGTTTTAAAAATCCCGAGGTGGAGCTACAATTCCACCTCCGAGGTGGAAATATAGAAGAGTTGATGAAGAAATTGGAGATGGGATCTTGGGATGAAATTGAGAAAATGGAAATTAAGGAAAAAGAAGCTCTGGAACTGGAGCGTGTTTTAAGATATCATTTAGAAAAGGTGGTAGAAGGATCACTTAAAAGTAGAAGGTTCTTGAAAAAAATATGGATGAAGATTTAATGCAAAAAATTGTAGCTCTTTGTAAAAGAAGAGGGTTTATATATCCCGGATCTGAGATCTATGGGGGATTGGGTGGAACTTGGGATTATGGACCTGCTGGAGCACTTTTAAAGAAAAATCTCAAAGATCTTTGGTGGAAGGAGATGGTACAGCTTAGGGAGGATATAGTTGGGGTGGATGCAGCCATCATGATGAATCCTAAAGCTTGGGAAGCATCTGGCCATGTGGAGGCATTTTCTGATCCATTGGTGGAGTGTAAAGCCTGTAACCAAAGATTTAGAGCAGATAAGAGTGAGGAAATTAAATCACATGAGGAAACCCACAAAGGAGAAAAAGTTGAATGGACAGAACCTCAGCAATTTAATTTACTTGTTAAAGCATATTTGGGAGTTTTAGAAGGAAAACAATCAGAAATATATTTGCGGGGAGAAATAACAAATGGAGTACATGTTAATTTTAAAAATGTTTTGGATTCCACCAGGGTAAAAATACCTTTCGGCATTGCCCAAATTGGCAAGGCTTTTAGAAATGAGATAACTCCTGGAAATTTTACGTTTAGATCTAGAGAATTTGAACAAATGGAAGTTCAGTTCTACATCAAGCCTGATCAAAAAGAGGGTAAAAAATGGTTTGAATATTGGAAACAAAACATGATGGATTTCTATCTATCTCTGGGGATGAAAAAAGAGAATCTAAGGTTTAGAGACCATGCAGATCATGAAAGAGCTCATTATGCAAAGATGGCCACAGATATAGAATATAATGCTCCCTTTGGATGGTCTGAATTTATGGGAATACACCACAGGGGTGACTTCGATTTATCCAGGCATACAAAATTCAGCGGCCAGGATTTAAGTTACAGGGATCCTGAGATTGGTGAGGAATATATTCCCCATGATATAGAAACATCTGCAGGAGTTGATAGGTCTACCTTATTTTTACTAATCGATGCTTATACAGAAGATGAAGGAAGAGTTCTGCTTAAGCTTCATCCAAAACTTGCCCCATTTAAGGCAGCTGTTTTTCCGCTCCTTGGAAATAAAGAAGAGCTGATTAAAAAGGCTAAAAGCATATATGATGGATTAAAGCAGGATTTTATGGTAGCGTGGGATGATAGGGGCAATATTGGTAAAAGATATGCTTCTCAAGATGAAATTGGAACGCCTTTTTGCATTACAGTTGATTTTCAATCCTTAGAAGATGAGATGGTGACAGTCAGAGATAGGGATTCTGCAAAGCAGAATAGGGTGAAGATAACTGAGCTTAAAAATTATTTAAATGAACGCATTTAATGCTTTGTTAGAAAAATTTCGTATTTTTCTGGTTGCCCACAAGGTGACTGTTTTTTTGGCCCTTGGTTTACTTCTTATTATTAGTGCAGGGTCTTTTGTTTTTCAAAATTTTAATTCCAATCAAGAAGTTTCAGAAGAAGTTGATCTATTTTTTGATGCTGAAGGTCCATATGCGCTAACTTACCCAAGACGTGATGGAAATGCCTTAGTTTTAAATATTAAAAGAACTAGCTCTTATGATTCCATTTCTTATGATCTAGCTTACAGTAGTACTCCTGAGGAGACTGTGGTTTCTGGTAACAGAATAACAGAAGATGATGGAGAAGGATCAGTTGGAGGAAGCATAGACAGAGGAGTTTCAGGAACAATCGAAACAGGGGATAAAAAAGGTGAGTATGAGCAGGAGATTTTATTTGGGACTTGTTCTAAGCAGGTTTGTAAATATGATAAAGGAGTGGAAAACGGGACATTAACTTTGCACATCAGGAAAGGCAATAAAGCATATAGAATGGTAACATTGTGGCATTTGCAAAAGCCAGACCTAGCATTAGGGAATTTAACTTCAGGAGACAACCATTTTAGCTATAAAGTTGATGCCAAAAGAGAGGAATTGAATGCAGTAGGATTTTCTATTACTCAGGATTTAACAGGAGTACCCAAGCTGCCAAATGGAAAAGAGGTTTTAGGGAAAGTTTATGCTTTAAATGTTCCTACAGCTAAGGATTTGCCTCATGGAGATATAACTTTGGAACTTGCCGAAAGTCCTGCAGAGGGTGCTTTAGTTTACAGGTTTAATGAATCTAAAAATGACTGGGAAGAAATAGATACAAAAATAGATGGATCTAAATTATCTGGAAAAGCAGAAGGTGCAGGTATATTTGCAGTTTTAACTCCTAAAAAATAGAGCCGCATCGCAGTTCGCCTAGCCAAAAAGCCCAAAATGGGTATTGACAATTAGTATTAAAATGGCGGAAAATAGTAATAGATGGTGAAACTGCCCAGAAAGAAGATGGCTTCATGTTCTTGGGTAGATTTAAAACTTACTTCAGTGGCAGAAATAGACTAATTTTACCAAAGAGGTTTAGGAAGGAATTAGGGAATGAAGATAAGTTTTATATACTTTTGGGGGAAAATGGGGAAATATGGGGATTTGATCCTAGAAATTGGTCGAAATTAACAGGTAGTATTCTGGAATTCCCACTTTCCACAGAGGAGGGTAGAGTAAAAAGGCTGAAGCTTTTTCCTAAAGCGGAGGAATGCACCTTGGATACTCAGGGAAGATTTATTCTTCCCCAAGAGTTTATAGAGAATTTAAATTTGAAGAAAGAGGTGTTTATTATCGGTGCAGGTGATCATTTTGAGGTATGGGATTTAAATCTTTGGAAAAAGCAGCAAGAACGATTGAAATAGGGTTATGGAAGGGTATCACAGGAGTGTTCTTTTAAAAGAAGCAATTGAAGCATTAAAAGTTGTAGGAGATAGGTGGTATCTGGATACAACTTTGGGTGATGGAGGGCATACGGTTGAAATACTTAAAAGAGGCGGGAAGGTTTTGGGAATTGATGTAGATCCGCAGGCCCTCCAAAGGGTAAAGATAAGGCTGAAGGGTTTAGGGATAGATGAGAATAGATTTAAGTTAGTTCAGGGAAATTTTAGAGACATTAAAAATTTATTAGAGCCCGCGGAACTTACAGGCCAAAAATTTGTGGGGGCAATTTTTGATTTGGGGGTCTCCAGTTTGCAACTTCAGACTCCTGAAAGGGGGTTTTCTTTTATGTATGAAGGCTCTTTGGATATGAGAATGGATCCTACCTTACAAGTTAAGGCTTTAGATTTGGTGAATGTATTAAATAAAGGAGAATTATATGAGCTATTTACTAAATTGGGTGAAGAAAAATTTGCTAAAGCCTTATCTGCTGCTATTATCAGCGCCCGTCAAATAAGGCAGATTAAGACAACCAAGGATCTGGCAGAAATTGCAGAGAAAAGTTTAGGAAGAAGGGGAAAAATGCATCCTGCAACTAAAGCTTTTCAAGCATTAAGAATAGCAGTGAATGATGAATTGAATGTTTTACAAGAAGGGTTAGATGAGGTTAAAGATCTGGTGGAAGGAAGGATTGTGTTAATTTCCTTTCATTCTTTGGAAGACAGGATTGTCAAAAATACATTTTTGAGATGGCAAGATCAAAATTTAGGCCACATTCTAACAGATAAACCGATTACACCAAGCGAGGAAGAGCTGAAGAGTAATCCCCGCTCAAGATCGGCAAAAATGAGGATATTTGAACTATGACTATAATTAAAAAATTTGACACAGAAGAAATAAAACCAAGTAGGCTTAGCAAAAAATATATAGTCCTCTCAATTTTTGGACTGTTTTCTCTAGTGATGCTGGAAATTTGGGTTAGTAATACCACAGTCACTTATGGCCAAAAATTTGAATCCTTGCAGGCTATTAGAAAAAATTTGACACAAGAAAATCGAATCCTGGAAAACCAAATTGCCCAGGGGTCCTCTTTATCAACTATTGCTTCATCATCTGCTAGCCTTGGTTTTTCTAAGCTAACCAATATACAATATATCCGTTAATGCGGATATATTGGATTAAATTATTTTTTATAATCTTTTTTGTAAGCATTACCTTAAGGCTTTTTTACTGGCAGATAGTTAAAGCAGAGTTTTTACAAGCTCAAGCAGAGAACCAGTATACAAGCAGCATAAGAGTCAGTGCTACCCGGGGCAATATCCATTTTTCTGATGGTACTCTGATTGCTTCCACTAATCCTGCATATTCTCTTTTTGGCCTGCCAAAATCAATTGAAAAAGAAAAAAGAATAGAGACTGTTTATAAATTGGCCAGAATTTTATTGCCTGATGTGAAAGAAAGCCAAATTGAAGAGCTGGCTAAAAATTTTATAGAAAAGCTATCACAGGATTTATATTGGGTATCTTTGAAAAAAAATATCACAGTTGGGCAAAAAAAAGAGATTGAGGATCAAAAGATTACCGGGGTAGGTTTTGAGCAAAGCAGCCTCCGTTTTTATCCAGAAGGATCAAGTACCGCCCATCTGCTTGGGTTTGTCGGATCTGATGCTAAAGGGGCAAGTACAGGATATTTTGGAGTTGAAGGTTTTTATGAGGGTGAGCTAAAGGGTGTATCAGGCTTAATTAAACATGAAAAAGATGCTTTAGGTTTACCAATTTTGATAGGTAATTTTTTAACCACTGATGCTAAAAATGGTAAGGATTTAGTGCTTCATATTGACCGTTCAGTCCAATTTATAGTAGAGAATATCCTTAAAAAAGGGATGGAAAAATATGGGGCTAAGGCTGGTTTGGTGGTAGTGATGGAGCCCAGCACAGGGGCTATTTTAGGAATGGCCTCTTACCCTAATTATGATCCGTTAAAATATTTTGATTTTCCTAAAGAAAATTATAAAAATCCAGTAGTTGCTGACCAGTATGAGCCTGGTTCTACTTTTAAAGTTTTAGTGATGGCAGGAGCAATAAATGAGGATTTAGTCAAACCTGATACCAAATGTGATATATGTTCAGGGCCAATCTCTCAAGGTGGGTTTATTATTAGAACCTGGAATAATAAATACCAGGAGGAAATTAGCTTAAAGGAGGTAATTATTCACTCAGATAATACTGGAATGGTTTTTACTGCCCAAAAATTGGGTTTGGATAAATTTTATGAATATTTGCAAAATTTTGGCTTTGGTGAACAGACAAAAATTGACTTGCAGGATGAATCCTCACCTGAAATAAGGGATAAAACAAACTGGCGTGAGATTGATCTGGCAACAGCTTCCTTTGGTCAGGGAATTGCAGTTACTCCTATTCAAATGGTTAGGGCTGTAGCAGCTATTGCTAATGGAGGATCTCTAATGGAGCCACAAATTGTAAAAAAAATTGTAGGAGATAACGATACCTATGAGATAAAACCTAAGATTGTAAAACAAGTCATCAAAGAAAGTACTGCCAAGATTGTAACAGAGATGATGGTGGCAGCAGTAGAGGAAGGAGAAGCAAAATTTGCTAAACCTAAGGGGTTTAAAATTGCCGGTAAAACAGGTACTGCTCAAATTCCTATTGCAGGGCATTATGATCCAAATAAAACCATTGCTTCATTTGTGGGTTTTGCCCCAGCCGATGATCCAAAATTTGTGATGCTGGTTAGATATGATCAACCTTCATCTTCTGTATATGGTTCAGAAACAGCAGCCCCCACCTTTTTTGAAATAGCCAAAGAACTTTTTACCTACTTTAAGATCGCTCCTTCGGAGTGAGCTTAAAGCAAGCCTCGCTTACTATAAAATTGCTCCCAGTGAATAACATATCGAGGTGTTTACTTAGGACACTTGGAGGTATACAGCTGATTTTCTGGCTCCCTGGAAAAATTAAAGCTAAGACTTTTTTAAGATTATTATCGACAAAGTACCCACGGCCGTGATAATCTTGAAATATGTATAAAAAGAAAAGTTTATCTAGCTTGATCTTGTTAGCTTTAGAAAAATCAGTGGATGGGGTTATAAGGTTTGATGATCTTATTAATAATCCAGGATATGATGCTTATCATAGTGGTTGGGATTATCCTTTAAAGAAATCATCTTTTGCTTTAGCTCTAAAAAGACTTAGAGAAAACGGTCTGGTAGATTTTATTGACGATACTCAACTTGTTCTTAGATTAACAGATAAGGGTAAGGAAAAGGCTCTTTTCTCAAAATTACTTATGGATGAGGACAAATGGGATGGAAAATGGAGAATAATAATATTTGATATTCCTGAGAAAAGAAGAGTTGCAAGAGATGTTCTTAGGCAGAAATTAAAATCATGGGGATTTATACCCTGGCAACAAAGTGTTTGGGTAACAAAGAAAAATTGCACAGAACTGTTGAGAAAGTTCATTAGAAAAGTTGGAATAAAGGATTGGGTTAGAGTAATTGAGTCAAATAATGTGGATTAAATAAATTTCAAACTACTCACGGCCGTATATAGTTTGAAATTATCCATTAAATATTTTTCTGATGTTATAATCACTAGCAGAAAACCCCGCTTTCTTAAAGCGGGGATGAATGCTAAAGTGATTACAGTCTTCCGCGGGATAGGTGGTATACTGAGTTAAGGTTTTCTGCAGTTTCTTGTAAACTTTTAAGAAAACCGCGGACTTACAAATCGCGGAAGTTTATAATCGTTTACGATTACATCGTAAACTTCTTGTAACGTTTACGTTATAATTAGGCACATGAAGCAACTTTTAAAAAAGGTTATTTCTCAATCAACTATTAATAATTTTTATCACCTGCCAAAAGCTGTTTTGGCAAATTGGATATATGTATTTCCCACTAGAAAACTTAAGGTGATTGGGGTAACTGGAACTGATGGGAAAACTACAGCTGTAAATATGATTTATCAGATTCTAAAAGCTGCTGGAAAAAAAGTTTCTATGGTTTCTACTGTTAATGCTGAAATTGGAGGGGAAACTTATGATACAGGATTTCATGTTACGAGCCCTGATCCATTTATGATACAAAAATTTGCAAATTCTGCAAAGCATAGTGGAGATGAATATTTAGTTTTGGAAGTAACCTCACATGCCTTAGATCAATATAGATTTTGGGGGATTAAATTTGATGTTGGGGTAATCACTAATATTACCCATGAGCATTTGGACTATCACAAAACTTTTGAGAATTATTCTAATACTAAAATAAAACTGATTGAAAAATCAGATAGAGTAATTATTAATCAAAATCTGACGGCCGTAGTAAAAGTGTTTAAAGAGAAATTAATTACTTTTGGTTTAAACCAGGGAGATCTTAATCAGAAAGAGATAAAGTTAAAGTTAAGAATTCCTGGTGATTATAATCTTGAAAATGCCTTAGCAGCTTTGGCTGTGGCTTTTGTCTTGGGTATTGATAAAAATGTGGCACAAAGAAAACTTGAGGAATTTAGCGGAGTAGAAGGAAGGATGGAAGAAATAAGCAGTAACAGAGGTATTAAAATTATTATAGATTTTGCTCATACGCCTAATGCCTTAGAACAAGCCCTCAAAACCTTAAAAAAAGAAACTAAAGGAAGATTAATTGCTATCTTTGGATCAGCGGGTAAAAGGGATATTAAAAAAAGGAGTTTAATGGGGGAGATTAGCAAAAAATTAGCTGATTTTGTAATTATTACCTCAGAAGATCCAAGGGGACAACTGCAAGAAATTAATCAGCAAATAAAGCAAGGAGTTGAAAGTGCAGGGGGAGCTTTAAACAGGAATTTTTTTATAATTGATGATAGAAAAAAGGCTATAGATTTTGCTATAAATAGTTTGGGGAAAAAGGGAGATACCATAGCTATTTTTGGCAAAGGCCATGAAAAATCAATTAATCTTGATGGAAAAAGGGAAATTCCCTGGTCGGATTTTCAGGCAGTAAAAAGTACTCTAGAAAATGGATAATAAATACAAGCTGATTATAAATTCTTTTGGGCAGGAGAGATTTAAACTTAATGAGGAAGTGAAAAATTATGCTGCTTTAGGAGTTGGGGGGCCTGCTAGAGTTTTTTTTATAGCTTTTACTACATCTGAGTTGATAAAAATTATCAGTATGTCCAGGGAATTAAAGATTCCCTTCTTTTTATTAGGAACCGGAAGTAAAGTAATGCTTTCAGATTATGGATTCTCAGGGCTGGTTATTAAAAACAGAACCAAAAACATTCAAACAGTTTCTGTTAAAGGTAAAGTGACCAGGTTTGGAATTGGAGTAGAGGAAGCACTAATAGAGGTGGAGTCAGGAGTAAGTTTGAATAAATTTGTAGAATTCTTAGATAGCCAAAATTTATCATCAGAGCAATTTAGGAATATTCCAGGAAGCATTGGAGGCAATTTATTTATCAGTGCACTTTTGCAAAGTAAAGCCAAAAGTATTAAAGTATTAACCTTAGGTGAGGATATAGAAGAGATAGATCCTCAGCAGTTAAACTTAAAAAAACATATTGTTTTATCTGCTATATTTAAAATTAAGGCAAAAATATGAAATATATAATTGAAGGTGGAAAAAAATTAATAGGAGAATTAACTGTTTCAGGCAATAAAAATTCTTTATTCCCTTGTGTGGCTGCTGCCATTTTGACCCAGGATGAGGTAATTTTAGAAAATGTTTCAGAAATCAGAGATAGTGAGGTATTAATAGAAATTTTACAAAATATTGGCGTGATGGTGAAAAAGATGGGTTCTAACCTTCATATTAAGGCTACTGAAATTAAAAAAACTAGTTTACCAGATGATTTAGTAAAAAAACTCAGGGGATCTGTGGTGTTATCAGGAGCTATGCTTTCCAGGCAAAAAAAAGTTTCTTTTTATCATCCTGGAGGAGATATTATTGGTAAAAGAAGCATAGAGACTCATCTGGAAGGTTTTAAAAAATTAGGGGCAAATATCAAAAAGAATGATTTAAAATATACAGTAGAATATAACCCTTTTGATAAAACACAAAATAGCCAGATCTTTTTGGATGAAGCATCTGTTACAGCAGCTGAGAATTTAATCCTAGTTTCTGTGATAGGAAATAGGCAGATTATTATAAAAAACACTCCTACGGAACCACATATCCAGGATCTTTGTAATATGCTAAATCTAATGGGTGCAAAGATTCTTGGAATAGGGACAGATACCTTAACTATTCAAGGTATTAATCAACTTCGAGGTATTAAATTTAGATTAGGCATAGATTATATAGAGGTTGGGACCTATATAATTGCTTGCGCAATTTGTGGAGGGAAAGTTAAAATTAAAGGGTTAGATACTACAGACTTAGAACCAATACTGTCTCCCTTAAAAAAATTTGGCATAAAAATTGAACAGGATAATGAAACATTAAGTGTGGTTGAGTCAAATTTGAAATCTGTGCCAAAAATCATTACCAATATATGGCCAGGTTTCCCAACTGATTTAATGAGTGCAGCTATTGTTTTAGCAACCCAAAGCAAAGGTGTAACCCTGTGCCATGATTGGATGTATGAATCAAGAATGTTTTTTGTAGATAAGTTAATTAGTATGGGAGCCCAAATCAGCTTGGCTGATCCACACAGAGTGTTTGTATATGGCCCTACTAAACTTAAAGGCAGAGAGCTAGAAACCCCCGACATCAGAGCAGGAATGGCACTTGTTTTAGCTTCCTTAAAAGCAAAAGGTAAAAGTGTTATTAATCAAGCTGAACTAATAGAGAGAGGGTATGAGGATGTAGTCAGCAAATTAAGAGGCTTAGGAGCGGAGATTAAAAAAGCTTAAGTTTATATGGATATTAAAGCACATCCTATTTGGAATCAAAGTACACCTTATAAAACTAAAATATCTAAATTTAAAAAACCTTTTCATCTTTTAAGGATTCATTTAGCAAGAGAATACGCCAAATTATATCCAAGAGAATTATTTGTAGGAGTTAGCGGATCTGTAGGAAAGACCACTTGTATTCAAGTCTCTCAAGCTATTCTCTCGCAAAAATTCAAAACTATAACAACTTCCCCAAATTTAGACCCTATTTTAAATATTCCTGAAACTGTTTTGAAACTACGACCATCTGTTAAAAAAGCCATATTTGAGATGGGAATTGAATACCCAGGAGAAATGGATTTTTACCTTTCTATTATTAGCCCAAAAACTGTAATAGTCACCAAAATTTTTTATGCCCATAGTGAATATCTCGGAAATGTGGAGCAGATTGCCCAGGAAAAAGGTAAATTAGTAGAACAATTACCTTCAGATGGAGTGGCTATATTAAACTATGATGATGTTTATACCCGGAAATTATCTCAAATTTGCAAAGGAGAGGTGATATTTTTTGGCACAGATTCTAAAAACTGCAATGTCTGGGCAGGAAATATTAGGATAGAGGATTTTAAAACCATTTTTGAGTTAAATGTAGGGGTGGAAAGAGTAAAAATTGAATACCAATTATTAGGCCTACACCAAGTTTATCCAGCTTTGGCAGCAGCAGCCTTAGGCATTATTTGTAATATTCCTTTAACAAAAATAAAGGTAGCGCTAGAATCTGTTGAATCTTCCGATCATAGGTTGCAAGTAGTAGCTGGTCCGAATGGTTCTGTAATTTTGGATGATACCTATAACTCTTCACCTGCTGCTGTTGACGGGGCCATTGATGCTCTTTTACAAATTCCAGCCAGAAGAAGAGTTTTAGTCTTAGGTGAGATGAGAGAGTTAGGTAAATATTCGGAGATGCTTCATAGGGAAGTAGCAAGGAGAATATTTAAGGAAAAAGTTGATTTAGTTTTTTTAGGGCAAGGAGAGGCCCAAATTATAGCAGATGAGTTAAAGAATTTAGGATTCTTTGAAGAAAGGCTGAGTGTAAACTTGCAAAACTCCCAGATGGTGTCTAAACTGTTAAAGAACTTAGGGAAAGGTGATGTGTGTTTGATTAAGGGCTCCCGTGCGGTAAGATTGGATGAAGTAGTAAAAAGAATTACTAAGAAATAACCACAAAAATTTATGACTCAACTTCTAGGACTGCTACTGCTTTCTTTTTTTATCACCAGTATTTTTCTAGTTCCTTTCATAGATCTTTTATTTTACTTAAAGAGAAAATTTGAAAATTCTAAGGCGATAAAAAGAATTTCTGATACTCCTATTCATGATCAATTAATGAAAATGGATGAGAAAATTCCTTCAGGGGGAGGATTGCTGCTAATTCCTATATTAATTATATTGAGTTTAGGTTTTGCATTTGTTAGTAGCCAACCGGACCGGACAGTTCTTCTTATCCTGATTGCTACATTAATTTCTTTTGGCAGCTTGGGGGCAGTTGATGATATCAAGCTTATTTTGACAAAAAGAAGCGGGAAATTTTTGGGGTTAGGACGGAAAGAAATATTTATTTTGCAAACAATCTGTGCTTTAATTATTGCCTCACTGCTCTATTTTTTAATAGGGCTTAATAATTTATATATTCCTCTATTAGGCAATTATGTGATCGATTTTTGGTATATTCCTTTTGCTACATTTGTAATTGTTTCTTTTACCAATGCTTATAACATTTCTGATGGCCTTGATGGTTTAGCAGCAGGCCTTTTAACAATCTGCTTATTTGCATTTTTAGCCATATTTTCTCAATATTTAGATCTGACTTTAGGTTCTTTTATTGGCATATGGATAGGGGCTTTACTTGCTTTTCTTTATTTTAATATTTGGCCTGCAAGAATTTTCTTAGGAGATGCTGGAGCATTTGCTTTTGGTGCAACATTGGCAGTTGTAGGTTTATTATCAGGGAAAATTTTAGCATTTGCAATTATAGGCGGGATGTTTTTTGTAATTATTTGCTCATCGCTACTGCAAATAATCTCCAAGAAATTTTTGGCAAGAAAAATATTACCCATTGCTCCAATCCACATGTATTTTAAATATATTGGTTGGCAAGAGCCAAAAATTGTATTCAGGTTTTGGTTAGTACAGTCACTCTTTGCCGTTTTAGGTGTTTGGATTGCACTGTTATCCAATTAAGGTATAATTTATGTTTACTAGATTTCGCCTTCAGCAACAAAATAAACAGATAGATTTTCAGATGTTATCTATAGTTGGTCTCTTAGTTGGTTTTGGCCTTTTGATGGTTTATGACGCCTCCGTTATACAAGCTTTAAATGATTTTAATGATAGCTACTATTATATTAGACAACAGCTTATTTGGGTTGTTTTAGGATTTGTATCGCTACTTTTATTTGCTAATTTAGATTATAAAAAATTTAAACGATTAGCTTTTCCACTACTTTTAATTTCCCTTGTACTTTTAGTAGCTGTTTTTATACCAGGGTTGGGAATATCTGGCGGGGGAGCTCATAGATGGTTGAAACTGGGGTTTATTACAATTCAACCTGCAGAAATTGTCAAATTAACTGGAATAATTTTTTTGTCAACAATTTTTGAAAAGGGGGTCAGATTTTTCCCGTTTATTACTTTGGTAGGAGTGGTAACTTTAATCATTGCTGTATTTCAAAAGGATTTGGGTTCAACTATTGTTTTTGTTCTAGCTACAGCTGCCCTTTATTTTGTAAGAGGTGGCCCTCTTTGGCATTTTCTCTTAGTAATACCAGCTGCCATTGTAACTTTACTGGCACTTATTTTTACATCTAGTTACCGCCTTAAAAGAGTATTGGCATTCTTAGATCCTTTTTCAGATCCCCAAGGTTTTACCTATCATATTTCTCAAGTGCTTATTGCCTTAGGATCGGGTGGATTATTTGGATTAGGCCTTTCCCATTCAAGGCAAAAGTTTGAATATATACCTGAGGTATCAACAGATTCAATTTTTGGCATAGTTGGGGAAGAGCTGGGTTTTGTAGGAACATTATTTTTAATAATGCTCTTTGTGGTGTTTATTTTTAAGGGATTAAAAATTTCCGAGAATTGCCCTGATAATTTTGGAAAGATTTTAGCAATTGGTTTGACTTCATGGCTTGGTGTACAGGTAGTAATAAATTTATCATCTATGGTAGCATTGCTTCCTTTAACCGGAGTTCCCCTGCCTTTTATTTCTTATGGAGGTTCAGCATTGGTAGCAAATTTAACAGCAGTTGGAATATTATTAAATATTTCCAAAAATAATTAGTCTTTTATGAATAAAATTCCTTGGCTAAAGTCTATATGGTTTTTTGACATAGATGATACTTTGATTGATACAGCGGGAACAACAATGTCTGCTTCTAAGGGAATAAAAAGAGTATTTTCAGTAAAATTTACATCAGAACAAGCTCAACAAGTTCAAGACAATTTTAATAACATTTTCCAATTAATGATGACTGGATACAGGGTGAAAGGTGAAGAAGATTGGCAGCAAGTACCAGGAAGGAAAGAGGCTTTTGACAAACTGATAGATGATATCGAAAGCGCCCAAGTCAGAGTAAAACAAAGGTATGGTGCTATTAAAAAGTGGAGTAGAGAAGTTTTTGTGAAACTCGCAGCAGAGCAAGCAGGTTTAAAAATTCCTCCAGAGTTAGTTCATGAATCTGCTGATGCATACTGGATAACCTTAACAGAACAAACTACTGTTTATCCTCATGCACTTAATCTGATTCAAGAGATTAAAAGGCATAATAGACCAATCTATTTAATCACAAGTAGTGATGGGAGGTTAAAAATGGATCAAGAAGGTCAATTTGATTATGATCCAGAATATTCGGAGGTACTAAAGAGACAAAGAATAGAGCTATTAAGAGAAAAAGGAGTTAGTTTTAATGCTTTGTCTATTGGTGATCCTGAAGATAAACCACATTTAGACTTTTTTGAGAAAGGAATAAAAATAGCAGAACAAGACTTAGGAAAAGCAGTTGATACTAAAAATGCAATTATGGTTGGTGATTCTTTTGGTGGAGATTTACAAATGCCTAAAGAGCAATTGGGTTTTGGTTTAGTTGTTCTTTTTCAGAAAGCTAGAGTGAATACTGAAATTAATGATGAACATCAAATAACCACTGGGAACTTATTAGATGTGATTAATTTTATAAAAGATTAATTATCTTCTAAAAGCTTATTTTCTATTACAGAAAAATCATCTTTTTCTTCCACAAAAGCTTTATAGGTGAGTTTAGGATTGGTTTTAGAAAAATAACTTAAAACTTCTTCTGGGTGAATCCACTCAGTTTTTCTTTCTCCAAGGTATTCAGGATAAGAAGATGGTTGCTTCCAGCCTCCCAAGGTTGAACCCTGTGTGCGTAAATCATGGATATTTGCCTGTCTATGTATGTATTTTGATAGGTATACAAATTGCTCATCATTTTCAAGAAGGACCGCTTTATAGATATCTTGGTATAAAGCCCCAACTCTTTTGTATTTTCTATTAAAGTACATCACATATCTTGTAACAAATGATTGCATAAATTTATCAATTGATTGTGCACCTTTTTGTTTGATAAAAAAATGAAAGTGATTAGTCATTAAACAATAAGCAAGAAGAGTAATCTCCTCGTAGAAGTTGTTTAATCTTAAAATTCTTAGAATGTGGTCTCTTTCCTTATAGGAGATAGAATAATCCATTAACCTGTCTGACAAAGCTCTGTCATCTCTAAAGGATAAATACTCTTTTAAGTAAGAAAGGAAAACTGAATAATCCTGTTCATCTAAAAAAATTGTTCTTTTCTCAACTCCACGATTATAAATATGATAATAACTCTCTCCTACATATTGTTTGGTTCTGTTACGGGCGGGCATAAATATAATGTAACATATTCTTTTTAGTCTCACAAGGTTCAACCCTATGAGGCTATGAATTGCTTAGGGTAAGACAATAACGTAGAATTATCTAATGAAGATATTATTAACTGGTACACATTTTACTCCTGCAGTTGCGGTGATTTCTGAACTTAAAAAAAATAAGAATATTGACATTATTTATGTTGGAAGAAGGGCTACTATGGAAGGTGATAATGCTCAATCTATTGAATCCCAAGTAGTACCTCTCTTAGGAGTTGAATTCATTCCAATTGTGGCAGGTAGGTGGCAAAGAACTTTTAATATTTTCACTTTTTACACACTTTTCAAAATTCCAATAGGCTTGTTTCAGGCATTATATATACTTTTAATCCAAAAACCGGATGTAATATTATCTTTTGGAGGATACGTATCTATACCACTAGTTTTTTGGGGTTGGTTGCTTTCTATTCCTATTATTACTCATCAGCAGACACTAACCGCAGGAATTGCAAACATAATCAACAATATATTTGCAAGCAAAATTGCCATTTCCTTTAAACAAAATAACTTTAATGATAAAAGGTATATCTTGAGTGGAAACCCCTTAAGAGAGCAAATAATTCATCCTCACAGCAATCTAACATCAGAGTTTAAAAATCTAATAAATGTTGCAAGAAAAAATAAGCTACCCATTATTCTAATAACAGGTGGCAATCAAGGTTCACACGTTATAAACCAGGCTGTGGAGGGTTGTATTGATAAATTACTTAAAATTGCTTGTGTAATCCATGTGAGCGGAGATAATAAATTTAGGGACTTTGAACGTTTGGAGAAATTTAGGGGAGAAGGATATATAGTAAAAAAATGGATTGGGGAGCAGTGGGCAAGTTTGCTTTCAAAAACAGATCTTGTTATTTCTAGGGCTGGAATTAATACTTTGATGGAACTTGCTTATTTTCAAAAGCCCGCCTTAGTTATTCCGATACCTTATTTATACCAGGATGAACAGAACGAAAACGCTAAATTTTTTGAAAACTTAGGCCTTACTAGAATTCTTCCTCAATCAAAGCTGTCAAGTAAAGTTCTACTGGAAAATATTAAGCAAATGGTAAAAGATTTGGATAATTTAAGGATAAAGGCTAAAGGGGCAAAAAAAGTGGTGGTAGTAGATGCAGCACAAAGAGTAGCCCTTGAAACAATTTTGCTTTTAAGGGATGTATAATTTATGGCATGAGGTTTAAAAAAAAGAAAAAAATAAGATATGCTATGGCAGCAGTGCTCTTTTTGTTAATCCTCTTTCTTGGTATCTCTGCCTATTTTTTGCAGTTAAAAATTTTCTCCATCAGCAATATTAATATTAAAAATGAAAAAGCTTTTTGTGTAAATGGGGATAAATTTGAAAATAAACTTGGAATTTTAGGCAAACATATTTTAAATGTAGATTTCCATAAAATATTTTCTGATTTGAAACCCCGGTATCCTTGTATAAAAGATATGATTGTTTCAAAATCGCTGCCAAATATAATTAACATTGAATTAATAGCCAGACAACCCTTCGCCAAACTAGTTAGTATAAGAAATGAAGCGACCTCATCTTTTTCTCTTGTTGAGGCCACATCTTCTTCAAACATTTTAGATAGAGGATATATTGTGGATGATACAGGCATTATTTTTAATAAAGATGAGAGTTTAAGTTTGGTTGAAATTTATCTGTCTGGGCAAAAAATTGAATTAGGAAAAGTTATCACTGAGCCAAATATGGAAGATATTAAAAAAATATTAACGACCATAAACAATCTGGGGATAAATATAAACCGTTTGATTACTCTTGCCGATAATGGATTATTTGTAGATGCCAACCCTAAAATATTTTTTAATCTTAAGCTTTCAGTAAGCTATCAACTTGCATCTTTACAATTAATCCTAAAGGAGGCTAAAATAGATGATAAAGAGATAGAGGTTATCGATTTGAGATTTGATAAGCCAATTGTGAAATTTGCCCCTAAGAAAAATGAAAGATAAAGTTATTTGCGGAATAGATGTTGGTTCTTCAAAAATTGCAACTCTAATTGCAAGTGTAGATGAGACGGGAAAAATAAATTTAATAGGGATCTCTGCTACTGCTTCAAAGGGAATCAGAAAAAATCAGGTGGTTGATATAGATGAAGCAATAACTGCCATTACGGAATCTGTTGAGGCTTCAGAGAGAATGGCAGGCTATTCCATATCTTCAGCCTATATTTCAGTAGGAGGCCCACAAATTGAAAGCGTTAATTCACATGCAGTGGTAGCTGTTGCTGAGCCTGAAGGTGAAATAAAAGAGGGGGATATTGCCAGGGTTAATGATGCTGCAAAAGCAGTTCCCCTGCCTTCCTCCAGAGAGATCCTTCATGTGATCCCCAGAACTTTTACAGTTGACGGGCAAGAAGGTATTAAAGATCCTATAGGTATGACTGGGATAAGGCTTGAAACTGAAACGCATATTATTACAGGTTCTACCACTTCCATGAGAAATTTGGTTAAATGTGTATCGGAAGTGGGCATAGATGTTTCTGAGCTGGTTTTTTCCGGTATAGCTTCTTCTTTTGCAATTTTGACAGATACAGAAAAAGAGCTGGGGGTAGTTTTGGTTGACATTGGTGGGGAAACAACAGATGTGGTGATATTTATAGATGGTTCTGTAGCTTATTCCTCAGTTATACCAATTGGTGCACGGCATATCACCTCTGATATGGCTGTCGGCCTAAGAGTATCGTTGGAGTCAGCTGAAAAAATTAAGCTGTCGTTGGATAAGGTTGAGAAAATCCCGGCTATTTCAAATGATCAAAACGATGAAAGCGACAGAAGAAAAAAGAAAGAGGAAGGGTCTTTAGATGTTAAGGCTTTAGGAATTGAAGAAGATGTTCAAAAAATTTCCATTAAAGCTATATCAGATGGAATTATCAGGCCAAGATTGCATGAAATATTTAAATATGTAGGAAAAGAGATTAAAAAAAGCGGATTTGGAGCCCAAATTCCTTCAGGATTGGTTCTTTGCGGTGGCGGGTCACAAACAATAGGAGCATTAGAGCAGGCTAAATATGTATTAGGCTTTCCAGCCCGCTTAGGCCAAATTGAAGGTTTAGCTGGTTTAGTAGAAGAAATAGATTCTCCTGCTTTTTCCGCAAGCGCAGGGTTAATTTTATATGGGTCAATCCAAAATGAGGGTGGAGGCATTCATTTGCCAATGTTATCTAATAGTCTTCCTATCAAAGGGATGATTCAAAAGGGAATTAGTTTGATTAAGTCATTTCTGCCATAAATTTTGATTTTAAAAAAAGGGCTTGATTAATGGTTTTAGATATGTCAAAATCTGTCCAAATTCGAAATTATGCTAGTAAAACCAGATGTTCAAAGATTTGCTAAGATTAAGGTGGTAGGATTGGGTGGCGGTGGCTCTAACTCCATTAACTCCATGATTGTCCTCCAACAAATAGGAGGAGTGGAATTTGTAGCTATAAATACAGATGCCCAAGCTTTAATGAATAACCAATCCCCGACTAAAGTACAAATAGGGGAGATGCTGACAAAAGGTTTAGGTTCAGGCGGGGATCCAGAGATAGGCAAACAAGCAGCTGAAGAATCTACCCAAAAATTAGATGATGTGCTGTCTGATGCTGATATGGTTTTTCTAACAGCAGGTATGGGAGGTGGAACCGGAACGGGGTCTATTCCTATTGTAGCTGCTGTTGCAAAAGCCGCGGGTGCTTTAACTGTAGCTGTGGTAACTAAACCATTCCTTTTTGAGGGAACCAGAAGAATGGTGGTAGCAGAAGAGGGGATAGAAAAATTAAAAGATAAAGTGGATGCATTAATTGTTATCCCTAACCAAAGATTACTTGAGACAGTTGATAAAAACATTACTTTACAGGATGCTTTCAGATTAGCTGATTCTGTTTTAGGGCAGGGAGTGCAGGGGATTTCTGATTTAATTACTATGCCCGGTTTAATTAATGTAGATTTTGCAGATGTTAAAGCTATTATGTCCAGTGCAGGTTCTGCTTTAATGGGAATTGGAGTGGCAGGAGGAGAAAATAGGGCCGCCGCGGCGGCCAGGATGGCTATTGCCTCTCCCCTGCTTGAGGTTTCCATTGAGGGAGCAAAAGGAGTTTTATTCAACATTGTGGGAGGAGCAGATCTTTCAATGTCTGAGGTAAATGAAGCTGCCCAAATCATTGCTCAAGCTGCAGATCCTGATGCCAATATTATTTTTGGTGCCACAATTAAAGAAGATCAACTGGATCAAGTAAAAATCTCTGTAATTGCTACAGGTTTTGATGAGACCAGAAGAAGGTTAAGAGAGTTTATAGGTACAGGAATAGGCAGCGCTTCCATGCAACAGCAATCTAGTTGGACAACTGAGGAAACACCAGAGCCTATCCAGGTCAGCCAATCCTCAGAAGCTGAGGAAGAATCAGTAGCAGATAAGCAAAAAGTAGAAGAAGATGATGAGGATTTAGAGATCCCGGCATTTTTAAGAAGTAATCGCTAGCTTCAAGATATTTTTTCTGTTAAAATTTCCTTTATGAGTAAGTTCAAACCTGTTTCATCACAAGTTAACTTTGCTGAGCTTGAGGAAGAAATTATTAAATTTTGGAAAGAAGATAAGATTTTTGAAAAGTCTGTCCAATCGCGTCCGGAAGATAAAAAGTGGACATTTCTAGATGGTCCGCCTTTTGTTACAGGAACTCCTCATTATGGATCACTTTTATCTTCTATACCCAAAGATGTTTTTGGTAGATATTGGACTATGAAAGGATACAGGGTAAGGAGGGTTTGGGGATGGGATGGACATGGGTTACCTATTGAGAATAAAGTTGAAAAAGAGCTGAAAATAAAAAGAAAAAGAGATATAGAAGAAAAGATAGGAGTTAAAAGATTCATTGAAGAATGTTTAAAGTATGTAAATGATGTATCGGAGGAATGGGAATGGTATATAGATCATATAGGTAGGTGGGTTGATTTTAAAAATGCTTATAAAACCTGGGATTTGCCTTACATGGAATCTGTGATGTGGGTTTTTAAGCAGATGTATGACAAAGAATTAATTTATAAGGGTCTTAGAGTTTCTCTATATTGCCCCCATTGTGCTACTCCGATTTCTAATTTTGAAGTAGCTATGGATGCAGATAACTATAAAGATGTTAAAGAAGCAACCGCTGTTTATAAATATCAATTAAAAGATGAGAAAGATACTTTTCTTTTAGCCTGGTCTACCACTCCCTGGAATAAATTAGTTACCCCTGCTTTGGCAGTGAACCCGAAATTAACCTACGTAAAAATTTCACAAAATAATGAAAATTATATTCTGGCAAAATCAACTATAAAAATACTTAAGGGAGATTATAAAAAAGTTTCAGAATTTAAGGGCAGTGAATTAATTAATAAAGAATTTATACCGCATTATACTTTCTACAAAATTGATCCAGATAAATTAGCATTTATAATAATAGGTGGAGATTTTGTGACAGCAGAGGAGGGGACAGGAATTGTTACCCTGGCTGTTTATGGGGAGGAAGATTTAGTGGTGATGCAGAGAGAAAATATTCAGCTGGTTACTCATGTGGATGAAGAGGGAATCATAGAAGATTTTGTACCAAAGTTTGGCAGGTTAAATTATTTAGAGGCAAATGAAAAAATAATTGAGGATTTAACTTCCAGAGGGTTAATATATAGAGTTGATGAATATACTCACTCTGTCCCTCATTGTTGGAGATGTGCCACTAGACTTTTTTATGCTCCTAAAGATGCTTGGTATGTAAATGTGCAAAAAATAAAATCACAATTATTTAAAAATAATGAATCCATAAATTGGTTTCCTAAGCATTTTAAATATGGAAGGTTTGCTAAAAGCATGGAAGCAGCACCAGATTGGAATATCTCCAGAAATAGATATTGGGGTTCACCAGTGCCTGTATGGGAATGTGTTTGTGGAGAAAGGATTGTTCCTGGATCTATTAAAGAGTTAGAAAACTTAAGTGGTAAAAAAATTACCAACTTACATAAACCAGATATTGATGAAGTAGAGATAAAGTGTCCCAGTTGTGGCAAAAGTGTGAGGAGAGTGCCAGAAGTATTGGATTCTTGGATAGAAGCTGGTTCTGCTTCTTTTGCTGAGAGACATTTTCCATTTGAAAAAAATGTTAATTTGGAAGATTTTTTCCCTCCTGATTTTATTGCTGAATACACAGGTCAAATTAGAGCCTGGTTTTATGTATTGCATGTGATTGGTACAGCTTTATTTGACTCCCCTGCTTTTAAAAATGTTTTAGTTGAAGGAGTAATGTTGGGAACTGATGGCAGAAAAATGAGTAAAAACTTTGGAAATTATCCTGATCCAAAAGAAGTTATGGGTAAATATGGTGGAGATTCTTTAAGAGTATATTTATTAGGTTCCCCTGTGATGAAAGGGGAGGATGTTAATTTTTCCAATGAAGGGGTACCTGAAGCAGTTAGAGGGTTTTTATTAATTCTTTGGAATAGTTATAAATATTTTACTGATTATGCAAATACTTTTAATTGGGATTGTGATTCAAAAGAAGCAAAAGAGTCAAAGGAACACCTAACTATTTTAGATAAATGGATTTTAGCTAAATTAACAGAATTGAGTTTAGATCTAAAGAAAAATTATGAAAATTATAATACTGCTGATGCAGTAAAACTTTTGCGTGAATTTGCAGTAAATGATCTATCGACTTGGTATATTAGAAGATCAAGAGATAGGATCAGTGGAGAAAATGAACAGGATAGAAATAGAGCCTTAAGTGTTCTATATGGTGTTTTAGTAACCTACTCTAAATTACTAGCTCCCATTGCTCCCTTTATATCTGAAGAAATTTACAAAAATTTAACAGGTGATGAATCTGTTCACCTTACTTCTTTTCCAGAGGGAGATGAGAGTCTTTTAAGAGAAGATTTAATTAAAAATATGGATACTATTAGAAAAATTGTTGAATTAGGACATGCTATGAGGAAAGAAGCAGGCATAAAATTAAGGCAACCACTTGCCAAAATAATTTGCAGGGGAACTAGCCAATTAGATTTGGAGTTAGATAAAATATTAGCAGATGAACTGAATGTTAAACAGGTTGAATATCAAGATTATTCAGAGAAAGGATTAGAAGTAGAGTTAGATATCAGCATTACACCAGAACTGAAAGAAGAAGGAGAGGCCAGAGATTTAATTAGGCAAATTCAACAATTGAGGAAAGAGCAAAACTTAACCTTAAGAGATAAAACTGATATCAAGCTACCAAGTTGGCCCAAAAAATTTGAAAAAATGATCTTGCAACAGACTGCTTCAATCTCTATTGAAAAAGGTAAGCAGTTAAAGGTTATTAAATTCAATGAAAATCTTAAGTCTAATTAATTGGCAGATTTTTATAACTTGTGCGCTGCTGCTGTCTATCGGGATTTTAGTAATTTTTTCATCATCAAGCGAGCTTGCAGTTTTGCAGGCAATCTCTGCCATATTTGGATTTCTGTTTTTTTTAATAATTGCTAATTTTGATTATAGATCAACTAGAAGTTTTATATTGCCTATATATCTTTTTTCCTTATTTTTGCTGTTAGTAGTTTTTATTATCGGGATAGAAACCAGAGGATCGTTGCGGTGGATTCCCTTGGGGTTTTTTAATATTCAGCCTTCAGAGTTTATTAAACCTGTTTTAATATTATTTTTAGCCTCCTTTTGGTCAAAAAATTTAGCAACCTGGAAAAATATTATAAAAAGTTTGCTGTTTACCTTACCTGCTGTATTCCTAATATTTTACCAGCCGGATTTAGGCTCTACCTTAGCAATTTTAGCAATCTGGTTTGGAATGTTAATTGCAGCCAGAATTTCTTTTAAAAAACTAAGCATCCTACTGCTAATTGCTATCTTTACTATTCCATTTTCATGGTTTTCTCTTCATGATTATCAGAAGCAAAGATTATTTGGTTTTTTGGCTCCGGGCAGTGACCCTTTAGGTAGAGGGTATAATGCTATCCAATCAATGATAGCAGTAGGTTCTGGTGAAATTTCCGGCAGGGGAATAGGCAGGGGAACCCAATCCAGGCTTCAATTCCTGCCAGAGTTTAGAACAGATTTTATCTTTGCCTCGATTGCCGAGGAATTAGGTTTTATAGGATCAATTCTAATTCTTATTTTATATGCTTTTTTATTTTTGTATCTGCTTAGGGTGGCACAATCATCTTATGACGGGTTTGGCTATTTGATTTGTATAGGTATTGTGAGCCTGCTCTTTTTCCAAACCTTTGTAAATATCGGGATGAATATTGGGCTTTTGCCAATAACTGGAATAACTCTGCCTTTGATCTCTTATGGAGGAAGCTCTTTAGTATCAACTTTAATCTCTTTAGGATTAGCTGCATCTGTCGTTAGAATCTCCAGATTTAGAAAGATGGTTGACCCGGAATAAATTTTAAGGTAAAATTTCTCTCTGTGGAAGAATACGCAATTTGTAACATATCAGGTAAACAATATAAAATTTTCCCAAATATACCATTTACAGTGGATTCCTTAAATATAACTGGTAAAATAGAAGCAGATGTTCTTTTTCTATCCCAAAAGATGGGAGTAAAAATAGGTAAACCAACCCTTAGGGATAAAATCACTCTTGAAGTTGTATCTATGGTATTAGGTTCTAAAATAAGGGTTAGTAAGTTTCATGCCAAAGCAAACTATAGAAGGACTGTGGGTATTAGGCCAAAATATTCAAAATTAGTCTGGTCTGTGAAAAATAAGGATTGATACATTCGACTACGCTCAGTATCAATACTGAACGAAGCTGAAGTATTGATTTTATTTTTCACAGCAGGTAAAATCTACCCAACAAAACTATGGCACATAAAACAGGTGGAGGAAGCACTAGAAAAAATAGAGATTCTGTTTCAAAACGCTTGGGTGTTAAGAAATCTGGTGGCCAAAAAGTAGTATCCGGAAACATTCTAGTACGACAAAAAGGAAACAAATTTTATTCGGGTAAAGGCACCAAACAGGGAAATGATTACACCATCTTTGCCATCTCTTCTGGTAAAGTAGAATTCAAAAGGAAATTAAGTAAAACAGTGATTAGTGTTTCTTAAAATATGGATCAGGAACAGATTTACGAATTAGAGATAGACCTTTTGCAGCCAAACCCACTTCAGCCCAGGGGATTAATTACTCCAGAGTCGCTGTCAGAGCTCGTTGAATCAATCAGGACACATGGAGTTTTGGAGCCAATAGTGGTTGCCAAAACCCCTGCTGGTTTTCAAATAATTGCAGGAGAGAGAAGATGGAGAGCATCTAAAGTGGTGGGGTTACCTAAAGTGCCTGTAATTATTCGTGAAACTTCTCCCCAGGGAATGCTGGAGATGGCCATTGTAGAAAATGTGCAAAGGATTGATTTAAACCCACTAGAACGCGCCCAAGCTTATCAAAGATTAATGGAGGAATTTGGTTTAGGGAATTCAGAAATTGCAGGAAGAGTCTCTAAAAGCCCTTCTTATATTTCTAATACCATCAAGTTGTTAACTTTGCCAGATGCCCTAAAAGATGCTTTGATGTCTGGGGCAACTTCTGAGGGTCATGCCAGGGCCTTGGCAGCCTTAGAAGATCCGCACTTTATAATCAATGCCTATAAAGAAGTTTTAAAAAGAAACTTATCTGTAAGAGGGACTGAGGA
Source organism: uncultured Gammaproteobacteria bacterium (assembly GCA_964649615.1). Lineage (GTDB taxonomy): Bacteria > Patescibacteriota > Microgenomatia > Daviesbacterales > UBA10151 > CAZYPW01. The sequence goes on along the minus strand of CAZYPW010000002.1, from coordinate 70,584 downwards.
GATGGTAAGAAGACTCCGGGCAAAAGAGGGACTTGGCCCAAGAAAAGGAGCAGATGCTGCCATGATGCATATTATTTCTGAAGAATGGGATAAGGTAAGGGATGATTTGAGCAATGTTTTATCCCAAAGGGCAGATAAGGCATTTGTAAAATGTATTCAAACAGGAAAAAATGCTAAATTAGAACTTAAATTTGATGGGAATACTGAAAAAACTACTGTTTTATTGCATGATATTCATGAGGCTATCTTAGGTTATTTTAGGCTTAAGGATTCTTAACTAAACCAAAGGAATTTAGGGGAAAATACCTAAAAAAGACCCTTCCCACAATTTCTTCCTTAGTAACTCCTCCCCATTCCCTTGAATCTGAAGAATGTTCCCTGTTATCACCAATTACAAAATATTGATTAGGACCTGCAGTAATCTCCACACCCTCATTTAGAAAAGATCCAGATCTGGTGGGAGTAGCTTTAGGAAGATAATCTTCATTAAGCTTTTGCCCATTTACATATATAGAATTATTTTCAACTTTGATAGTATCCCCAGGCACGACAATTATCCTTTTAATAAAATCCTGGCTTTCATCACGGGGGTTTTTTAAGACAATAATGTCTCCATGAGTAGGTTCTCTTAATCTAAAGCTAAGTTTGTCTGTAAATATATAATCTCCATCCATAAAGGTTGGTACCATGGATCTGCCTGAGACTTTGTGTGGTTGGGCTACAAACAAATAAATTAAGGCAAAAATTGCCCCGACAACCACTAAAGTTTGGATAAAGTCTATGATATGGTTCCGAAATTTTTCAAAAAAACTTTCACCTTCAGCCCCATAATAATTTACCTCATCCATGAGGCTCATTATCTCAAAAATTTAGGTTGTGAAGCAAGAGGTAGGGTGGTAAAATTTATTGGGTTGGAGTTATAGCTCAGTTGGTAGAGCGCTTCATTCACATTGAAGAGGCCTGTGGTTCGAGCCCACATGACTCCACTAATCCTTAGGTGTCTACCTAGTACACACCTGGTGTGGGAGGTAAGTGGGTACATAGTATACGTCGATATAAGTTTAACAGCCAAAGATTAACTTTTTGTATCAGCAGATTTAAGGAAAAGCCAAAGCAGTATGGGGGGGTAGAATAAACTATTGGCAAAGATAGAGTGCACTAAAAGACCGATGATAGATGAAGTTAAAACAAAATTATTATTAATTAGCCCAAACTGAAATAAAGAAATTAAAAAAAGAAGATAAACTATCAGGCCAAATATACCTGTGGTGGCTGCCACAAAAAGTAATGAGGAATCATTACTGGAAGAACCATGGCTTTCAATAAACTGATTGTCACCAAGTTTATATTCAGAGATGGCATATCTATAATTGTTATACCCAACTCCTAAAATTGGGAATTTTTGAAAAATGGTTAATCCCTGCTGCCAGGCGTTTAACCTAAAAGAAGCTGACTCTTCCCTGCTAATGTTTCTTGGCTTTGCTACAACTTGAGTATATATTTGGAAGGATAATAGTAAAATTACAAAAAGTATTAGTATAAATGTAGCTAGCTTTTTACTTTTTTGAAAATAAGAAAAACTAAGCCCAACTACTAAAAACATTAAATAACTACTTCTGGAAAATGTAGTAAGGAGTGCAAGATAAACAATAGCAAATATGATATAAAAAACCCTAGGTGTCATCCTATTTTCACCTCGGAGGTGGGATATGACGAGTAGAGTTAAAACAAAGTATGCTCCTGCAAAGTTGGGATCTAAAAAGGTGGAAACTGTTCTAAAAAAGTGCGGGTCCCAACCTTGATTGGATAATATCCCCAAGTCTGGGAAAAAAATAAATTGCATAATTCCTAAAATAGAAAGAGCAACACCAGAAAAAATTAAAATATTGGCTACTTTAATTTTTATAAATTTAGAATTATCAGATAACAAAAATAGCAGAAAGACTACAAAAAATAACAGCCTGATCAGGTAAAAAAAACCATTTAAAAATTCATTGGAAGCTAATTTTAAAGGAGTAAAAAAAGAAGATATTAAGCCAATTAGGATAAATAAAAAAAAGAATTTTAAAAAAAGGGGAGTATTATTAAAATGAAATTTATTCTTAAAAGCCAAAAATGCGGAAAACAATATAACTGCTAAATCTATGGAAGTAACAGCCCCATTTCCCAGAGGTATTCTGATTAATTGACCACAAACAATTGCCAGTGTTAGAATCAAAATTAAGAAAACGCCCATTATGAGTTTATATCCTAACATAAACATTATTTTTTTGATCTGGGTAATTGCCCTAGCAGCAGTTGTAAATTTTGCTCTTTTTAGCGTTCCCCCATCAGGCAAATTTTCACCAGGGTTTATTAATACTTTAGCTTATTGGGATGGCGGGCATTTTATTTCAATTGCCCAACATGGTTACAGCGAAAAATTTCAATATGCTTTTTTCCCACTCTATCCTATTTTAATAAATCTGTTAAATAAGTTTATTAATAATTATATCTATAGCGCCATTTTAATAAATTTTTCTTGCATATATTTGAGTTTACATTTATTTTTTAAATTAATTGCAAAAGATTTCTCTAAAAAATTAGCTGAAACTGCTGTACTGTTTTTACTATTTTTCCCCACCTCCTTTTTCTTTTTAGCAGCATACTCAGAAAGCTTATTTTTTCTTTTAACAATTCTGGCATTTTATTTTTTGAGGCAGGGCAAACTTTTTTGGGCTACCGTAGCTGTAATGCTTGTTTCATCGACCAGAATTACAGGACTAGCTGTAGTTTTTGCTTTGCTTTTAGAAGTTCAATTAAGAGGCGGAATAAACAAGAAAAACTGGTTTGTGTTGCTTTCACCACTGGGGTTTTTTATTTACTGCTGGTATTTGTTTATTCAAACATCAGACCCATTTTATTTTTTAACTGCAGAGAGCTATTGGCAAAGGCAGCTATCAATTCCAGGAGTTAGTTTGTGGGAGGGAATAAATGCTCTGCTCAAAGGCTTAGTAAGTGGATCTAATTACATGATCATACTAGACTTGACAGCAACTATCTTTGGTTTGGGTTTAATCTTAAGGTCATTTAGATTTTTACCCCTATCTTATTGTGTTTTTGGATTGCTATCCATTTTGTTACCCTTATTTACTTCATCTTTAACATCTATGCCACGTTTTGTGCTTTCTGTTTTCCCGCTATTTATTACACTCTCTTTAATAGAAAATAAATTTATCAAAATTGGCTATTCAGTTTTTGGATTAATTTTTCTGGGGCTGTTAACAGCACTTTTCGTGAGTGGGTATTGGGTAAGTTGACAACTGTCATCCTGAGCGAAGCGAAGGATCTTAAGGTATAAAATTAACCTTTCTTGAAATTTCTGTGGAATTCGATGCTTGATCCACAGCCTTAATTTCAAAATTATTTTCTCCATCATTTAGCTCAAAATCCTTTGCAAAATTACCTTCTTTATCTACGATCACCTGGTTGCTATTGATAAAAACTTTTACTTCCGGCTCTGTTTTTCCAGTAATCTTAATTTTTCTATCCCCCTGGATAGTTTTGCCATCCTCGGGTTCGCTAACTTCTAAGGTAGGTTTTTCATTATCATAAATTATCCTGATATTTTTTGATGGTAAACTTGTCTTTTCTCCGTCAGAAGTTTTTCCATAAATATTATTTATTCCAATGGCTAAATTCACCCCTTCTATTATAAATGTGCCATCATCTTTAGTATCAACAGTGTCTTGTAACTGCTCATCCACATACAGCTTTACTGCCGTACCATAAGTAGCATAACCTAAGATATTAATAATTGAACTATTGGTTGATTCATAGGGAATATTTAAAACTGGTGGGGCTAAAGATGAATCCTCTATATTATTACTGATAGTTTTTGGGGGATTTATTAAGTTTTTGATAGAACCAATGCCCTCAACAAACCAAGGAAAGATCCAAGATATAGTGGCATAAATAATTATTAAAACAAGGACTAGGGTAACTACTAAATTTCTTTTGCTTTTTGAGGCAATTTTTCTAACATTTCTCCGCTTATATGCCATAGCTTGATTTTACCATACCAGATCAGTGATTTTTAAAAATATATGCCTTAAAGCCCCCTGAAGGAATTATAGTCGCCAAGGATATATCAAAGTTTAGAGGAGCCCTTTCTTCTGATAAAACAATAGAATATTTAGCAGTTTCTGTACTCACTTCTGTTGGATATAACCAGCCTAAGCCCAGGTCGCTATCACTTTTTTGGGGTATTTTGCCATTTATCACAAATAAATACCTCCAACCCTCATAGAAGTGGCAAATGCCAGTTTGTTTTAGCTCAAATGTTTCATCATCAATGACAGATAGAGTTTTCTGAATTAGGGATTTTTTTACCTCTAGGCCAAATTCAGGATTATTGGTAAGAATTGTAAAAACCCCCAAGGTAGATGCAGTTATTACAGCCAAAATTAAAGGATACTTGAGTTTATTAAAATATTCCATAAGTATCCCAGGTAAAAATAAAATTAAGGGAAATATTCCCAAAAGATAATATTCAAAAGCTGCTCCTGGAAAAAGTAAAAAGAAAAAAATAATTGAAAGTATAAATAAAGCCAGTAATCTGGTGTTGCTCTGGTGCCAGGTTAATTTATGAAATAAAAATATAATTAAGATCCCTATTCCAAATAAAGATAAAAGAAAAGGAGGAGTGGTTCTTTTGGAGATTTTATCAACTATATTTAATGCATCAAGACGGGAGACAGATGTACAAGAAGTTATGACCTCATCTGAATTATTGCCAAAAGGTTTTAGGTACCAAATCCTGCCCATACTTTGAAATAAAGCTTGGAAGTGATGAGTGGGATTAACTTTATTAACAGGATTTGAAGATATTTCATTAAATCTCAAGGGTGTGGTGATATTGGATCCTTTATGAAAGTAATCAAAAGCAATCAGAGGGAAAAGCATAATTAAAAAGATAATTAAAGACAGAATAAAACTTTTTTTAGGCAATTTAATTTTTTTTGACTTAATCCAAAAAGGAATTAAAAATAAAAGAGGGACTAAAGATAAATGAGTGTGAAAAATTAAACCACCTGCTAAAGCAAGTAGTATTGCCCAATTAGGATTTTGTTTAAGTTTATATAAAGACAGCAATACTAGTAAAGATAAAAAGGGGACTAGGGTTGGATTCCAATATTTTTGGTCAAAATAGATCATTAAAGGGAGAGTAGCATAAAGTAATCCTGCTATAATGCCAATTTTTTGATTAAAAAGAGTAGAGCCTGTATAAATAATCAGTAAAGTGGTGGAAACTCCTATAATTGAGGAAATGAAACCTGTTATAAGCGGATTACCATTTGATAACCACAACCAAAAGGCAGTAAAGTAAGTCCAATAAGGGCCAAGATAAAAACCCAGATGGGCTGCATTAACTCCTACCCAGATAATATGAAAATCTGAAACTATAGTTTGGGCCAAAGTTGCCTGATATTCTTCATCTCCAGCAAAAACAAAAGATTGCGGAAGATTATAAAATCTTAAAAATAAAGAAATTAAGAGAATTAAAAAAACAATTAGCAAGTAAGATAATTTTAGATGCTTTAACATAATTTATAACTAACATACATTAGTTTACAAATAATTTATTGTTAGTTACAGTCCAATCGTACATTAATCTTTTGCATTTTTCAGTACGATTGGTATATTAAGTTATATATTGAATTAAAGCTTAAATGCTGTCCAGTTTCAATACAAAAAGGAATTTGGGAAGTAATATATATAGAAGAATATACGGAATCACTTGAGGTAATTAGGAGAGAAAAACAAATCAAATCTTATAATCACTAGCAGAAAACCCCGTTTTCTTAAAACGGGGATGAATGCTAAAGTGATTACAGTCTTCCGCGGGATAGGTGGTATACTGAGTTAAGGTTTTCTGCAGTTTCTTGTAAACTTTTAAGAAAACCGCGGACTTACAAATCGCGGAAGTTTATAAAGGTGGAAATGGATTTAAGAAATTAATTTTGCGGGATTAGTACACCGGTAGTATGCCACCTTCCCAAGGTGGAGAAGCCAGTCCGATTCTGGTATCCCGCTCACAACTATAGGTCATAAAGATACATAGTGCCGGTGTAGCTTAGTGGTAAAGCAACACTTTCGTAAAGTGTGGACCGACAGTCCGATTCTGTCCACCGGCTCAAGGGGAAAAGGAATTGCCACCGCTGCATTCATAGACGCATATATTGTCGGCGCCCAGCTCCATCTCGTACCCCACCTAAATTTGTACTCCCACCGCTAACAAACAAGTTGACGCATTCGTTGTCGATCAGTCGCTCAGTCCTGAGCTTGTCGAAGGGATTCGCTACAAAACCTTTCTGGAAAAAATCGCTGTCTTTATAATTTTATGTTTTCATTATTTTGAGGATAGATTTTTAATTTTCTTAGCTACGTTAAAACAAAATTCTAAATCACTTCTATTGTATTCTTTTTCTAACTCTGACAAACCTCCTATATGCATCCTGTTTCTAAGCTCTCTTACTTTATCTATATCTTCTCTTAATTCTTTTGACTTGATTATCTTATATTTTTGACATAAATCTGTTATTCGTACAAAATCAAGGCGATCCAGATCTTTTTGTTCCTTTTTACGAAGTCCTGCAATAACTTCTTCTGAATTGTTTATTGGATAAATTATTTTTATATTAAAATATCGCCATTCGTTATCCAATTCAACTTTGTCTGTTTTGCAAACTTGTTTAAATTTCCATAATAAAAGGGCCTCAATAATTGAAGCCGTATGAATAATTATTGTCTTTCTTAAGCTACTGACAAGAAGATTTTTGCCTTTATATTGATCAGATTCTGAAAGGGCAAGCAAATCTACAATATGGGCAAATGACATATCCAAATTCGATTGGAGAATTTTGTCAGATACAAAAGAGAAACTACTCATTTAGAGTCTTTTAAAATACTGGAAAGGGAAGGATAGCCTTTCTTAGTTAGATACTTGCCTAATTTCATATCAGAACGAACACCTAGATTGACATTATATTTTTTTTCTATAGTTCCAACTTTAGTGTCTTGTCTGACTGATCGGAAGGTTCCTTGGTTTGTACGAAAACGTGTCTTAGTCATAATTTTATTATACTAATTCTAGCAAAAAGTTAGATTGTAAGATAGTCGCTTACGCTTCCTGTAATCCCTTGGATTATAGACTGCAAACACCTATACTTAACCCATGAGCTATGTCTTTATAGGAGGAATTCCGGCTTCTGGTAAAAGTTATCTGGCAAGGAAAGTTGCTGAAAAAACCGGAGCCTTTCATTTAGATTTAGATACTTTAAGAAAGGAATAAGAAAAATCCCAGATGGGGTAAAACTGAAAAGCTGCAAAAAATAGAGGCAGAGAATTTCTATTTTTGTGAAGGGAAGATGTATAAAAGTGAAGCAGAAAAATATGGCTATAAAACATTTTATAATTCTGAAGATGCAGAGCAAGAAATACTAAAATTATTAAATAAATAATTTATGAAAATATTAATTTTTACAGAAGGTACTGCTTTAACATTTAAATCTGAAAAAGGTTTAAGTAGAGAGAAGCAAGTTAGACAATCACATTTAGAAGGTATTCAAAGAGAAGAAGCATCACTTTCATATAATTCTGTTGAAGAAGTTCCAGAAGGGAAAATTCTGTTCATGATTATGCAAACTATGTTCCAGTGAGAGATGCGGTAGGAAAATTAACTAACTGGAAAAGCCAAAGAGCAGAAATTTATTACCTAACCTCCAGAAGAATTAAAAAGGATATTGATGATATTAGAAATGTATTACAACAATATAACTTTCCTGATTCTCAAAACTTACTCTTTCGTCAGCAAGGAGAAGATTATAAAGATGTGGTGGAAAAGTTAATACCTGATATTTTAATTGAAGATGATTGTGAAAGCATTGGAGGAGAAAAAGAAATGGTTTATCCTCATATCAGAAAAGATATTAAAACTAAAGTTAAGTCAATTCCAGTTAAAGAATTTGGAGGAATTGATTATTTACCAGATAATTTAGATGAATTAATAAATTATGAATAAGCAAGATATTATTCAAGAACCAAATAAAAAACTTCATGAACAAAGTAGTAAAATAGACAATTTAGCTGAAGCTAGAAAAATTGTTCAAGAATTAATTGAGGTAATTAAAAGTGTAGATAAACCTTGGAATATTTGGTTAGGAATGGCTGCTCCACAGATAGGTATAAACAGAAGAGTCATTGTTCTCAAAGAATCTTATGAAAATTACACAGTCATGATTAACCCAGAAGTGTTAGGACAAAAATGGTTATTTCCAATTTTTTCAAGATGTTTCAGTTTAAAAGGTATTTATTTAATAAAAGCTCATCTTTGGATTAAGGTAAGATATCAGGATTTAGAAGGGAAATATCACATAGAAGTTATTAAATATGGACGTGCTGCAACATTAGAGCAGGAAATAAATCATATAAATGGTATGTTAGTATCAGATATAGGGATAAGGTTATGTTGAATATTGAGCTTTACCTATCTTTTTTAATAAGCCTCTATTAACTAATTCTTTTAAATATTTGGTAGCAGTGGATTTAGAGATTTTTAGATAAGTTGAGGCTTCAGAACTGGTGATAGTTCCTTTAGATTGAGTAAATTGTAAAAGTTTTGCTAAATTATCTTCTTTCTTTTTAAGTTTTGCTTCCTTGGCTTTTTGTCTATTCAAAGCTAAATTTTCTTTTAATCTTTGTTGGAGTTTTTCTTCTACCTGTTTATTTACTTCATTTTGATCTACAAAGGGGGTGGGGATTTCTATAACTTTCTCAACTATTCTTTCAACAGGCACTTCCTTTATAACCTCTTTAATTACCTCCACAGGAACCTCCTTAATAACTTCTTTCTCAATTATTTGAGGTTGGGGAATTTGGGGAGATTGGGAAGGTTGGGATGGGACTTCTGCTGCTGATGGTTCAGGAGTAGGTGGGGTTTCTGGTTCTGAAGGAGGAGAAGGTTCAGAGGGTGGGATTTCTTCAGGTAATGTGGTTTCAGGAGGATTAGGGGGAATAGATGGTTGATCTGGTGGTTGGTTAGGATCATCTGGCATGATTTAAGTATACAACATAATTTTTGGCTTGTATCTTACTGACAAATATGATAATATGCAATTAAATCGCAACTGAATACTACCCCTTTATGGGTGGGTGCTATAAAAAGCTAGGTTGTTCCACCCTCTGGTCGTAAGACTACGGTGGTTTTTTATTGTTTTAAAGTTCACTAATTACTCCCTGATCTTCTAGCTTATTAACAATCTTTTTATAATCTCCTTTATCTTCTTCTGATTCTCTAATCATCCCTGCTAAATTATCTGTTAATCTCAAAAGCGGGCTACTTTCATCCCTCCCACCTACAACTTTCCTCATTTTAATCCCTAGTTGTCTTAACGACTTAGTAACTCTTTTTTGAACTCTATCCTGTAACCCATCTATTACTATCGTTGCTTTATAATCAGTAATGTCTCTAGTTGAGGTGTAAATATTAATAGCTCTTCCAATAACTAAAACCATGAGATCTTCATAGGCTTTGGAATCTTTATATACTTTGTAAAATATCTTACCCTTTAGCTGTCTCGGTATTAAAGCTAACTCAATATACTGATGTCTCTCTTTATTCCGAGATTTAGTCCATTTACGTCTGGTTTTGCCACTTTTTGCCTCTGCTTCCCCTAAAAAATCATTCAATGAATCCCGCTCGTCTCCGACTACTACTGTAGCTACTATATACAACTTACCTTCAGTGTCTTGTCCTGTTTCATCTACATAACAGTACAGTTTTTGCTTTTCAGTTTTCTTTACCATTTTTTATTATTTACTCCAAATGCCTCTTTTGTTTTTCTTTGCTTCAGCTTGAGCCAAGCCAAATTTATGCTCCTTTTGCCAATTGTTGTTTCATTAAGCTTTGGTATGGAACATCAATTTGTGAAGCTTTTTGTTTATAGCGTCTGACAATATCCGTAGGTATACGCATAGTTACCCTGGTTATCTTTGGCTGCTCATGCTCCTTAAGAAACGCTGCTGCATCAAAATGTTTAAGGTCTTTTACCTCGTAATACTCTGAGAGATCAATTTTCTCCCAAAAATCATGCTCTTCATCTTCATTTTTAAACCTAGGCAGTACTAATTTTTTCTTCATACAGACCCACCTCCTTCCGTTTGGCATTCCGTGCGTGAAGGACACGGATATGACTGTTTCTTACTGTAAATACCAGAAAGAGCATCCTTCCCTTTCGAGTTCTACCAATGACTGTAAAACGCACCTCATCCTGGGAATGAAGTTTATCTGGTCCTTCTATTGCATGAACATCATTCATCGCTTCTTCTGCCTCAAAGGAGCGTACCTGATGCCTTTCCCATAGATGAGTTGTATTTCCAAAATCCCATTCAAAACGCCTCTTCTTTTTTGGCATATCTAATACATCTTAAGTATGTCATATTTTAATCGAGGTGTCAAGAATACTGAATTTATTTTTTCTCCAAGGGAGTATTTTTAACATGAGGCAGGATATCTTCAAGTAATGATTCTGAAACAGTAATTAGTTTGGGCATAACTTGAGCATACCAGATTTAAGAAGTTCTTGAAAAGATGTTAAGCAATTTTCTTAAGAAGTACTAATTTTTCTAGTTTTGAGGTCTCTTTACGAATCTTCATATCATTTAATGGAATCTGTGGTTGCTGCATCTGATTAGTTAACACTCTCCACACTCTACTTGATCTAAACCTTCTCAAAGCCCCATCTACGCCATGTAAATTTAGGTATTGATCAGCCCCTGCAAAAAAATTTGCATGCCTCATTAAGAGAAGATCTATAAAATCTCCTTCTTGTCTTTTATCAAATCTACTGCCTCTATAGTCCATATAGCCCATGGCTATTTGCAAAGAAAGCTCATCTTGTCCTAATTGAATTCTAAAATTTCTTCCTGCTGTATTTAAAAGTAGTTCTCGTTCCATAATTAGCCACATTGTACACTACTATGAGATAACTGTCAACTTTTCGCTTTTTTAATATTCACAACTTCCACCCTTCGATTAAACTCAGGGTAATAACCTGAGGAAACTATTAAAGGTGTTGTAAACATCAATTTGATAATTTTATTGGTTCGATCTCAATAATTTGTTTATGATGGTTTAACTTAACATCAAAATGTTCAAAGAAGCCTCTTTGTCCTAAAACTCCATGGCCAAAATCACTGATTTTTGCAAAAATTACTCGAGTTGTATAAGTGCTTTGACCAATTTTTATATCAATTTTACCCCAGTAACCTTCAATTTCATCTTGGCCAGCTCCGATAAACTTAGTTTTATTTCTTTTAAAAAATTTCAGCCCTAACTCTTTAGCGATCTCCAGGCTGAAAATACAGTAATCAGCTCCTGAGTCAATCAAACCATGATAGAGAATAAAGTAATTATCTAACTTAATTATGATTGGAATAATAGGCCGCTTAATCTTAGAGGTAATATCTTTGTAGGGGAATATCATTTAATACAAGCAAAAGGTCCTACAATTGGAAGAACTTTTTTGGGTATTTCAGTTACTAAAGGCATTTTGTATCCTTTTTGTTTTGCCTTTTCTAACACTTCATGCAGTGTTTTTGCATATGCTACAACTTTGGGTTTAGTCTCATAATTAATCATGGCTACCCAGTTGCCTTTATAGTTTTTATTACCATAAATTTTGGTCATATTAATTGCTGGCATAATATGTTGATTATAACATAAAAAGAGGGAGTATTTTTAAGATGAGGTAGGTATAAGTTCAGTTCTTCCCAGCGGAACCGTCATCGCAAGGCTACAAAGTAGCCAATGACGTACTTACTGGGAAACTCTGAATAAGTTACTATTACTAGTAATCATAATTTCTACCTAAATGGTTATATTGACAAAGGCTGTGAATTCATTATTATTACACTAAGATATGACTCAAGAAACTAAAGCAGCATTACTTTTTCCTGGACAGGGATTACCTCCTAAAGATATTATAGCTTGCTATCAAAAACTTTCTGATATTGATCCCACTCATGTACAACAAAGATTAGGACAAGCACAAGAGACAATAAATAAAGTACATGGAAGTGCAGCCTTTAATATTAATAAAGCATTAATAGATGCAGAATCACCAAGTTATGGTCAAACTGCTTTTGTACAACCTGTGGTGTATGCTCTTAGTGTTCTTACCTCTGAAATTACTGATAAAAGAGGCGCTGCCAGGCTTGCTCCTAGTTTTGTAGCGGGACATAGTCTAGGTGAATATACTGCATTAACTAGGGCAAAGGTTATTGGCTTTGAAGATGGAATTGAGCTTGTTACCTACAGAGGGCAGGTTATGCAGGAAGCATGCCAGGAAACTAGAAGTGTTCTTTTGAGAATTAGTAGGCTCACAGAAGATAAAGTGAGAGAAATCTGTGAAACAAGAGGGTTAGGACTTACACAAGTTGCTCTAATCAATGCTCCCACATTAATTGTAGTTGGCTGCGGTGCAGAAACTGCTCAGCAAGTAGACAGACTGGCCAAAGAAGCTGGAGCAAGCGGGGCTACTGATTTAGGGACAGCAGGTGCTTTCCATACTGCGTTTATGATGAAACCTGCCCATGAGTTACTAAAAAGATTGTTTGATTATAACTTTAGAAATTCAGAAATACCAGTTATTGTTAACCTGACAGGAAAAGCTAGGACAGATGGTTTTACCTTAAAGGATTATTTAGCTGAAAGTATGGTTCAGCCTGTGCAATGGGTTAAAACATTAGCTACTTTGCAATCTAGTGGTGTTGGAGTTTTTGGTGAGGTAGGTCCAGGGACCTCACTAGCTGCTTTAAATAAAATTAATGGTATAAATGAAACTAAAAATGTTCTTGGGTTATTTACACCTTCCACCCTTCGATTAAACTCAGGGTAATAACCTGAATTAGCTATTAAATTTAGATTTGACCCTGTTTCATAATAATCTGCCTCTTTCAGCTTCATTTGGTCTGATATCAGCCTTCCATAAAGCATCAGCTATTGATGATTCCAATCTTTCTTTATTTCCCCATTGCTCACTCTCTAAACTATCTTTAAAATATTCCTCTTTTATCATCTGATATCTATAGGAAATATGCTGGTTATTTACCGGTAACTCATATAACCTTGAATAAACAAACATTTTATCTTGTTGAACGTATAATTCAAATTCCTTCCAAGACTCAGTAATCCCTGCACTTACATCTCCCTTTTGATCCCATTGCATATGGATTGCCCAGTCCCCATTAGGATCAGGTACAGGATTACTTGAATCTGTACAAATGACATCTACCTTAGGGATAAGGTCAACTGCTTCAACTAGCATATCCACAAGGCCAGTGTCTACTAATATCCCCCTTAAACGCTCAATTTGTCTCCCCTTACCTATTCCTGAGGATTGAGCAAGCTGATTTTTTAATTCTGCCAGCTTACGTTTTTGATCGATTCTGTTAACCAAACCCTCACCTTCTCTTTGAATTTGGGAAAGCCTTTCTTGGATAGACATACTTATTTTCCCTGAATATATTCGACCTATATCAAATGAAGTTATCGAATTCTTATGTTACCTTCTCCCCCCATACGGCGTGCTGTAGTTTCTACAAAGAATGAACGTATATCCTCAGGTCTTACACTGTCAATATCAAATCGCACGGTTGAATAAGGATGACTAGACATAAAGTACCTGCTACTTTCAGATCTTTCTGTACTGAAAAGCCCTTTGTGGATGCTTAATTTCTGTGATTGATAGGATCCATATTTATCTTCTACCACCACATTACCTATAGATACATAGATTCTTGCAATATCTACAGGATATGTATCAGTATCAACAGTACTAGCAGGTTTCCACACGCTGCTCCTTCCCGCTGGGTGAAAACCATCTGATGAATGATAAGGATATTCACCTTTTTCTGATTTCCTTGAATGTTGGGCATTTCCCCGTTGATATAACATTACTCCATCAATAGCAGTAGGAGCACCATAAACATCAAATACTTTATATAAGGGATCAGAGAAACGTACTATCCGACCAACACCCCACGCATGCCTTACTTCTTCAAGGAATCTTTCAGGATTTAAACCTCTAAATTTTGATAAAGCTTGAGCTCTACCTTGCTCTTCATTAAGTTTATCAGTGCGCCTTTTTGCCTCTGCAGCTTGTTGTTGGGCTAATCTTTGTCTTTCCTGTTCTTGGGCAGCACGCCTTTGTGCTTCTAATTGTTTTCTGGCTTCACTCTCAAGACTCATTTGTGATATTTTACCATGAATGTCAAAAACTATTTGATAAATTCAATTATGTTCAATATATGCCTTGTAGCCTACCAGCTTTTTGTTATCCCCAGATCCTGAATAGATGTTTTTAACACCAAAAGTTAAGAATAATTTATCTTTAGAAAAAGTAGTTGTTGTACCATCATTAGTTGAATTGTTGCACATTTGCTCAGTTAGTGCTAGACTTTAGGCGTAATCAACTATGAGAAGTCCTGAAAATAAACAATACTACTTCGGTATAAGAAGAAGAAATACTTTAATTGAATACAAAAGGCCCTTGACTGTCAAAAGTCAGGCTCCTCAAACTACTGAAGCTGAACCTTTAGCAATAAAGCGTAAAACAATAGATACAAAGGTGGGCCCAGGGCAATATACTTTTGCTCATGATGTTTGGGGTATTCGTAGTATTAACGAAGGAAGGAAAACAGTTATCTTTAATATACCAAAAAGTAATAAGGATGGTGCTGAGTTACCAACTATAGTTTTTCCCGAAGGATTACAGATGATAAACCCAAGACTTTCAAGGGAGGTTTGGGATGAAGCTTACCTAGAAGCAATGAAAGAAATTGCGAGAGATGAAAGGGAACAAATAGCAGCATATAATGCAATGATTAGTAGGCGGTATGGAAGATCACATTTACCTGCTGGTGTTTAAATAAGTATTCTTGTAATAAAGATAGAAGTTACAATTAAGGAGATTGAGCAGAACATCTGCCCATAATAAGTTAAACTTCTATTAAATCTTTCTCCTTTGCACTATAACCTGTTTTTTGCACCTGCTGTAAAATTTGCTCAACTTCTACTTTACCTTCTTCATATTCAATTTCTGTTTCTTGTTTTGCATAACTGGTTTTTACTGATTTAACGCCTGCTAAATCCTCTAAATTAAAATCAATATTCATGGCACAAGAACTGCAGTGCATTCCTTGGATCTTTAGTGTTTTCTTTATCATATTACCTCTATTATCCCTCGATACATCCCCATAGAACAACTAAAGGGAATTTGGCCCTTTTGGGTAGGAACAAAGCTAATCAGCTGGGTATCATTGGGCTGCAAATTCCTGTTGATGCTCAAAGAAGGAATCCTAAAAGACAGGGCGCAGCTGAAAGCATTAGTGCTTTTTAAAGTTAAATTAACTGCCTCACCTTTTTTGACTTTGATATAGTTGGGACTATAACCTGTTGAATTGATATTTATTTGCACATTTTGAGAAGCAGGAGCATTATTTTGGGCCTGATAATTTGCACCGCTTAAATCAATTTGTACAAAAGGGAATCCTCCTGCTGCTAATGCTCCATTAGCTGAAATAAACCCCAAATATAAAACAATAATTCCTGCCAGTTTTAAAAATCCACCTCTGAAATTATCCCCTAAAACAGAAGTTAAAAAACCCACCCCAAAAAACAAAGGGATAGTACCCAATACAAAAACAGCCATAATTAAAGCACCCAAGATGGCATTGCCGGATGAAATTGCCAAAGCCTCCATTGCTAAAGTTGTCCCACAGGGAATAAAGACGGTTAACGCTCCCAAAAAGCCGGGAGCAAATAAATCTTTACTTTTTGATTGGTTTCTAACTACTCTTGTTAAAAATCTGGGCGGTTGAATAACTGCGTAGCGGAAAATCGGATGTACTTTTAACAAATCCAGCGCAATAAAAACCATATATAGTCCTGCTAAAAATTGCATGGCAGTTTGAACTTTAGGAGAAATATTTAATGCGCCTCCAAAAGCTCCCAAGAGAAAGCCTAAAACTGTATATGAAACAAGTTTTGCGGCAAGAAACGAAAGTGTGGGGAAAACTGTATTTTTAGTATTGATCCCTTTTTCAACTTCCTCTTCCTCTTTTGCGGCAATCACAGAAGCTAAAAGCCCACCTTGTACAGCCAAACAGGTTAATCCTCCCACAGTTAAACCGGTTAAAAATATCAGCCAAAGATCCATATATTTAGTTTACCTTTTATTCGTATTTAATTTCTATATTATCTCCATCTTTCATTTGATAATTCTCAAATTCTTTATTCACAGAAGAGCTTTGCTCATTTTCCTGCCCATTAACAAACATTTTAACAGTTCCCTCTTCTCCATTACATTTATCAAAAATACAGTTGGAGTTAAACTGCTTTCCCCAAAGTTGAAACCATTTGCTCAATTTTGTCTCATCCTTAGTCACCAGGCCTGATATTTCCATATGTAAGATACCCTCTTTACTATCAGCAGCGTGAGTATGGATTGGCGAATGTACTGCTCCTAAACCAAAATCTGCAGGGATTTCCTGTTTTTCTCCCTTGATTAAAATTGTCAGTCTAGGATGCCAGTGTATACCTTTTCTTGATATGATTTGATCTTCTGATACATTAACTTTTTCTTCTCTGGATAGAAGGAAAGCAGCACCAACCAAAAGTAGGATGGTAAATATGGCACCTCCTATAATAACCTTAGTTTCTGTCTTCATTGCTAGTTACGTATGCTGTACGTGGTCTCCTTCTCCACCACAACCATCTGATAAATTCCATACCTCAGTAACCTGCTCTCCTGTAAATCCTTTCTCTGTTATTAAATATTTTCCCAAACCCCCATAAACATACCATCTCCAACACTTACAACAACAAGGACCTTTTTCATTAGAATTTTGCATAGCGTAATCATATTCTTTCTGTTCATCTGGAGTTAATTGCAAGTCATAATACGAAAGTAGTTTTTTGGCAAGCCCAGCTTCAATATCATAAGGATCAATAGGAATTTCAGCAGATTCTTTATACTTTTTCAAACCCTCAACTTGCTCTTGATAACGATGCATACTCATAGGAGAACAACAAGAGCCTTGTAGACGCACATTGTCTGACATAGCAGGAATAGATGTTTGAAAAGATTGAGAGCAAGAAGAGTTACCGTTCTTGCTCAAATAATCAAACTTAGCTGCCAGAGCCTGATTTACTAAAGGATTAATACTGCTCTTTTTTGAGAATGACCCAAAGTAGACAGCAGCTGCTATGACTAACAATAGTATGATTACAATATGGAGTTTTCTATTGACCAGATTAGTTGCCATGTTTATGCACTCCTATTCTGCAACTTTCACAAGCATTGAGCACTCTTTTGGAAGTAAAATAAAGTGAAATAAGCAACAAAATAATAGCAGCTGCGGTAATATAGGTTCGGTATTGTAGTAGAAATAATACTCCGCCTACTCCTAAAAAGCCAAAAATAGAAGCCAAACAAGAAGCGCAAGATGCTGTGCCAAAAACCGAGGCAATAACCCCGGATAAAAATCCGGTGCCTCCTTGCCCAGCCATGGAAGCACTATCCCGAATAGAACTTTTGTTTCTTAAGATATAAATATTCATCACTATAGAAAGAGCAGTTAAAACTGGTAGGAGAGTAAATAGAAACCAATCTTTAGGGGTTAAAATACTCAGCTGGAAGGCAAGGTCATTTCCAGGCACAGTCCTAATTGGGATATAAAGTAGCAGCCAAAACATGGCAATGGCTACACCCATAAATCCCAATATATATCTTTTGTCACTGAAAATTATTTTACTGGCAGAGAAAAGATAAGCAAGCTTGTTACTGACGTAATAAAATAGATACTGCTTCATTGTTCAGGTTCATGACTTCAATAATTCGTCAATTGACGGTTTAATCTGCTCAAACGGAACTGCTCCCGGTATGGAAACTGTTTTACCTGTTTTGGTATCAAGTAAAATGTTACCCGGAGTGCCAGTGATACCGGCTTTAATACCTCCCTGATAATCTTCCTCTACATGAGCAGCATATTTACCAGAATCAAGGCAAGATTTGAATTTATTCTGATCCAACCCCACTTGTGAAGCCAGTTTTGGCAGATCATCTAGGTTTAATCCATTATTTGACGGGGTAACTTCAAAAATTTTATCAGCCATCTTCCAGAATCCATCATTTCCTCCAAGCTCATTAGCACATTCTATAGCCTCTGCTTCTTTGTCTGCTTTAGAATGAATTTGATCTAGAGGAAAATGTCTGTAAACCCAAGCTACAGTACCTTTATACTCATCAACTACCTGTTGGGCAGTTGGGTGAAATCTCTTACAGAATGGACATTCTAAATCAGAGTATTCAAAAAGCAAAATCCTGGCTTTTCTATCACCCCTGACATGATCTTCTACTTTTAAAGGCTCTACAGGACCAGCTTGAGGTTCAGGAGGTAATTGGGTAGGGACAGCGGCTTGTGTTGTTGGGGACCCTGTGGTTGATGATACAGGTGTTCCAAACTTAATAATCCCTCCACTTATTAGAATTGCTAGAGAAATGATAATTGAACCTATTAAAATACTTTGAGCAGTTGATATATTCATGTTACTACATAGTGTAGTAGATTATTTTGGGGTTTGTCAATAGAGATTAGTTAGGCAAAGGTGTGTATGGTAAGTGCTGACTATAGTTAACCTGATTTTCTGTCTTACAAAAACCACCTTCTTGGTTTTTTACAGCATAAACAGGGGTACTAATTACTATGAATAAGGCAACGACCATAAAGATGGAAATAGCTATATTAAACATAGGCGGTTGGAAGGCGATGCTTTTTTGTTTACCACCCAGATAAAGTATCCTTTTCTCTAAATCATTTGTTGTTACCAACGCCGCAATAGTATTCAAACTAGAAAATCTCGATGTTATGAGTTTAGACAAAACTGATATCAAAACTTCCTTGCCGCTGTATTTTATTACTTCCATATCAGCAACAATCTCTTTTGTCAGCATATAATGTCTTTGCAGATCCTTGAGTAGGGGAATAAAAAAGAATATTGAGGATAAAGTTCTACTCAAAACAATTTTTAAAGGATCGTAACTTTTTAAGTGACAACTTTCATGGAGTAATACTGCTCGCAGCTGCTTATCACTTAAAGAATTGGTCAGTTGTGAACTCAAAACTATCCTCGGTCTCAAAATTCCATAACAGAAAACAAGATTTGCTTTAGAATCAACTACATCAACTCTATCTAAGATCTTAAGTGGTAAGGCAATTTTAGAAAGTTTATCAGAAGATTTAACTCTCTTTTTTAAATATCTTTTTAGAAATTGGTTGGTGAAAAAAAGCTGTAAAGCTAGATAGATTAAAGCTACTGACAGTAGTACTCCGATTATAGAATATATTATAGAAGAATAATTGGACAAAACTTGCTGACAGTAACTAAATATAAAATTACTATTCATTTGAGTCCTTAAGTAATTTGATTAGCCTTGCTTGTCTCTTAACTGGCGTCTTTTCTAACTCGTCAACAAAATATGCAACAGCTGCATCGCCAAAGCTTGAGACAAAGTTTTTGATGATTTGACGGGAAATTCTAGTTAAAAACTTATCTCTAGATTCTGCAGACTTATATAGATAAGCCCTACCATCCTGTTTACGGCTCAAAAGTTTTTTATCTACTAAACGATTCATTATAGTCATTACAGTGGTATAGGCAATTTTACGCTTTTTTTGAAGAATTTCAGTAATACCTCTTACTGGAACAGAACTTTGAGATTGCCAAATGACTTTCATCACTTCTGATTCTAACTCACCTAAAACTTTGCCAACTTTTTGTTTACTGCTCATATTTACTACATAGTGTAGTACTAAATTAATATCTAGTCAATTACATTTTAAACCTTTTAAGTAAAAGTGAATTTGAAACAACTGATATTGAACTTAAAGCCATAGCACCTGATGCAAAAATAGGATTAAGCAATATTCCAAAATTTGGGTACAATATTCCCATAGCCACAGGTATCAAAATAATATTATACCCGAAAGCCCAAAATAAATTTAATCTTATGGTCCTCATAGTTTTTTTGGAAAGCTCTACTGCCGATACTACAGATGTCAAATCTTTATTTATTAAAGTAATTCCGGCGGATTCAATTGCCACATCAGTACCAGATCCCATGGCAATCCCGATATCTGCAGCTGCAAGCGCCGGTGCGTCATTAATGCCATCACCCACCATAGCAACTTTTTTATTTTCAGCTTGAATCTTTTTAACTTCTGCTTCTTTTTGATCGGGCAAAACCTCTGCCAGAACCCTTTTAATTCCTACCTGTTTGGCGATGGCTTGAGCAGTTCTTTGGTTGTCTCCGGTAATCATAATTACCTCTATATTCTTTTTTGTAAGCGCTTCTACTCCATCTTTGGCAGAATCCTTAAGTGTATCTGCCACAGCAATTAATCCTGCCGCCTTTCCATCCACAGCAAGCATCATCACTGTTTTACCTTCATTTTCCAATCTTTCCACCACTTTCTCATCTATATTTATACCCTGTCTTTCCATCAGCCTCCTATTGCCTAAGGCAACTTTCTTTCCGCCAATTATCCCCTCCACACCATGGCCCGGGATTGCCTTAAAGTTTGCTACTTTCATAAACTTTACCTTTTCCTCTTCACCTTTGTTAACAATTGCCTCAGCTAAAGAATGCTCCGAACCTTTTTCAAGCGAGGCAGCCAAACGTAGAATGTTATTGGTTAGTTGGTTACTTGGTTCACTGTTTTTACTAACTAACGAATCACTAACTAACTGTGAACTGTAAATTACATCTGTTACTTCCGGCTTTCCCTTAGTTAAGGTCCCGGTCTTATCAAAAATGACAGTATTAATCTTATGGGCAGTTTCTAAACTGGCTGCGTCTTTAATTAAAATTCCTTTGTTCGCCCCAATGCCTGTTCCCACCATAATAGCAGTCGGGGTGGCCAAACCCATGGCACAGGGACAGGCAATAATTAACACAGCCACCATATTTAACATGGCAAAAAGAAAAGCAGGGGAGGGGCCAAAAACATACCAGATTACAAAAGTAAGAATTGCCAGTATAATCACTATTGGCACAAAATAAGAAGAAATTAAATCAGCCAGTCTTTGTATTGGAGCTTTACTGGCTTGAGCCTCTGCTACCAGTTTTATAATTTGTGAAAGCATGGTGTCTGATCCAACCTTAGTTGCTTTATATAAAAAAGTGCCGGTTTTATTAATGGTTGCCCCGATAACTGTATCACCTTTCGACTTATCAGAAGGAATACTTTCTCCTGTTATCATAGATTCATCAATTGAAGACTGACCTTCTAAAATTATCCCGTCAACCGGAATCTTTTCTCCCGGCCTGACTCTGATAGTATCCCCAATCACTACCTGATCTATTGGTATATCTACCTCTTTACCCCCTCTTACAACTCTGGCTGTTTTGGCTTGCAGCCCAATTAGTTTTTTGATGGCTTCTGAAGTTCCAGCTTTGGCTTTAGCCTCAAAATATCTCCCTAATAAGATAAGACCAATGATTATGGTGGAAACATCGAAATACGGCTCTGGTTTTACTCCTATGCTTACAAGTAGTTGAGGAAAAATGGTTACAACTGCGGAATAGGAAAAAGCCACTGTCGTACCGATTGCTACCAGTGTGTCCATATTGGCAGTACGGTGGCGTAAGGCAGGAAGAGTAGCCTGGTAAAAAGTCAAACCTGCCCAAAATTGCACCGGAATGGCCAAAATCAGCTGCACCCAAAAGTTTTTTAAAATCAGGGGAGCAAATTCCATCAGTCCAGGGAAAGATCCCCAGACAATTAAGGATCCCAAACCCAAACTTATAAAAACTTTGTTGCGCAAACTTTTCAACTCTTTTTCTTTCTCTTGTTTTTGCTGATCCTCTGTTTTAAGCTCTTCATTAATTCCTGCAATGTAGCCTACATTAGCTACGGCAGATTCCAGATCATTATCTGTTACTTTTTTAGGATCATAATCAACAGTTGCTGTTTCTGTCGCCAAATTTACCGCGCAACTTGAAACCCCATTAACCCGGCTTAAGGATTTTTCCAGAATCCTGACACAGGAAGCACAATGCATACCTTTAATAGGAAAGGTTTTAGTGGTTAGTTTGTTAGTTAGTTCATCGTTCATTGTAGAGACCTTTTTAAAGCACTGATCGTACGAGATAATTTATCACACCATTCATATAATTCGTTAATCTCCTTCTAACCAATCACGAACTAACGAACTACTATCCGGCCATGATACATATTCATTCCACAACTAAATTTATATTCCCCTTCCTTTTGAGGGGTAACTTCTATCGTTACTTTCTGATTTAAAGGTAATTCTTTTCTAATTTTAAAATCACCCAAAACTACCTCTGATAAACAATCAGTTGGATCTGTTCTTAAAAAATTAATTTTCGTTAATTTTCCTTTAGCTATAGAGATTACCTCAGGTGAATAACCACCACTTACTTTA
Source organism: uncultured Gammaproteobacteria bacterium (assembly GCA_964649615.1). Lineage (GTDB taxonomy): Bacteria > Patescibacteriota > Microgenomatia > Daviesbacterales > UBA10151 > CAZYPW01. The sequence continues at coordinate 48,032 of CAZYPW010000002.1, read as the reverse complement.
ATATCCACTTCATCCACCACAATCACCTCCTTTTCTTTCTTCATCAGAAAAAACCAGAAAGTAAAAGCTATACCTACTAAACCTAAAACAATGACAATTACTTTGTCTATCTCCATAGATTATCATCCTCTCATATTTAAACTATTTGGCCCATTTATCTTCTATGGGTTTCGCATTTAACATTTTTCCTAACCTATTTATTTTTATTTATTTGTTTCCATAGCCAAACACCCAAAAGAATCAGGTCCACTAAAATTACCAGCCAAAAAGCAGTGGCCAAAATCCCAAATCCTGAATTCATCATACCAGAGTATCCTCCCCAATTTCCGTAGCCCATCATATAAAATCACCCCCTTTAATCAATATTAAACCTTTTTGGCAATCCAATAAATAAACAAAATAATTATTATCAAAAAACCAAAATTTAATATGCCGTTTTCTCCAACTGCATCATTAACCCAGCTTAAAGAAGTAGTAATAGTTTCAGTGAACTGATCCATGTTGGAAGCAGACAGCCTGCCGGTTAATGTTAACCATAAAGCCAATATGCCTGTTATCAAAAAAATAACCGAGGCAATCAGGTTACTTAAAGTAACATTCCCTATAATTGGTTTTCTCAGTAAAGCCATTTTTGAAATCTTACCTGACAGAAAAATAGAGATGAAAAGAAGCGGAACTATCATACCTAACACATACATTCCTCCTATTAAAAGAGCCCCGAAAAAGCTGGGAGAGAGCAAGGTTAAAGCCATAATGCCAATTAAAACAGGTGCACAGCAAGCGCTGGTTAGCCCTGAAAAAATTCCTAGGGTAAAAATAGAAAACACATCTGTCCTTCCTCCAACATTAGCCTGAGGCAAATTAGGCATCGGCATCTTGATTCCTAAAAAAGTGGTTATGGCCACTGCTATCATCACCAGGCCACCTAAAATATAGATAACATCATGATAGCGAAACAAAAGTTGTGAAATTAAAGCCACTCCTAAAACAGCTGGCAAAAGCACCACGAAAATTCCTGCCCCGAAAACCAAAGTCATCAGGAGCACTTTTTCTTTCTCCTTAAAAACGCTGCCTAAATAAGCAGGCAGTAAAAAAGTAATGCAGCAGGGGGCAAATAAAGCCACCATCCCGGCCACAAATGCGGCTATCAGCGAGGTTTGAAAAAAGATATTCTCCATTTAAACACTACAACCCCCTCCGTCTCCGCCAACCCCGGGAACAGGCTGGATGGATTGTTTAATCCGCTGGGCACTCTGGGCAGAAGAATAAGAGGAAGACAAAGCCAGTTTCGGATTAAGATCTTTCCATTTAATTCCCTGTTTTTCAAAGTATACTGCTAAATCAACATAATTTTGCGGAAACCAGAAGGAATTAAAAGCCAGCAGGTCTTTGTATATTTGCTGTTCGCTCAAACCATTATAAACTGCCCACTCAATATAGCCCAAAGCTGCCATGCCGTGATTACAATCCGGAAAGCTGGTGGCATTCCCGCAGCAAGGCCGAAATACATTATCCGCAATCCTTTTCACTAAATCCTGCTGCTCCAAAGTTAGAGGAATAATTTCTGCAGAGGAATAAATTTCCATGGCAGGTTTTATCCCTAAAGTCCATCCGCCAGTTGAGGCCATATTAGCAGTTTCAATCCCTTCTTCCCTCATCGGCCCTTTATCTAAAACTCTGCTTTTGTTCACCAAGCCCAAAGCCCATAAAGTATTGGCCATAAAACGGCTATTTTCCTCAGTGATAGTAATATTTTCATCCCAGTTTCCATCCATATATTTCATATGGTCTGCCCCGTCTGATTGAAGGGTAAAGATTTGTTCATATTTTTGTTTATCAATTGCCCCGGCTTCAATCAGTTTTTTACCCAAATCCTTCCATTTAAGGGAAGTCATATAGCCTTTTTGTGGCAAAACTTCCTGTTTCAATGCTGCCGCCATTTGAACAGGATCTAAGCTCTTAGAAAGTTCCTTTATATTTTTTTGCAGCTCAAGTTTCATTAGGTAATATTGCCCAAAACCCATAGCCAGAGTCGAATTGAATACTATTAACAAAATCATCCACAAGGGAACAGCTGTAGAAAGAAAATTTTTAATTTTGAATTGTATTTTTGGCTTTTGCATTTTGATTTTTGAATTTACTTTACCACTATTCCTTTTAAGGAAAACTCTAAGCTGGGATTTTGTATGTCATTTGTCTCAACAGAGATTAGTCTTTCAATTGGCCCTACTCCTGTTGGGCCATGAAAATCCTGGTTAAAAACAACAATAAGTTGAGCTTCCTTACCAACAGGCACTTCTCCAACCCAGGAGGAAGTACTATGCATACCAAATTTCGGGCTAACCTTTCCATCAATAACAATTTGAGCATATGTACAGGCACAGGAAGTTTTAATATTGGTCAGCTTCAATACATCAGTGCCGGTATTTTTGATGGTGAAGGCCTTGGTGGCATCCGGCCCGCTATAATTAATATTACCCCAGTCATAAGTTTTTTCATCAGCAGAAACCTTGGCATTTTGGGAAGAGATCACCGCAGCAGGATTGGTGCTGGCCGCACTTAAAATATAAATTCCACCTCCCAATATGAGAAGGGTAAAGGTTACAAAACCAATAATAATTTTTTTGCCATTCATGTTTCTCTTTTTTTAAAAACATGCATTATTTCTTTTATAGAAGAATCTGATTCGCCTTTTTTAATATGATCAACCACACAACCCTTCAGGTGATTTTCCAAAACCAGGTTATCTGCTTCCTGCAAAGCCCTTTGTACTGCCCGTGATTGATGGATAACATCAATGCAATATTCGCCGCCTTCCACCATCCTTAAAACTTTTTTTAAGTGCCCCTGGGCAATCTTTAACCTATGGAGTATTCTTTCCTGAGTATCTTTTGGTCGGTATGCCATATCCCCAGTATAGGGATATATTTAAATTATTTCAAGGGGTAAAATATTTAATGCAAAGAGATAATGAAGATTCAGCCAAAGTAAAATCTCTTCCTCACAAGCTATTTACTGATTTCAAACAGGGCCTGTCTGGCAAACTGATTTTGCGGATTTGCGGCCAAAACTTTTGTAAATATTTCTTTGGCTTTTTCTTTTTCTCCCATAGCTAAATAGACAACCCCCAGATTATTTACTAAATTTATGTTTTTGGGGTTAATCTGGATTGCTTTTTGGATATAATCCAGCGTCTTATCATATTGTTTTGCATTAAAATAAATTGCTGCTATATTTTGATATGACTGCCAAAGATTAGGATTAAATTCCAGGGCTTTATGATAATTTTCCAAAGCTTTATCTAACTCTCCTACTTCTCTATAAGTATTTGCAAGATTATGGTAGGCATCAGCATAGTTGGGTTTTATTAAGATGGCAGTCTGGAATTCTTCTATGGCTTTTTGTTTATTGCCCCACCTTCCGTAAACATCCCCTAAATTATTGTGGGTATTTGGGCTGGAAGGAGAAGTTTTACCTGTGGCAATCCAAAGATTATCCTCACTTTTCCAATCAACATTTCTTGCTATGGTCCTAACAGACAGTAGTGCAACTACTAATATAATTAGGGCATAATCCATTCCCTTAAGCTTAAATTTTTGGCTTAACTGAATAATACCTATGCAAATAGTAGTCAAAATGCCCAAAATTGGTAAATACAAATACCTTTCAGCCACAATCCAATTTAATCTAAAGGGGGTTAAAGTAGGGGCAAGGCTAATCCAAAAAAGTGCAAGATAAAAAAAGATGACTTTGTTTTTTTTGAAACTTATTAAAGTAATAAATATTAATGCTAGAGTGAATAAAACTCTTATACTAAATTCTAAATTTCCAAAAGCTAATTCTGAATGGTAAAGAGTGAGGGTGGAGGGGTAAAGCAGGAGCTCAAAATAAGAAGAAATAGCTACAGGGATTAAAATAAATGGATTATCTATTCCTTTTTCCTGGTAATGGACAGATTGCAAAGTAGTAGTTCTTTCCTGCAAGCCACCCAAATTAATAAAGGCATAAGCTATAGTAATAACCAAAAAGGGAAGGGATTTTTGCCAATTTTGCTTAAGATTTCCAAAAATATACTCATATAGAGGAAAGATTAAAAATAAAGCTATGGGCATTTGTGGATGGGACATAAAACTGGCTAAAAATGCCAAAGGAGATAGCCAATATAATTTCCTGATTTCTTTGGATTTAATATATAAAAATAGAGATAATAGGAAAAAGAAGGTATATTGAGGGTACGTTCCTCCAGAAATCCAAACTACAGCTTCAGATATAGCTGGATGGACTGCAAAGATCCAGGAAACAAAAAAAGCCAGTTTTCTTGATTGGGTAAGAATATTTAAAAGATAAAAAATTAACACTACACAACCAATATGAAATCCCACATTAATGCTTCTAAAAAGAAGGGGATTAAGTCCTCCCAAATGATAGGCTATCCAGTTTAAAATCAGCCTGATAAAGCCAAAAGGATGGGTAAAAATATAACTAAAATCCCCAATCCTGGGATTTAGCACAATTTCTGCTATATCATCTGAGAGAAAAGCATTATTTAAAGAGTTAGCATAAACTGCAAAAATAGATAAAACTAAAATTAATAGGTAGGGCCAATTCTTTTTTGGCATATGGTAAATATACCAAAAAATTGATTATCTGGGGATAGTTAAAACCATTCCCGGGGTGATGTAATCAGGGTTAGTAATATTATTGGCCTGGGCAATTTTTGGGTAAGCAAATATATCCCCATAAGCTCTTGCAGCTATAGTGGAGAGCCAATCGCCCTCTACCACTGTGTAGGTGTTAGCAGTAATGGCAGGTCCATAATCGCTGGCAGATACTTCTGGTGTACCTGCTGGAATAGTAATTGGTGCGGGTGTAGATTCTGCCACTTCCACAGCTTCTAATTTAGGAATTTCTAAGGTTTGGCCAACAGTAATTGCATTTACATCACTAATATTATTTGCTTTAGCAATCTCTGTAAATTTATATCCATCACTATAATATTTTTCTGCAATTAAAAATAAAGTGTTTCCTTCTTTAACTGTATATTTACCCGGTAGGTTTTCAGGGCTGACATCTTGTTGCTCACTTGTGCTTTCGGTTGTTTGAGCTGGGCCTAAAGATGATTTGTTTTTATTGAAGAAATTAAAAATTAATAAAACCACTACAAAAATAATCAGGCTTCCCAAAATCATGCTAATTTTAGATTGATTATTAGAAACTTCACTTTCTAAATTCTGCCAATAACTAGAAACAGATTGAGAAGCTGGTTTATTACTTTTACTTGAAGGAAGTTTAGCCATAATTTTGGGGACAGAGAAATACCATGAAGCAGTTTGCAACCTCTTTTTAATATTTTTTACAAATTTTGTCAAGGGGCAAACTTGCTGGGGACCGAAGGTAAAAATCTTGAACACCTCTACCAAAGTTTAATATACCAATACAAAACATTGCAACAATTAGGAGTAACAATCTAGTATTATTAAGTCATGCAAAATGATAACTATAGATTCTCTCTACCGTCAATAAAATCAGTTCTACTTTATATCTTTTTAATAACCTTTTTAGTATTTATCAGTTCTTGGCAGTCCCTAAATTTTCATTTTTGGAAGGATGATTGGAGCCGTCTTTGGATGGCATATTACAAACCAGAGTTACTCTTAACTCTCCTTGGATTACCAGATCATCCTGGTATGACTATTGAGCAAATGTTTTTTGGACCAATCTTTGGTTTAAATCCTTTTTACTGGCAAATAGAAGGTCTTATATTGAAAATATTAGCTTCCCTTAGCGTCTCATTGATGATTCTAGGAGTTACTAGATCATATCGGACAGCTGCTTTAGCAGGCTTATTTTTCTCAACCTCTGTTGTTGGGATAGAATCATTTACTTGGGCCAGTAATCATGCAGCAGCTCTAATTGTAATATTTTTTGGGATTGGATTTTACTATTGGGTAAAATCTTTTGAAGAAAATAGCCTAATTGGTTTGATCTATTCCCTGCCATTTTTATTGATAAGTATTTTTATCTCTCCTGCAAGAGCCGCAGGTCTCCCTGCTTTAATATTGATTTGGGATATTTTTAGCTTCATAAAAAGCCCCAGTCAAAGAAAAGCAAAATTAGCAATACTCCGAATAACAACCTTTTTATTTTTGCTTTTACTGACTTTTTCAATTTTACAAGGTAAAGGAACGGGCGGTCTAGTATCTAGGTCTACTGAATCAATTGGCATTATTTCAGGAGATTTTATCCCCAGAATAAGTAACTTCTTTGCTTCTATCGGTAATCTCTCAATTGGTTGGATTATACCCATACAGGAAATTGCTGGTTTATCTTCTCCTACTTTCCTTTCATTATTATCATGTTTCTTATTATTCGTTTTCCTATGTGTAACAATAATTAGATTTCTGAAACTTAGGATAGACAAACTTCAATGGCGATTATTTTTCTTATTGTTTATACCGATAGCCTACCTACCAAACTGGTGGTTTTATAGTTATGTAACCGCAGGAACCTCTTATAGGTACCTGACACTACCGTCAATAGGCTTAATTTATTTGATATCTACTTTTATCTCATCTTTAAATAGGAAATATTTTTTATCTGCTTGTATGTTGGTTTTAGGATTAAATATATTCTACACAAACATACTTTTGTCATCTCAGTTACCCTACCGATCCGTGACCGCTGTAAACCAGGTTTGGGATCAGATAGATAATTTTGTGCCAAAAGGTGAGACTGATGATATTTTTGTCTACACTGGTCAGGATCCAAACCGTTTAATGCTTCTGGATTGGTCATTAACTATACCTTTTGCTGTAAACAGAAATATAACAAATTTACAAGATTTTCCTGTTCTTTTGTATGATGAAGGGGCTATTAAAAAAATGCTATGTGGAGAAGAAATAGTAGTAAATACCTTAGAGGGTCAGTTTACGCACAAGAATAAGACACCGTTAGCCCATATATATGTATTAAGACTAGACAAAGGTAATATCATAAACGAATCAGAAAGATACCGAGACTTTTTTAAATCACAAACAAAATGTTTCTTATAAATCTAGGTTTATCGCTTGATAGGACTAGAACACTTTTAGCCTCAAAATCAAGAAGCCACTGAACACTATTTGTACTAATTTGTGCCTAAATCCTAAAATGCGGGTTCAAGGGTGAAAATCTTGAACACCTCTTTCAAAGCATATTATATCAATATAAAACTTTGCAACAATTAGGCACAGGCATTCAATAGGATTTGCTTTTAAATTAGATATAAAAGATAATTCAGCTGGGCAAAGCTGATTTATGGGAAACGATACAGAAAGTTGGTTATATAAGTGGGGTCAAAGTACGCTGCAAGTTCTTTTTAGAACTGGGGCTACTAAAATATTTCTTCACAGGTTAATTATTCTTGGTATCTTTTGTACGATATTTTCTTTTAAAATAGATTCAATTATTCCTTTTTTTGTTTTCATTTCTTATTATTTTTTGGAATCAGTATATTTTCATATACTTCTTCCTTTAAAACCGCACCTATTTTTAGATGCTAAATCATTTTTAACTGTATTAAAATTCCAAAATGAAATTGGAAATAAAAAAAAAGGCTTACATTTACCACCACCTGATGCAGAGCTTGTACAACCAACTATAGTTACTTCGGAAGTAAATTCCGAAGTAACTGGGAAAATTAGAGTTTTAAGAAAGGAGACAAAATGAGCTACTATCTTATAGTCTTTAATAATCTGGAAGGATTTGATTCCAATCAGATTCATAATGTAGTTACCCATATCTCAACCGTTACAGATTGGTGGCACTATCTTCCTAATGTTTATGTCATTAGTACTACCAGTAGCTCTAAATATATATCCGATAGAATTATTACTAGTTTTCAAGGGTTATCATTTCTAGTAATTAAAGTGGATATAAGCGATTACAATGGGGTTTTAAACAAAGATGCCTGGGAATGGTTTAGTCAAAAGAATAATCAAAATCTGAAACTGAAAGTTATGTCCAGCCGTGCAACTAATTCTTCTCCACTCCTTGATCTTCTATCTGGTATTCCTAAATCAAACACTCCATCTTTATCAACTGGTGAGGTATCTGACTTATTGAGTGATATTCTTGGTTTAAAGAAAAAATGAGTACTATAAATGCTCAAGTCTGCTAGCTTCTTTTGAGTAATTAAAGTGTTCAGTTATGAAATAATATCTATGATAAAGAGTAAAAGATATCTTAAATCGAAAAACTTAATTCAAACCTTGATGAATTTACTAAAAAGAGTTGATCTTAATAGTCCGGATGCAAAGCTGAATATTGTTAGTATGAAAACGAAGAAAGATAGAATTACTTACTAAGTAAAATGGGTAGAAAAATAAAACCACTCACAATAAGGTATCATTTTGTTAATTCTCCGGATAGTGAAGAACGTGTACAAAGAGCTTTTAATAGAATTTTTGATATAGCCAAAGAAAATCTTCTTAAAAAGCAAAAAAGAAACAAGATTAGAATCCTTGTGATGTCTCACTGAAACCCATCTGATCCAATGCCACTTGATCTGCATCAGATTCCCGATCTTGGGGAATATTGTTTAACTGATGAGCTATCTCATGTCTTGTTAAGTGTTCTATGAATTTCTCCAGAGGTGTTAAAAAAACTTGCCTACCACGATCTACTGGATATGAAATCCTCTGTTTAATGCGAACTTGGTCATTATTGGTAATAATCTTTTTAAGAACTATTTTCGGAGTTCTTGTTTCTACTCCTGTTTCAGGATTAGTTGAAACAAGAGTTATTGAGTATCCAATCGTGTCCAAAGGTATTTCTTGACCACCATTTTCCCTAGCCCAAGTACTGATATTGGGTGTTATTACCAGATTATCTTTCTGATTTAGGCCCTGTTCTTCCAGTATTTCAACTATTTGTACTATATGATCAGGGGTATTTATATTATTCTCCATTCATCAGAGTATTAGCATTTAATTTAAGCTTAGAAAATAAGAGTAGATCGAGGTGAGAACCGCAACTATATATCCAAAGGCAGTAAAAAGATTGATAATTCTATTTTGTCTGTTCAGATCATCAACATAAACTCCAAACTCGTTAATAAACTCATTTATGCCTAAATTCATGCCATTGATTGTTTTTACTTTAGCTTTATTTTCTGGTTTTTTAATGGATTTATTTGACTGGTTAAAATGGAAAATTGCCAATCCCACAAATATAAAGGTAAAAACAATCCACAAGGGTTGTCCAGGAATTGAACTTAACATAGATTAAATTTCTGCATTGAGATAATAACATATCGAAGAAATTCCACTTTTATGCTAGGTATTGTTCGGTGTATTCTTTAAGAGTGAGGATCGCTTTTGCATCATAGTCCTTAATCTTTGGATTATTCTTCTTGTCTTTTCTTGAAATTAAATAATTTAGGAAAAGTTTTCTAATGTATTCATTTGGAGGTGTAAAAAACTTGTAACCAGATATGTTATTTTCCATTTTTTCCAGAATTTGATAAGGATACTCCTCTGACCTTTTCCAGAATTTAAACTCAACCATAGTATCTTTCAAGTATATTGGAATTACTGATAATCTCTCTTTTCCAGCAATTTTTATATCTAGCTTCGGTCGGCCATTCCTTAAAAGTTTCTGATTTATTAGTTCAAAATTATTCTGCTTACATAAATAATCTAAAATCAATCTAGTATTATTAAAATCTTTTTCTCTTACAAAAATATCTACATCATTATTTTCACGAATAAATTTTCCTGCATAACCTGCAATACTTACTCCTCCGTAGACCCAATAATCAATGCCAGCTTTTTTTAAACCGAATAACAAAACTTTGAATACAGGTTCGAGATGATTATTAGATATTCTCACAGGCTATTCCATCTCCTACACCCACGGCATCTAGTTTCATAGGATCATTTGTTGCTGTAAATCCACAGCAGTTAAAAAAGGTTTGTGCTTCTGGATGAGAGGAAAAGTCTGAACAATCTCTATCAGGACTACTACAAGAATATTTACAACTTCCACCGCTATTGCTTGTTCCTGTTGATGTATTAGTATCTATCTGTGAGCTCGTAGAGTTTGATGTAGTAGGTTTTCTAGTTGGAGTTGGTGTTGGAGTATTGCATGATCCCCACAGTCCTTTATTGGCTGTTCTAGCTTCTTGTTCTGCTTGTCTGAATTTATCCTGATATTTTATATCCGGAGGGTAAGATGAGGAGTGGGCATATCCTTCTGCAACTAACACCTGATTTATAAATAAGTCTCCCATATACACATACCTAAGTAATCTTCCATACCTGTCTGTTTCAGATACATCTTTCTCAAGTCCAACAGTGCTATTTTCAACTAGTTCCTTATTCTTTGCTGTTGCTTCTTTGCTAAAACACATTACTGGTTGATTAGGATCAACACTTTCAGGAGTATCAATACCAATATACCTAACTCTTTTTATATTCTCTTCACCCAGATCAACTTCAATAGTATCTCCATCTATAACTTTAGTAACTTTAGCAAGTTGGATAGTTGGATTATTCGGTGCAGTTTGAGCTTTGAATACAGAGGGTGAGGCAGAAGGCTCACTTGGCTTTGTAGCTTGGGAAGTATTAGGATCAATTTGGACTTCTTGTTGTACCTGTTCTGTCTGTGGCTTAGGTTCACTTGGAGAAGTTAGTCCAGCTACCCAAGCACTTCCAAAGAATAATGTTATTAAAGTAACTACTGCTAAAGCTGTAAATCTAAGTTTAATATTCCCAATCTTTTTATATGATAACCAGACTAGTAAACCACCTACCAGAAAGGGCAATACCGTAAATCCAAGTACACTGGCAATTGGTATTGTTAGGAATTTCTTTTTACCTGAAAATAGTTTCTTAACATTAGTTATTTTCATTTAAACAAACTTTTACTTGGACAAAGTTGCTCAACACAGGAGTAGTAAAACTGATCTTTATCTTTTGAGATTAAATAATCCCAGTTCTCATTCCTTTTTATCTGTCTGACACCTTCATAATCACACTTGGGGTCTCTACCTTCTGTAAGCCTTCTGTGCAAACTCTCTGCAAAGTCAGCATCATCTATATTTCCATAAGTTTGATTGCAGTAAGTAGCATCCCTTTCAAACAAGGCTATCCAATTCTGCTTTAATTCCAGATCATCATGTCTTGACCAGAACACACAACCGGCAATACCTGAATGGTTGGGATAAGTAGGATACTCTCTTTGTATGCATTGTTGTTTATCAAAAGGTATGAAAAACTCTTTGTTAATCTGGAAACCTAATAGTCTTACTATTGCAATCCACCCCAGAACCAATAGAGTTAAGCCACCTAAGATATAGAATAAATTCCTGACTTTCTTCATTTGTGATTTAAGTAAGGGGATTATACGCCCAGATTAAATTAGTTGTCTATTAAAGTTATGGAGTAAGATTAAAATATGGCAACTTTAAAACAGAAACTGGTACTTAAAAAAATGGTGGAATTTGGTGGAAATATGGGAAAGGCTATGCTTGCTGTAGGTTATTCTCCTGCTATGGCTAAAAACCCTCAAAAACTTACTGAAAGCAAGGGATGGAAAGAGTTGATGGGAGATTACTTTCCAGATGAGGTGTTAGTAATGCTCACAAGAGAATTATTATTTGCTCATAAGATTAGATCAATGAGTTTTTCTTTAGATACATCAGATCAAGATATTCAAGCTATTTTCAAAGGAGGAAGAGGCTACAAATTATTAAACATAGCCAGATTAGATAAAAGGATTATTGCATATTACCGGCAACCTGATAACAGCATGATAATCAGAACTATAGATATGATTTACAGATTAAAGGGGTATTACAAGCTGGCTGAACAAAGGCAAATGTACCATGATCCTAATGATGATTTAACAAATGAAGAATTAGATGCAAAAATTAAAAGATTGGAGATTACTCATGGTAAAAAACGATATGATGATGCAATTCGAGAGAAAAGAGAGAAAGAAAAGGCTAGCAATCAGATCGCTACTTAGGGTAGTAATTGTTTAATAAATCTTTTAATCTGATCAAACCACTTTTTAAAGGGTAAATTTCTACCTAATATCCGGAAATTATGTTGTTTTTCTATATCCTGATTATTAAGTGCATAGAGGATTAGTCCAGATGAAACAGCAAATTCCGGAGAATCTGTCTCATCTGAAAGACCGGTAAATCCATCTGGTACTCCTATTCTTGCCGGAAAACCTAAAATGTATTTTGCTACATCTGGTAATCCTACTGTTAATGCTCCTCCACCGGATATGACAACCCCAAAAGGTATATGCAAACCATACCCACTCCTTTTAAGTTCTTTTTGAATTAGCTCAAATATCTCCCTTGATCTGGAGCGGATGATGGTATCCCTGGCAGATTTTATGGATATTTTCTCTGTTTCTTCTGATATACCAAGTGTTTTAAGGTCTAATAAATCTGGATTATTTTTATTCTTTTCATTTTTATCAAGAGTTTCTGGATCACTTTTTGTTAATTCCGGATCAGATAATTTAAGTTTTATCTTTTCTGCTGATTCCAGTGAAACCTTTAATCCTATTGCCAGATCATTTGTTATGTATCTTGCCCCTATTGGTAAAACAGAAGAATAGGTAATTGCTCCATCAACAAATATCACTACATCTGTAGTGTCATATCCTATGTCTAAGAGTACAACCCCTAATTCTTTTTCTGTTTGGGTTAAAACTGACTCTGATGAGGCAATACCGGAAAATATTATCTCCTCAATTTCTACATCCACCTTTTGCAAGCATTTAATTAAGTTGCTTATAGCAACGCTGGAACCGCTAATAATATGGGTTTCACTCTCAAGACGCGTCCCAGCCATATTTAAGGGGTTTTTAATGCCATGCTGACCATCAATTGTGTAACTGATCGGGAGTGAGTGAAGTATCTGTCTTGAAGAAGGTAAGGAGACAGCCTGTGCTATTTCATTAAGCCTTCCTAAATCTTTCTCATCAATATCTGACCCTGCCTTTGAAACTGCCACCACAGCATGAGTATTTATGCTTTCAATATGAGGTCCACCTATTGAGATGTAAGCAGAGGAAATTGAGATGCCTGCCATTCTTTCTGCACTCTCAACACTTTCTATAATTGACTGTGAGGCGGATTCAATATCTACTACCTGACCTTTTCTAATTCCTTTGGAAGTAACTGATGAAGCTCCTATTAAATTTATCCTGTTGTTTACTCCTATTGAGGCAATCAGTGTGGCTATTTTTGAGGTTCCAATATCAAGTGCACATATAATTTTCTCATTAGGCATGGGGTCAATTATTATAGACCTTCTACCGGATGTACGCTAGCTTTTCCTGCTGCCATCTGTACACCAAATTCCTTGCAAAAATCAAACCAGTTTTTTGCCGATTCAGTTTCAAATACCTGCGGAATACCAAGATCATCCGGCCAGGAACCGCTATTTTTTTCAGTTAATCCTGAAACTACATTTTCAATAACTTCAATTCTGCCTATTTTTTGAGTAATGTATGAAGCGATCATAATATCCTCTCCGCAGCGAAGAATAGCCATAGACTGCTTTTCTGTAATCCCATCCTCCGGTTTGATATATTCTCCGAGTTTATTCCAGGCGGTAGATGCCATCTCGTATTCATCTTTTGGATCTATATCTTCAAAATCAACCATAAATGATTGAGAACTGCCATTAGTTTTACTTGTAAAATGAGCTGGCATTTTTCTAGGTGATTCCCAGACTAAAGAACCTATTGAGGCAGCAAGCTCGTCAGACTGCATATTTTTATACATTTTCGATTTATTTTGCATTTGTATATTTAACATAAGTTCTAATAATCTTTTGACAAATACTTATCATAGGTATGACTGTAGACTTTGTAATCATTAGACTAAATACTAAATAACTTCCCATAGAGTATATTTAGCTGTTCTCCTAAAGCGTAATAGTTTTTAATTGATTCCTGATAATTTTCCTCTAGTTGTTTGTTTTTACTCCAAGATGCGTTTTTTGAGCTCTGGCTTATTAAATGTTGATATTCTGCAACTCTTGCCAATGATTTACAGGTTAAATACAAAGCGTCAAAATATTGAGTTAAACATTCAAAAAACTCCTTTTCCTGTCCATCGAAACGCTTATAAAATGTGTTCTTTACAAGTGTAAACTTTCTTTCCTTAGATTCAAATTTCCCCAGAAGTAAGGCTGTGTCATTAGTTATTTGGTTGAAGTCAATCTTTTTATCCAAGAAAAGGTTTTTTAGAAAGCTTACTAATGTCCCAGCTCTTTTAAGCCTGTCATTATGGATAGCAATATATTCAGACAATAAATCATTTACATCAAAAGTGAGATCCTTTAATACTTCCTTATTTGTCATTGTTTTACCAGCTTTTCTATAAGTTTGAAAAAGTTACTACTTTAGGTTCAATGATTGAATTACCTTCTGTTTGCACTGTGAAAGTGCAGGTTGTTACTTTTAAATCAGATGAGGGCAGAATTTTATTTCCAGAGGAATCATAATCAGTACCGCTAAATCCTTTTTCAATTCTGGTTTGATAAGATTCTCCTGGTGGTATTCCTTTTGGCAAAGATGGTAAAAAACCTTTAGGATAGAATTTGCTAGGCGTGCCATTTTTAACTACTTTACAGTCAGAAAGATCATATTTAGTGATAAAGGGTGTTATGGATATGTTTTTAATATTTACATCAGCCATTACACCTGGAGCCTGCCAAGAAATAGTTCCGTAGTCAACATTACTAATGTTTACCTCATATTGATCCTTTGTAAAAGTCCATTCGGATTGGCTTGAGGGTGTTGGTTCTACCTTTGGAGTGCTAGATGGTTTTGGGATAGCTTGCAAAGTAGGTTTAATTGATGGGATGACAGAAGGTGTTGGAGAAGATTCAACCCTTTGTTCGGCAATAGGCGTTGGGGTAGGGGTAGGCTTTGGTCCTGTAAATACTCCGGTAACTGCAATAACTATTGAAGTAATTGCAATTGTTATCTTTTGAAATAAGTCTTCAAGCATATTTATAAACGATTTGATTTTAGCATAAATCCACAATACTAGTGCAGTGTATTTGTGTGGTGGCTTGTGTCTAATTAAGATATGAAGCCAAAAGATTTAGATGGAAGTAAGCCAGTAGAAAGAAGGTTAGAGAAAAAGGAGTTTGCCAAGAAGATTGGTGCTCATTTAAAAAATGTCAGAGAGAAAACAGACATGAGTCAGGAGGAGCTTTCTAATAAGGCTGGTTATTATCACACTTATGTCAACAAGATTGAGAAGGGTAAATATTCCCCAAGCCTACATACCGTATGGAGATTGGCACACTCATTAGGACTTTCACTGGAGGAATTTTTTAAAGGTTTTTAGGTGTCAAGTCCTTTTTCCCATCTGGTAGAACGATCAAACAAGTATTATTTTCCTCAAATGGGTGTATTATTAAATAGCAGTTAGGATTAATCCTTAACTGAACACTTAGTACAGAGTTATCGGAAAACCGGAGCTCGTTTGTAAATGGCATTTGCCGTTTATAGACGGGCTTTTTTAATGGAAAAATTTATGGATGTATATATTGAAAAAGATAAAATTAATGCTCCCTTTCTTCTTGCTGCTAGCTTTGCAGGCTTAATTAAATTTGTTAAGAGTTATTCAGAAAACAGAGTTGTTTATTGGCAGTTTACCCCTAAGAAAGAGGCTCAAAACCTCATAAATCAATTCAGAACCAAGACAGAGCCACATATATCCGCTAAAGACCTCTTTGAGGCCATAGAAACATTTTGGAAACAAGTTGCACAGGCAAGAAATGAAGGAAACAGAAATGGAAATATCGAGAAATATTAAAAAATCCAGACGCTGGTGTTGGCAGGATAAAGACATGACTGAATTTATAAGAAATAATTTTAAGGGTCAGAAATTAACCACTGCTCTGGCTATTTATCAAACCCTTACTGAATTGGCTAGCAACAATTCTAGTGATGAATTTACTGCCTATTATTCCCAAATAGCTAAACTCACCGGCAAATCTATTTCCACAGTTAAAATTTATTGTAGGCGGTTTGTAGAACTTAGAATTTTAGATAAAAAGAACAGGAAGGTTGATGGCAAAACAAATCTATCAAATGAATGGTCCCTTTTAACCCCCTCTGTCAGTAATAATTATCAGACCTCTGTTAAAGATGATTACCCGACCTCCGATAAAAATGGTTATCAGCTATTAGAAGAAAATGAATTAGAAAAAGATAATAAGAATGAGGTTAAAAATCTTTCAGAAACGGAATCTTATAAGAAGTTAAAAGAAAAAGCAGAAGGGTTTAGGAGGAGTCCCTATGCCTGATTCTAAAACACAAATAGAGAGAAATTCTAAACAGGAAGACTTGATGGATGTTTTATCCAATCACATAATAGACCTAATGTTAGAAAATCCGGAAAAATATATATTGAAACAACCTAAGAAAGGGGTTAAAGTAAAAGAAATATGCAGGAATGTCACGCAGTAGCTCTAATAAGAGTTAGTTCTAAAAAGCAGGGTTTACAGGGTGATTCCCCAGAAGATCAACTAGAGCAGATTGTATTAAAAGCTGAATCTCTTAACGCTTCCCTCAAAGAAACATTTACCTTCATGGAATCTGCATCCGGTGAATTGCAACCCTCACAGGCGGCTATAGACTATTGTAAAAACCCAAAGAACAAAATTAAGTATTGCATTGTTAAAAGTATTGATAGATTTACCAGAGGTGGAGTAGGTCCTTATTCTGATCTAAAATCACAACTGGAAAAAGCTGGTGTATCACTTATTGATTGTCATGGTGTGATTTCAGAATATAAAGTTAATACCCTCGCCCATCTAGGGGTTGAGTATAAATGGAGTGTATATAATCCTTCTTTCCAAAATGAAATCTTAACAGCAGAGCGTTTTAAGGATGAAATTAGGGATATTCAAACCAGAATGTTAGGAGCTGCTATCCGGTATATCAGATTAGGATTTTGGCGATCCACTACCCCACCAGGTTATACCTCCGAAAGAATTGAAACAGAAGAACATGGTAAAAGGTACATTTTAAAACCCCACCCGATTGAATCTCCGTGGTTTATAAGAATGTTTGAATTAACAGCGTTGGGTAGTTTTACTAAGCAGAAAGTTGTTGATGAGGTTAATAAAATGGGTTTTAGAACTAGACAAAAGAAACACAGAGATAAGCATAATGGTAATAAGGTAGTAGCTTTATATGGAAACAATAAATTAACGATCAAAAAACTTACTCAATACATTCAAAATCCAATCTATTGTGGGGTTAATACCGAGAAATGGACCAATGGTAAACCAGTTAGATTGTATGGCGGGGGTTTGATTAGCATAGAATTATGGAATAAAGCTAATCTTGGGCGGGCTTTTATTGAAGACAATCATGGACTAATTACAATTCATAAAGGTAATCCTCCAAGTTGGAGAATCACTAAAAATAAATTCAACCCTATGTATGCCTATAAACAGTATGTCCTTTGTTCTATTTGTAAAAAACCTCTGATGGGTAGTGCTTCTACTGGTAAACTCGGTAAAAAGCATCCAGCCTATCATTGCTCAAGAAACCACAAATCTTTCAGAATTAAGCTAAGAGATTTTAATGCAGAAATTAAGGACTTTTGTTCAAATATCAAGTTTACCGATAAGTTTATTGCTGATTTTGAGGCAAGTTTTCTTGAAAATTGGGAATTAAGAATAGGACAGATAGAGAAAACTGATAATGGAAGACAAGCGAGAATAGCAGAATTACAAATTCAAATAGATCAAATTTCAAAGAATTGTGAAATCCTAACTAACCAAACAATGCTTAAATCAATGCAAGAGAGGGTTTCAGAGTTAGAGGGAGAAATTGAGCAATTAAAGGTTGATGAATTTAAGGAAAAACAACAAAAGGATGAGGTAGTTAATGTTAGCAGGGATGATGTTTTAAGGTCATTAAGAAAATTTATGGAACACCCAGAGAATATGTTGTTAGGACACAAAAATCCCCTTAAAAATGCTGCTGTTTTTGGAATTATTTTTGATGAAAAACCAACTTATGAAGATTTAATCAATGGAACACCCCGATTAGCTGGCCTGTTCAAGCTAAACGAGATGTATCATAAGAACAAAAGTATATCTTGCGGGACCGACGGGAATCGAACCCGCTATCTTCTCCGTGACAGGGAGACGTGATGACCGGTTCACTACGGTCCCAACTTCTGATATATTAACATTGTGGAGATTTCTAATCAACGATTGGCAAAATTGCTTCGTGATATAGCCGCCGCGCTAACTATTAAAGAAATAGGTAATATTTTTCAGATAAGAGCTTACAGCAATGCTGCTGATTCTATTGAACACTCCACTGCAGAAATTGCTGACCTATGGGAGGAAGGTAAATTGGGCCAAGTTCCAGGCTTAGGAGTGGCTCTTCAGGGCTATTTGGATGAATTATTTAAAACAGGCAAGGTTAAGCACTTTGAGAAGATTCAGCAGGGGATACCCAGTATAGTTTTTGATCTTTTAGATATTCCAGGGATTGGGCCTAAAACTGCCCAAAAGATGGTTGATTTAGGAGTAAATAATATTGAGGATTTACCCAAAAAACTTAAAACTGGAGAATTAGTAAAAAAAGGTTTCTCAGCTAAAATTGCTCAAAATATTCTGTCAGGATTACATGAATTATCCCAAAGAGACAACAGGATGTTGCTTCCGTATGGTTATGCACAGGCAGAAAAAATTCTGGAGTATCTTAAAAAGTGCCCTGGTGTTTTACAAGTTCACTCACTAGGTTCCCTTCGAAGAATGGCGGCAACTGTGGGGGATCTGGATTTTTCTGCCAGCTCAGAGGAGCCTAAGAAAATTATAGACTGTTTTTGTGAAATGCCCGGTGTTGCCAGGATTGTTGACCAGGGCGTGAATAAAGCTACAGTGATTCTCCAAAGCGGTGTGCAGGCTGATCTGCTTGTGGGCAGTCTAAGCTCTTACGGAGCCCTTCTGCAGCATTTTACAGGCTCTAAGAGCCACAATATTCATCTTAGAAGTTTAGCTTTGGACCTGGGTTACTCATTAAGTGAATATGGAGTTAGGAAAATGGACAGTCAAAAAACAATTAAAACAGAAACAGAGGAGGAATTCTACAAACTGCTAGGTATGCAGATTCCCCCGCCAGAGATGAGGGAAGATACCGGAGAGATAGAGGCTGCCCTGAAGCATAATTTACCTAATTTAGTAGAAGCGGGGGATATTAAAGGAGATTTGCATCTACATTCAAATTTTGCTATTAAAAGTCCATCCCATGCTCCAGGAGTAAATTCTATTGAGGAGATTGTTAAAAAAGCTCAGGAGTTTGAATATCAGTTTGTGGGGATTGCAGACCATCCACCAGGGCATAGTACAAACAGCAAAAAAGAAATTATTAGTTGGGTAGAAAAGAGGACAAAATTTATTCAATCCCTTAGGCAGGGTACAAAAAGTATTCGAGTACTTAATGGACTCGAAATAGATATTTTAGGTGATGGGAGTTTGAGTATGCCTGATGAAGTTTTAGTCACGCTTGATTATTGCATAGCTGGAATTCACTCTGGGCATAGGGGTTCAAAGGAAGAAATTACTAAAAGGCTAATTGGTGCTTTAAATAATCCTCAAGTAGATATTATCTCCCATCCTACAAACAGGCTTTTAAATGAAAGAGAGTCATCAGATGCCGATTGGGAGCAAATTTTTAAAGCAGCTGCCAAAAATAACAAGATTTTGGAGATCAATGCCTATCCAAATAGATTAGATTTAAGGGATGATTTAGTCAGGCTTGCGCTAAAATATGGAGTTAAATTTATTATAGATACTGATGCTCATCAGGTTTCTCAGATGGATAATATGAAATTTGGAGTGGCTGTTGCCAGGCGCGGTTGGGCAGAAGCCAAAGATATAGTTAACACTTGGGGCTGGACAGATTTTGCCAAATGGTTTAATATATAATCAAGAATATAGAGTCAAGAATTATGGAAATTACTTATATTGTAGTAGGGATAATAGTAGTTCTAGCACTATGGATATTATTTGCCTATAATAGTTTAATTACCTTAAGGAACAGAGTCAGAGAGGCTTGGTCACAAATAGATGTGCAGTTAAAGAGGCGTTCATCTTTAATTCCTAATTTAGTAGAAGCTGTTAAGGGATATGTTAAGCATGAAAAAGGGGTGCTGGAAGAGGTAACAAAAGCCAGAACATCTTTAATGGGTGCAAAAAATCCCCATGAAGCTGCTGCGGCTGATAATATGTTAACCGGTGCTTTAAAATCACTCTTTGCTGTGGCGGAGAATTACCCAAACCTTAAAGCTTCGGAGAATTTTATTAAACTTCAGGATGAACTTTCTGATACAGAAACAAAAGTAGCAGCCTCCAGGCAGTTTTATAACACCAATGTTTTGGATTTAAATAATTCTTTGGAAACTATCCCCTCTGCCTGGGTAGGATCTATGTTTGGATTTATTAAAGAAGACTTCTTCAAAGCCACTGAAGAGGATAAAAAAGATATTGAAGTCAAATTTTAACTCCTATGGCAACTGTTAATACAGCTTGGGATCATGTTTCAGGAAATATTTTCAAAACATGGCTGATTATGTTCTTTTTCTCCCTTTTTGTTATTGGTATTGTTTATATATTTGCCAGAGGTTTTGGTTATGATAATGTGGGGGCTTTAGGATTGGTGGGTTTTGCTCTAATTTTTGCAGGAATAATGAATTTTGTAAGCTACTACTACTCAGATAAAATTGTACTGGGTCTTTCTGAGGCAAAACCAATTAAAAAAGAGGATAATCCCACTCTTTATAGAACTGTAGAGAATCTTTGTCTTGCTGCAGGGTTGCCCTTACCAAAAGTTTATATCATGAATGAGGAAGCTCCAAATGCTTTTGCCACAGGCAGAGATCCTAAACATGCGGCTATTGCTTTTACCAGAGGAATCCTACAAAGACTGGACAAGCATGAATTAGAAGGAGTGACAGCTCATGAATTGTCTCATGTGGGGAATAGGGATACCCTAGTTATGGCAGTTGTATCAGTTCTTGTTGGAGTAATCGCTATACTTGCGGATATTTTTATGCGTTCACTTTGGTTTGGCGGAAATAATAGAGAAAGAGGTGGGGGATTATTTATGGTACTGTCAATAATTGCAGCTATTTTGGCACCCATTGCAGCCATGCTTATACAAATGGCGGTTTCCAGAAGAAGAGAACTTTTGGCGGATGCGTCAGGGGTGCTTTTAACAAGATATCCTCAAGGTTTGGCTTCAGCGCTGCAGAAAATATCCTCATCTCACACTCAAATGAAAGTTGCTCACTCAGGAACAGCACACCTTTTTATTGTTAATCCTTTAAAAGGAAAAAACGCCGGCGCTTGGCTTGCCGGACTTTTTAATACCCACCCTCCGATGGAGGCCCGCCTCAAAGCCCTTCAGGAAATGGAGGGTAAGATTTAAACTCTTAACACCCTGGATTAGGTAGGGTATAATCCTACCTATATGAAACTAACTAAAGATCAAGTAAAACATGTTGCTAAACTAGCTAATTTACCTATTTCTGATGAAGAAGAAAAAAAATATTCTGAACAGTTATCTAAAATTTTAGAATATGTTGATCAGCTAAATTTCGTTGATACTTCTGGAGTGGAACCAACATTTAATGTTTCAGGACAAGTAAATATTGAAGCTAAAGATGAGGTAGGGGATTGCGCCTTGCCTCAAGAGGATGTTTTATCAAATGCTGCTAAAAAGCAGGATGGATTTTTTGTAACCAAAGGAGTTTTTAATGAGTGATATTACCTCTTTAACTCTTACGCAAACTATAAAAGCTTTAAAAGATAAAGAATTTTCTGAAGAAGAATTAAATAAAGCATATAAAGAGAGAATTGATTTATTGAATGAAAAATTAAATGCTTATTTGCAAATAGAAAATCCCACTAAGGGTATTCCTGCTGCTATAAAAGATGTAATTTCAACAAAAGGTATTAAGACTACAGCAGCTTCCAAAGTTTTGGAAAATTACATTCCACCATACAATGCCACAGTCATAGATAAATTGTTAGCACAAGGAATTTCCATTATTGGAAAAACTAATCATGATGAGTTTGCAATGGGAGCCTCCGGAGAGAATTCCGCCTATGGTCCAACTAAAAATCCCTGGGATATTAATAAGATTCCTGGCGGATCATCTTCTGGTTCAGCTGTAGCTGTAGCAGCTGATCTTTGTACATTTGCTTTAGGATCTGATACAGGTGGGTCTATTAGACAGCCAGCATCTCTCACTGGAATTGTGGGTTTAAAACCTTCCTATGGTAGAGTTTCCAGATATGGATTAATTGCTATGGCTTCATCTTTAGATCAAATAGGTCCTATGACCAAATCTGTTGAGGATGCCGCTCTAGTTTTAGACTGGATTTCGGGTGCTGATGGATATGACAGCAATTGTATAAATACTAAAGGTGTCAAGCTAACACACCCTAAGGGTGTGCAAGAGTTAAAGGTTGGAGTTCCTAGGGAGTATTTTGAGGAAGGGCTGGATCCAAAAGTTAAACATGTAGTGGAGGATGCTATTAAAAAATTGGAGAATTTAGGAGCAGAAATAGTTGAAATAAGTTTGCCGCACAGTGAATATGCTCTGGTAGCTTATTACATAATTGTGCCATCTGAAGTTTCTTCTAATATGGCTCGTTATGACGGAATTAGGTATGGGAAGGGTAGGGATAAAATTGGCCCGGAGGTTAAAAGAAGAGTCATGTTGGGAACATATGCGCTTTCCACTGGATATTATGATGAATATTATGCTAAGGCTGCAAAAGTGAGGACTTTAGTAAAAAGGGATTTTAAGGATGCTTTTCAAAAATGTGATGTGATAGTTGGCCCAGTCTCCCCCACCACAGCGTGGAATCTGGGAGAAAAAATTGATGATCCTTTAAGAATGTATCTTTCCGATATCTACACAATCTCTGCAAATCTGGCAGGGATTCCGGGATTGTCAGTGCCTTGCGGATTTTCAGATGAGTTGCCGGTTGGGTTACAAATTTTAGGGAAACATTTCGATGAAGAAACTATTTTAAGAGTAGGTTTTGCATATGAGCAAGCAACAAATTGGAGAAAGGAGAAACCAAAAATATGACAGAAGTTAAAACCTTTCCTTATTCATCAGAAAGATTGGATCCTGAAGTGAGGCCTGGATATAGTTGGTTACATGAAGCATATAAGTTGAGATATTGGATTGACGGTTTAGTTGGATCTGTTGCTATAAGGAAGGCAGGAGAGTTATTAGAGTCAAAGCCACCTAAAAAAGCAAAGCAAGATCTAGGGGTTTTTCTGGCTTCAAAAAGAGATGAAGGTATAGGTGTGGATGGAGAAGATGTAATACTGGGATCAGGAATTAATAGGGAAACCAAACAACCAGAAGAGATTAGAGTGAACCCATGGGATTTTGAACAGGTGAGGGCGTTGGTCAATAAAAGAAACATCTTAAATGTTGCAATAGAAACTTTTGATAGATACCTACATGATTTTGAGGATTCCCCTACTCAAGCTAACAGATCTGCTCAACAAGATAGCCTGACCCTTATTAGAAGTGCAATAGATAGATTATATCAACCAAAGATGATTAAAGAAGGAGGCAAATGATAAATACGAAGCAAATGTATGAACCTGTGATTGGTTTAGAAGTTCATGTTGAGCTAAATACTAAATCCAAAATGTTTTGTTCCTGTTCTGCAGATTATTTTGGCAAAGAGCCAAATACCCATACTTGTCCGGTTTGTTTAGGGTTACCCGGAGCTTTGCCTTATATAAATGAGCAGGCTATAGATGATTGCATAAAAATAGGACTTGCTTTGAATTGTACAGTTGCCGAAAAGTCTTTGTTTGAGAGAAAAAACTACTTTTATCCGGATTTGCCCAAGGGATACCAGATATCTCAATACAGATGGCCATTAACAACAAATGGAAAATTGAAAATTGAAAATGGAAAATGGATAAGGATTAACAGGGCGCATATGGAGGAAGATACAGGGAAGCTATCTCATAAGGGTACAGAAACATTGATTGATTTTAATAGATCAGGAGTGCCGCTGGTAGAGATCGTCACTGAACCTGATTTTACAAATGTGGAACAGATTAGGGATTATGCCAAAAAACTGCAGCAGCTTTTTCGATATTTAGAAGTCTCCAATGCAGATATGGAACGTGGAGACATGAGACTAGAGGCTAATGTTTCAGTCAGAAATTTGAGCGGACACCCCAAGGGTGAAGCTCGAGTTTTACCAAATTATAGGGTGGAACTTAAAAATATAAATAGTTTTAGATTTATGGTAGCAGCCGTGGAGTATGAAATTAAACGCCAAATTGCCGCAATTGAGAAAGGCGAGAAACTTTTTCAAGAAACCAGGGGATGGAATGAGGACAAAAAGTGTACATATCTCCAAAGAGGTAAAGAAGATGCTCATGATTACCGCTATTTTCCCGAACCTGATTTGCCTGAATTAATTTTGGAGCATAAAAAAATCCAATCAATAAAGAATTCTCTTCCTGAATTACCATGGGATAGGAGCGAAAGGTTTGAGAAAGGGTTAGGGATAAAAAAAACAGATGCAGAAATATTAGCAGAAGATAAAAGGATGGCGGAATTTTTTGAAACTGTAGTAAAACAAGGACAAGAACAGGAAGTAAGTGCTCAAGATATAGCAAATTACATAATTAACAAAAAGACGGATATTAACATTGTAGGCACGGCACAAATTATTGAAGAAATTAAAGCCAAATTAGTTGGGTTGATTGATGATGGGAAAGAGTTAAAAAAATTGGCTGAAGAGGCAATAACAAAAAACCCTATGGCCGTTCAGGATTTTGTTAAAGGCAGGATAAATGCAATTCAGGCAATGGTAGGATGGGTAATGAAAGAAACTAAAGGTAAAGCAGATCCTGGCAAAGTAAAAGAAATTTTAGAAATACTGCTGACAAAATCCTAGGTGTTTATCTACGGCACACCTGGTGTGCGCAATTTGTGAGGAGATGTGTTGCTACTTGCAATAAAAATATAACAGGATAAAATTAATTCGTCGTATATATTCTGGTGTCTTCCGCGGGGTAGGTGGTATGATGAGTCAGAGTTTTCTGCAGTTTCTTGTAAACTTTTAAAGAAAACCGCGGACTTACAAATCGCGGAAGTTTATATAGCCCAGCGTAATATGACAACATCATGGCGCGTTTTGTACACCTTCATTCCCATACCCAGTATTCTCTTTTAGATGGGCTTTCTAAAATTCCGCAGCTTGTGAAAAAAGTTAAAGGTTTAGGAATGGATGCTCTAGCTATTACTGACCATGGAGTAATGTATGGAGCAATAGAATTCTATAAAGAATGTAAAGAGGCTGGCATAAAACCTATTATTGGAGTGGAAACTTATGTTGCCAAAAGGTCCCATAAAGACAAAGAAGCAAAGCTGGATGCAGAGCCATTTCATTTAACCTTGCTTGCTAAAAATTACCAGGGCTACTTAAATTTAATGAAGCTAATGACTATTGCACAAGTTGATGGTTATTACTACAGACCTAGGGTAGACAAAGAGCTTTTAAAAAAGTATCACGAAGGGTTAATAGCTTTGTCTGGTTGTCCGTCAGGTGAATTTATCAGAAGTTTAGATGAGCTAGGTTTAAAAAAGGCAGAAGAGGCAGCTAAAAGCTATTTAGAGATATTTGGTGAAGGTAATTATTACTTAGAATTACAAAAACACCCTTATGGGGAAGCAGCCCAAAACGGCGCAGATGAAAATATAAAAAAAGACCAACAAAAAATGGCAAAATTGCAGAATCTAACCTGGCAGGCTGTAGTAGAGTTATCAGAAAAGTTGGGAATACCTCCGGTAGCTACCAATGATTTTCATTATATAGAAAAAACAGATGCAGAAGCCCAGGATATTTTGCTGTGTGTTCAAACTGGCAAATTTGTCACAGAGACTGATAGGTTAAGAATGATTGATTGTCCTGATTATTTTGTTAAATCACCAGAAGAAATGGAGGATGATTTTAAGGAGATTCCCCAGGCTTTGGATTCAACAATCAAAATTGCTGATATGGTTAATATAGAAATACCTTTGGGCGTAGCTAGATTTCCTGTGTTTGAAGCATCTGAGGGTAAAACTTCTATGGAGGTTTTGAAAGAAAAAACATACCAGGTATCAGAAGATAGGATTAAGATGACCCAGGAAATTAAAGATAGGATTGAATACGAATTAGGGGTGATTGAAAAGAAAAAATATGCAGATTATTTCCTGGTGGTAGCAGATTTTATGGAATGGGCCCACGAGCGGGGAATAATTACCAACACCCGTGGTTCTGCTGCAGGGTCTATGGTTTTATACTGCCTAGGAGTAACTAATTTAAATCCTCTAGATTATCTTCTGCCTTTTGAAAGATTTTTAACAATTTATAGGCCCACTCTTCCAGATATAGATGCAGATATAGCTGACGATAGAAGAGATGAAGTTATTGCTTATGTAATGAAAAAATACGGTGAAGACCAGGTTGCCCATATTGTTACTTTTGGAACTATGATGGGTAGGGCAGCAATCCGTGATGTAGGAAGAGTTTTAGGAATGAGTTATTCTGATGTAGATAAAATAGCTAAATTAGTTCCCCCACCCCACCAGGGTTTCCATAAGCCTTTGTCTGATTGCATTAAAGAAGTTCCTGAATTATCCCTGATGTATAAAAGCAGCACGGATATTAAAAGGCTGCTTGATTTAGCTGTTAATATTGAGGGAACTGTTAGGCATGCATCAGTCCATGCTGCAGGGATTGTGATTGCTCCGGATGATATTAATAACTTTACTCCTTTGCAAAGAGAAGCAAATGGAGAAAAATTAGTTTCCCAATATGACATGTTTTCTGTGGAAGATGCAGGACTGGTTAAAATGGATCTTTTGGGCATAAGAAATCTATCAATTTTGGGAAAAGCTGTGGAATTTGTGAAAGAAAATAAAGGGATTCTGGTAGATTTAAATAAAATTCCTATGTACGATGAGTCAGGTTCCTCTGCCAGTAAAAAAGCTTATGGGCTCATGGCAAAAGGTGACACTATGGGTATTTTTCAGATGGAGTCCTCTGGCATGACCAAAAATTTAGTAGCCCTTAAGCCAACTAATATATTTGATATCCAGGCAATGGTGGCTTTATATAGGCCTGGGCCAATGAGCGTTATACCAGAGTATATATCCAGAAAACATGACCTTAAAAAAATTCAATATTTTGATTCTAGAATGAAAGATTATACTAAACAATCATTAGGGTTGCTGGTTTACCAGGATGATGTTTTGTTAACAGCAATTAATTTAGCTGGTTATACTTGGGAAGAGGCAGATAAATTTAGAAAAGCGATGGGCAAAAAAAATCCTGCGGAAATGGCTAAGCAAAAGGGTAAATTCATAGAAGGGTGCATAAAAAATGGAATGAAAGCTAATAAAGCTGAAGAGCTATTTGGATTAATTGCTCCTTTTGCAGCCTATGGTTTTAATAAAGCCCATGCTGCAAGTTACGCTGTAGTTTCTTATCAAACAGCTTATATGAAAGCCAACTTTCCTGTAGAATTTATGGCTGCTGTGATGACTGCAGAGTCTGGCAACACTGATAAAGTAGCTTTGGCGATTAATGAGTGCAAAAGATTAGGGATAGTGGTGTTGCCTCCGGATGTAAATAAATCAGGGGTTGGTTTTAGCATAGAGGACTTATCTCCCTTGTCTGAATATGATTTAAAAAAGAGTTTGGGGGCGCAATACCAAAAAGGTAAGCAGAATCAAGGAATAAGGTTTGGGCTTTCTGCAATTAAAAATGTGGGAGGAAGTGCGATTTTATCCATTATTGCCGGAAGAAAAAATGAAGCTTTTACTTCTCTTTTTGATCTTTGTTCCAAGGTAGATAACAGGTTAGTTAACAGGAAAACTCTGGAGAGTTTAGTAAAGAGCGGGGCACTTGACGCCTTTGGCAATAGGGCTGCCCAACTTTTAGTTTTGGACCAAGTCATTAATGATAGCCATAAGTTAAACAAATCTAAGTTATCTGGCCAGGGATTTTTGTTTGATATGGTAGGAGACTCTACTTCTAATATTAAACTTCCAAATGTAGATGAACTTCCTTTAGAGCAACTGTTAATTTTTGAAAAAGATTTATTAGGTTTTTATCTGCATGAACCGCCATTTCTGCCCAAATTAAAACAAATTGTAAACCATATTTCTGTTAAAATTGCAGATTTAACCGAGGAGCATGTGGGCCAGAAATTGGTTTTAGGCGGAGTGATCACTGAGATGAAAAAAGTTTTAACTAAAAAAAGTGGTGCTGAGATGGCTTTTATTAGAATTTCAGATGGGACTTCAGATATTGAGGCAGTTGTTTTTCCTAAAACATATGAAGAAAGCAAAAGCTTTTTAATGCGAGACCAGGTGGTGATAACATTAGGCAGAATTGATAAAAGAGAAGAAAAGATTTCTTTGGTGATAGACAAGATTGCCTTATTTGAAGAGGGTGGTGATTATTTTGAGGTGGTGAGCAAAAAATCTATTGAGATTTATGTGCCTGTTGGATTAGATATTAACATTCTAAAAAACATTAATCGGACTCTGAGAGAGTATCCTGGAAATGTTGCTGTTTCTTTAATCCTGCCAAATGGTGGAAACGGGTTAAGGAGAATGAATCTTCCCTTTAGCGTTGATCCAACTCCAAGTTTGGAGAATCAAATTATTCAGGCATTAGGCAAAGGGTCTTTTAAAAGAATATAACCTGTGTTAATATTTAGCCATGATTTCAGGAAAATTTGCTGATCAACAAATTCATATAGGTGATACTTTAAGAGTGCATGCTCAAATTATTGAGAGTGGAAAAACTAGAGTGCAGGTTTTTGAAGGCATCCTAATTAGTTTAAGAGGGCGTGGAGAAAATGCTACTTTTACAGTTAGAAAAATAGGGGCAGCCGGAGTTGGGGTAGAGCGAACCTGGCCGCTTGACGGGAAAAATTTAGTTAAAATTGAGGTTAAGAAAAAAACTGCTGGGGTCAGAAGGTCTAAATTATATTACTTAAGAAATTTAACAGGTAAGTCAGCAGTAAGAGTATAAAAAGAAGATCCCGTGGCTAATAAATTAACTGGTAATTATGGGGAGGAGTTAGCCTGTGAGTATCTTAAAAAACTTGGGTTTAAAATTTTAGAAAGAAATTATAGAATAAGGGGAGGGGAGATAGATATTGTTTGTAAAGATGGGGATACTTTGGTTTTTGTGGAAGTGAAAACAAGATATTCACATGATTTTGGCCCCCCTGTAGAAAGTATGACCCCCTGGAAAATTAAAGCCCTTTTAAAAACTGCCCAATTTTATGTTCTAAAGATTAAGTGGGGATGGAAAGAATATAGGTTAGATTTTATTTCAGTAGATTTTGCAGAGGATCCCCAAAAGCCTAAGATAGAATTAATTAAAAATATTACTTCATAAGAGGTGGTCACTCATCACATCAAAAAAGAAATTATTTCTTGTGGTTACCTTCTACAGCAAATGGAATCTCTTCCCAATCATGGACTTTTCTGATTTTTTTATTATATTCCCACATAGTTTCTAACAAAGATGTATTTACTCCTAATTTTTTAAACTCTCCCATGATAGCTACCAAATCCTTGGGAAAACACTTCCCCCCAAAACCTCTGTTGGTGGTAACCTCCAGATGATAATTTCCTATTCTGTGATCTGCTGCAGCCATTTTCTTGACTTCCTCATATTTAATCCCTAAAGCCTGGCAGTAATCATAAAAATAATTGGCAAAGGTAACTTTTAAGGAAAGAAAAGCATTGGCAAAATATTTGACAGTTTCAGCTGTTATTGGGTCTGTCAAAAAAAGCTGAGTGTTAGGAAATCTTTGTTTAAAAACCACCGCCACCCTTCTTAAAATTAAATCATTATTGGCCCCAATCACTGTTCTTTCAGCATTAATAAAATCATCCAAAAAATTAGCCTCTGTTAGAAATTCCGGGCTAAAACAGAAATGAGAATTAGGAAAACTTTTTTCAAATTTGGCAGTTGTACCTGGGGTCACAGTGGATTTAATAATAATAATTTTGTCTGTTTTGTCTGTTAGTTTAGTAATTTGTGGAATCATTTCTTCAAAAATAGACAGTTCTATTCCAGATTCATCCTGTTTCATAGGAGTAGGCAGACAAACAAAGATGAATTCACTTCTCTTTATAGTATCTTCCAAAGAGCTTCCATCCTTGTATTTGTCATACCAAAGAATGGTATCCTTCCCAAAGGATGCTTCCCTGAAGCCGTTGGCAACAGCCTGACCCACAAAACCATAGCCAATAATGCCTAGTTTAATGGGAACCAATAAATCTTCTGATGCTTGCATGATAGAAAGTATATCATATACTGATTAGTAATGAGGATTGTTAAGAAAGTGGCTTTGGCTTATTTTAAAGACAAAAAAATGCTGCAGGTGAGGACTAACAAGCAGGATGAGGTGTTTTATACCTTGGGAGGGAAAATTGAGAAAGGGGAATCAGATATAGATTGTATAAAAAGAGAAATAAAAGAAGAGTTAGGCTGCGAGGTGGATGAGCAATCTTTAAAGTATCTGGCTACGTTTGAGGATGTTGCTCACGGTGATCAGGGTATATTGCACCTTAGGATGTATGAGGGGAAACTGGTAGGTGAGCCAAAGCCTTCATCAGAGGTGGTGGAGATTGATTATTTTGATACAAACTCTGCCCCTAAAAATTTATCTGTCATTGCCAAAAGAACAATTTTCCCATGGCTCAAGATGCATGGATATATAAATTAAGGTATAATTTTCACTGCGCCACGTTTGGCTAGTGCGTAAGCGCCAGGCGAATATACCTTAAAATTTTAATATGCCGCGTTCGTCTAGTGGCCTAGGACGTTGGGTTTTCATCCCAGAAATCACGGGTTCGACTCCCGTACGCGGTACTTTAGACTGTCAGAACAAGATAAATTATATTTTTGAGAAGGAGTGGATCCAAATAAGATCTCGTTTTGTAGGTCCAAATCTTTCCCTCTCATTTATTTCATAAGTCTCAATAATCTTAAAACCTGCATCTTCCAGCAAGCTATTTAAATTTTCTTTAGTTAAGAAAGTATAGAATCTTGATTTATTACTACTAAAACTTTCTAATATTTCTTTACTACCCTCTCCTTTTTTATATGAGGCATCACAGCATAAAAGAGATTTAGAAAGAAGAGAGCAAGAAAGAAAATAAAAAATTTCCTCTGGAGTTTACAAGTTAAATGATGCTAGGGTAGCACCAGTTATTGAGCCACTTACAACTATTAAACAGAGAGAAACACTCTTTAAATATCTTGAGCTACTTTTTAATTTCTACAAAAGATTTATCTAATTCAGGCATATACGAAATAATACCAGAAAAGAGAAACGATCCCTTCCTATAAGATATTCGCTTGGAAAGATTAACCTAAAGACTGATAGAGCATTCTTAATTCTGAATTATTGAGTAGCGCAAATGGCTTATCAAGTGTCATATCGGGAATATTTAATTTGGCGATTGTATTTCTACTCAATCTGGACAGTAAACTTGCTGAATTAGAAGCATCTGATTGATTTTCACTATCGACATTCCCTCTATTAACCTGTCCTAAAGCTTCTCTTAAACGTAGTTTTGTATTGACTCTGGATTTACGGTTACGTTCCTTTTTAGATAAACCTATACTATCTCTAGCTAGTTCAAATACATCTAATCCTTCCTTCAAACCCTTTCTTAATGTTGAATTTTGCTTTGATGTCAGAAATAAATGTCTAAATATGATATCTCTTCTATTAGATCCTACTTCTTCTGGCTCTCTTGGTCTAAGCTGTACCATTGCTGAATCAGTTCTTGGAATCGGGAAGAATCCATCTCTTTGAATTGTTGCCAGTGTTTCAACATCAAAAAATGTTGCAGTTAGAATACTTAATCTGCCAAACTCACCTGAATCAACTGAAGCAGCTATTGAGTCAGCATACCTTCTACCTACTACTAAAGTTACACTAGACAATTTTAGCGGAGTAACTTTTTGTATAAATGGTTCAGTAATATGATACGGTAAACTTGCAATAATTTGCCCATCTTCTTGTTTATCACCATGTAATAGCCTATCAAAATCTACTGCTAATGCATCCCCATAAATTACATTTAAATTACTGAATCTGCTAGTCAACCCATCCAGAAGAGGCCTATACCTTCGGTCAATCTCAATACCATGTAACTTTGCTGCTCTTTCTGCCAACCTTTCAGTTATATGTCCTACCCCACAGCCTACCTCTATTACAGTACTCCCTGGATTTACTGTTTGTGCCAACAAATCTATAGCTCCTTGATTAACCAGGAAATGTTGCCCAATTTCCTCATTTGGAGTTGCGTCTACTTGGGCTAAACGCCTCTGAACGTCTTGAAGACAATGAGTACTATATCCTATAAATTCTTGTTTTGCCATTTGATTGACTTTGAGTTGCTAATTCTAGCATAGATTTCTATTTATGCCAAATGCGGTTGTGATAAATCTAGGCCTGTATAGATGTTATCAAGGAAACGTCCTGGGACTAGGTTTACTGTCTTTGGGGTACGAATCAAACGATATAAATCAGATCGTGCTCCAATTGAACCTGCCGCGTAATACTGATTGAATCCTGGCCACATACCGTAAACGAGCCAGCCTTGTTCAGCAATCAACCGCTGTATTGCAAGTCCGCGTTCGCGGGCGCGGAGGCTAAAACCGTACGAGAAGTAGGATGTTCCAGGTGCTTCATTCAAAAGCCCTGCCGCTCGCGATAAGAACAAACGCACACCACTTCGAGTGTAAGGCGGATCAGTAAAGAGTATATCAAAGCTGTCGCGCAGATTGGATTTAAGCGGCTCTCTGGCATCATACGAAACGCACTCGATGTTCAAATCGCGTAGTTTAGCTGTTCTAGTTATCGCTTCTAGAACATCACTATCTATATCAAGCACAGTTATCCTAGATGAACCACCAAGAGTGGCTACGGCTACTGACGTAAGGTCATTATCACCCAAGAAGACAATTCGCCTACCCACAATATCGAATTTCTCATCTGCCAGCTTAGCTCTGACAATGGATGTTGCTGGTGTTACTCGGAATTGATCAAGATTTCTCTTTGATGGGCCCCGCTCCTTCTCAATCTGTTCTAGCAATACCAACCCTTGTTCTCCTCTTTTCTCCACTTCCCCAAAGCGTTTTTGTCGGTAGCTAAATAATTCTGAAGCCAGATGTTCCCCTTCGCTAGTTAATGAATAACGATCACGATCTATCCTCACACAAGAATCGAGTTCGCCAACTAACCGTCTTAGTGTTCGTTTGGGTAAAGAAGTTGCCCTAGCAATGTCTGTTGTTCTAGTCGCACCATCTCTTTGTAGGACATCAATAAACTCAACTACGAGACTAGTTAATATATAGGTCTTATCTGCTGCACTGAGTACCATCGATAGTGATTCATTAATCTGTTCCATTGAAATTTATTCTCGTAGTTTGGCTAATTCTTGTTTATAAACTTCTTGTACTAAATCAAACTCCCAAGGACTATGATCCTGATTTTTTAATATCATTACGTCTTGTCCTTTCTCCCGTACAATTTTTATTGTTTTATTGATCAAATATTTTGTTATATATCTATCTACCTCTCCATATACTAGATGTATCTTACCTTGGTAATTATTTAAGCATTGAAAAAAGTCAGCATCTTTTGCTTCCTGCCAAAAACTTCCTTTATATTTCTGGCCACCTTCTTCATAAATTTCTTGTGATTCACCGGAAAAATCTGTTTCTGGATCAGGCACCCAAAGTAACAAACAGGATACTTTATCTTCTATTTTCTGGTCATTTGTCGCTATAACTGTAGCTGTGGCACCCATGCTTTGTCCCAAAATGTTTACATCATACCCTAAGTCAATATATTTCTTTGCAAAATAGACAATTGTATTTACCCATTCCTTAAATGAAGAGTTAATATAGTTCCCTTCTGAGTTTCCGCTATTGGGCTGGTCAAAACGAAGCACTGAAAAACCCTCTTTACTAAGTATCCTCTGAAAATCTACAAATTGTCTGGCAGGTCCTACATTAGTACCCCTGAAACCATGGCTCATAATAACTATCTTTTTAGATAAATTATTTGGTTCTGATAAGAAACAAAAAACTTTTTTGCCATTAATTTCCTCGAAAAAAACCTGTTCCATACATAGAGTATACCAAAATTAAATTTAAGCAATTATGCCTTCAGCTATTAAAAGACGAATTATCCGCATTGTTGAATCTATATAATCTCCAGAATTATCAACAAAAAATATTTTATCAGGAGGAACTTGTTGGCTTTGCCTCATAATTTCTCCTTGCAATAATAATAATCTATCAAGTGAATACCTCTCAAGTAATTCTTTATCTTTGCCGTAGCGTTTATCTCTATTAGCACCTAATCTAGCCTCATCTGAGGTAATTACTATTAACTTATTATTACCAACTAAAAACGGGGATACTATTCCTGGTGTTAATTGAACACCTTCAAATAACACTCTTTGTGCTCCCTGAACTTCTAACCTTGGGATAATTCCTGTTAATAAGGAAGAAACAGCCCGTGCATAGTAATTAAATCCAGTCACAAGGCTCTGGGGTGAGTACGAACCATCTCCTACAAAAAGATAACTGTCGCAAGAGCCATACCTTACGAAGGGATTTCTTTCACTTTCCGGTTTACGTGTTTCCATTTCCTGGGCTAATAACCGGATAATATCCATATTCTGAACAGTACAACCTTCAATATTGGCAGCAACTAAAGGAGCTATCGTAGATTTACCTGATAAAGGAGTACCGGTGAGAAAAAGAGCGGAGTCGGGATTAGCGAAGCTATATTGGGGTCGGTGGATCAGTTTTGAATCAGTTGATTCAACTTGGCTCATGGTGTAGTGCTTCCTTGAAAGCTGCTACCTTTTTCTGAATTAATATCATCCACAAGGACTTGAACCCACGGATCAGTTTTATTCTGTGCGAAATGCAGAATTTTTACCCCACCTAAAGCTTTCTTAATTTCCTCAAGTTTTGGATCTGCTTTTCCCATAACTTCTTCCAGTGCATGTCCTGGCATAAAGTTCCAAGCTAGGGGTAGTTCTCTTATTGTTAGTACTTTTTCCAGTTGCTCGGCTGCTAACCAAAGACAAAGCTGGTCGTTGGGAATGAACGAACCTCTATCTCTATGTGTCAGCATTCGGTTATAGTAATCCTTCCATAAGTCCCCAAGAATATTAACCCCTTGGGTTGAACCATATACAAGGCCTCCATTCCAGCATCTAAGAGCTTGAAATCTCTCGGTAGAATAGTCTAAAGAAAAAGTATCGTTGACCAATCCGGTCATTTGCTGGTTTGATAATTGGGAACTATCTCTAAAGTAAAGCCAACTAAGATCGTTTACTGATAGAAGATCGGGTCGTCTTAAAAGCATGTAAACTATTGGATTGTCGCTACCATCAACTGGCAGTTCTTGAGTTATCTTTCCTAAATCATCCAGTACAACGATATCGCAATCGACATACATTAATTTATCAGTACCCCTTTGGGTAAGCGATTCTAGCTTCGCCACCCTTGTTGAAGCATGAGCTAGCTCTTCCCCATCCAAAGAAGCAGTGAGCTTTTTCGGCACTGTTACCTCATGGAATCTAGCGTTAACCCCATCCAAAGGAAGAAGTGGTCTGATATTTGCACAACTATAAACATCAATCTGGATGGTGGTGTTATATCTTCTTATGCTTCTTAGAGCAGTAGTTATATAAGGAATATATTTTTCGTCACTGGCCATGGTTATCGCAAGTGATTGTTCTTCTATTCTTGGCATACTATTTACTACCTTCCTCAAGCCAGACATCTTTTTCTCTCCTGATTTGCAGAAGATCATTAACTAAATTCCTAGATCTTTCTTGCACCACAGGATTTTTTGGATTAGATAGATTATCTAACATTATTCCCGCGACAACCGCTGTCTCCGCCTGATCATAACCTCTAGCTGTTATCCAAGAAGTACCAAACCTAAGCCCGCTGGCTACGTAAGGCCTAAGTTTTTCTCCTGGAATTACCTGGCGGTTAGTCAGAATACCAATACTCTCTAATACTCCCTCTGAATCCCTACCAGTTAAGCCAAAAGTATCTCTTGTATTTATAACCATTAAATGGGTATCGCTTCCACCTGTTACCATCATGCCTGGACTATCCAAAAATACCTGTTCAAATGCTTTGATATTTTTAATGACCCGGTCAATATAATCTTGAAACTCTGGCTTACTGGCATCAATCATACATTGAGCCATTTCATAAATTCTTCTCAAGGGCACACTTGATTGGACCCCGGGATGAACGCCTTTATCTACTTGTTCACTTAAGGTATC
Source organism: uncultured Gammaproteobacteria bacterium (assembly GCA_964649615.1). Classification (GTDB taxonomy): domain Bacteria; phylum Patescibacteriota; class Microgenomatia; order Daviesbacterales; family UBA10151; genus CAZYPW01. The sequence continues at coordinate 11,566 of CAZYPW010000002.1, read as the reverse complement.
CTTACAAAGAATTATCCCCCCGTGAGGACCAAGCATGGTTTTATCAGGGGTAAATGTAACGACATCGCAATGAGGAAAAGGTTGAAGAAACCTTTTTGCCACAATCAATCCAGCAGGATGGGATAAATCTGCCATTAAATAGGCGCCTACTTTAGCTGAGATATCGGCTAATCTTTCAAAATCAATTGCTCTAGGATAAGAAGAAGCACCGCAGACAATTAATTTAGGCTTAAAATCTTTTGCCTGTTTCTCTAGGGCATCATAATCTATTAAACCAGTTGTCCGATCAACTCCATAAAAATCAAAATCAAAAAAACGTCCGGAAAAATTAGTCTTTAGGCCATGGGTTAAATGTCCTCCGTCCTCAAACTTCATAGCCAGTACTCGATCTCCATTTCCCAAAAGTGCCTGATATACAGCTTGATTTGCCTGACTAACAGAATGAGGTTGAACATTAGCATGTTCTGCTCCAAATAATAAACATGCTGCCTCGACAGCAATTGCTTCAATTTTGTTAAAGCCTTCAACTCCAGCATAAGGTCTGCGTCCTAATAAGCCCTCAGCTATAGCATTATGCCTAAGAGGAAGATTGTAAAAATATTTTAAAAGTGTTGGGCTGGCAGGAGCAATCAAATTGATAGTATTTAAATCGTAAGCATCCTGAATTCGAGCCCCCTCAATTAATTCTGCTTGTAGATCCTTAAAACGTTCTGTCATTTTACTTTTTGGGCTATTAAAAACTCCCTGGATTCATTAGTTATAAATCCTTTTGGTGTCGTGTATTGTTTAATAAACTTCAGTAACTGTAAACCATGATCTTCGATATTAAAATTTTCGGGTAAATCAACTGCTTTTAACCAGAAAACCAGTGACTCAAGATCCTTTACCCAATAATTGATGTTGTATTTCCCTGTGGCAATAACCCTACATCCATTTTTTTCAAAATCACGACTTAGAGTAAGTGCGTCGTTTTGCCAAGTCTTTCTATAATTAAAAACTTGTTTTATATTTTGCATATTATTTTTTGCTACTTGTTGAGTTATAAAATATCCACCAGGTTTTAAAACTCTAACTACCTCCTTTGGAACAACTAGAGCATGACGGTTAAGGACAGTATCAAAGGTATTTTCCTGAAACTGAATATCTTCTGCACCCATCAATTCAAAAGAGAGTTTAGTATTATTGCTTTTAGCAGCGTTATTTTTCGCTGTATTAATCATTTCTGGATAAGGATCAATACCCACTCCTTTGGAAAAATATTGGGATAACTTAATGAACTTTTCTCCACCGCCTGTACCAATATCTAGAACATAATCTGTTGATTTAATATATCGAATCACGATCTCAATATAGTCCCATGGAGCAGACTCTTTTTCATCTTTCATTCGTGAGAAATCCCAACCGACCCGGATGCCTATCTCATCATAATTTTTTTTTAACTGCTTCAAATTAATTTGACTTAAGTTTTTGTGCATATAACCTTCCCCATACAATATCATGAATACGTGGGTTGCGAGGATTTGGACCTTCAGTATACCTTTTTTTCTTGTTACTCGTAACTTTCCAGTCTTTTACCTGGAAGTATTGTACCAATTCTTTCGCAGTTGGGAAATGTCTTAATGGATCATTATTTTCATCAGAAGGATGAATATATTCCATAATCAATAAACCTCCCGGAGCTACATATGATTGAATACCATTGATAATTTGGCTTAACGGATAGTGGGAATTATCTTGATAATGGATCAAACCACTGGTAAATACTCCTGAGAAAGTATTTCTTGGATTATATGAAAAGCAATCATCGCATACAACTGTTACCTGGCTTTCAATACCCTCTACTTTAAGTCTGTTTGTTAAACCCATTACTTCAACATTATTTCTATAAAGCGGAATAACACCTCCATATAAAGCCACATGGTCAGTATCTATTGCAAGCACTGCAAACCCTCTTTTTGCTGCGGGCAATACATAACTCCCATCTGAGCAGCCCAAAATAGCCAAGGTTTTAGGAAAATTTCTGTCTTCAATTCCTTTCAAAAATCTAAAAAACCTCTGGTTTGCGGCAGGCCAAATGCTAGGAGTTTTTACTCTATAATTCGTCCTCTTTTCTTTTTCCATAAACTTTAATAATTACTTTTTTGAAATAAGTGCATCCCCAATAGCTAAATAGTCAGCGCCACTTGAATAAAAAGTTCTTATTGCATCATGAGGTGAGCAAACTATTGGTTCAAAATCCAGATTAAAAGATGTATTCATAACAGCAGGGATACCGCTAATCCGTTGGAAATCCCTAATTAATCTGTAATATAAAGGGTTATCTTTTTCTGTTACTGTTTGTGCTCTTGAAGTTCCATCTATATGGACAGCTGCAGGTATTTCATCTACTCGGTCTGACCGTACAATGAAAGCTCTTAACATAAATGGTGAATCTGAAGGATGTATCATATAGTCGGCTAGCCCTTCAGCTAAAAAGCTGGGCGCAAGAGGTCTCCAGCTTTCCCGATTTTTTATTACGTTTAATCTATCATGCGTTGTTCTATTTGCAGGATTTCCCAATATGCTTCGATTTCCTAAAGCTCTTGGTCCTGCCTCCATTCTTCCCTGAAACCAGTCAACTATTTTATCCTCCGCGAGAAGTTTAGCCACAATGCTTCCAATATCGTCTACTAACCTGTAATTAATTCCGAGTAGTTCAAGAGTAGCAATAATTGCTTCATTTGAAAATTCAGGTCCGAGTGATGCTGATTCTAATCTGGAAGAGGGTTTTTGGTCAGATAAATATAAAGCTGCGCCAACTGATACCCCTGCGTCGTCAGAAAATGGAGGCACAAATAGATCTCTAACAATCTCTTCTCTGGCAATTGCTCCATTCATTGAACAATTTAGACCTACCCCTCCTGCAATACATAAATTACTCATCTGATATTCACCTGAATATAGAGTGATTAAATGCCTAATTACAGCCTCTAAAGTTTTCTGAGCAGAAGCAGCGATATCTTTATAGCTTTCATTAAAAGAAATTTCTCTCTTAAATCTTGTTGTAGCTGGATCGTATACTAATTGCCCTCTATTCCTTGGTCCAAATGTATTTTCTAAATAGTTTCTCCAGGAATTGGTAACTTCCTGTTGTAAATCCATTTCTGTTTGGACTGGTTGACCCATATTAACTAAATAACCCGAACTGCCCATTTCAAATAAGCCAAATCTATACCTTGGATTACCATAACTTGCTAATCCCATTGTTTTACCCGCATCAAGCCTTGATAAACCTACATATTCAGATACAGCCTCATAAAAATAGCCAAGCGAATCTGTTACCCCAAACTCTTTGATAAGTGAGATATCCTTACCTTTACCAATAAATACACTGGTTGATTGTGTTTCCCCTTGCCCATCAATAACCAGTATTAATGATTCAGGCATACCGGATAAGTAGTATGCTGAAGCAGCGTGAGCCATATGGTGTGGAACCATTTCTAATTCTGGTCTTTTGGAATATTTAAATCTATCCTTAGGTAAATAAAGGTCTAGGAGGTCATCCTTAGTAGGTGGTCTGGAACCTATATTTCCAAATACTTTATCAAAATTCCAGCCTACAGCTATACTTTCCACCTCATCTACAGATATACCAGTTTTATCAAGACAAAAAGCTATAGCATGGTGTGGAACTTCACCAAAGGCATTTTTCCTTCTTGAGAATCTTTCTTCTTCTGCCATGGCTACCAATTCACCATTAATCACGATGCACGCTGAAGCATTATGGGTTCTTCTTGAGTAACCGTTTATACCTAAGATTACCTGTTCTTTTCCCATAATAAAAATTAATTTACTATATTACGTTGATCCCTACCAAAGTCCTGCCATATTCTATCTTCTATTGGGCCTGATAGCCCTAATCTTCTCAAGTTATAACCGATATTATAAGCAGAATCCCAAAGGAGCATGTAAACCAATGTACTAGCCCCTTTTTCTCTAAATAGTCTGCTTTTTCTTCCAAAAGTCTCTCCTGAAAGAATTCTTTTGAATGTAGGTACAACGTCTTCATCTCCTTTCCTTAGTCCTAAATCAACAGCCCTTCTTTTACTCAATCCTATCAAAAAAGCACCTCTTAAATCATGTTTTAATGAAACTGCAGGATGAGTGACAACTGCATCCTGAATATAACCAAAGCTCAACCCATTCCTATGAAATCTATAGGAAAATTCAGAATCTTCTGCCCATCTAACCTGTTCATTAAAAAAATGGCCTCCCATACGATCTCTGATATCTTTCCTTAAAGCTAGACCCGGAGTAAATACCCTAGTTGGAGAGGAATTAATAAAATCTCTGGCACTTGCTACAACTTTGCTTAATGGATGAGCGTCATCATATTGAAACGAGAGCCTTGCTTTGCATGCATCATATTGTTCTAGCCCTTCTGCTAATTTCCTAATGGCTTCTGGTTTAAATGCAGCGTCATCAGTCATAACTATGACTTTGTTTGTTGTAGCCAGTTCAATTCCGGCATTAAAAGTTACACCCAAATTTCCCCTCGGTACTACTACAAAAGGGATACCCATTTTTGAAAGCCTAGTTTCTATTGAGGCATATGGAGTAAGTGATACAGCAATTCTTGCCTCATCTCTAACTGAGTCAATACAGTTAAAAACTGCTTCGTCTTCAGAACTTGCTATTACAACAGTAATATCTCTACCCTTTTCAACCATAGGTTTGAGTAATTTTCATTGCCAATAATAACATAATATGCTTATTTAAGATAAATTCGCGGGATAAGGGCAGAAATAGCAGTGACAATTTCTTCATTTATTGTTTCGGATATAGTAGCAATTTCTTCTAATGTAATAACGGAATCTTTTTGTTTACCTATAATTACCACCTCATCATAAAGCTTCAAGCGTTTCAGCTTAGTTACATCAATCATAGTAAAATTCATAGTTACCTGACCAACAATTGAAACTTTTTCTCCATGAACTAAAACGTTTCTGTAATTTAATGGTGATCTTCTAAAACCATCTGCATAACCTACTCCTATTACAGCAATGGTCATATCCTTTTTGGCTTTAAAAGTTTTACCATATCCTATGTATTCACCAATCTTTACATATTTAATCTGCATAATTTTAGTTTTCCAGGTTAATGCAGGTTGTATTGGCAGAGGATACTTTTTTGTTAAAGATGGCTGTAAGCCGTAAGTGGCAAGGCCAAATCTCACTAAATCTAAATGCGATTCTTTTAGCCAAACCAATGCCGGGCTGTTTGCTGTATGTCTGTACTTGGGATAAATACCATAAGAGTTAACCTCTTTGCATAATTTATTAAATAAGCTAAGGTGCTCTTTAGCTAATTTCAAATCATTTATTGCATCTGCAAAGTGAGTAAATATTCCCTCAATTTGAAGGTTTTTGAATTGGGAAACTTTTACGATATCTTGCAATACTTGATTTACTTTAAAGCCAAACCTGTTTAAACCTGTATCAATTTTAATATGTATAGGTATAATTTTATTTTTCTGTTTAGCAACTTTTGTCAAAGCTAAGACGTAGGATAAATTATAAACTGTAGGTGTGATTTTATATTTTATGATATCTGGTATAAAATTTGGCTCTGCTTCAGAAAGCAATAAAACAGGAATTTTTATACTATTAACTCTAAGTTCAATAGCCTCTTTTAGTGAAGATACGCCAAGAAATGATGCTCCTTCATCAACCGCAATTTTGGAGATTTCAATTAATCCATGTCCGTAAGCATTACCTTTTACCATTAGCATATATTTTGTTTTGGGAGATAAAACAGAAAACATCAGCTTTATATTTTCTCTAAATTTTTTTAGGTCAATTTCTAACCAGCTTAAATTTGCAGCTTTCATCATATTGATATTTGCTATTTTGACTGTTATTATAACCCCAATTATTATGAATGCCAGATCTCCTGAATCAAAACCATTAGCTGTTTGTTTAGTAAGTGGTGGTTTAGACAGTGCTGTAACTGTAGCCATTGCTAAAAGGGATGGTTTTGATGCCAAATTTCTGTTTGTAGATTATGGACAAAAAACTCAAGGTAGGGAAAGAAAAAGCGCAGTTAGTTTGGCAGAACACTTTCAAGCAATTAGTTTGGATGTAGTCAGATTACCCTGGTTAAGAAGCTTTGGAGGTTCTGGATTATTTAGAAGAGATGTTTCTCTTACACAGGCAAATGAGAAATTTGAATATGTCCCTTTTAGGAATTCCCTGCTTCTTGCAGTTGGAGTAGCTCTAGCTGAAGTTTTAGGTGCTGATAGAGTATACATTGGTTCAACAGGCAGTGACCGGATAGCCCCTGATAATTCACCTGCGTTTATCGAGGCTTTTCAGCGTCTGACTCAACTTGGCACAATGATCAAAACTGATATTGCAATCACTGCTCCTTTGATTGAAATGAATAAAGCTCAGGTTATTCAAACAGGGGTAGCTCTAAACGTACCATTTGAGAAAACCTGGTCCTGTCATAACGCCAGCAAGCTAGCTTGCGGTGGATGTAGTAACTGTAGATCACGCCAGGCAGCTTTTCAGAGTTTAGGATTAACAGATCCTATTAAATATAGGCTACCTAAATTAAGTTCCGCTCTTTAAGCCAGGATTTGGAAAACATAGTGTCTAAATATCTCTCTCCTCCATCAGGGCAAATTATAACAATACTTTTTAAACCAACATTCTTCTTTTTTGTTTTTATAGCAGCATAGACCGCTGCCCCAGAAGATCCTCCTACGATAATTCCTTCTTTTTTTGCTAGATCATGGGCAGTTTTAAAAGCATCTTTGTCTTTTACTTTCACCGACTCATCAAATATAGAATTATCAAAAATTTTTGGTATAAAACTTAATCCCGGCCCTTGCTGATAATAAGGTTTGTATTCTCCTCCAAATAAAATTGATCCTACAGGTTCCACCTCTATAACAAAAAGGTGAGGAATCCTACTCTTCAAAAATTTTGCAGTACCAACCATTGTACCTGATGTACTAACACTTCCCACCAAGGCATCTACATTACCTTTTAAATCATCAAAAATCTCCGGGCCAGTTGTTTCAAAATGCGCTAGAGTATTATCCTGATTACTGTATTGGTCTAAATTATAGAAGTTTTTATTGCTACTGGCTAACTCCTTAACTTTTTTAATCCGTATCTTTACATAAGAACCGTCTTTGTCTTTATCTTTAACCAAAAGCACTTTTCCTCCATAAGCTTCGATAATACTTATCTTGGATGCTGAGGTTTTTGGGTCAATTACACATATAAACTTATAACCTTTAATACTAGATATAGCTGCTATAGCGATCCCCAAATTTCCGGATGAGGATTCAATTAGGGTCATTCCTGGTTTTAGAACTCCCGTCTTTTCTCCCTTTTCTATCATTCCTAAGGCTGCGCGGTCTTTTACAGATCCTGTCAGGTTATATTTTTCCAGCTTTACATAAAAATTAGCATTAAATTTTTTACTAATTTTAATAAGTTTAACCAAAGGGGCATTGCCAATTAATTTTAGTGGATCGTTATATATCATTTCTGCTAGTATAGTAAATATGTCAAATGATAACAAAGATTATATCCTTTATTTAAACAAGGAAGAAGTTATTAAAATATGCGAAGGTCTGGAAACAGTAAAGATTATAGAAGAGGCTTTTAAACTACACGGAACCGGTAATACAGTACTTCCTGATGAAGCTTATTTATCATGGACAAATAAAGAAAAAGAAGCAGCAAGAAGTTTAAATATGCCTGCGTTTATTGGAGCAAATTACCAAATCGCAGGGACAAAAATTATTAATGGGAATATTTCAAATTTTAAAAGGGGTATTGAGCGGGCCAGTGGTTTAACCTTACTTTTTGATACTCTGACTGCAAAAATTATCTGTATGATGGAAGGCTCTTTTATATCTTCACTCCGAACTGCAAGCGTTAGCGCATTAGGAATAGATTTATTAAGAAAGAAGGATTGGGATAATACAATAGCAATTATTGGGCTGGGTACAATTGGTAAAGCGCATTTAGATTTACTAAGTAAACACCTAAAGAAAATTAAAAATATTTATATATTTGATTCAAACGAGCTTTCTATCAAAAAATTTATTGAAAGGTTCAAAAATTTAAAAGAAAAATTTATAGTTGCAAAAAATCCTAAAGAAGCAGTAATAAATTCAGATATAATTATAACTACCACCACCACAAATGCAGGTTACATTAAATATAATTGGTTAAAAAAAGGCGCTCTCGTGGTTCATGTCTCACTAGATGATTTACTCCCGGAGGTTATAACTAGAGCCGATAAGTTAATAGTAGATGACTGGAATCTTGTTAAAAATGATGATAAAAGAATCTTCGGAAGGATGTTTAGAGAGGGTAAACTCCCTGCTATTCATGCAGAGCTATCAGGTATTATTTTAAATAAAAAACCAGGACGGGAAAATGATGATGAAATAATAATTTTTAATCCATTTGGTATGTCTTTGGAAGATATTGCAGTGGCTTATCATGTATACCAAAAAGCAATTCATCAAAATATTGGTATAAAGTTGAAAAGATAGCTCTTTCTTAAATTCTTCTTTCGTCCCCCCACAAAGCTATATGCAACCTTGGCATTAGTCTCCAGTTTCTTGATTTAACTTCCTCAACAACCATCAAACCATGCCTTTTAATATCTTCCTGTGTGGATCCTTCCGGCATAATTATAATTTTAGATTGATCCAACTTGCATTCACCAACGATTTGATCGATTTCTGACAAGTCATCAGCAGTTTGAACTACGAACTTAAAACTGGTTTGAGGTAATCCATTAAATACACGTAAAACATCGGGTTTAAAACGGGCGACACTTAAGTTTCCAGAATTAGATAGTTTCGGTGATACATTAAATTGAACGCGTTCCTGTAATTGGAGCAAGGGAGTTATTGTACCTGCTGTTTCAATTTCTACACTCCAATCAGGCATTTGTTGTAATAGACTGGCAACTTTTCTTTGCTGAATCAAGGGCTCGCCACCAGTTACTATCAATCTTCTGGCAGGAAAACGGGTAATTTCAGCAACCGCTTTCTCTATACTCCAATCCTGGGACTCCTGCCAAAATTCAGGAGACTTTTTATCCCAGGTATATTTTGTATCACACCAAGTGCATCGTAAGTTACAAAAATGGAGACGTAAAAAAACAGATGGTAACCCTAAACTTTTCCCTTCTCCCTGGATAGAAAAAAACACCCCGTCACCTGAAACTTTTAGCATATTTGGTTGCATTTTAAGTTGTTGTATCTCAAGCGGAGTTGGTGTATATACTTCAGGCATATTTTTATATTTAATCACCCCTATAAATAACATGACTGGTTGGTGTTTCCCATAAAGTAATCTCATATAACTCTGGTAATTCTTTAATTAGTTTTTTCCATATCCAAACTGCAATATTTTCTGCGGTAGGGTAATCAATTACATCATTTAAAAATTTATGGTCTAGTAATTTTATGACTTTATCATTTACTTTTTGCTTAAGTTCTGAAAAATCAATTACCATTCCGTCTTCTTTAATTTTTCCACTCAGATATACAATCAGTTTGTAAGTATGTCCATGCAGATTAGCACATAAACCATTATAGTTAGGTAATTTATGAGCGGAGTCAAAAGTAAATTCTTTAGCTATTAACATTTTTTCCTCCACTGACAAACCTGGCATAAGTGTTGTGATTATGTATAGACTCAAAGCTTTCACATTCAATAGAGAATTGCCGGATATTTTTATTCCTTTTAAGCTTTAATGCCACATCCCTTACAATATCTTCCACAAACTTAGGGTTTTTATATGATTTTTCAGTAACATATTTTTCGTCCGTCCTTTTTAATAATGGGTAAATCTCACAACTTCCTTCCTTCTCTATTAACCTTATTAAATCTTCAATCCAGAATTCACCTATAAAATCTGTGTCAACAGTTACAGTTGCCCTTTGATTATGGGCATTAAATTTACTGATAGCTTTACTGCATGGACAAAGTAATAATACTGGAATCTTAACAATTAATCTTTGTACATAATCACCTGAATTAACTTTAGAGATAGCTTTGCATTCATAGTCTAGAAAGCTATATTTTTTTGATACTGGAGATTTTTTCTCTATTAGATATGTAAAAGACGCTTCCAGATATGCATTTTCAGCTCTAAGTTCTTTTTTGGCTTCAGCAGCAATATGTTTTAGTTGCTGGAAAGTTAAATGATTATGACGATTTTTGTATAATATTTCAACAAAGCGGCTCATATGAGTACCTCTACTATTGTGAGGCAAATCAGTATAAAAACTGACAAGTCCTGTGACATTTTGAGGTTTACCCGATTTTGTGGGTATTAATAAGGGCAAAGCAATATTTTTAATTCCTACCATCTCAAGTGGTATTTGTCTGGTGTCATCTTGATTTTGTATGTCAATCATATTGATGGTTTGCTATGAATTATATAGTAAGAAATTCACAAAAACAATGAATTAGTAAGTTTCTTTTAACTTCTTTCATCTATTTTTAACAATTGTTAACTTGTGAGACCAACGATACATTACACAGACTGGATGAGTTTTTCAAATTATTCTTACCTGACCCCGATTAAATCGGGGCTGAAGGTCTAAACTCTGAATTTGCTTATTTATTTTGCTTAAAAAATGCATAAGTAAGTACATCAAGAAAAAATATCGCCTGTAGGATTCTATAATTTTGCTTGATAAATGACTCGTTGTGGGAAAGGGATTTCTATATTTTCTTTATCAAAAGCAATTTTAAGCCTCTTGCGTAATTCTCCTGTCACATCCCACTGCTTGATGGGTTTTGTTTCCCCTAAAATTTTGATAATAATTGCCGAATCGGCAAAATCATCAACCCTTAAAAATTGCGGCGCTTTAATAATCAAATCTTTCCATTTTTTATCCTGTGCCAGTTCTTTCCCAACTCTATTTACCACTTTAATAACTTTTTCCAAGTTTGAGTTGTAGGAGATTCCAATATTTAGGTTTACTCTCGCATAGTACTTGGTGAGATTTGAAACTTTTGCTACTTCACCGTGAGGTATGTGATGCACCGTACCATCCAAGTCTCGCAACGTTGTCATGCGAAGAGTGATATCTTCGACAAGCCCACACGTTTTATCAAAACACACAACATCGCCTACTCGATATTGATTCTCCATAATGATAAAAAGCCCTGAAATGAGATCGCGAATGAGATACTGTCCACCAAAACCAAATGCAAGACCTGCAATGCCGGCTGCTGCCAAAAGCGGCCCTATAGCAATACCCGTCTCCTGCAATATCATCATGCCAACAACTATCCAAAGTAATATGCCAAACGCTCCGGTAAAGATTCTGATGAGCGTATCTTCCCGTTTTTTCTCAGCTTCTTTTGACAGAAAATGGCCGGAAACAACAGCGGTTCGTACTGTCTTTTCGATAAAAAGAGTGCTGAATCGCTTGAGGATATAAGCAAAAAAAATAATCGCTGCTATTTTTACACCATGGGTAATAAACCAATTGGTAACAAGATAACTAATATTGTTTATTTCGAACATACAG
>CAZYPW010000001.1:0-151244 GCA_964649615.1 uncultured Gammaproteobacteria bacterium | reverse complement strand
CCCTAGTGGAAATCTTACTAACTACTCATGCTCCACTCTCTATTACCCAACTCCTACAGAATTTATCTAAAAAGGGATTAAAGCCAAATAAAACCACTGTTTACAGGGAAATTGAATTTTTAGTAACTCAAGGTCTAGTTTCAGGTGTTGATTTTGGGGAAGGCAAAAAAAGATACGAAAGGTCTGGAGATCATCATCACCATATAGTTTGTATAAATTGCAAAAGTATTAAGGATATTTCGGAGGATATCGATTTAGATAAACTGCATGCTTCAGTTGTTAAAAAAGTAGGATATAAACCGGTTGGGCACTCCCTAGAGTTTTTTGGCCTTTGCAAAAATTGTCAGTAAAAATCACTCTATAGTCTTTTCAGGAGCTTTATTGTGGTAAGCATCAATGAAGGTTTTTATTCTTTCTCTATCAAATGAATTCATTTTTTCCAGTCTAGTCCAAGCAGTTAAAGCAATTCTGTTATCTAAATTTGGCCTTGGTACTACTATAATTCTTTTATATCGGTCTAAAAATGAGCCTAATTGGCTAATTAATTCTTTGCAACTATCAGAATTAAATTCCTCAGATAACTCTACTTCTTTTTCTGGAGGATTTTGAGGGGTAAAGAAACTCATTTGTGAATCAACAGTAGTTTTCATTCTTGTTAAAGGTTTGGCAGACTCTGAGGCAGAATCAGTAGCAATATTATGAATCTCCACCGGTTCCCCCTCATGAGCATAAGTATTAGAAACTGGAAACTGGAAGCTGGAAGCTGGAATTTTTTGGTCACAATTATATGAAAGCACAACATACCCATGTTCCAGTGAATGTATCAGATAACCATCTGAAAGAACCCTATCGTAAACCCCTCTTTTGGTCCAAACAGGAAAATGTAGACCGGAGGTAGGGGGATTTGAATTATAAATTACTTTGGAAATATCAGTCACATGCTCTCTGCCTAAATCATCAACTTTTTCACCAGGTAAAGGTTGCTGAGGTCTCAAAGATATAAAAAAAAGCCAACCCAAAAGTCCTACTGTTAGTAATATTATTACTCCAATTATTAACCATTTTTTTTGCATATTTTCTCAGGCAGGAACAATTTTAGAAGATATTAGTTTGATTTTCAAACACTAAATCATGATATTGCCAATATTTACCTTGATCCCCTGCACACCTGGCTGCCTCAGCTGCCTTTTGAGCTCCTGGGTGAATCTGGGATAAAGGAAAATCTCTGTAATAAAACTTCACTTTACCTGTATCTATATATTCTTTCTTAATCTGCCCCTCTGTTTGACTATAGTACCTGCCACAAAATGGACATTGATAATCAGAAAATTCAATTAAAGTTACTTTAGCATTGGTGTTGCCCTGCACTGGCAAATTCCCTACCTCAACTGTTTGTCTGGTAACTGTTGAGGCAGCAGTACCATTTAATTCCTCATCAATGATTGTCTTAAATTGATCAAAAGGGACTGCTCCGGAAATCAACCTTCCATTAAGAAAAAAGGCTGGTGTACCATTAACCCCAACTTTACTGCCATCATCTAAGTCTTTGGCCACTGCCTCTGCTTTTTCACCTGAATCTAAGCAAGAATCAAATTTAGCTTGATCCAAGCTCAACTGTGAGGCTAAATCCTTTAAGCCTTTTTTAATATCTTCCTCTGTCTTGGCAACAGGTGCTGCTCCAACCCCTGCTCCTCCACTGGGAACAGCCTCTCCTGTGACTTTCCCCAGATTAATAACTCCCCCACTTAATAAAATAGCAGCTGAAATAAGGACTGAACCTACCAGGATTGCTAAAGGTGTAGTTAAAAAAGAACTCTTCTCCATGTTTTATTTAGTCTAAAGGGAAAGGTATCCGCTGTCAAGGCTCAATTAAACTGATTTTGGGCTTTTTTTAAACCTTTCTCCAAAAGTATCCCTAATGCTTTAACTGCTTGTTTTAGCATATGTTTTACTTGAGGCTTTTCCGAGTGGGTAAAGGGCTCTAATACAAATTTTTCTGCATTGACATGCTCTCTTTTTCTCTCAGCTAATTGGGTTTTTATATTTCCAATTCCCAATCTTACTCTGATAAATTGGTCTGTATCCAAAGCCTTGATGATGGATTCCACCCCATGATGGCCGGCAGCAGCCCCTCCCATTCTGACTTTGATCTTGCCCAGCGGCAAGTCCAGCTCATCATAAACAACAATCACATCAGTAGACGGTAGTTTGTAGTAAGCAGTGAGGAGTGTCACAGCTAATCCTGACTGGTTCATAAAGGTAAGCGGGCGGGCCAAAATTATCTGATCTTTTTTTACTATTTCTGACTTAAATTTTCCCTCTTCTGCCCAATCTCCCCAATCACCCTTACTCCTAAACTCATCCAAAGCTATAAACCCCAAATTATGCCTGACATTTTGATATTTTTCCCCGGGATTTCCCAAACCTACAATTAATTTCATAAATTAAGTTTTCCAAGATACAAGATACAAGTTTTCCAAATAAATTCCAATAACCAATGTTTAAGATTTAAAAATTAGAATTTGATTATTGTTTGGACTACTTGGACACTTGGAATACTTGGTTATTTATCTTTTAAAGCCTCCGAAATTTGATCATGAATTAACCCATTTGATGCCACAATGTTTAATCTTTCGGAGTTCCAATCAGGCTCCTGGCCTTCAAAATCAGTTACCTTTCCTCCTGCTTCTCTCACAATTATAGTTCCAGCCACCAAATCCCAAGGATATGCTTCAGTAACATACAAATCCAGACTACCATCTGCCACTAAAGCCAAGGTTACAGCAGCAGAACCAAAATCATAGGGATAAGCTATCTTGGTAATTAATTTACTAACATATAGATCTATTTTTGCTTGTCTTTTTTGTCTATGACCAACCCCTAAAGTAGAAGCTGCCTCTTCTAATCTCAGTTTTTTACTTACTTGAATTTTCTTGCCATTTAAAAAAGCTCCAGTTTCTTTTTGAGCCCAATACAAATTGTTAAAACCTATATGGTTAATTACTCCTAAAATTGGCATATTATTTTTTAGAAGTCCTATGGAAACAGTAAAATATGGAATATTCTGTCCAAAAGTAAAGGTCCCATCCAATGGATCAATCACCCAAGTATAGGCGGAATTATTATTAACCTTACCTGATTCTTCAGCAATAATATTATGATCAGGAAAGTTTTGGGAAATAATTTTTATTACCTCCTTTTCAGCTTCCAAATCAGCAATTGTGGCAAAATTACTAACATCATTATTTTTAATTTTCAGCTGATGTTCTTTACCATAATATTTTTTAATTATTTTTCCAGCCTTAAGGGCTGCCTGCTTGGCTACTTTTAGAAAATCATCGTTCATTATTTAAGCAATTGTATCACCTCTTGGTCAGAAACTGGTAAGAATTCTTGATAAAATTGCCCCACAGCCTGGAAATAATCAGGAGTTTCTAAAACTATGACTTCCCCTAATTCCCCGGAAACTTTATCCATTGCCTCAAGACTTGCCACAGGCACAGCTAAAATTATTTTTTTAACACCATGCCTTTTTAGATGATTTATAGCAGCAAGAGTGGTCGCTCCTGTTGCTATTCCATCATCCACTAAAATGACGGTTTTGCCTTTTAAGACAAGTGGCTTTTTGCCTTGTCTGTAAGTTTGCTCTCGTCTTTGTATCTCTTTTACCTCATTTTTTACTAGTTTCCCTAATTCCCCAACTTCCCTGACCAACTGATCATCCCATACCACTTGCCCATCTCCATCAACTGCTCCCAAAGCCAACTCCGGCTGATCTGGTGCCCCAATTTTTCTGGTAACAATAATATCTAAAGGCAGATTTAGCTCATTGGCAATCTCTTTTGCCACCACCACCCCACCTCTTGGTATTGCTAAAATTACAACATTATCCTTTCTTTTATATTGGTTAAGATGTTTTACTAACAACTTTCCAGCTGATTGTCTATCTTTAAAAATTTTCATCAGTCAAATAGCCCTAATTGAGGTGGCTCTACCTGATTTCCCTTATCAACCTTATTTCCTTCATCACCCCAAATCTTGACCACCCCATATACCCCATCATACCCAGGGTCTATCACTAAATCCCCATTTCTCACTTTATCAACTCCTTCTGCAATTTTTGGGGCGGAAATTTTTACTATCTCCTCCAGTGGAATTTTGGTTAAAACCTTAATTTCTCCCCCTAAAGCTACTACTAATTTTTTATACTCATTAATCACCTTTTGGCTTGTTGGGGCAGTATTAAATGCTTCTGCTATTACTTGATGCAGCGGTACCAACATTCTATATCCAGCTCTATTTGAAAATGTCTTGCTTTTCACTACCCCATTCTCATTGTCAATTTTCAATTGTCCATTGTCCATTGAAGCTAACTTCTCGACTCTTTCCATTACCCCAACAGTTAGACCTCTTTTGCAGACAGGGCAAATTGTTCCTTTAGTCTTTGTATCTTCCGGACTGTATTTAACATTACAATTTCGATGTCCTGTATAGTGATATTTTCCCTGCTCCGGATAAAACTCCAAAGTACCTCTGATTTTTTGATTCTTTATGGCCTCAAACATGCCTTCATATCCGGAAGCTAAATCTTCTGAAAATATGGTTGATTCCCGGCCTAAATTAGGTAAAGAATGGGCATCAGAAAAAGACAAAATAGACTTATTATCCAGCTCTTTTATTCTCCAATTCATGGCCGGATCAGAAGATAAACCGGTTTCTATGCCATAAATATATTCAGTTAAATCTTCAAAGCATTCTGACAACGAATCATACCCAGACTCTGATCCAAATATCCCAAACCAGGGAGTCCAGGCATGCGCGCATATAAGTAGAGCTTTATCAGATGCTTGAAGAGCCAAAGAAAGCAAATCCTTTGATGAAATTCCCACAATAGGCCTGCCGTCAGATCCCAGGTTTGCTCGTCTTGATAAAAGTTCTTTTTGAAAAGCTTCAGCTGAGGCAAAATCAGGCAGAAAAATTAAGTTATGCACCCTTCTTCCTCTACCTTTATGAGTGTATATCGAGGCAATTTCAACTGTTAAAACAAATTTTACTGACGGATCTTTAGTGTAAGAAAGAAATCCTGATCCATCTTCATCCAGATCTTTTTTAAGCTCAGTTAACCATAAAGGATGCAAAAAATCCCCTGTTCCTAAAACATTAATCCCTTTATACTTTGCCCATTCCACCAAATTTGGAATATTTAGCTGCGGAGAACAGGCTCTGGAAAACTTGGAGTGTATATGCAAATCAGCCACATATGCCATAATTGGCAGATTATATCACTTCTTAGACTACTCTTTGCTTGAGAATTTTTCTAAGTTCTTATCAAATGTGAATAGCTCAGCATTAAGTTTATGGCTTAACTTATACAAAAAACAATCAACAAAACTTAAATTCTTTATCAAGTAAACTTCTAAAGCTTCACTAATAATTTCACGCTCAGGGATATCTAGATATTTAAAAGCAATCAACTTTTTTAAACCATTTACAACTTTTTCTCTTGGAAAACCATAGAATTTAGTTAAGGCGTAGACAACTTCAAATATAACTAGGGTATGGACAGTTAATTTTAACTCTCCTTGTTTTGCCAGCTTTATTTTCTCTTTGACAAGCTTGGTTTGAGATGGAATGTCATCAAGTAAAAACCTCAAAAGAGCATTGGCATCCAAAACATACCTCTTCATTTCATATTTTTGACAGCTTCATGGGCTAAATAATCTTCAAATCCTTCTCTAATTTTTTTGAAAGGGACTTTTTTGTCTGTTTTAAAAGACCCTGCCAAATCTAATAAATCCTCCACAGGCTCGATAATTATCTTCCCCTCCACTCTAGAAATCATAACTTTCTTTTTATCAATATTTAGTTCCCTTCTAAGTTTAACAGGGATACTGATTTGTCCTTGTCTTGTTACAGTAGAAATATACATATTACATTAATTATACCACATTCACATTAGATTTTGTAAACTACATTAAGTTTATGTTTAGAGTGAATATGCAGATCAGCTACATATGCTATGAGCAGATTTTAATATAATATAAATTTATGTTAGGATAACTAGTTATTATGCCTGAAGCGGGATCTGGTAGATCTGAATTATTCACTCCTTTGGAGCCTGATCTTAAATTTACCCACCTCACTCCCCTGGAGCATGCATTATTTGGAAGTTCTATTCAGGTTGAAGGACTAACCTTAAACACAGCAGCCATACTCTTTAGAGGCCCTGAGTTTTTTCTCCATCCTTTAGGTACTTTGGGCAGCGAGCCTTTAGATTTGGTAACAGTTGCCCGCGGCAGACACCTTAAGTCCTTGGATGGAATTGAGATATTTGAAAAATATCTCAAGGATTATACCTCCAGATTGGAATTACCTAACATCTATCCTGATGGTTTAATTGAACCATTCCTACCTTTTCAGTTAATTAACAGACAAACTAATAAGGCTGTGGCAGCAGATGAAATGAGACAAGTATTATCAACAATAGATCATGGAATTATTGAGGAGCTTAGAGATACCTTAAGTCTGGAAATTTTCTTCCCGCTTGATTCTTCTGATAGGGCATACTTAATCTTAAGACTCCAAACACCTCTTGCTCATAATCCATATAGAGATTTTGAAATCAAAACTATTTCTTAAACTGTTGCTTGTACATTCGTATCAATTCAGAAACTGTGGTAGCGTCTTCTGCCTGTTTATCTGCTCCGCGGAATTTAACAAGTCTTGGGAACCTTAAGGCATATCCAGGCTCAGAATCTGTTTTACCAGCAGTATGGAGAGGAGATCTGGTTATCTCATCTGCCAAAACCTCAATCACTATTTTTGGTTGAACCCACACAGAAGGAGTAATTAGGGATTTGACTCTGGCAGGTCGACTTTGCACTTTGAACTTTTCACTTTTCACTTTTATTTCTCTCCATTCTTCATCTGTTAAGCCGGTGCCAATTTTGGAAACTGTCACAAATTCATCTTTTTTATCATCATAAACCCCTACCAAAAGTGCCCCGGCCCCAAAAGCAGACCGCTTTCCCCGGCCATATATATAGCCTAAAATTACACAATCTATAGTATCTTTAAGCTCTCCTGCGGAGTGTCTTTTCAGCTTAATCCAGTTGAAATTTCTTCCTCCTGCTTCATACAAAGAATCCGGTCTTTTGGTAATAACCCCTTCCAGTCCCTTAGTCAAAGCATCATCAAAAAGTTGTTGTAATCTTTCCGGATCTTTTACCATCTCACCGGGCTGTTCAATTAATACCTCATCCCCCTCAATTACCCTTGCCATCTCTCTCATTCTTTCCCTAAGTGGCATATCCATTAAAGATTTGCCATTTAAATACATGATGTCAAAAACAAAAGCTTTTAAAGGCAGCTTTTTTTGCATTTCTTCTATGCCATATTTTCTTCTCCTTTTAGTGGTTTCCTGAAAAGGTAAAAACTCTTCAGATGCCGGATTATATGCCAGCGCTTCTGAATCCAAAATGGCTGATTTTGCTTTAATTTGTTTTAAAGCACCCTCTAAAATATCCGGAAACATCGGGGTAGTTTCTTCCAGGTTCCTGGAAAAGAGTCTTACTACTGTCCCGTCATTGCGAGGGTCCGCAGGACCCGTGGCAATCTTATTTGAGTTAGATTGCTTCGTCGCTTTCGCTCCTCGCAATGACGCCTTGGAGCGATCCAGGTGAATCTGAACCCTAAACCCATCCCATTTAAACTGACAATGGGCCTCTCCTCCGTATTTTTCCAAAATAGTCTTGGGATCGGTAATTCTTTCACAAAGCTGGGATCTAATTGGTCTTCCTACAGTTACATCCAACCCCTCCACAACCTTTAGTCCGCCCTTCCATAAGGTTTCGCCTATCAAACTTAAATCGGAGACTTTATTATATGCTCCCTCCAGCAGTTTTCTTTTTGATCTATCTCCTAATTTGCTTTTGGCAAATGCATCTAAAATTGTAGGATCGCCTATTCCTAAACGGGATGTTCCCAATGGGACTCTAACCAGATGTTTGGCAGATATTCCGTCCACCTTTTTTAAAAGTCCTACTAATAAGTTAAGTTTTTTCTCAACAGTGCCCTCTCCGGAAGTTTTTGCAATTTCAGTTAATGTTTCAAAAACCTCGCTTACTGTCAGACTATTTTTCTTAGGGAGTTTACCCTGAGCGAGCGTAGCAAGTCGAAGGGCCACTACCCCTAAATCCCCTAACCTCCCGTATTCTTTAAGCACCTGCTCACGTTCCACCCCATAAGCTCTGGCTAAAGAGGCAGCAATCAGCTTTTCACTCATCCCAATCTCTAAAGGTTCATAAAAAGGAGCCACCCGGCCTTGCAGTAAATAAATAACCTGCCCAATTTCATCAGCTTTCACCTCATCAAACAGTTGGGAGAGAATATCTATTAGAATGAGCCTGGAGGAGGTTTGTTCTAGTTTTTCAAAATATTCAGCTAGCCTACTAAATAACATTACTAGGATTGTAATAGATTCACAGACTATTGTAAAATACGCTATTTATGAGTTATCCTAAGATAGATATGGGAGATAGTTCCGCTCAAGAATTTCAACCTGGGGAAAGAAGAGCTGCAAGTGATATAGAAGCATTAGAAAAATTAGTGCATCCTGATTATATAAACCAAGCAGATGCAATTATTGATACACTAGCTATAGGTCATCCCCCAGAGATGGTAGAAAAACAACGCCAACTACTAAGGAGATTATTAACGGAGGTGGCCTCGAAAGACCACATGACAGGTTTAAACAATGCTAAATCTGCTGAAGTAATCCTAGAAAGAGTAATGGAATATTGCAGAGAGAATGATTTACCCCTTACAGTCATATTCGTAGACGGTGATGAATTTGGCAAAATAAATAAGCAAATTAATCATGCCGCCGGAGATAAGACAATCAGACTTTTTGCTGAAGCATTAAAGAGAGCAACTAGAGGAACGGATATACAAGCCAGGTTAGGAGAAGAAGTTGAAAATGAAAGGGTTGTTATAGAAGATCAAGAAGAGTCTCAAGCTAGAATAGGAGGAGATGAATTCTTGCTCATTTTACCTGGAGCCAAATTAGAACATGCCAAGGTTATATTTAATAGATTTATGGTAATAGTACACGGAATGGCAGCAACCCAATTACCAGAATACGAGCAAAGATTTGGCAAAAGATTATCAGCTACAGCAGGTGCAGCCCAATTTGATCCTAGTTTTGACCATACTCCTTTACATCTCACAGGTAGAGCTGACTCAGCCTTGCTATACGCTAAACAGCATGGGTTAAAAGGAAATATCGTGGCATCAACGGTCGATCCTCAAACCAACGCATTCCAAAATGCTTTATTATCTTGAATTCAGTTTATTTTAATACATACCCGGCTTTTTTGGTGCCGCCTGTTTTTTTAATCAGTCCTTTTTTCCTTAAAAACATCAGTTCTCTCAGCACTGTATCATCAGAAAAATCTGGGAAAATCTTCCTAAAATCCTTATTGGACATATTTTTATGCCTGTGAAGATATTCCATTATCATCATCTGCCTTTCATTTAAAGCTACCTGCTCTCCTAGTTTATCTTTTATCTTGGCATCTATGGAGATCCTTTGCACTTTTTCTTTAACTCTATTTAATTCAATAGCCACTCCTTCACAAAAATACTCCAGCCAAGGTGTTAAATTACGCTCATGAGTATCTAGTACCAACTGGTTTGATACAGCTTGCAGAGTTAAGTAATACTGCATGGGATTTTCATCAAAATACTCCTCTAAAGAGAAAAATTTTCTAATATCATAACCATCTAAAAATAACACTAAAGTGGCCACAGCCCTGGCTACCCTGCCATTTCCATCAACAAAAGGGTGGATTCTGGCAATCTCATAATGGATCATGCCAGCCTTTAGCATTGGATGGACCATTTTTGCCTCATCAGAGTTAATCCAATTCACTAAATCCTCTATTAAATAAGGCACCTCAACTGCAGGGGGAGGAGTGTAAGAAATCATCCCTGTTTTACTATTTTTAATCACTACCTGCCTGATCCTAAACTGGCCTACTGATTCATGAGAAAGGATTTTTTCTGTGGTTAGTTTATGCATCTCCAGAATTGTTTCCAAGGTAAAATTATATGCTCCAGATAAGCCAATCTGAATTTGGACATTATCTATAAATTTTAAGACATTTCGATAGTTTAAAATCTCCTGGATATCACGGTCACGGGCGATCACTTCTTGCCCATCCAAAACATCTTTAACTTCCTCCTCAGAGAGAGGATTACCTTCTAAATGTGTTCCGTGATGGACAGTTCTCTCCAAGGCTTCTTTTCTAAACTTGGCTTCCCAGGCAGGAATTAAAGGGGCATTGATAATAATCTCTTTGGAAGCTTCAATGATGCCAATATCTTTTAAGATTTTGTTGGTGATAGTGTATTTTGGGATGAACATAAATAATAAGTCAAAAGTTAAAAGTTAAAGCTCAAAAGTTTGGTAGTTTTCTACAAAAACTTTTTAATTTTTAATTTAATTTTTGAATTTTGATTTTTGACTTTTGAATTTATTCTCCCACATTTCCCGCAAAAAATCTAATCTACGTATTCATCCCAGGATTTAATTTCTAAATCTTTGATCTTTTTGTTGGCTAGTGCTAAAGTGAGCACTTCTGCAGCCTGTAAATTGGTAATTAAAGGTATCCCTAAATCTACACAATTTCTTCTGATTACATACCCATCTGTCTCAGCTTTATGTGAACCCACCTGCGAGATATTAATGGCTAAATCCACCTCACCTTTTTGCAAAAGATCTAAAACTGTGGGGTGTTTGCTCTCTGAAATTTTGTAAACCCTACTGCTTTTAATGCCTGTTTCTTTTAAGAACTGCTGTGTTCCTTCTGTGGCAAAAATCTTAAAACCAAGTGAAGAAAGCTGCAAAATAGATGGCAGTAGATCCAGCTTATTTTTCTGCCCGCCAATGGACAAAAAAATGCCCTTTTTTGGTATTTTAAAACCAGTTGAAATTAAGGCCTTTAAATATGCCTCATGCAAATCCATGCCAAAACAAGCCACTTCTCCTGTTGAAGACATCTCTACCCGCAGCCTTGGGTCTGCCCCTTTGATCCTATTAAAAGAAAACTGGGCAGCCTTAACAGCTACAAAATCTAAATCTATAGTTTTAAAGTCACCAGATAATTTTTCCCCCAACATTACCTTGGTGGCCATCTCCACAAAATTATAGCCTGTTACTTTTGATACAAAAGGGAAAGATCTGGAGGCTCTTAAGTTTAACTCAATTACCATAATTTTATTTTTCTTTGCCACAAACTGAATGTTAAAAGGACCGGTAATTAACAGTTCTCTTAAAATCTTTTGGGTGGATACCTTGATCTTTCTAACAGTTTCTAAATATAGCTTTTGAGGTGGCAGGACTAAAGTGGCATCCCCTGAGTGGACTCCTGCATTTTCAATATGCTCAGAAATAGCATAAATTACCATTTCCCCATTTTGGGCAACTCCATCTATTTCAATCTCTTTTGCCCCTTCAATAAACTTAGAAATTACCACCGGATGATCAGAAGATATATCAGATGCTGTCTTTAAATACTTTTTCAAATCCAAAGAGGAATAAGCTACATTCATGGCAGAACCTGAAAGAACATAAGAGGGCCTGACTAAAACCGGAAAGTTGATTTTTTTGGCAAATTTCAATGATTCCTGAACTGTTTTTAAGCTTTGCCACTCTGGCTGATCAATCCCCAAATTATCTAATAATTTAGAAAATTTATCCCTATTTTCTGCCCTATCGATACTTTGTGGTGAGGTCCCTAAAATTTTATAACCTGCTTTAAAACACCTCATCGCCAAATTATTAGGAACTTGGCCTCCAAAACTTAAAACTAAACTGGCCTTCTTTTCAATATCATAAATATCTGAAACTCGCTCAAAGGTTAGTTCTTCAAAATATAGTTTATCTGCCATATCATAATCTGTGGAGACTGTTTCTGGGTTACAATTTATAATTATTGTTTCTAAACCCTTGCTTTTTAAACTTTGAGCACAAGTTACAGAACACCAATCAAACTCCACAGATGAACCAATCCTATATGGCCCGCTCCCCAGGACTATTGCCTTGTTACTTGTTAGTAGTGCCTTATCACTTGTTACCTCAGATTCTTCTCCATGGTAAGTCATGTATAAATAATTTGTCTTGGCAGGATATTCTGCTGCTAGAGTATCAATATGTTTAACTTTGGGCACTATCCCCCATTTTTTCCTATACTCCCTGATTTTATCTTCTGTTGTTCTCCATGCTTTCGCAATCAGCTTATCTGAAAATCCCAGTTTTTTTGCTTCTAATAACTTGTTACTTGTTAGTAGTGCCTTATCACTTTCTAGCCTTTTTTCAAACTCTAGAATTTCTTGAATTTGATATAAAAACCATTTATCAATTCCAGTTGTTTCATAAATTTTTTCAACTGAAACTCCATCTGCTATTTCTTTTGCTATTTGAAAAATCCTTTGAGTGGAAGGAGAAAGTACCTCTTCTAAAGTAAACTTTGACGATCTAGCTTGGCTATGGCCATTTAACAATCCATCCTTGCCTATCTCCAGCATCCTGATAGCTTTTTGCAAAACCTCTGGAAAAGATCTGCCAATGGCCATCACCTCACCAACGGATTTCATTTCAGAACCAATATTTAAATTTGCTCCCACAAATTTTTCCAGATCCCATCTGGGGATTTTAATCACAATATAATCCAAGGCTGGTTCAAAAAAAGCAGAGGTAGAACGCGTGACAGAGTTTTTTAAATCTGGCAAATTATAGCCAAGAGAGATTTTGGCAGCAATATAAGCGAGCGGATATCCTGTGGCTTTAGAAGCTAGAGCAGATGACCTAGAAAGCCTGGCATTTACCTCTATTACTCTATAATCATTATTAAAGGGATTTAGAGCAAACTGGATATTGCACTCTCCCACAATGCCTAAATACTCAATTACTTCTAAAGAAATTTTTCTAAGCATATGGTATTGATAATTATTTAAAGTTTGAGATGGAGCAACCACTATACTTTCTCCTGTATGGATGCCTAAAGGGTCTAAGTTTTCCATATTACAAACTGTGATTTTATTGCCACTACTATCCCTGACTACCTCATACTCTAACTCTTTCCAATGTTCTAAATACTCTTCAATTGCCACCTGTGGAGCCTGATTTAAGGCATTATTTAAAGCTTCTAATAACTCTTCTTTGCCATAAACTACAGCAGAACCTAAACCTCCCAGAGAAAACCCAGATCTAATAAGCAGAGGAAAATCTAATTTATCAGCAATTTTTAAACCCTCCGCAACTGTTGTAGCAAAGCCGCCCTTTGGCATAAACACATTAATCTTAGAAAGTTCCTTAGCAAATAATTCCCTATCTTCTGTAATTTTAACCACTTTGACAGGAGTTCCCAAAACTTTAACCCCATATTTTTTTAATATCCCTTTTTCTTGTAGTTCCAAACCACAATTTAGAGCAGTTTGCCCACCAAAACTTAAAGAAATCCCATCTACTTTTTCTTTTTTAATAACCTCTATTACAAATTCTGTGGTTATAGGAAGAAAATATATTTTAGTACGCGGAGCGTACGAGCTATGCTCATCTGCCAAAGATTTTGAGGTCTGAATGGTAGCAATATTAGGATTTATTAAAACCGTTTCCAAGCCTTCTTCTTTAAAAGCTTTTAAAGCCTGAGAGCCAGAGTAATCAAACTCTCCAGCTTGGCCTATCTTCAAAGCTCCAGAACCTAAAAGTAATACCTTTTTAAACATAGCTTAGAAATTCATCAAATAAATAATCAGCATCTTTTGGGCCTGGGGTAAATTCTGGGTGGAATTGGACAGCTAAAAAAGGTTTGCTTTTGTGCCTGATGCCCTCATTGGTGCCATCATTTAAATTAATAAACCACTCCTCCCAATTTCTATCTAAAGTTTTCATATCCACAGCAAAACCATGATTTTGGGAAGTAATAATGGCTTTCTTAGGCTTTATATCCATCACTGGCTGATTTTGCCCCCTGTGGCCAAACTTTAATTTATAAGTCTGCCCTCCTGCTGCTAAACATAAAATCTGGCTTCCTAAACAAATGCCAAAGGTGGGGATATTCTTTTTTAAAAGTTCTCTAACAGTTTGAATTGTTTTGCGAGCCATCTTAGGATCTCCAGGGCCATTAGAAACTAAAACAGCATCAAATCCGCCAGCTGGCGGATGCTTTAAGGGATTAAAATCCCAGGGTACTCTTAAAACTTTAACTTTTCTTTTAACTAAGCTTTTAATAATATTACCCTTTGTTCCACAATCAATTACTACCACTCTTTTTTTACCCTCCCCTATTTCCTCAACTCCTGGAACCGAAACATTAGGCAGGACATTTTCTGCATTCGGATCATAGATTTCTTCATTTTTCACTTTTAACTTTTCACTTTTAACTTCTATTCTACCCAACATTACTCCATGTTCTCTCAGTTTAATAGTTAATGCTCTAGTATCTATTCCCATTAAAGCTGGGATTCCTTCTTGTTTAAGCCAGATAGATAAAGTCTTCTGGCTTTCAAAGTGAGAAGGATGCTCTATATAATTTTGAACAATTAGGGCTTTTACCTGAATCTTTTTTGATTCAAAAAATTTAGGCTCAGGAACTCCATAATTACCTACTAAAGGATAAGTCAAAACCAAAATTTGCCCAAAATATGAAGGATCTGTTAGGTTTTCTGGATATCCCATCATTCCGGTATTAAAGACTACTTCACCTGAAGCAGATTGATCTGCCCCAAAACTTTTCCCTAAAAAAACTGTCCCATCGGACAGAATTAGTTTACCTTGCATAAGTTTAAAATTTTAACTAAATTCTTCCTAAAACTAGTGCTAATAAAGCTTCCCTGATATACAAACCATTCCTGGCTTGAGAAAAATAGATAGCATTCGGATGAGCATCTAATTCTGAGGCCATCTCATTAACCCTTGGGAGAGGATGCATTAACTTTACCCCCTTGTCTAACTGGCTTAGGAAATCCTTACCTAATATAAATTCATCTTTGATCTTATTATAAACTTTCAAATCCTTGAACCTTTCTTTCTGTACCCTGGTTTGGTAAAGAAAATCTATCCCCTTAAAATCCGATGGCGCTTTTGTTAAAACCTGAAAATTCACTCTTCTTTTTTTTAGTAAATCCAAATATTCCTGGGGCATTGCCAAGCTTGGATGTGAGATGAAAATTTGTTTAACGCTAAAATGAGATAGTGCAACAGAAAGGGCATGTACAGTCCTGCCGTATTTTAAATCCCCCATTAAAGCTACAGTTATTCCGTCCAGTTTGCCTGCCTCTTTAAGCATGGTATAAAGGTCAAGCATAGTTTGAGTTGGATGCTGGTTGGGTCCATCTCCGGCATTAATAACTGGAATTTTTGCTACATCTGCAGCTTCTTTGGCAGCTCCACTCTTTGGATGCCTGATTATTAAACAGTCAGCATAAGCATCCATAATCGTGATAGTATCGGCAAAAGTTTCCCCTTTATGAATACTGGTTGACTCCGGATCATTAAATCCAATCACCCCCATACCTATTTTTTGGGCTGCTGACCGGAATGATTGCTCGGTACGGGTGGATTGCTCAAAAAAAAGTACAGCCGCAATTTTTCCCTGGGCAATTGTGTAGTTTGATCTGTCTTTTTTTACAAACTGGGGGTCAAATTTCTTGGCAGTTTTTAAAATATAAAGTAATTCCTCTTTGGAAAAATCATTTATATCTATAATATCCCTACCCTTAAATACTTTCATCTCTTCGTTTTCCCTTGTCAAAAATTGCTCATTCGCAATTTTTGCAAGCGATCTCCTGACTTTGTCGGTCCGATTTAAAAAAAATCCGCCCATTGGCGGATTAATTAATTTATTAAAAATTGATATTTAACAAATCTTTGTACCATTTAATTATAGCTAGTTTATACGGCAAATCCTTGCTTGTCAAGAACTGGATAAATAATTTTACTAAAGCCGGGATTTACAAGAATCTGTCCATCTTCAAAAACTTTTTCTCCTCTTAGATAAACTGTTTTAACTTTGCCTTTTACTTTTCTCCCGGCAAACGGTGTCCAGCCACACTTGGTGAATAAATGTTCATCATTTATCGTATATGGTTCATCGGGATCAATTTCTACATATGTTGTTTTATCTGTAGGGATATTAAAAATTCTGGCAGGAGTACTGTGGCAGAGCCTGATAATATCCTCTATAGATAATTTGCCTTCATGAACTGCTGTTAAAAGTAATGGCAGAGTAGTTTCCAATCCAGGTACACCGAATGGAGGATTAGCTCCAGTTTTTTCTGCTCTAGTATGAGGAGCATGATCAGATTCTATAACATCAATAGCATCCAAATTCTGCCAAAGAAAGTCCTGATCTTTCTGGCTTTTTAAAAATGGCTTCATTAGGCCAAACGGGCCTAATCTTTTTACGTCTGTCTCTGTCAAAAACAAATGATGAGGAGTCACACCGCAAGTGATAGGTAAACCCATCTTTTTGGCCAAAATTATGGCAGACAGCTCCTCTTTTGAGGAAATGTGACAAATATGAGTCTTTTTTTGTGTGGTGCGAATTACGTTTAAAGCCATCTGCATGGTTTCACCTTCGCAATGCAGCAGAATTGGTTGATTTGAAGGCCAAGCCTGATAAATCTTTGTTAATTTTTCTTCATCAATTAGAAAATTTCCGGTTGTAACATTTAGATAAAGTTTGATGCCAAATACCTTATCTTTCACTTTCTCAAATTCATCCAGATTATCACCTAGGGATCCAAAGTAAAAACCTATATTACAGACAGCATTTTTTCTTGCCAGCTCTATTTTCTCCTGAAGCTTTTCCTGTGTAGTAATAGGCTCTTTATTATTAGGCATATCCAAAACTGTTACAAAACCACCGGCAATTGCAGCTTGGGTACCGGATAAGAAATCTTCTTTTTCAGTCTGACCCGGAGTTCGAAAATGCACATGAACATCAATAAGACCTGGAAGAGTAATCATTCTCTTGAGAGAGTACTCTCTCAAAAAATTGCTGTCAAGAGGAAAGGATATGCTAAGATAAGGCTTGGCTCCAATATTAATAGTCCTGATTCTAGCTGCCCTGGTTGGAGGGTATTTTATTTACCAAAACAAATATGACAAATATTGTGTTTGATGTACCACCTACTAACCAACAGAAATATTTGAATATTTATAACCAAATCCTTTCCACTTTTAAATTTATTAATTAGTCTTCAGCTATCAGTCCTCAGTCGTCAGACATTTTTTTCTGAAAGCTGACAGCTGATGACTGACGACTACTCTCTAATCTTCCCATCCTCTCTACCTTTAAAATCCTACTTGAATCTAAAAAATCTTTAGGGATGTTTTCCAGTTCAACTGTGGCAATAATTGTTTGTTGTTTTGAGGCAATAGAGGCAACTATGGCCCGATGAGCAATATCTAACTCTGAAAAAATCTCATCTAATAGTAGAATAGGCCTTTTACCTAAAATTTTGGCCATATATTCTAAAGATGACAATTTAAAAGCTAAAGTGGCCATTCTTTGTTCACCTCTAGAACCAAAACGACGAAGGCTCCTGCCTGAGTCATCCCGCACTTGATGCGGGATCTCTATCTTATATGGATCCTGTTCCATAGGACGCCCTATCGAGTTCAGGATGACTATGTCAAAATCATCCCTATGAGGACCAATTAAAGTGGCAGCTGCAGCTACTTCCCTGCCATTTGTTTCTTTCAATCTTTCTTCTGTAGCCTCACTTTGGATATATTCAAATCTAAACTCTCCTAAAGGTTTTTCTAAATCATTAATAAATTGAAAAAAAAGCTTTCTTTTTTCTGAAATAACTTTGCCATTTTTAACAACTTCATCTGTCCAATATCTTAGCTCATCAATTTTGCCTTGCCCTTCCCTGATTCTTTTTAAAACTTTATTGCGGGCTGTAATAAATTGTTCATAAGCAGTTAAAGATCTTTTGTACTCAGGATCAACCTGAACCAAGGTTAAATCCAAATGCCAGCGCCGCAAAGAAGGTGGTCCTGTGACCATATTAATATCTGAGGGATAAAAAATCACAGCAGGTAAATTACCAATAAAATCTAGTGTTTTTTTGGAAATTCCATTGACTAAAACCTTTTTCCTAAAAGAAATGTCTTGAGACTCTCTATTTATGATCACTAACAATCCTGTATCTGCCTCATCAAAAGTTATCCCTTCTACTTTGGCAAACTCTTCACTATCTTTAATTAGTTCATCTTCTTTTTCTGCCCGCAAAGACTTACTGGTAGATAGAAGGTAAATGGCCTCTAAAAGATTAGACTTTCCTACTGCATTATTGCCAATAAAAATAGTTGGCCTATTGTCAAAGTTTAAGTTAAGTTGTGAATAATTCCTGAAGTTTGTCAGGTTAAGTTGCTTTAGAAACATAGCTATCTCAAATCTTAGATGTCAAATGTCAAAACTATAACTTAAATCTAAAAACTTTAAAAGATTTGAAATTTTAGATGTAGATTTGCGTTTTGAACTTTGAGTTTTGAGCTATTTTTTCCAGTGTCCCAAGCCTAAAAATTCCCGGACATGTAATGGTAAACTTTTTTTTGAAAAAAACCAAGAGGGTTTTAAACCAAACAAGCCAAAAAACATAATAATAATTCCTAAAGCTATAAAAATGGGTGTAACTCCAAATAAATCAGATAAAACCCCAACTAAAAGTACCGGGATCAAAGAAATAGCTGCCATGGCTATGCCTAAGAGAGCAAAAACCTTACCCCTATCTTCATCTGGGGTATTTTCCTGCAAAATAGTTTGAGCAGGAACCAAGATAGAAACCATGGCTAAACCTAAGAAAAAGGAACTAAAAATTAAAATAGAAGATAAAGAAGGCTGCGTTAAAAAGGGCAAAGGCCTGGCTTTTGGTAAGTGGCTGATGGCAGGAGAAATAATCGGTGCAATCCCAATTAAGAAAAAAACTAATCCTCCAAGAAAAATGCTTCTGGATACAAGTACTCTTTTGATCAATTTGTGGCCAAATTTAACCAAAATAATCCCTCCCCCAATAATTCCTAAGCCTAGTGGAATAATTAAAACATATGATGCATCCGTGGCTTTAATGCGCAAAGCTGTTTCCAAAAATGAAGGGGTTAAAACCCCTAAAACTCCAATTATCATCTGAACCCCTGCCAAAATGATAATGGCTGAAAGAACTGAAAGTTTTCCTCTGATTAATTTAATAGTATCCATAATTTCTAGCAAACTGATAAATTTAGCATCAGCATAATTCTTTTCTTTAATTGCTAAAAGCAACTGTTTCCCCCGAGCATCTGGTTTGGCTATTATTTTGGGAAAGCTAAAAGCTAAAATAAAGGCTAAAAATAAGGCCATGCCCCCAAAAGTAAAGATAAAATCTATCCCAAAATTACTTATTAATGGCCCAGCTAGCGCAAAACCAAGCAAAAAAGAAAAATAAAAGGTAGCAGAAAAGATAGAGTTAGCTGCAATTAATTGATTTTTCTTAGCAATCAAAGGAATAGCTGAAGCTTCAGCTGGGATATAAAACTGGGCTAAGCTATTGACCAAAAAAGTGATTAACAGGATGGCAGGATAGCTTTCTTTAAACAAAATTAAACTAAAAAGCAGTAAAGAAAGTAAAAAATCTATGATTAAAATCACCCGCTTTCGATCTACCAAATCCACTAAAAGTCCAGCAAATAAACCTAGTATGATAGCTGGAAGTAGTACTGCAGCCAGTAAAAAAGAGACAGCAGTTGAGGAGTTGGTTAATTGAAAGACCCAAATCAGCAGGGCAAAATTTAAGGAATTAAATGAAAGCTGAACCAGAATTTGATTTATCCAAAGGTTTAAAAATCCTCGGTTTTGGACTACCGAGGAGTAGGTAGATTTTTCGTTCATAGGTAGAACCGCTTTTATTTTACCCTATTTTAAGATTTTGGTAAAACTTCTTGGCAGGTAGGACAGAAAAATGTACCTCTGCCTCCTAAAGTGATCTTTTTAATCTCAGTTTTACATTTTTTGCATTTGTGCCTGTTTCTGCCATACACAAAGGCATAATCTAAAAAATAGCCTTTGTGGCCTTCTGCATCTACAAAATGGGCTCTGCTTGATCCTCCGTGCTTTATTCCTTCCCTTAATGCCCTTACTACCCCATGGTAAAGCGCTCGGAACTGCCCATCAGCTAGTGCAGAAACCTTAACGCGAGGATCAATACTAGCCAAAAAACAGGCTTCATTAGAGTAGATATTACCTACTCCAGATACAACTGATTGATCCATAATAGCCATTTTGACAGGCATGCTTTTGTGTCTTAAAAGATTTTGTTTTAGCATTTCCCAGGTGAATCCTTTTTCCAAAGGCTCCGGCCCCAAATTCCCCAAAATTCCCAGATTCCCCTGACCTCCCTTAATTACTTTAATCCAGCCAAATCTTCTTTGATCATTAAAATACAAATGAGAACCGTCACTAAAACTGAAGATTACTCTGGTATGAGAGTTGGGCATCTTACCTACCATGTCAGGAGTGGGATGCCCGCCGATGAAGCGTTTATCGTTAATCGTTAATCGTTCATCGTTAGGAATATAAATTAGTTGGCCTGTCATTTTAAGATGAAAGAGCAAGGTAACACCATCCAAATCTATGCCTAAAATCTTGGCTTTTCTCCAGATATTGAGTACTTTTTTGCCCTGGGCTAAATTAGGATTTCCAATGAAAGACTTTGTAGAAAGTATCTGGATTTTGCTGATGTTTAACCCAATAATCTTTTTTTGCAGACCTAATTTAATTGTCTCAACCTCAGGCAACTCCGGCATAAAAAGATTTATACACTAAAAACAGAAAGAAGCACAATACCTACTAAAGTAGTCATAATTCCTAAAATTTGCTGTTTGGTAATTGGATCTTTCAGGAAAAAGAAGGCTAAAATTATAAAAAGAATGGGATTTGCCCCAGAGATAGGTGCCACAATTGAGGTATAACCTCTTTCTATGCCTAAATTAAAACTTAGCTCAGCTCCCCTAGCAAAGATAATTGCTCCAAGTAAAGGCCAAAGTGCTTTATTGTGATTAGGCATATATAGTTTGATCTTTCTCCACTTTAAAAAGAGATAAACAAATGGGGCAAAGAATAAAAATGAAAAATAATTTGGCCAAAACCAACCTATTTGAGAAACTGGAATTTTAATAAAAGTAAAATAGATACCCCACAAAACCATAGAAGTGATTGCAAACCACAAAGATTTATCAACTTTAATTTTTTTATTAATTACTTCTTTTAAAGGAAGCATAGAAAGAATAATGCCAATAAAAATAATTACAATGGAAAGAGCCTGAGAAAATGTGAGCTGTTCTTTGAAAAAGATAATAGATAAAATAGTGGTAACTGCACTAAATGAGGCTGCAATAGTTACCACTAAAGGGGAACTTCCAGCAATTAACCCTTCTCTATAAGTTATAATCCCCACCAATAAAATAAATCCTAAAAAAATATTTAATAAAAAAACTTGGATGGTTAAAAACCTAAGGTTTTCCCAAACAAAAGGGGTATATAAACTCATCAATAATACACTGATTACCAGACTCCAAAAAGTGGATGAATAAGCATTAAGTTTTCTGGCAGAAATAGTCACCAACAAATCCCCTATTCCCCACCCTACAAAAGCAATTAAAGCAAAAATTATAGCTTCCATTAAATTACTTTAACCAGTCTGCCACTTTTTAAAACAGATTTAAGTACATAAGCAAAAAAGGATATAGAAAGAGTAAAATAAATAACATTTAGGGCTAAAGCAGTAAATAGTTCCTGACCATTAAATTGATTAAATTCAATCACAGATCTCATACCCTCAAAAACATGGGAAATAGGAATAAAATATGCCACAGTTTGGAAAAATGGAGGCAATACCGAGATAGGATAAAAAACTGCTGCAAATGGTTGTATTAGAAAGGGTAAAATCCAAGTTAAGGGTCCAACCGAGTTACCAAACCTTATAACCAAAGCCACATTAAAAATGCCAAAAGATGAGGCAAAAATGAATAAATTTAGCGCAAAAAATACCAGTCCAAATCCTAAAGAAGTTGCACTAAATCCATAAAAAAACAAGGCAATTAGGGCCATTACTAAAAAAGAAATAAAAATTTTAACCAGACTGACAATCATAAGACCAGTTAAATATTCTAAAAAAGTAATGGGGGTAGATAAAAGAGGAATAAAATTTCTATCCCAGATATCAAACATAAAATTCACCCCTATATCTGTGGTTACTTTTTCAAAAATAGCCCAAAGTAAAATCCCACCCAGTAAAAATGCAGCCAGGGTATCACTTTGGATACCTTGCACATACTTGGTTAAAAATCCCCAGAGCACAATCATTAAAATTGGTGAAATTAGCACATCAAAAAACCTCTCCATCTGGTGGATGGCTAAGTAATAGTGTCTTAAAAGAATGGCAAATACTCTACTCTGATTCATCTTCCTTCTTCCCGTGACAAATGTATAAAAACATCCCTTAAATTTGCAGAATCTGAACCATTTTCCAGGACTTTTTTTGTCAGTTCCAGAGGTGAACCCTGGGCAATAATTTTGCCATGGTTTATAAAAATAACATTTGATGCTACTTCCTCTATCTCCCACATATTATGTGAGGTATAAAGGATGGTTATTTTATCCTCTTTTTGTATTTGCTTTATTAGCTCAATCCCTTTATCTACAACATCAGGATCCATTGAAGCCATTGGCTCATCTAAAAGTAATAGTTTGGGTTTGTTAAGTAATGCTTTTGCTAAATTCCCTCTGGCTCTTTGCCCAAAAGACATATCTCTGATGGCTTTATCAGCAAGATGACTCATCTCTAAAATTTCCAGTAACTGGGCTATCTTTTTTTTCATATCAGATATTTCATAAATGGTGGCATAAACTGTCAGAGATTCTTGTAAAGTCAAGTTCCAGGGAAGAGAAAATTCAGCTGAAGCATAGTTTACTTTTTTCATAATCTCACTTCTATTTTTTGAGATATCTTTGCCAAAAATCTTAATTTCCCCAAAATCCGGGTCAATTAAGCCCAAAATACAAAAAATAGTAGTGGATTTACCTGCCCCATTAGGTCCTAAAAATCCCAAAATATGGCCCTCCTCCAAAGAAAAAGAGATATCATCTATGGCTAGAAAGTCACCAAAACTTTTCCTTAAATTTTTAACCTCTAAAATTATATTTTTACCCACCAAGTTATTTTAGGAGAGTTTGCCTTGACGAGCAAGGGAGACTTTTTGACATCTGGAATAAAATTCATCCTGGGCTGCTTTAATATTTTCTACTTTACCTGCCCAAATTTTCATGGGAGCATTTTGTAAGCCTCTGGAATAGGAAAAAGTTAAGGGCCAAGGCCCTCCAATTTTGTTTATCTCTGCTAAATTAGCAATTGCAGATTCATCAGACTGTCCGCCAGATAAAAAGGCAATCCCACCAACTTCAGCTGGAACAGACTCATTTAGTGCATCTACTGTCATTTTTGCAACCGTAGCAGAATCTGCTTGAGTGGGACAATCTTTCCCGGATAAAACCATGCTGGGTTTTAAAATCATCCCTTCTAAAATAACCTTATGCGCTTTCAGCCTTTCAAAAACTTTTTTTAAAGTTCTAACCTCAACTTCACTGCACTGCTCAATTGTATGACTTCCATCCAGCAAGACTTCCGGCTCAACAATAGGGACTATATCCTGCTCCTGACAAAGGCTAGCATATAGGGCTAAAATTTCTGCATTAGCTTCAATACAAGTTTCAGTTGGTATTCCCTCCCCTATGGTAATCACAGCCCGCCATTTGGCAAACCTGGCACCTAATTCAAAGTATTCAATTAACCTATCCCTTAAACCATCTAACCCTTCTGTAATTTTTTCTCCAGGAAAATTAGCTAAATTAAATGCACCTTTATCTACCTTTATGCCTGGAATAATGCCTTTATCTTGCAGCAGTTTTGGGATTTCTACCCCATCTGAAGTTTTTTGCCTGATGGTTTCATCATATAAAATTATACCTGATAAAAAATCTTCTATCCCGGGTGTGGTAAATAGCATTTGTCTGTAGGCTAACCTATTCTCTTCGCTACATTCAATTCCCAGCGCATCAAACCTTTTCTGAATGGTTTTGGAAGATTCATCAGCAGCCAGGATTCCCCTGCCAGATGCTACCATTGCTTGAGCTGTAGATTTTAAAACTTGAATATCCATTAGCGATGAACTCGTCTATCTATCTTCACACCACTTTTATCCACAGTCAAGGTGGTAAGTGGTTCAAGATCAAACCATTTATTCTCAGGAGTGATAGTTGTAAAAGACATCAGACAATCTTCAATCTCACCAGAAACTAAATCGTCAACTGACCAGATTTTTTCATATTTTTTAGCGATTTCCGGATCTCCAGACCAACCTCTTCCCTCAACATGGGCATTTAGAGCTTTACCTGCAACTGCTGCTAATATTCCTTCTTCAAAACCACCAGAACCCATGATTAAATGCAGGCCTTTTTCGTGTTTTTTTGGATCTATAAAAGATAAAATAGATGGTAAAAAATCCCCGGCTTTTATTAAAATTACATTTACCCCGAATTTCTGGCAGGCATTTATATAGTGAGCATTTCTATCTCTATCCATCATGACTACATTTATTTCTGAAGGCTTAACTCCAAATGTATTTACTACTTCTGCTAAATTTCCCTCAGTTGATTGATGTATAGATAACTTACCTTTAAGTTGTGGCGGACCGAATAACTTATCCATATAATCAATATCATCAGGTGTTCCCATTAGACCATTTTTTGAACCCACTGCAATCACAGAAACTGCTCCAGGGGAATTTAGCTTGGCAGCTTTGGACCCTTCCACCACATCATTAACACAATCTAGCTCTAAATCCCCTCCGCCAGCTGGCGGACCAAACACTCCTTCCAAAGTTGGTAACTTTTCTCCATATTGATGGATATGTTTTCTCCCCTCAGAACCTACCACCCTTAAAACAAATGGTATATCTAAAAGTGCTGTATACATAGCATCTGCACCTGTTTGGTCAACCAGTTTTTCTCTTTTTAGATTTTCTTCTTCATCTAAGATATCTTGCGGGGTAAAGCCTTTTTCTTTAATTAACCTTGCAACTGAAATAGCAGTTAATTCTGTTGCTCTTGTTATATATTTCTTAACCTGATCCATGAAGTAGGATTACACTATCCTACTCTTAAATTTTTGTCAAATTTGATTTCAGGTAATAAACCAGTTAATATTAACCAATGGAATTTTTAAAATCCGTATTAATTGGTTTAATAGTAATCTTGTTATTACTTATTCTTACAGGATTGAATAAGGCAGGGGGTTTTGAGGCAATAGGACTAATATTTATACTAATTTTTATAGCTCCAGTTATTCTTTTATTTAGTATTATTATTGGTATCAAACGACAGTCTGTGAAACAGGAAACCGTACCTGGCAATAAGAGTTTTACTCTATTTAACGTGAAGTTTAGCAAGGGATTCTATTTATCCATTCTAACTATACTAATCCTTTGCATTCTTTTCATAATATTGTTTTTCCCTTATATCATTTTACCTATATTAAAGTAACTTTAAATTCTTTTCTATAAGTTCCAGAATTTCTTTTTTTTGAATCTTTTATATATGGGTTGGTTTTGATGAATCTAAAGCCACAATTCTTATTTCAAGTCTGGCTTTTAAGGCTTTAGTAATTTTTTCCAGAGTTTTCCAGGTATAACTTGTATAATCTGCTGATTCTAACCTGGCAATATTAGACTGCTTAGTCCCCACCAGATCAGCTAACCCCTTTTGAGTTAGTCCTGCTTTTTCTCTCAAGTCTATAATCTGGAAAGCAATATCCCATGCCTCTCCGGCTTTATCCAAACCTTCCTTTAAAGAAGGATCCCTTTTTAGAGCTTCTTCTATTGTTCTATCTAGATCGTCTTTTTTTCTTCTCATTTAAGACTCCTTTCTTAATTTTAACTCTCTCAATCTTTTCCTTGCAATTTCTAATTCACCTTGCGGTGTTTTTTGCTGTTTCTTAATAAAAATATGCAACAACATAATAATTTGTCCTTTCTTAAAAGTATAAAATATCCTTAAAATATCTGTTCCTGCGATTATCCTTAGTTCCCATAATCCTGGTTCTATATATTTAGATAAAGGTTCTTTGTGATAAACTCTATTTCTTATTTTCTCAATTCCCTTTATCACTTGACCATATAAATCTTTATTATTTCTGGCTATATCTAATAAAAATTCATTAATAGGATTGTTTCCAGAACTATCTAGATAATATTTAATTTCAAATTCCATGTTAATTATATCAAATTTGATATATAAATCAAGTCGGTAAACTTTCTTCTACCAGCTCTAACATTTCTTTTTTAAATCTTTCTTTAGAAAACTTTTGGGCATTTTTACGCAAATCTTCTGCTTTGAATTGATCTTCCCTAAATTCCCCTAATACCCTAACTAACTCATCTACAGTTACTTGTCCTGCTCCACCATATAGAAGACCTGTTTTTTGATCAATCACTGTCTCCAAAAAGCCTCCAGATGCTGGAGCAATAACAGGAGTTCCGGCAGCTTGGGCTTCAATTGAGGTAATCCCAAAATCCTCATCTTCTGAGGCCACAATTAAAGCTTTGGCATTTTGCAAAAGCTTTACCCTTTCCTCATCACTAACCCATCCAAGAAAGGTTGTAGTTGGTAGGTTGTAGGTTGTAGCAAGCTTTTTTAAACTTTCCAACTCTGGACCACTGCCTGCTACTTTAAGTGGCAAACCTAGCTTTCTACATGCTTCCACTACCACCTCCACCCCTTTACCCCTCACCAACCTGCTTAATACTAAAAAATAACTTTTTGAATTTTGATTTGTAATTTTGATTTTTGCATTTTGATTTTTGAATTCTGTGAGATCTACCGGTGGATAAATCACTATACTATCTCTTCTGTAAAACTTTTTAATTCTAGCTTGAATATTTTTAGAATTTGCTACTAAAATATCCGGTCTTTGGGAAACTTCAAAATCATAAATCCTCATAAAATGATTAATGATTTCTCCCCCAATCCTAGTCCACCAGTGTTTTTTATAATTAAAAGAAGTGACATAGCCATACAAAAATCTTGGAGGAGTATGAATATAACTTATATGCAGAGTTTCCGGCTTGGTAATAACTGCTTTGGCTAAATGAGTGGCAGAGGATGAGGAAATGACCAGATCATATTCTGATAAATCAAAGCTTTCAAACATCATTGGCCCAAAGATCCTAAAAGGAGATAAAAGCTGATTTGCAAAAGGTAATTTTTGAAACCAAGATGGCCTAATGTCCCAATCTTTAAATCTTTTTCCATTCTCTCCCATAGCCTCTAAATTGACATAAAAAGTGTAAACAGGAGCTTGTGGGAAAATCTCATGCAAAACCTCCAGTACACGCTCAGCTCCACCATATTCCCTTAAATAATCATGAGCCAAGGCTACTTTCATTAGCTCATTGTATCAAAATACTAGCATTAAAAATATTAAGGACGCGGAATAGGTATGCCTGCTTTTTGGTATAAATCATCTGTAATAGCGCTTATTGCAATATATGGATATTTCTCCACCACTCTAGCTTGCTGACGATTTAATTGATCCCTCCTAACACTAAAGGCAATGATTATTTTAGCCATTTCACTGCCTAAAGCTGCATTATATAATCCTTTATTTCGTAGATCGCTTCTATGCTCAGCGCGTATTTTTCTTAATAAATCCTCCACAGATATTGTTAAACTATGTGATACTCTTAAAGGATCCCTTTGTCCAAAACATGAACGATAATAGAATGCTGTCAATCCCGCTAAACCATTTTCCGCTTTTGGTCTTACCATATCTGTATCTGGCATAACATGGGTTGCAACAAATTGACCT
The DNA here is from genome assembly GCA_964649615.1 of uncultured Gammaproteobacteria bacterium. GTDB lineage: Bacteria > Patescibacteriota > Microgenomatia > Daviesbacterales > UBA10151 > CAZYPW01. The sequence continues at coordinate 123,275 of CAZYPW010000001.1, read as the reverse complement.
GAAGGTAAATCTGCACTTAAATCAGGATGTGATAGTAATTTTTCAAGAATTAGCCGATTAATACCCATATCAAGATCTGCAGTTCGATTGATCACTACCCCTCCTCTGTAGAAAAACATTCTCCCCCTTTCTTCTTCAGATAATCCGGGACAAACCTGGGACTCTGCGTTTACTGTTGATGACTGAAAGGTTGTATCTGAATTCTCTGGATGCTGTGACTGACAGCCTACTGCTAAAAATGTTGCAGCAGAGACTGCTGCAACACCTCTTGCTATTTGATTTTTCAGATGAGCAGGTCTTCTCTCAGACCCAAGTATCATTAAGTAGCTATTCTATATCCGACTCTTTAAAAGTTCAAGGGTGTTTTTCTTTACATCATCAACACTCTGTCCCCAGGCCTTAGATGCTTTTTCAAACATTTCTGAAACATGAGAATCCCATTTTACTTTTGCACCAGCAGCTTCTTTTTGTAGTTGGGAATAAACTATTTGTTGAACTTCAGGCAAGCTTTTACCCCAGTGCTGCCCTAGATGAGTTAAAGTGCTATTGGTAATATTGTCCGGATTGCCCATATCATCATCAGGCACTCCGCATCCACAGTTGTAACACATAGCTTCCACCTCCTTCTTTAGTATAACAATTATAACGATTATAATATTTATAACAATTATGAAAATAATAAAATTCCAAGATTTAGAGTTTATTCCTGCTTCCCATGAAAATTCAAATAATCCAGGAGCTTTGAAAAAGGTTTTACTGAAAAGAGATGATCTACCAGCAGGAAGAATTCAAATGATTAATTGGGCCAAGATCCCCAAGGGCAAATCTTTTGCTCCTCATTACCATGAATCTATGATAGAAGTTTTTATTATGATCTCAGGGAAAGTTAAAGCCAAAATAGATGATGAAGAGGATATTTTGGAAAAAGGAGATATGGTAATTGCCAAAGAAGGTCAAATCCATACCATGACCAACCTGTCAGATGAGGATGTGGAATACTTTGCCATGGGAATTGTCACTGCTGAAGGTGGAAAATCAGTTAATGTTTAAATATTTTTTGCAACTTCTATCAACTCTTCAAAAGTTAACTTAGTAGGTTTCGCTTCCGGTGCTGCGGAGGAGCCGCATAAAACCATATGGTGGGATTGGTGTAAAAACCAATCAGCCTCTGGATCTTGTTCTTTTACTTTTTTATAAATTGATTCTAAATCAATCTTAAAAGAGGGAGTAAAAAATTGGACTGATTTGTGCTTAGGATTTAAAATAAGAAATAAGTCTCCCTCTTGTTCTCTACAAAACTCCCTGTTCACAGTTTCAGAAACTATAGCTACTCCTTTGCCAAATTTTGTTTCAAACTCCTTTCTTTTTTCCCAGTCTTTTAAAGACTCCTGTTTTCTCTTTAAAATCCCCAAAATCCTATTTAAAATTCTCTCCCCTAACTCCACAGACCTCTCTGAACTTTCCTTGGTGCTGTCTTTACACCTGATAAAAGACTGGACACTAAATTCATCAAACTCTGAATTTGGGGCTTTGCCTGTATCTACCAATTTATTCCACTCCACTAAATTATCTAAGGCTTTTTGTAAGCTTAAATCCTCTGGAAGTAATCCCTTTTCTTTTAAATATTCATAAACCAAAGATCCTGCACAAGTATTTAGCCCTTCTTTATGTTCATCAAACCTGCCTCCACCTGTTCCTAAAAATATTTTCTCCTCACCAGCTTCTGCTTTTTGATCACGGGAAGCTGAGATAAACTCAATTTGAGCTTTTTTGAAATCAGGATGAAATTTTTTAAACAGCCAGATAGCCATAATGTCATCTAAATGTGGGTTAATATGTGTAACTAAAACTTTCATGATATTATGGAGTATAGCATGATATTTGTTAAAAAACTGCTCTTTGCCCCATTCTTGCTGGCTTTTTTAGCTCTTTTAGTGATGCTAATTTCTCAAATTAAACCAGAAAATTTAATTTTTTCCCTAGATTTGCAGGCCTTAATCCAACTTCTGCAAATTTGTTTACTAATCACTCTAACTTCATTTTCTTTTGTTTTATTTGCCACTTTTGCATCTGATTGGAAGTTTTTAGTGCCTATTTCCCTACTTTCTGCCCTAGTCCCCTTTTTCTTTTTACCCACCCCAGGCTCTTTATTTTTAGCAGTTGGGATTTTGGTTGCCCAAATTTTAATTTTTGTATCAATGCAAGGTGCTTTAAAAAGTTATTTAAATTTTAACCCCCTTCAACTGTTTGGGCTTCCAATTAGGCAATTATCCACTCTTTTAATACTGGCTATCTGCCTTAGTTTATTTATTTCTATTAATAAAACAGTGGAAGAGAAAGGTTTTCAAATTCCAGACTCTTTAATTGAATCTGCTTTAAAACTGACTCCTCTGCCTGAATCAACCAATACTCAGCTACAGCAGCTGGATCCTACTATTCTGGATACTCTCACTCCATCAAAGCAGACACAAACCAAGGCTTCCCAAAATCTTCTGACAGATACACTTAAACAGACCATAAAAGAACAGCTACAGACTATCATCAAACCTTATTTGGGAATAATTCCGGCAGTTTTGGCAGTTTTATTTTTCTTCATTCTCCAATCTCTAACCTCCATCTTCAACCTGCTAATCTATCCTCTGCTCTGGATAATTTTTTATATCTTGGAAAAAAGCGGATTTATTAAATTTACCCAAGAAATGCGGCCTGTTAAAAAAATGGTGGTTTAAAAATCAGGCTGCGGTAGCTAAAGAACGGGCTGCCTGATTAATTCCCCTTATAATCTGGCTTGCTTTAAACCTCACTTTTTGAACCAACGGGACTTCATTTTTTAGCAGGTAATTAACTACATCCCAAGCTGAATAACTTTGGCCTTCACTGGAAATTAAACGCCTTATAAAGGAGTAGTCATCACCCAATGTAACTATTGGTAATTCACGAACACCATCATACAGTTGAGGAAAGTCTGCGGCTGCTATTAGGGCATTGCATAAACATTTACGACCTTCCGTATCTTCTAATTTCCCTCCTTTTGCCAAATATTTAGCCTTATCTTCAGAGGGACACCTAAAAGCAACAACTCCACTTTTATGTTTATAAGCATGCCTTAAATATCCAATATCACAAACTCTTTCCCTTAAATTATAAAGTTTTTCTTCATATAAGGTAGACGGCAGTTCCGCAACCTTGAACGGAAAACCTGAAGGCGAACCCCTTGAATCTGTAAATACTTTTAATAATCCTTTAAAAGCTAATCTGGTAAGTTCTTTCCTTATATCATATCTTAATCCTGACTCTTCAGACATAGCAAAAATGCTGCCAACCTGAATTCCCTGGGCTTCTAACTTCTTAGCTTCCTGCAATTTTTCAGGACTGGCATATCCCCCTGCAATGTAAAAAGGCAAGCCTAATTTTGCCAGTTTCGCAAAATCTACCTCGTCTTTTTTGCCATATACAGGTTCTCCTCTTTCATTGAATTGATTTTTATCCCTGGGAGGAGCGTTGTGTCCACCAGCAATTGGTGCCTCAACAATAAAACCATCCACTTTACCTGTTGATCTCTTAGGGTCAACTAATACCTCTGCTAATACATTGGAGGAGATGATTGCTAAAAATCTCGGACGTTTAATTTGATCCCTGATCCTTTCTACATATCTTTCTGGAATTACGTCTAACGGATTAAGCCTTATTAAAAACTCATTTGGCTTTGCTCCCTCAACATCTATGTAATAGTTTGCTTCTTCAAGATTCGCAAGCCTGTCTAATACCCCTGGCACTTGCCTTGGGATACCAGCTCCCATTAATACATAATCAACTCCAGCCAACATTGCGCCAAAAAGTTCATATAATCTTGGTGTTTGTATCTTTTCAAGGTAATTTATACCAATAGGGTTATCGTGTCCTTCTTTCGCCATTTTTACTAAGGCGTAATTTGCGCAAATTAATGCCCGCTGCACCTTTTTACCAGGTTCCATATTAACCATTGGCACTTCTTTAAAAGGTTCATCATCCCGAACACCTATTCCTCTAAACCAATCTTTCAAAAACTCATCCCTCATTTCAGGAATAGGAAAATCTGCTAGGGCCTTTCTGATATACCCACCCTGGTCTCCCTTTTGAAGCCTTCTTGCCATGATAATTGCAATTCCTGTGCCAGATACTGTCCCCATGACTTTTTTTCCTAATTTCTCACCAGCTGTCGCAGCTTCCCTTGCCAAATTTTCATTTGAAATATTAACCCCCATCCCTGCTTGAATAAGCTCAGGAAAATCAAAAGCATCATAATATACTTGTGGGATAGAGGTTTTCTTTATTACAGCTTCAACCATTTTTTAATTAAACATCTCGTGGGAAATTTTGTATGTAGTGTCCATTACTATTTATAAACTTAACTTTTCCATCTCTCCCCAATTAGATTATAAACTCATACATTTATATCACGACCGTGATATAAATGAGAAGTTAAGCCTGTTGAACTAAATTTGGCTAAATTAAACTCCGTGTGGTAATAACTAAACGATCTTCTTGATTTAGTAATCTAATCTCTTTTAAAGTTAACTATGTGAGGCCAAAATGTAAGTCCTGTAGTGGAGCACTTTCTCCTTGGGGTAAAACTTCAACTGGCAGGAAAACAAGGATCTTTATGCTCATCTTGTATTGGACAAGACTGGATCTACAAACAAAAGGTTAAGCCTGATCTGTTTGGACTGCACCCATTTTTTGGTACAGATAGTTTAAGTATAATCGCCTGAAGGGAGGTGAAAACCTAAATGTCTGTACCAATTTAGGGGTTCACTCCATGCTTATAGAGGTCTAAATTTACCACACGATTATTCCATTAAGCCACTTTTTGGGATAATTTTGTCTAACAATATATTGATCTATAGATCAAATTATTTATTTATATAGATGCTAAAAGGACGCCTAATGAAAAACCTGTCGACAAAACATGATAGCCAACAAAGGCATTATTCCTAAACGCAACTCCTATCATTCTTAATGATGCCTTGTTATCTATTGGAATTGGCCAGCCATCTGTTCCGGTTAAACTAGTTAGTCTTTTCGGAGCTTCAACACCTATACTTTGCACTAAATTTTGTTTACGTCTTAATGCTGTAACTAACCCCACCCCAGGAATCAGATCAGGAAAAGGCTTTATCTCTATTGTAGAAAAACCTCTGTAATCTGATGTCTCACGTTCACTGTTTAGCATATTTATTTGTATTATACAACTTCCATCTCTCCCCAATTTGGGCCTGTTTTTAGATCAACTACCACTGGCACAGAAAGCTTTAGAGCATTTTCCATTTTTTCTTTGATCATTTTCCCCAGCTCCACAACAGAGTTCTCGTTGCACTCGAACAATAATTCGTCATGAACTTGGAGGATTAGCTGACAGGATAAGTTATTGGTTAGTTGGTTAGTTGGTTTTTCGTTATTCGAACTAACCAATAACGAATCACTAACTAACTCCCGATCTATCTCCACCATTGCCTTCTTAATCATATCCGCAGCTGTTCCCTGAACCGGATGGTTAACTGCCGCCCGTTCTCCCGCTGCTTTGACCATTCTATTTTCAATTTTAAGCTCGGGAATGTATCTTTTTCTACCCCAGATAGTCTCTACAAAGCCATTTTCATATCCAAATTGAAGAGTCTTTGCCATCCATTCCCGAACTTTGGGAAACTGCTCAAAATATTCTGTAATATAAGTTCTGGCTGTTTCATAATCCACCCCTAGTTGACGGGATAAAGCATGTGGACCTTGCCCATACAAAGTAGCAAAATTCATGGTTTTACCGACATTTCTTTGAGCTTTTGTCACTTCTTCAACAGGAATTTTAAAAATTTTGGAAGCAGTTAAGGCATGAATATCCAAGCCTTTATTAAAAGCTTTTTTAAGCCCTGGATCATCTGCTAAATGAGCCATAATCCGCAGTTCAATCTGGGAATAATCAGCTCCTAATATTATTTTGCCTTTCGGTGCAATGAAAGCTTTTCTGATTTCCCCACCCATCTCACCTTTTATAGGAATGTTCTGCATGTTCGGGTCTTTTGAAGAAAGCCTGCCTGTAGCTGCCCCTTCTACATTAAAAGTAGAATGAATCCTGCCATCTTCCCCTACATATTTAGGTAAAGCATCAATATAAGTTGAGACCAGTTTAAATAGTTGGCGGTATTCCAGTAATAGCGGAATCATAGGATGAGCGGAGATAAGTTCATTTAGCGTATCTTCATCTGTTGAGCGGCCAGTTTTTGTTTTCCTAACAACCGGTAATTTTAATTCATCAAAAAGTATAATTTGCAGCTGCTTTGGGCTGTTGATATTAAACTCATGCCCCACTTTTGAGTAAATATCTTGTTCTAAATTTGATAGCTTAGCTTTAATTTGCTTACCAAAATCATCTAAAAACTTTAAATCTATAGCTATGCCAACTGCTGTCATCTTCTGTAAAACTTTCTCTACAGCTTGATCTAACTTCGTTGTATTGTCATTCTGAGGCGAAGCCGAAGAATCTCTAGACTTTAAATCTTGAGATCCTTCACTGACGTTCAGGATGACAGAAGAAGCACCTGGTATTCTAGCTATCAAGCTTTTAAATTCCAGCTCTTCAAAAAGTTTAACTACTTTATTTTTGTCAAAATCATGCGCCACACAAGCCTTTAAATCTAATTTAATAGGTGCAGCAAGATCCAAGGTGGCTAATTTTTTGCTCATCACTGCAGATTCTGCACCCTCTGCCAGTAACTTTTGCATCCTTTCAGGTAAGGTTTTTAAGTTTTCAGCTTTATATATGTTCTCCACAGACTCAAACTGATGAATTAATTTTGTGGCAGAAACATCTCCTATTCCCGAAACTCCCGGAATATTATCTGATGCATCCCCTGCCAAGGCTTTATAATCAACCAAAAGTTTGGGTTCAAAACCATACTTGGCTACAAATTCTTCTTTGCCATAAAGCCCAACATCAGCTAAAGTTTTTTTAGGCATAAAAACCTTTACCCTGCCATTAATAAGCTGCATAATATCCCGATCCCCTGTGGTAACAATAACTTCCAAATTTTTAGCTTTATAGGCTTGGGTGGCTAAAGTGGCAATTAAATCATCTGCCTCATATCCTACCACACTAAACTCCGGGATATTAAAGGCGGAAATTACCTGATGAACTCTTTTATACTGAGAGGACAAAGCCTCATCTGCCGGGCCTCTGGTGGCTTTGTATTGGGTGTATGTTTGATGCCTAAAAGTGGGCCCTTTTTCATCCCAGGCCACTACCAGATAATCTGGTTTCAACTCTGAAATAACCTTCAAAATCATAGAGGAAAAACCATAAACTGCATTAACCAGCTCACCATAAGATGTGGTAAAAGGAGGAGTGGCATGATATGCCCTATGCAGCAGCGCATTGCCATCAATAAGTATAAGTCTTTTCATATATGATATATTCTACTTGATGGCAGGATCATATTTAAAGAGCTTTGATGGAGTAAAAATCTATTATCATAAGACACTAAAAAACCCTGATAAATGGTTAGTCTTTTTGCATGGATTGGGTGGAGACTTAACAGCCTGGCAAAAAGAAAGAGCCTACTTTTCTAAGGCAGGATTTTCAACTATGGCTTTGGATTTAAGAGGCCATGGATTATCTTCCAGAGGAGAAAGTGAAGGCTTTTATAAATTTGTCAACTTTGCCAAAGATTTAGCAGTACTGTTAGAAAAAGAGCAGATTAAAAATCCTGTTGTGGTAGGCCACTGCTTTGGAGGGATGGTTTCTATCCATTTCCAATCCCAATATCCAAATTATTCCAAGGGATTAATTTTAGTAGATACCAGTTACAAACCTCCCTTTTTTGGAGATAATTTTATGGCCAGAGGGGTCTATGATAAGTTTTTTAAGTTGCTTTTAAAGCTAGCGCCTGATATCAAAAAAAAGGGCCATGCAGATTTTGAAAAATTTGTGGGGACCTCTGATATAAACATCAGAAGGCTGGCCTCAGATATTTTACATACTTCCTTAAGAAGCTATTTACTGATGTCTAATACTCTGGTTAGTTTAGATGCTAGGGTTCTTTTGGATAAAATCACTGTGCCTACTTTGGTGATTGAGGGAACTAAAGATATTATTTTCCCACCTGATATAGCAGAATATTTACATTCCAGGATTAAAAATTCTGAGTTAGATTTAATCGAAGATGCAAACCATATTATAGTCTTAAACAATCCCAAAGAGCTGGAACAATCCATTGCCAATTTTCTAAAAAAGATTAACTTTTAAGCTACTTTCTTTAAATCATCTTGTTTTAATTTGTTAAGAAATCTTTTTACCTCCACAATTAAATGAGAGGTGGGCTTAGGCCTCTCTACCCCATATGCTAAATGAGTGGCATATTTTTTGGCTTCAATCACCCCTACTCTTTCTGTTTCAGGCATAACTTCTCTGAGGTATGCTCTTTTAGCTCTAGTTCTTCTAGCCATAGTTTCTCTGGTTCTATAATTTTGTAAGTAATTTCTATTTCTAAATTGCTCCATTAACCTACTGATCCCTGCTTCTTTGTCTTCAGCACTATATTTATCCCATCTGCTTGAGTTGGAAATTTCTCTTCTGATCTGATCAATGGTTTTGGGTGGGAGCAATCTTTTGGCAATTTCCTCCTCAGGAATCACTCTTTCAGCTTCTGACCATTTGTCTTCTGAGGCTAAAAGTATCACAGTTGGAGATTTCATTTTGGCCAGTTCAGGATTGACCTGTGTTAGAACCCCTAACTGATCCTCTACCAGCTTTGGATATTGCCTGCCAACTGCAGCCACATCGCTGGCTAAACTCCCAACCAATTGCCAACCTACTTTGTAAAGTGGTTCATGGGGAGATCTGGGATTTTTTAGTTTGCCCTCGTTGCTTACTTCAGGCAGGTAGCGATTGAGTAGTAAATCCCTTCCATCTTGAGGGTAAAAACCCATGGGGTTTGCCAAAACTACCCCATTAATTTGAATTTCAGGATCTAATTGTTCCAAAGCTACTGCTAACTTCACAGCTTTAGCTGCTCCTATGGAATGGCCAAAGAGAGTCACTTTTTTAATTCCTTGTTTGTTTAACTCCTCAATAAATCTTCTGATAGCTTCAACTTCTAAATCTATGGAGTTGGAATGAAAATAGCCTTTGGGACGGGCATCCACAGAATAACCCTTAGTTCCAAACTCTTCAGCTATCTGCTCCATCTGTCCCCAGGTCACAGAGGCTTTGGCTCTCATGGGTGCGCCTACTAAAAAGATCACTGCTTCTTCTGGATCTTGTACTGTTCTCTCTCTGGGGTTAAATTCTTTAAAAGAAAGCTGCACATTTTCATCCCCCATCCTATAAAGCTTATCTTCCCCATTATTCTGAAGAGATCTTTCAGCAACAACTGAAGTTCCAACTGCAGTAACAATCCCAGCCCCAACAGCTACCCCTACGCCTTTTAAGAGGTTTCTTCCAGGTTTTCTTGCTGGATCTTGAACTACTGCTTGTTCTACTCCCACTCCTCCACCTTCAACCATATCCTATAATTATACCATTTATAAAGTATATTTATCTAAAAACTCCAAGACTTTGGTTTTTAGTTCATCAGGCTGATCCTTAAACACCTCATGGCTACTCTCAGCTTGCCAGAACTCTTTTGGGGAATTAGCTAAATCAAAAAGCTTTTTACCAGCTTGGCTGCCCACCCAATCATCATTTTGAGCAGAGATAATAAGGATAGGCGCAGCAATCTTGCTGATCAATTTATCTGGAGAGTAAGACTGATAATCTGCCCCTAAATCTAATATGGCTGCTAGATTTAAAAAGGGCAGCAAAATTGGCATGGAATATTTTGGGTAACCTTTTTTGGTTAGTTGCTCTCTCCAAAGAGTTTGGTAATCAGAAAAAGGAACTTGGGCAATAATAAAATCTCCTTTATTTAATTTACCTGCGGTAATAATGGCGATTGCAGCACCCATAGATTCTCCTAAGAAACCTACCTTAATCTGGCCATTTTCTGGAAGGCTTTTAGCAAAATCATACACAGCAGCCACTTCTTGCCATTCTTTTGTACCAAGAGCAATTTTCTCTCCCTCGCTCTCACCAAAAGAACGCAAATCTAAAAGTACAGTTGAATAACCCCCGTCATGCAGGAATTTTGCTTGTCCTAATAAGGCATTTTTACCGCCAGTAGTATTTGCATAACCATGAATTAAGATCAGAACAGCCTTAGCATTATCAACAGGGATATACCAAGCAGCAATTTTTAAACCATCAGTAGATTGAATTAAATAAGGTTTAACCGTTAGGCTAAATTGGCCAGGTGTTTGTGAACTTGGCTGAACATGAACTGCTATATCTTTATGGAATTGATAGCTAACATAAAGAAAGGTTCCTACAAAAAGGGTAAGTAATGTGCCAATGCTAAACCAAAATAGTTTCTTCATTATATTAAAACAAAATCCTAGCATATTCTAAGTACTCTGGGTATCCATTTTTGTCCATCCATAACCACCACTCCAGCCCCCATAAATACTGGGTATCAAAGCCTGTTTTTTGAGCATACTCTACATATTCTGTGAATTTTTCTATTGGAAAGATTTCAGCTTGTTTTTTGGGATTATGCAATAAATCCTCTGTCCCAATCCAGGGCTCTGCTTGGAGCTCACCAATAATAGTTTTCTGGTTATTTTTAGCAAAAACTTCCCTGGTAAATTGAGATTTTAAATTATATAAATATGGCAAAATAGGGTATCTAATATAACCTAAAATTGGATTATAAACATCCCTGTATAAAGTGGTGCTAAAAATATCTGATAATTGCATAGCTAGAATCCAATTTCCCAGCTCCCCTGAATCAGAAATCACAATTGGTTTATTAGATAACTTTCTAACTAACTCCACCTCTTTTTTAAAAAAGGCAGTATCAGGAGCCTCACAATTTTCCCCAAAAAAGGGTAAAAAGGGCTCATTTTCCACCTGGAATCCCCTAATAGCAGGATGGCCCTGATATTTTTGGACTGTTTTTTGCAAAAATTGTAAAATTTTCTGCCTTTTTTGCTCTAAACTTAGGCCTTTTGCCCAAGCTGGTAAATAGCATTCAGGCCATCTGGGCTGCCTGTACCCTACCACCAAAAGAATCTTTCCTTCTTTTTTAAAAATTTCATCAACTAATAAATCCACCTCACTAAAATCAAATTCATCCTCTGTTTTTTCTATATAACTCCAGTAAGTAGGAAGCCTAAACTCTTTAATATTTAGTTCATTTAAGGAAAGTTCTAAAATCTCCGTCGGGTCTAACCCTAAAAACTGGGCATATTGGGGAGAAAAGCTCACTCCATAATTTATTTTGTCAGGAAATTTATAACTTTTTTCAAAAATTACCTGCCCCAAGTAAGCTAATATAACTAATCCTAAAATCCCCATTCCTACTACTTTGAGCAATAATTTTAAAATCCCCATTAGCTTAACTTTAACATAAAATTACCCTCAATTGATGTATAATAATCCTTATGAAAATTGCTTTTTTTACAGATACATTTTTACCTCAGGTTAATGGAATTGCTACCTCTTTGGCCAATCAGGCACAACAGTTGTCTGATGATGGCCATCAGGTGATCATTTTTACTCCTAAACTTGATGATATACAAAGGGGAAAATTCCAAGCTAAAAATGTGGAGCAAATTCCTTTGCCCACAGTTCCAGCCCTGCTTTATCCTGAGTATAAATTAGGCATCTTGGGATTACCCAAGGTTTTAAAACATCTAAGAAAATTTAATCCTGATGTGATACATCTGCATACTCCCCTAACCATTGGTTTAGATGCAGTGATGGCCTCAAAGATTTTGAAAAAACCCTTAGTAGGCACTGTCCATATTTATTTTACCCAATCAGAATATTTAAGAGGGATTAAATATAATCTGGTGGTTAAAACCCTCGGTAAAATTTCTCAACCTTTTGTAAATTTTTTATATGGCCAGTGTGATTTAATCTTAGTACCATCAAGAAATCTTATTGAAGAACTTAAACAGAGCAGCTTTGCCAAAAAATTGATCTACTTTCCTAATGGAGTAAAGATCAAACAACCAAAAATTTTGTTAAAATCCCAAAAAGATCTCCTAAAGAAGGAGTATCACTTAAAAGAAAAGGTGATTTTACACTTAGGAAGGTTGTCTAAGGAGAAAAATATTGATGTTTTAATCAAGGCTTTTGGGAAAATCTGCCAAAAATACAGTAATGTAAGTTTGTTAATAGTAGGTGACGGGCCTGAAACTGATAAATTAAAAGCTCAGGCCAAAAAATTAAATTTAGAAAAATCTATAGTTTTTACAGGATTTATTGAACATCAGAAACTGCTCTCCTCTGGATTAATTAGTGTGGGAGATATTTTTGCCACAGCTTCTACTGCTGAGAATCAACCCATGGCCATACTTGAGGCGATGATGTTTGGGCTACCTGTGATTGGAGTCAAACATGCAGGGCTGACAGAATTAATCAGTTCCAATGGATATACTGTTGAGGCTGGTCATGTTGAAGAGTTATCTCATGCTTTAGAAAAAGTGCTCTTTAATCAAGCTTTATCAAGAAAAATGGGAAAAAATTCTTTAAAATTAGTCAAACAATATTCTGTCAAGAAAACTTCTGGGGATTTAATTAAGCTTTACAAGCAAAGCTTGCAAGCTTTGCTTACAATAAACTGATATGAGGAAAATGCGGATTTTGTTTGGAACAGATAATTTTTATCCTAATATAGGCGGAGGGGCTAATTTTAATTACGCTTTGGCCAAGAATTTAGCTAAAAACGGGCATCAGGTTTTTATTATAGCTCCTGCTGAAAAGTTTGAATATCTTGTTAAAAAACAAGAACATGGGGGGGTAACCATCTATGGCATCCACTCAGTTGGAGTCCCTAAAATTATTCATCCTGCCAGGCCCAGGATCCCCCTGCCCATCAATCCCTTTAAAATCAAAGCTCTGGTTTCAGAAATTAATCCTGAAGTAATTCATATCCAGGACCATTTCATCATCTCCAGCATGGTTGCTGCTGCCGGGAGAAAGCTGGGGATTCCCCTGGTAGGAACAAACCATTTTATGCCTGAGAATTTTATGCACTACCTTTATCCGCCTAAGTTTGCCAAAATTCCTTTATCTAAACTAGCCTGGAAGCATTTTATCAAAGTCTATAAACACTTAAGCCTGGTAACCACACCTACCAAAGCAGCAGCTAAATTGCTCAGGGATGTTGGTTTAAAAAATAGAGTTATTTCCATCTCTTGCGGGGTGGATTTAGTTAGATTTAATCCAAGAAATAATGGAGACTACTTGAAAAAACGCTACCAAATCACCAGTTCTGATTCTGTAGTTTTATTTGTAGGCAGGCTTGATAAAGAAAAAAATATTAACATTCTAATTAAGGCTTTTGCTCAAGTTTTAGATTCTCTTAATGCAAAGCTAATCATTGCCGGAAAAGGGAAAGAGCAGAAAAATTTAGTTAATTTATGCAAAAAATTAAAGATTGAAAAAGATGTTATTTTTACAGGGTATATCTCTGAGAAAGACCTGCCTAATTTATATAGAATTGCTGATCTGTTTGCTATAGCCAGCATTGCTGAACTGCAAAGCCTGGTGACCATGGAAGCAATGGCTTGCGGGCTGCCTGTGGTAGCAGCCAAAGTAATGGCCTTGCCAGAACTGGTTCATCATGGTAAAAATGGTTATCTCTTCAGTGACGGGGATACTAACACATTAACCAACCAAATGATAAAAATTCTTAAAAATCCTTCTTTAAGCAAAAAAATGTCTGAAGATAGTTTGAGGATTATTAAGCACCATGATGTAAATAAAACAATTAAAAGCTATGAAAAGATTTACTTAGGGCTTGGCAAAACTCGAAAACATGCCTCTGCTCTTTCCTTATAAATTACCTGTTCTGATTGGTTTAGGGCAGATGAAGAAGATTCAGAAAGTAAAAAGCTGCAGCCTAACTTTCTTTCTTCGCCATCTAAATCTGAATTCTGCATTAATCTATTAATGGTGGCTCTCACTCCCATTTTAGCATTCTTATTTTCCAATTTGGGATAAAGCTTAAGTAGTTCTTTAAGATGAATCCAAACCACATGATTAGTCAAAGCTGAGAGCTCTTTTTCTTTAGGGCTCACAGATAAAACCTGGTTGATGGAGTGCCAATATCTTTCTAAAGTAGCCTGAATTAACTCCTCTTGGAGACTGCCTACTAAGCTTTTTGCTTCCCTAAGCCTTCTGGTAGCAAACTCCATCTGCCTAATAATTTTAGTTTGAGGGGTACCTGCTAACTTTAGCTCTATGCTTTCTCTAATAGTTTTTAAAAAATAGATTGGGCTGGAAGGATCAATTCTGGCAAAACCAATATTTTCATCTAAAGCATAAGTTGTATTACAAGAAGAAAAAAAGATGAAGCTAACAAGAGTTAAACTTGCTATAATATATGAAATCCGCATAAAAAGATCTTATGCTTATATAATTTGAAAGTCAAATTTACCAAACTACTAACGGCCGTAGGTAGTTTGGTAAGTTAATCCACATTATCAGATTCAATGACTATTACCCAGTCCTTAATCCCTACACTTTTGATAAAATCCCTTAAAGGCTTGGTGCAGTTTTTCTTGGTAACCCAAACACTTTGTTGCCAAGGTATAAATCCCCAACTTTTTAGTTTGGATCTCAAAAGATCTCTGGCTATTCTTCTTTTTTCAGGAATATCAAATATTACTATCCTCCATTTTCCATCCCACTTTTGATCTTCCAACATTAATTTTGCCAGTACTGCTTTTTCTTTTCCCTTATCAGTTAATCTGATGACAAACTTATTATCATCTACAAAATTAACCAAGCCATTTTCCCTAAGTCTTTTTAAAACTTTAGATAACTCTGACTTCTTTAATGGATAGTTCCAACCATCATAGTAAGCATAATACCCTGGATTATTGATAAAATCATTTAACCTAATCGTACCATCAACAGCTTTTTCTAAAATAAGAAGAATAAGGTTAGAAAAACTTTTCTTTCTATACATTAACCAAGGTTATCACGGCCGTATACAGTTTGTCCAATATCTATTTAATTACTTCCCAACAAATCCGCTAAAAGATGAGGTGTTAGCTATTTTTCTTTTTGTGAAGATCATTTTGAAACCACATCTTAAAATTCGCCTTAAAGTACGTCAAATTCCTGTCAACTATCCTAATGAGGTACTTTCCAACCTAGTAACCTATACTATGACACTCAAACAAACCATAGCATAGCAGTAAAAAATCTAAAATATATTGAAAAATTAAGACCTATGGTGGTAGCCTAATTAAAAATAAACTACTCCGCAGTAGAACTGCGGAGTATCCCTTCGGGCAAGTTTGATCACTGCTTTGCTCATCCCCGCAGCAGAGCTGCGAGGTATTCGCAAAGTTTGAATAAAAGGTGGGATGGAATCACCTATTCTATTATTTTTTTCCTAACTGCCTCAGCTTCAGGTACCCATCTGTCAAAAGGCCATGTTTGGGAATATGAGTTAAGTGGTCCAGTAAGATAGGCTACGGCTAACCTTTGTCGAATAAATTGTACGCTATCAAGTTTATCCTCTAAGAGGATATATGAATAATATCGATCAGAAACAATTAGAAATTGTTTCTCCGCACAACCAATGACTTCTATAAACTTAAATTCATAGCCGGCTGAACGGCCAGGATCACTACCACTATAACCACTACCTGCCCCTCCCCAATCCGAGGACGGATAACCAGGAGCATACCTTATATTCCAAACAAGAGACACACCTGTTGCAAAACGACTTTTCTCTGAAATGTTTGAACCTACTTTTACTTTATCTCCTGATTGTAAATCTCCACCAGATCTATCTTGTTCAACAGAAATAAAGCATCCATGGTTGCTCCAGAGTACATAAGCACCATCTAGATTTTCTTCTGCGATGATATCTTCAAGACTGCTAGGAATTCCTAAGTTTTCCAGGAATTGCCTATTTTCTAGACTAAGTACTCGTGCCTGTTCGGTTTTACGTCTGGCTTTATCTGCCTGTTTAGCCACCATCTCAGCTTGTTCCCTTAAACGTCTGTCCCGCTCTCGTTGAATCATTATTATTAATTTTTCTTTTTGCCGACAATCTTTTCAAATTCTTCAGATTCTAAGGTTTCTTTTTGCAATAATTCTTTAGCTACTTTATCAAGCTTGATTCTATTTTTTCGCAGGATACTTTGGGCATTTTTATAGGCACTATCCAAAATTTTTCTAACCTCTCCATCAACAGCATCATGAAGTTTTGGAGAAAGTTCTGAACCTTCCTCTCCTCTCCATATTCCAAAAGTTGGCCTGGGGCTTAAATTAATAGGCCCTAAAGAAGACATGCCATATTGGGTGACCATCTGCCTGGCAATATTGGTGGCTACTTCAATATCAGATCCTGCTCCGGTGGAGATATCTTTGAAGATTAAATCCTCTGCAGCCTGGCCCCCTAAAGCAGCTGTAATTTGTTCCATTAAACGTGATTTGCTCTCATTGGACCTATCCTCTGTGGGAGGAAATAAGGTGTGTCCGCCTGAAGCACCTCTGGAGACAATGGAGATTCTGTGCACTGGATCAACATTTGGCAGAGCATTTCCCACAATGGCATGCCCTGCCTCATGATAGGCAGCCAGCTTTCTATCGTGTTCTGATTGCATCCTCTTTCTTTGAGGTCCTAATTTTTCCTTGGTGGCTGCTTCTTCCAAATCTTTATTATCTATAGCAGTTTTTCCCTCCCTGGCTGCTAAAATTGCTGCTTCATTTAACATATTGGCCAAATCTGCTCCAGAAAATCCTACTGTTCTTCTGGCCAGCTTTTCTGTGGAAACTTCTTTAGTAAAGGGCTTACCTTTCATATGAAGTTCAATAATAGCTTTTCTCTCTGTTAGATCAGGCAAAGATAATATCACTCTTCTGTCAAACCTGCCTGGCCTAATTAAAGCTGAATCAAGTAGGTCTGGCCTGTTAGTGGCAGCCATAACAATCACATGGTCATTCGGTGAAAACCCATCCATCTCCACTAAAATCTGGTTTAGGGTTTGCTCTCTTTCATCATGCCCTCCTGAAAAACCCATGCCTCTTTGCCTGCCAATGGATTCAATTTCATCTATAAAAATAATGGCCGGGCCAGCTTTTTTAGCCTGGGCAAACATATCACGGACCCTAGCTGCTCCCACTCCCACCAACATTTCCATAAATTCTGATCCGGCAATAGAGAAAAATGGCACCTTAGCCTCACCCGCCACAGCTCTGGCTAATAAAGTTTTCCCAACACCAGCAGGACCTACCATTAATACTCCTTTAGGAATTTTGGCTCCCAGAGCTTTAAACTTATCAGGAGTTTTTAAAAATTCCACTACCTCAGATAGCTCTCTTTTAGCCTCCTCAGCCCCAGCTACATCTGTGAATTTAAGCTGGGGAGCATCTTTAGTAAAAAGTTTAGCTCTTGATTGGGCAAAAGAAAAAATGCCTGATCCTGCTTCCCTGGCATTTCTAAACAGAAAAAACATTAACCCTACTAAAAGTAAAACAGGCAAAATAGCAGAGATAACCCCAATCCAAGCATCTCTTAAAGATAAGTCTTTTATTTCAATAGTGACATTTTGAGGATCAACTCCTGAAGACTCCAGAATTCTATAAATAGATTCACCTGATTCTTTATGGGAAAATAAAGGCTCTTCTGAATCTTTAACTTTAGCAGTTAATCTATCTCCTTCAATGCTGATTTTTTCCACTTTGCCATTTTTCACTTCATTTATGACTTGGGAGATAGGGACTTCATTTTGCTGTGTGGGATTACCTGAAACCTGATAGAAGAAAATCAAAGCAGAAAGCGCTATTAATACATAAATTGCCAACCCCTTAACAATAGCCCAAATCCTTTTGTTTAGATTTATCTTCCTTTTGCCGTTTGCCATAGTTCGATTTTGCTCACTACAAGTGATGGCAATTGTATCATAAATCAGCGCACTTTGGTGCCGGGAGGAACCTTTGATGAAGGTTTTATTGGGTATGGTTTATCTGTATCTGTGACTAAAATCATGCCCTCTGATTCCAACCCCATCATTTTTTTGGGTTCTAGATTAACCACATAAACAAATTGCTTGCCTATAAGTTGTGAAGGCTTGTACCACTGTTTTATTCCAGAAAGGATTTGTCTTTTGCCTAAATCACCAAAATCCACAATTTGCTTAATGAGTTTTTCAGACCCAGGAATCTCTTCTGCTTCTAAAACAGTCCCTACCCTTAGTTCAACTTTGGCAAAATCATCAATGGTAATCATAGTTTTCAATTAAGCTCTAATACCATTTTCAATTTTTCCTCAGTTTCTCTAAGTTTTTTTGGAGAAATCTTGCCGATCTTTTTGACTAATCTTTCTTTATCAATATTTCTAATATAAAGTGGTAATAGTACCGATTTCTTGTCAAAACTTTTAGGCTTACCTAAATCTACCATCTCTTCAGAAAGAATACTGGGAACAATTGAAGTGGTAGGAATAACAATCACATAATGTGCTATGTTATTGAAGCTATCACCAGAGATG
Organism: uncultured Gammaproteobacteria bacterium; assembly: GCA_964649615.1. Taxonomy (GTDB): domain Bacteria; phylum Patescibacteriota; class Microgenomatia; order Daviesbacterales; family UBA10151; genus CAZYPW01. The sequence continues at coordinate 104,688 of CAZYPW010000001.1, read as the reverse complement.
ATTAAACCGGGTCTCTTTTTACGCATTTCTTTACCATATCCAGGTTCTAAATTAACTATCCAAAAATCCCCGCGCTTCATTAATCTGGCCAACCCTCTGATTCTGTAGCTTTCCACTCTTCTGCAACTTCTTTATAAAATTTTGCATTAGCCTTTAAACTCTTTATAAGCTCTTTTTTGAGATTTCTTTTTGGTAATTTTTCTCTAACTGCATCAGCAAAAAATTTGCTTCTTTTTCTAGCTGGAACTGCCCTTTTAAAATCTTGAGCTAGCTCATATGGTAATGTAATATTTAATCTCTGTGCTTGCATAGTGCGCGTAGTCGAACTACGCACTAATTATACACACTACTGTTTAAAATAGTCAATCGTAAAACGAATATTTTACCTAACTTGTCCTTACTTTTCTTTCTAAAAAACCTTCAAGCACTTCATTCATAATAACTGCTTCTTGTGGGGTAAGATTTTCTAAAGGCTGTCTGGCAGAACTATAGCGACTGTCTAGTATTGGCGTATCTGTGCTTGGGAGAAATTCTATTTCTAGTTCATATGTACCATCAAAAAACTGCATAACATGAATTTCAAATCCCCTTTCAGTATTAAACTCATGTATATTTAAAAACCACGTCGCCTCATGAATATTAGGTTCCTGCCTATCTTCATCATCAGCATCTATTGATATTTGATCATCCCTATAAGTCCATCCATAAGGATAAACACCATCTCCTAGAAATACTTTTTGTTCTTCTTCTGTATAGTATGGGCAATTTTCCATAATCCACTGTCTCGCTTGTAATGCCCTCCTCTCAAGATCATCTAAAACACTTTTTTCTGCAAGCTGTTCACTTCTTGCAACGTTAGTGGGCTCTCCTTTTATTAATGCAGTAAAATCTCTATTTGCAGAGGCTGGCGTTGGTTCATTACCTGATAAAAACCGAATCAATTTCTGTATAATTGGACTATCTGGGGCTACTTCTTCACTTTCTACCCGTTCTTTTATTTTTTCAAAAAGAGAATCCTTCCCCATCCGCATCATAGCTTCACCAATCATATCTGCTAGTGGATTTCTTGTGCCAAGAAATTCCCTGAGCTGAGTATCCCTACTCATTCTTCCCCTTATTTCCTCGACATAGACACTACCTATTGATTCTGGCTTCATAATAAGCTCAGTATACACTATAAGTCTAATAATGTCAATTAACACTTAAGAAGAGAAATAATTAAACTTCATTGCTTTTTTATCATTTAGCAGCTTTTATCTGATGCAATACTGCCTGAGAGGATGGAGCTTCAGATTGTTTAGACTGCCTTCTAAGTGATTTTAACTTTTCCATGATCCACATTCTGACCAAAGTTGAAGGACCAACACCCATGTCATTTCCTAATTTAGCAAGTAAATCAATTGTTTTGGCATCCAACCTAACTCCTAAAATATGTACCAGTGGTTTTGCTACCTCCAGCTTAACTTCCTTCCAGGTACCATAATCCAAAGGGCTGTGAGTATCCCAAAAATCAGCTTCCTCTTTATAGGATTTGAACTTTGGAATTTTCTTTCCCTTTAAAGTTATCTTTTTATCCATTTTTTGTAATTTCTAATTTTCATTGTATAACATTGTTAAACAATATTCAACCACCAAAATAATCTAACTTCATGGCTTTTTTAACTTCTTTCAAAGTTTTTTGGGCTTCTTCCCTAGCCTTTTGGGTTCCCTCTTTTAAGATCCGTTCGACAAGCTTAGGATCTCGCTCGAATCGAGCTCGATTCTCCCTTATTGGCTGCAAGAACTTATTTAAAATCTTAGCCAGATACTTTTTTACCTCAATATCACCTACTTGGCCCTTTGAGTAAAGTAGTTTGTAGTTGGTTATTTGTTCATGGTCAGCACTGGAACCAAAAGCATCTAAATAAATAAATACTGGATTACCTTCTACTGTTCCCGTATCTGTGGAATGAATTCTTTTCGGATCTGTATACATACTCATTACCTTTTTCTCCACCTCTTCAACGCTATCTGACAAATTAATCACATTCCCTGCAGATTTGCTCATTTTTGCTTTACCGTCTGTTCCCGGTAAAGTTCCCAAATCAGCCGGAATTAAAGCTTCCGGCACAGGCAGAACCTGACCAGACACCTCCGATTTACCATAAAGTCGATTAAATTCTCTGGCTATTTCTCTGGTCACTTCAATATGGGAAACCTGATCTTTACCAACCGGTACTAAATGCGCTCTTGGCATTAAAATATCAGCAGCTTGTAATACTGGATAACCCAATAATCCATAAGACGGGGTTTGAATTTGAGCATCTCTCATGACATCTTTTAAAGTAGGAACTCGCTCCAGCCTTGGAGTGGTGACTAAATTAGCAAATATTACAGCCAATTCCCCTACTTCCGGAATTTGGGATTGGATATAAATAGTAGCTTTTTGCGGATCAATTCCTACAGATAAATAATCCAAAACCATCTGGTAAATATTTTCCTTCAGCTCTGCTGTTTTTTCCGGCCTGGTAGTTAAAGTATGCAAATCAGCAATAATAAAAAAACATTCGTACTGATCCTGCAGTTTAACCCGATTGCGTAGCGAGCCAATATAATGGCCTAAATGCAATTTTCCAGTTGGCCTATCCCCTGTGAGAATACGTTTCTTAGTATTCTCACCCTGAGTTTGTCGAAGGGTCAAAATTCTTTTCATGCTCTTATTGTATTGCCTCCGTAGTATTTGTGCAATAAAGCATGTGCCAAAATCTCAACTCAACAATACTGATTAATGTGTTATACAAATATCCACCTGCTTGTGGACCCATACCATCAAGAATATATATTGGTTGTTTTATGGTTTCCTCCTTCTTTCTCTAATAAGAAATTCTGTTCCCATACCTTCTTGCAGACGGATGGGTATGACTGCATCAATTCTTTCTTCCAACCCCCGGTTATTTTGCCTTAATAGACTACGGACTGTACTGATTTCTCTTGGGGATAAAGTATAAGGATAAACTATATTTCCACTACAATGCCCTATTTGGTACATTCCAACCATAATTGTCCTAATTACCCCTTTTATAACTTTAGGGTCCACAAAGGGGAGGTTATCGCTTGCCCTATATGCTAATTCTCTTTGTAGGGGTGAGCCAAACTGACCCCTGGTGCTCTTTCGAGAACCCAGAGGTTCCTTTATTTATATTGTTTTTTTCATTTATTCTTTCCATAATATTCCTCTGTCATTCCCGCGGAAGCGGGAATCTATATAACATAGATCCCGTACTGAATACGGGATGATACTAATGTATCACTTTAAATCTTCCTAATTGTATTTCTCTAGAGCCGCGACTTACTGTGGCAATACCTACCCCTAACTTTTCTGCAATTTGATGCTGAGAAATTCCTTTCTTTAACATCTTCACAATCTGCAGTCTAGTAGGTATTTCTTCCAGCTCTTTTGGAGTAAAAATCCCCAAAAGAAAATTTTCCATGTCCTCTTTTGTTTTAATGCTTAGCAATAAATCAATTAGTTCAATCAAATGATTATTTCTAATCATAATATACTATTATACTAGTATCCTGTCAACACTATTAGATTTTTTAAAAATTATAGGTTATAATCAATATCAATGGAATACTTAAGAGAAAAGCCTTACATTGGAGTAACTGGAATTAGTACTCCTAACGAAGCTGCAACTATTACTCAAACCTTTGCCAGTGAAGGCTTAACTAACAAAGGAGGCAACCATATAGGCATGGTTGGGGTTTTGGTTGACCAAAGAAGCCTTGTTGCACGTATCAGAGAAAGGATTAAATACCCAAATTTGGATCAAATCCGACAAATTTTTGAGGCTACACAAGGCAATACTTTTAATACACTCCATTATCATACTTATCATGAATCTACTCTCGCTTCACAATTAAATCAACTCTTAACTTCAAACTCCCTTTATTCCGATGGACTTTGTAATGGCGTCCAACTAAATATGCCATGGCCTCCAGCAGATGATGTTATAAGAACGAAGATTACTTTTCCTGACTTAAAAATTATTATACAGCTAGGTCCTAGAATTTTAGCTGAAAACAATCCAGAAGATATAGCCACTAACTTAACCCCTTATATAGGATCTATTGATTATGTCCTAATTGATCCATCAGGAGGAAGAAATAGAATTTTTAAAGTCAACACAGTTGCACCTGTACATAACCGGATTAGGGAAGCTTATCCTGATTTATCTTTAGGATTTGCTGGCGGGTTTAATGCCAGAAATGTTAGAACTAGGTTATGGGTGCTTTTGCAAACAGCAGGGACATCTAATTTTAGTATAGATGCAGAAGGTGGTTTAAGAACACAATCACAACAAGGATTAACTGCTCCCATCAGTATAAAGAGAACCCGCGGATATATTCAAAATACAGCTTCGTTTTTCAGAACTATAGGTAAAAATCTACCTGAACCTACTACTTAAACGCTTCTATACCCGTCCATCTTTCTTTCTACTTGCCGATGTGTCCTATGCGCGAACCGCATTGCCCATTTTCTTCTTAGATCGTCTCCATTATCCGAAGTCCAAGCTGTACCCATAGCTGTTTCAAAATCCGGGTGATATAAGTTCGCTACCTTAGCTGCACCAAAATCAGTAATATTTTCTTTTCTGGAGTTTGCTATTAACCTACCAGGATCAATCTCTGCTACATGCACCCTAACATTGTTTGCTCCCGCACCAATAGCTGCATCTACCATCCTTTGGATGGTAGAACCTGTATTTGAATTATCATCAACTACCAATACACTCCGCCCTTCTATATCAGTTGATACCCGCAATATATCAACTAGTTTATCCAGATCAATTCCGTATTGATCGCGGTAATGAAATGATAAAGGCACAAATGCTATCTTTGGAGAGCTTCTATCTTGATGAAGTTTCTCATATGCCAAACCTGTAGCCACTGCAACTTCTGTGCCTCCGCTAGGGATGCCTATAATTAAATCTGGATTAGGTTTTTTCCTCGCAGCCTCATGAGCACCTAACATGATTGTTAGAGGATTATTAGATTCTGCAAAAGTGAAATGTTCAACCGAATGATCACTACCTACAATATAATCTGAAACTCTTCCTAACGCATCTTTAATGTAACGAGGACTAAATTCTAGGTCGAAAGGTTGTCCTAAAATTGCCTGATAATAGGCTCTTGTAGTTGTAAGCATTAATTTCTCTGCATCTTTCCTAACATCACTGTAATCTCTACCTTCCGAAATTAGACCTGTTCTTTCGTGAAAAGTTAAAGCATGGAATGTAGTCAAAGCATGTGTCTTTAAATGATCTAATATGCCTAAATACAATAAATAGCTTACGGAATCTAATTCTCTACGCTTTACAGAAGCAATTACACCAAGTCCTTCATCTACATCATGTCTTATTACATCAAGTTTTTTAGCTGGAGTACTTTTACTATGATCTTGGGAAACATAATAAGTTAAACCACGTAATTGGACAAAATCTCCCTCATCCCTTATTCGTAAAGGAGTAAAAAACTCACTTAGCGACGAAGAACTCATATGATAAGTAGGAAAATTAATAGAACCTGTCATTGGATCCAAAGCTTGGATACGTTGGGAACCACTATTAGGATAACCTCTATACAACCGTCTGTAACCGAAACTCCTCACGGAAGGATACTTATTATCCCAAATTTCAGAAACTAAGCTGGCAGCGAAAGCTTGTCTTCTATTTTTTATTAGTAGTCTTTGAGCATCATTAACCATTGCGGGAATATCAACTTCCTCCCGCTTTAACTGATAAACAGGCGCAGGATATTGGTATGCATCAACAGATCCATCAATGCCTTCTATAATTCTAGCTGTCATATTTCCTTTCAACAAAAAACCGCCCTTATTAGGGGGCGGCCTGAGTTGTTTTTAGTCCTTTTTCTGTTTTGGACTTAAGCCCACAGAACCGCTACCTCCAATATAGAGGGCATATCTTTTCCAAAAATTAAAAAGCATAAATTTTTTCATATTTTAAAGCAAAAAACAACCTTTTGGCTGTTAATATAACAATAGTCTAATATATCTATTAATTTGTCAAGATACATCTTACTATGGGTTTATCAAAAAGTCAAATCTATTTTATTTCCCTAGGGGGAGTCCCATCATATTCAATCTCTTCATCTGCAATTCTTCTGTATGGTTTTTCCCTAACCCATTCTTCAAAAATATGGGCCACCAATCCTACCACTCTGCCAATTATAAAAAATCCTTTGCCTAATTTATAGTCAAATCCCATATCAGAAACAACTGCTGCTATTGCCCCATCTACATTAATCACAATTCTTTTGCCTTTTAACTCCTCTAGCTTTTTCTCTACTTCTTTAACCAATTCGCAATTTTCACTATAAAAACCCAAACTTTTGGCTTTATTAAAAATCTGGGTGGCTCTGGGATCTTCATCTTTGTAGACTTTATGACCAAAACCGGGGATTCTATCACCAGATCCAATCACTTTTTCCACTAAAGCTTGAGCACTCATGCCCATCTGCAGCAGTCTGGCGCACTCTTCTATTGCCCCTCCATGGGACTCTCCAACCCCCAAAATCCCTGCTGCAACAGCTGCTTGCATAGGATTACCAGCTGATGCCGAATTTCTGGCATTTGTGACAGATGGTGGACCTAAACCATTATCTATGGTGGAAATTAAAATACCATCCAGCATGGCTTTTTCTTTTTCTGTGGGGAGTTCTCCTTTAAGTTCTAAAAAGATTGCATCTGTAAAGGAGACTTGATCAATTAAATCTGTGATCTTATAGCCATGAATTAAGGTTTCTCCATCCACAATACCTGAAATAGATGTCTTCCATTTCTTATCCATATAGTTATTTTAACAGATTTGGTATTTCATCCGGAGTTTTGGCAACTATTGTTCTACAATAACCTTCTTCCCATGATCAAAAATCACTTTAAATTTATCTGTTACTCCTCTGCCTATTAAAGGTTCATCACCTAATGCACTAATAGATACACCAATCGGTTTAAACTTCCCGATTTTAATACTTCCCAGAAAGTATGGCGCAAAAGATATGGAACCATCTGCCAGTGTCCATCTTGTATGACCAGATGGCGGACGACCATTCATAATCATTTTAGGAGGAACCACAACATCTCCGTCAAACCCTGTATCAATTAAAGCCTCTATCTTCAAAGTTCTACTCAAAACCATTAAAGTGATTCTAAGATAAGGAAAACGGGAGCTCACAATGTCCATATTTTCAACCATCTACCAACAGCTTTTTCCCCTATTCTATAAACAAAATTGCCTGAACCAAAGGCGTCTGAAGCCTTTTTAGCAACTTCGTAAAGATTTTGCCCCAAAATTGTTTGACCTTTTTGAGAAATGGCTAAATATTCCCCTTTGTGATCTCTCTCCAAACGTTTACCATATCTTTTATATAGTTTCTCATAAAGTTGTTCTAATTTTTTAGGATCTTGGGGTGCTTTCATAACAAATATATTATACCATGCTACTTTAACAGCTCTGGAATTTCATCTGGGGTTTTGGCTATTTTGACACCGGCTGCCTCTAAGCTCTTTATTTTTGATTTATAACTTCCTTTATTTCCATATACTATGGCTCCTGCATGACCTAATTTGGTTCCAGATGGCAAAGTCTCTGCAAATAAACCAGACACAAATGCTACAACTGGTTTGGTAAACCTTGGTCCTGAGCGAGCGGAGTGAGTCGAAGGATTTCCACTTTTTATAAATTCTGCAGCATCTTCCTCATAAGTTCCGCCAATTTCTCCAAAAATTACCACACTTTCTGTTTGAGGATCTTTTTCAAATTCCAAAAGTAAATCTGCAAAACTAGATCCCTCCAGGACATCTCCTCCGATCCCTATCACAGTACTCTGCCCCATTCCAGCTTGAGTCAAAATCCAGGAAACCTCTGAGGCCATCCCTCCTGATTTGGAAATAACCCCCACGCTACCTTTTCTAAAAACCCCTCTTGGGTCTTCCCCTCCAATTTGTCCCACCTTACCAATTCCTGGAGATATAATTCCCATAGAAGATGGTCCCACAATTCTTATCTTTCCTTCCACCTCCGAGGTGTTTCTGGCTAACCCTATTGCTTTAGCAGTATCAGCAATTGGGACATGTTCTGTAAAAACATTAATTAGGGAAATCTTTGCCTCAATAGCTTCTCTCATTGCCCCAAAAGCAGCAAAATTAGGCACAGAAATTAAAGAGGTATTTATTCCTGGGTGATTCTCTAATGCTTCCTTAACAGAATTATAAACAGGAATCCCATGTACTTCCTGCCCGCCTTTTCCGGGAGTCACTCCGGCTACTACTTTAGTACCATAATTTCTCATCTGCAAAGCCACTTTTGAACCTTCTTTACCAGTAATGCCTTGTATTAAGACTCGAGTTTTTTCAGTAACTAAAATAGCCATAATGTTTATCTCAAAACGCAAATCGCAAAACTCAAAACTACAGTTCAAATCTAAAAACTTAAAAAGATTTGAGATTTAAGTTGTAGATTTAACATTTGACATTTGAGTTTTGATATTCCCGTATGCCAGATCCACCATAATCTTAGCTGTAGAAGTCATTGGTGTTTCCCGGCCAAAAATATGAAAATCAAAACCTTCTTTTTTGCCTATTTCTTTTAATGCTTCAAAAGCCTCTTTATCCCTTGGTCCACCACGGCGGATAACTATTGGATATGCTGGTTTTGGATCTACTTCCCTTAAGCCTTCTACAAAACCCATTAAAGTTTCATAAATATCTGTAAAATTAGCAGTACCTCCCACAAACCAACAACCTTTTAAATTAGGTTTACTCAAAACAATTTTGGTTAGTTTTTTTAATTTTTCTCTGGGAGGATTTCCGGAGTGTTCAGTGTAGTTGGCAGGTTTACCCCCAAAAGCAAGTAAAGCATCCATATTAACCACACTCCCCCCTCCTCCTGCAGCAATCACAGCAATATCCCCATCTAAATCCCAGTACACAGATCCGGCAGTACCCCGATGATCCCCTTCATCTATTTTTCTTGCTTCAATTTCTCTTTCAGTTGAAGGCCTGCCAAAAAGATTTCTTTCCGGGAATTTTATTTCTCTTCTAAAAGTGGCGTCATCATCCAAAATTATTTTGGCGTCCAAAGCAAGAATCCGCAGCGGATTCTTGCTTTGCCCTGAGCGAGCGGAGTGGTGAGCTTGTAGAACCACGGAGCGAGTCGAAGGGTATCCCTTTATCACTACTAATGGATTAATTTCTGCCAGTTCACAATCATATTTTATAAACACCTCCCAAAGCTTTTTAGCAGCATCTTTTAGTACACCTGGGAGGTGGATTAGGCAGGCACCTAGGGAATCTTCTTCTGTTAAATCTATTGGATATGTTCTAGCCCCTTTCCCTTCAGCCCCGGTTCCTCCTTCACCAAATGTCAAAACCGTCCCCCTGGTTTCTGTAGAATAAGAAAAAGAAAGATAATATTCCCTCTCTATATTCACCATCTCCTCTACCAACACTCTCTCTACTTTTTCTCCATTTACTGTTTTCCCAAACAATTTTTTCAAATTGTCCATTGTCAATTGTCCATTGTCAATTTTGACAATCCCCCCTCCTTCTGCTCTTTTACCAGATAAGGTTTGTGCTTTTAATACAAGGGGTGCTGAAATATTGATTTGCTGATCCTCTGAACTGCTGATTAACTGACCAACTGGCACACTGATACCTACATTTTTAAACAACTGCTTGCCTTCAAACTCATAAAGCAACATGATTGAAAAAGTATAACACATACAAAATTGACCGATTTCCAATCCTATGCTAGAATCTTTAAAATTATGAGTGTTCAACTCAAGATTATTAAAAAAACTTCAGCAAATTTTAAAAAAGCTCCAAATCTTAAAAACTACAATAAAACTTATAAAGAATTTTCTTGGAAAAAAGCGGAAAAAGAATACCTTAAATTTTTTAAGGATGGAAGCCTTAATACAGCCTATATAGCAGTTGACCAGCATCTGGAAACCCCCCAAAAAGATAAGGTTGCTTTAATCTTCCATTCTGTTAGTGGCGCTCACCAAAAATATACTTTTGCCACTTTGGCAAGGCAGTCAAATAAATTTGCTAATGTCTTAAAAAACTTAAAAGTTAAAAAAGGTGATCGGGTTTTTATTTTCCTGCCTACTATCCCGGAGCGTTATGTTGCTTTTTTGGGAATTCTAAAGATTGGAGCCATAGTGGGCGCACTTTTTTCAGCTTTCCAGGAACTGGCTCTTATGGACAGATTATCAGACAGCCAGGCAAAAATTTTAATCACCAATTCCGACCTTTATCCAAGAATTAAAGCTATTTGGAAAGATTTACCACATTTAGAGAAAGTAATTATTGTAGAACAAACCGCTAAAAAACTGCCTAGAGGTAAAAATATCGTTTCTTTCACTAATCAGATGAGAAAAGCTTCAGAAAAATTTGAAATTGCCCATATGAAAAAAGATGATTTTTCTTATATGTTATATACCTCCGGTACTACTGGTAAACCAAAAGGGGTAGTTCACGCCCATAGCGATGTACTCTCTGCAATTCTTACTACTAAATGGGTCCTTGATGTACAAGGTGATGATATTTACTGGTGTACAGCAGATTGTGGCTGGGTAACCGGAGTTGTTTACGGTATTTTGGGAATTTGGGGCGTAGGTGGTACACAAGTTATTTTTGAAGGTAAATTTTCAGCAGAGAATTGGTATAAAGTTATTGAGGAAAATAAAGTTACTGTCTGGTATACCGCTCCAACTGCCATAAGAATGCTTATGGGTAGTAAAGTTCAACCCGAAGACTTTGACCTTTCTTCTCTTCGTCATATTACCAGTGTGGGAGAACCTTTAAATCCTGAAGCAATCTGGTGGGCTTATAAAAAAATTGGGCTTCCCTTTCACGACACCTGGTGGCAAACAGAAACGGGTAGCATGGCTATAGTTAATTATCCTATTTTGGATATTAAAGTTGGTTCTATGGGTAAACCTTTTCCGGGAATTAAAGCCGCTGTTATTGATGAGAAGGGAAAGGAATTGCCTGCGGGAAGAGAAGGAAATCTGGCTTTAAAACCAAATACTGTTTATTCTCTGATGAAAACTATTTGGAAAAAAAAGGAGAAATTTGATTCATATTTCTCAAATGGTTGGTATCTGTCAGGAGACAGAGCTATTAAGGATAACGACGGCTACTTTTGGTTTGTGGGGAGAGCGGATGATGTGATTAATACTTCAAGTGAGAGAGTGGGACCATTTGAGGTGGAGAGTGCTTTGGTGGAACACCCAGAGGTAGTTGAGGCAGGAGTGATCGGCAAACCGGATCCCTTAAGAGGAGAGATTATTAAGGCCTTTATTGTTTTAAAGATGGATGCTCAACCATCAGATAAACTTAAGGAAAATATAGCTGCTTTTGTTAAAGAGAATCTGGCAGGACATGCTTATCCAAGAGAGATTGAATTTGTTGATAAACTACCTAAAACCCGCTCCGGTAAAATAATGAGAAGGCTGCTACGAGCCAAAGAGATGGGACTGGAACTGGGTGATACCTCAACTTTGGAGGATTACTAAAAAATGACCCCACTAGAAAATATTAAAAAATTTGTACGGGCTGCCAATTATTTATCAGTCACCCAAATTTATCTGCAGGACAATTTTTTACTAAAAAAACCTTTGGGTACTCATGATATTAAACCAAAACTTTTTGGCCATTGGGGTACTTGTCCGGGGATAAACTTTGTCTATGCTTTCACTAATTACCTGGTTAAAAAATATAAACAGGAAACAATTTTTCTACTGGGTCCCGGTCACGGATTTGCGGCTTTACAGGCAAATCTATTTATTGAAGGAACTTTGGGTAAATATTATCCCAAGGCATCCCTTGATGAAAAAGGTATTACTTTCCTTTCCAAAAGTTTTTCCTGGCCATATGGTTTTTCATCTCATTCCTGTCCGGAAGCTCCGGGCTTAATTTTGGAAGGCGGAGAATTAGGATATTCTCTCTCCACCTCTTTTGGGGCAGTAATGGATAACACTAATCTTTTAGCAGTTTGTTTGATTGGAGACGGAGAAGCGGAAACAGGACCGCTTTCTGCTGCATGGCATTTAAATAAACTTTTAGATCCTGCTACAAATGGTATTGTTTTACCGATTTTACACTTAAATGGTTATAAAATCTCCGGGCCTACTGTTTTTGCCAGAATGAGTGATGGTGAACTTAATAATTTATTTAAAGGCTATGGGTACCTACCGTTTATTGTTAGCGGTAGAAAAATTTATCAAAAGATGCTCTCCGCTTTGGAAAAATCATATAAAAAAATCAAGGATATAAAACTTAAGGCCAAAAAAGGTGAAGTATTTAGTCCAATTTATCCTATGATTATCTTAAAAACTCCCAAAGGCTGGACCGGTATAAAAAAATTAAGAGGCATAAAAATTGAGGGCACAACTGCCGCTCATCAGGTGGTTGCTCCTAATGCCAAAAATGATGCTTTGGAGCTTTCGGCTTTAGAAAAATGGCTTAAATCTTATAAATTTGATGAGCTTTTTAATGAGAAAAAAGGTTTTTCAAAGGATATTTTATCCTTGTTGCCGGATAAAGGGTTAAAGGTTGGTGATTGCGACAGCGTTTTTGGCAGAACTTACAAAAAATTAAAGTTACCAAAAATTTCTCAACTTGCCAAAGATGTAGATGTACCTGGTAAACATCTATCAAATAGTATGAGGATGGCCGGAACTTACTTTAAAAAAGTTTTTGAACTTAATAAAAGGCAACGAAACTTTAGATTGATGTCCCCTGATGAAACTTATTCCAATAGGTTGGATGAGGTCTTTGAGGAAACATCCCGTGCTTTTGTCTGGCCACACCAAAGTGATGATAATCACCTGTCAAGGGATGGCAGAGTGATGGAGATGTTATCAGAACATAACCTACATGGTCTTTCTCAAGGCTATATTTTAACCGGCAGACATGGGGTTTTTGCAACCTACGAAGCCTTTGCCCAGATTGTTTCCAGTATGGCTCACCAATATGTCAAATTTTTAAAAGCAACCAGAGAAACTAATTGGCGGGAAAATATTTCCTCCATGAATTATATTCTCTCCTCCTCTGCCTGGAGACAGGAGCATAATGGTTATTCTCATCAAAATCCCAGTTTTATTAGCGGGTTACTTGAGAAAAATCATGATTTTGTCAAAGTTTACTTTCCGGTTGATGAAAACAGTATGCTGATTACTTTAGATGAGGTTATGAATTCTCAAAATGCCATAAATACCATAGTTTCTGGAAAAACTCCTGAACTGCGCTGGCTAAGTCTGGCTCAAGCTCAAAAGTCTATAAAAGATGGTTTACTGACTTGGGATTTTGCATCAGATCCTGATCCGGATGTAGTGCTGGTGGGTATTGGAGATTATGTGTCTAAAGAGTGTTTGGCAGCAATCGATATCTTAAAAAAAGATATTCCCTACCTTAAATTGAGGTTTGTCAATATTTTAAGACTGACTGCCAAATGTACTTGTAAGAGTGCTTACCATCCAACCATTCCTAATTCAGATCAGTATTTTACAACCGATAAACCGGTGATAGTTAATTTTCATGGTTATCCGGAAGTGATGAAAGCTATTTTATTTGACCTTAAAAATCCTCACCGTTTTTCTGTTCATGGATATCAGGAAAGAGGAGGCACTACCACTCCTTTTGATATGTTAGCAAGAAACAGTGCTAGCAGATTTCATTTGGCTTTAGAGGTTTTACAAAAGGCATATGAGTTAGGGGTAATCGAAGAAGGAGTGTATCAGAAATTTACTAATAAATACACTAGGGCCTTAACAGAACATCAAGCATTTGTAAAAATGCAGGGTAAGGATCCGGAAGATATTGAGAGTTGGCAGTGGCAAGCATCTTTGCTTCCCAATCTTGACACAGAAGAGGTAGAAAAAATTGATCTTTTGAAGAAATCCAGAACTATTGCGATAGTCGGATTATCAGATAAACCACAACGAACAAGTTACAGAGTAGCCCAGTATCTAAAATCACGTGGTTTTAAAATTATTCCAGTTAATCCAAATATTTCTCAAACTTTGGGAGAAAAATCCTATCCAAATTTAATGTCTATTCCTAAAAAAGTAAAAATTGATATCGTGGATATTTTTAGGCGGCCGAATGAGGTTATTCCCCACATGCAGGAAGTAATTGAACGAGGGGGGATCAAATCAGTATGGCTGCAGGATGGTGTCAGTAGCCAAAAAGCAGAAGAATTTGCTCAAGATTTTGGCCTGACACTTGTTAGTAACTTCTGCATCATGGATGCTTGCAGAAAAATTCAACAGTAATTATTATTGAATCTTTTTTCTAAATTGATCATAACTTGTTAAAGCTGGTGCATGTTCAGTTATCTCCAGTTCCTGTTTAACCAAAACTTTTTTATTTTCTTTTATATCTCCATATAAAACAACTCCAGGACCAACTAATGAATTAGACCCAATTCTTGCTCTAACAATAGAAAACCTTAATTTGTTATTTTTATCTCTTCACGTATTTTTTCATCCAAAAATATTTTCAGAAGTGACTGGTAAGGCACATCCTTTTTATTGGCTAACATCTTGAGCGAATTCAGTAAAGATTCAGACACTCTGATAGTAATAGTTTTTGTAGAAAGCTTTAAGTTTGGAAAGCTTGGATTAACTACTGCCCTATTCCAATCAACATATTCAGTTGAATCATGGGTAGACCAAAATTTATCTTCTTCATCCTCCGTAGCAAATTTAGGTATTGGTTTTAGTTTCTTCATATTTCCTCCTTTCTTTTCTATTCTGATTTCTGGCTGAAACTACACGAATTTTATTCTCCCTAATCGTAAATGCCAGAAAAAGTAATCTCTGACGATCCGTCTTTCCTATATACATAGTATATAACTTTTATATATTTTGCAGTTAACAAGGTAAATGATTAATTCTCAACTGAATAGTTTTTCCTTGAGGAATTTAAAAAATTGAAAAATACTAAGGATTAATCCTATGATAAGAGTAAAATGACTAAAAATATAAACGTTTGTTTTAATTTCTTCCCAGAATTGACACTGCTGTTGTTTGACAGGTTCTCCTACTATCCAAAAGCATGCATCTATTCCTCTTGATTGCATTGAAGGAAGAAGACTAATAATGGTTGGTATAAAAAGAATAAGAATTATCAGTAAAACTTTATATTTTTTAAACATAATTTTCGATTGTTAAATATCTCTATTTCTCTAACTTATCTCTAAACTGATCATAGCTGGTTAATGCTGGAGTATGTTCAGTTACTTCCAACTCCTGTTTTACCAAAACCTTCTTATTATCCTCTACATCATCATATAAAGTCACTCCAGGCCCTACAAATGAATTTGAACCAACCTTAACCCCTGGCATGGTTGAAGCATTCACTCCCACTCTTGAGCCCTTCCCCACAATCAGCCCTAGCTTGTGCCTTCCTGAATCAATTAATTCTCCATTCACATGTACTCTGATTGTATGATCATCCAGCCTTAAATTTGCCAAAACTGCTCCACTACCCATCCCAAAATCTCCCTCTATCACAGAATCCCCAATATAATTGGTATGAAACCAGGAATTTGCTCCAATGTAACTTCTGGTAATATCAGAATTAAAGCCTGTCACGCAACCCTCTTCCAGCTCAGATTCCCGGATCATGGAATTATTTCCCACAATGACATTTTTACCTATATAGCAGGGACCTTTAATTACAGCTCCTTCAAACACTCTGACTCCCTCTTCAATCACTACTTTTCCATCAATAATGGCCTTTTCAGACACATTTGCACCCGGGGAAATCTGTTGTTCAATATTGTCCAAAAAGTAAGCCAGCATATCTAAAATCTGCCATGGATATTTTAATGGAATCCATACTCCACTATATTCTTTAAACTTTACTTCTAGTCCATCAGAAATCATCTGATCTAAAGCCTTTTCATAAACATCATCTACCTCTGATTTAGCATTTTCTAAATATTCCACTAACTTTTTCCCGTCTTTAAAATAATCTACTACCAACTTCACCATATCTGATGGTTCATTTCCCTCTCCTGGCTTTTCTACTATTCCCTGTACCTTACCAACCCTGAGCGAAGTCGAAGGGCTTTCCCCTTCTACCCTTAAATATCCTCCTGGAAAATATTTGTCTACTTTTAATCCAACAAGGCTCACATCTACTTCCCTATTAATCTCAAATGCCCCAGGGTCCAAAATATCTTCAGCATTAACCACTAAAACTTCTCCTTCCAGATATTCTTTTGCAGAGAGTAGGGCATCAGCCATACCTTTAGGTTCATTTTGAACAGCTATTTTGTAATGTAATTTCAACTCTGAAGCTACTTTTCCTATCCCATCCTTACTGGAAGGCGAAGAAATTATGACAAATTCCCCATCTACTACATCTTTGATTTTTTTTAAGTTATGGGACAAAAGGGGTTGACCCAAAAAAGGGATCAGACATTTGTCTGTTTGGATAGGCCACATCCTTTTACCTTCCCCACCTGCTAAAACAATTATTTTCATAATTTAACTATACCATTCCTGGTGGCAGCGGTTGGATTCGAACCAACGACCTATCGCTTATGAAACGATTGCTACTACCGCTGAGCTACGCTGCCGTTGCTAGATTTTATCAAAAAAGATAGATTTAAACAAAGAAGGAATATATAGTAGCCACACCTGCAACAATCATCACTAAGGTAATAAACCAGCCTAAAGCAGCGGTTAACGGACTATTAATCCTCTCTCCCATCACCCGTTTATTACTGCTGAGTAAAACAATAGTGGCTAAAATAACAGGCGCAATCAAACCATTAGCCACCGCTGTATAGATTAAGATTTTAATAGGATCAAAACCCATAAAATTAATCACCAAACCAATTAAGGTTGAAAGAATTATCACTCCATAAAAGGCATTTGCTTCCTTAAGCCTTCTATAAAGCCCGAATTTCCAGCCAAAACTCTCAGAAATAGCATAGGAAGCAGATCCTGCCAGAACTGGAATTGCCAAAAGGCCTGTGCCAATAATGCCTAAGGCAAAAAGCAGGTATGTGCCATCTCCGGCAATCGGCCGCAGGGCTTCTGCAGCCTCTGCTGCTGAGCTGATATTAGTAATCCCAGCAGGGAAAAGAATGGCTCCACAAGCTGCAATAATAAAAAACATGACTAAATTAGATAAAAACATCCCTGACCAGACATCTAACCTCATATCTTTAATCTCCTTATTGGTTGTTTCTACCTGCCTTAATTTTAAAGTAGTTCTGCCTCCTAAAATCTGCTCCTCAATCTCTTGTGAGGTTTGCCAGAAAAATAAATAAGGTGAGATAGTGGTACCTAAAATAGCTGTGATAATAAATATTTGATCTCTATCAAAACTAATACTGGGTAAAACTGCATTAATAGCAATCTGCTCCCAATCTAAATTGGCAGAAAGGGCTGAAAAAACATAGGCCAAAAGCACTAGTGCTAACCACTTTAAATATTTGGCATATTTATCATAGGTAGTAAATATTTGCAAAGATAAAGAAAAAATAGCAAAGGCTAACACCAAAAACTCAAAATTAACCTCAGGATACAAAAGTTGGACTGCTTGAGCCATGGCTCCCAGGTCAGCTCCAATGTTTAAAGAATTAGCTGCAAAAAGTAAAAAGGTACAGGTCAAAAGTACCCACTTTGGGAAAAATATTCTGATATTTCCAGCCAATCCCCTGCCTGTCACTAAACCAATTCTGGCACACATTTCTTGTACCACAGCCATTAAAGGAAAGCTAAGACCAGCAGTCCACAAAAAGTTAAATCCATATCCTGCTCCTGCTTGAGAATAAGTAGCAATGCCTGATGGGTCATCATCAGCAGCACCTGTGGTTAAACCAGGTCCTAAAGTATGCCAGTATTCCCTGGCTTTTTTAATATCTTTGTGCCTATAGATAAATCTGGCAAGCTTTTTGGAGGTATCTAAACTTTGGCCCAAAACTACAGCAGGCGCTTCCACTACCCTTTTAAATATTTTCTCACTCATAATTTAACAGTAGCTCAGCAGTTAAGTTGGGTCAAGCCAGAGTTTAATTTTTTTCTTTTTATCATAGCTTTTGATTTGCCTTTCTCTTTTTAGGGCTTTTGATTTTGTATTAAGCTCTTCTGAATATACTATTTTAACTACTTTATGGGATCTGGTATATCTCCCCCCTTTGCCATTTTGATGATCCAAAAATCTTTTTTTAAGATTATTAGTTGATCCTGTGTAAAGGCTTCCATCAACACATTGGAGTATATAAACAAACCACATAATTTATATTCTATGTTACAATATGCAAGCGGGGAAGTGTAACGGTTGCACGGGAGGCTCATAATCTCCAGGCAGTAGGTTCGATTCCTACCTCCGCAACCGATTCGACTCGTCCGCCTTTGGCGGACTCGCTCACGGTTATAACCGACTTAATTTAACATAAAAGATTCATGTTCAGAAGTCGAATCGCCTCTTCGAGCCTGAGCCTCAGAGCCGAAGGCCTGAGCGAGTCATCGAGTCGAAGGGATATAGCGTCCATGCCCTATACTGTCTACATACTCCGATTTTTAAACAACAGTTTATATATTGGCCAAACAAATAATCTTGCACAAAGATTAACAGATCATAAAAACAAAGCTACAAGAGCTTCTAAATTTTCAAAAGAAAATGGAGAATTTAAACTAATTTATTCAGAAAACTATCCTATCTTGCTTGAGGCTATGAAAAGAGAAAAACAACTTAAAGGTTGGACTAGAGCTAAGAAAGAAGCATTAATAAAAAGAGACTTAGAAAAACTTAAAACATTATAACCCTGAGTGTAATCGAAGGGCTTTAGTCTCAAATTTTAACCACCTGGATGGTATAGTTAGAATCTTTAAATTTTTTACATGATGGACATTGTATTTTCATTGCTGAATCATATCACTTATTTTAGTCCTTGAAAAGTCCTTAAATTGGTGATATAATAGCCTCATGATCACTCCACAGACACAAGTGAAACTAAATTTACCTTTGGCTCTAAAAGATTTCCTGGAAAGTAAGGCCAGTAAGTTTGGCATGCCTTTGGCAGGGTATATTAAACACTTAATACTCAAAGATGTAGCTGATATGGAATACCCTACTTTTGAGGCATCAGATAGAACAATTAGAAAGGCTAAAGAGGCTTTAAAAAATAAAGATAAAGCAATTTTAGTAAAAGATGTTGATAAATTTTTCAAAAATCTATAATGCAGATTAGACTTGATGACAAGCTGCGAAGAGAACTGGAAGAAATCAACAAAAAAGACCCCAAGTTTTCTAATAGAATTAAGAAACAATTAACCCTTTTTGCTTTAAACCCTAGACACAAATCACTACGTGTGCATAAATTATCTGGAGAGCTTGAAAATATATGGAGCATTTCTATTACCAAGGGTGCCAGAATGACCTATCTACAAAGCGGTGATGAGGCCTACTTCTTTGATATAGGTACACACGATGAAGTTTACAGAAAAAGGTAAGTTCTAACAGCCTATTACCTCCGCAACCATGCACCGAATGGTGCATGATCTTGTACCTTATGGTATGAAACATATACATTTGACAAAAGGGGTCCTTTCCCATATTATCAAGTTGATGCCCAAAAATTTGCTGCTTTTGGTAACAGTACTAATCGGGGGACTTTTAATTACTGCCAATATACCAATCTCCAGAAATCATTTTGATGGAACAAATAATGTTTTGGGGATGGATGCTTCCAAAGGCAATCCCAAGATTGCCACAGATGGAGGCAAAATGGGCGTTATTAGTAATACAGAAGGCGCTATATCCGCTTTTCCTCTGAAGATAGATAAGGCTACTAACACTCTTTTGGTTACCACTCCCAGCGAAGAGAAAATAGTCACAGTTTTACCTGATGCAGCCATTAAAAATATGCTGGCATCAAAAGTGATGAGTTTTGTCACATCAGCTCCAGCTGAAGGGGAGTTGGCCAGTACTGCAAAATTGGTTACACTGGTGGAAAAAGACGGCCTGTTAGCCTATGAAATAGATGGAGTCAGAGAATATAAGTTTTTAGGATTTATTCCCCTAAAATCCAAAGTCAAAGCTTTTGTTTCAGCTGAAAATGGGCAGGTCATAAAGACTGAACAATCATTACTTGGCAGGATTCTTAACAGAATCGCCCCCTAAAAAGGAAGTTTAGTTAAAAAATAGCTTCCACCAGCCTTGCCAATTAGGCAGCCTTTTTCCCTGAGCAGATTGGCTGGCCCCTAAAATTTGGTTAATCTTATCTTCAGAAATAATTATTACTGTTTCTCCTTGTTTGCCTAAACCTAACTTATTTCTGGCTTGTTCTTCAATAAACTCAGCAGATTTAATCTGTTCTAATTTGTGCTTTAAAGTTTTGTTTTTAATTTCTAAATCTTGTACATCTTCTAAAATTTGGTTAAGTTTATCTGAGGAGCCAACTGTTAGGGATAATTGCCTAAAAAGATTATAAGATAGGCTCAAAATTATTAAAATAAATATTAGTATGGTAGCTTTCTTAATCATATTATCCTATAACTATTGACAAAGGGGCTTTTTAAGATTAAAATATAGCATAATGGTTACTTTACGTGATGCCCATCAACAATTTATAGGACATTTAAAAGGCAGATCTCGAGCCTCTGCTACTATCTTAGCTTATAGCAAAGATATTGATCAACTGGTATTTTACCTGGAAGGCTTATCAAAAACAGATCCTAAAGAGACCCAAACAGAAGATCTGCAGGCTTTCATGGATGGATTAGCCAAACAAAATTATACCCCAAAATCTATTTCCAGAAAAACTAACTCTACTAAAACTTTCTTTAAATTCTTAAAAGCATCTAGTTTAATCTCAGATGATCCTGCCAGTAAACTTTCCCATCCTAAATTTGAAAATAAGCCTCCTAGGATCTTAACTAAACTGGAATATAGGGCCTTAAGAGATGCAGCTAAAGCAGATTTAAGGATGATTGCAGTAATTGAGCTTTTACTTCAAACAGGAATTAGGATTGGTGAGTTGGCAAGACTTAGAGTTGAGGATGTTAATTTAGAGATGGGTTCACTTCATGTTCCCCCATTTGAAGACACCAGAGAAAGGGATATTCCTTTAAATAAACCAGCTGCAGATGCAATAGCTAAGTATTTGGGGATCAGGCCAAAAAGCCCATCCCATTCTTTATTTATCACTAAAACAGGCAGGCCGCTTTTAATAAGAAATATTAGGACAGCTATTGATAGATACTTTAGGTTAGCAGGCATTAAAGAAGCCAAAGTAAATGATTTAAGGCATACCTGGGTAGCACATCAATTGCAATCAGGAGTCCCTATGACCATGGTCTCCAAGCTGGCCGGACATAAAAGATTATCCACCACAGAACGCTATCTCCAATTTGTCCAAAACCAACCTTCTGAAGGAAAAGTTAAACTGGAAGAGCTTTAATACTAATATGGCTGAAAGATTAAAAGTAAGTCCGCTTGAAGCATCAATCATACTGGCTAATGAAGTTATGGGGGGTGGCCAATATAATGAGCAGATTGCCCGTTTTTTGCACGGTGGTTGGACATGGCGAGGACATTACAGCGGCATAGCACGCCTTATTATTAAGCCTGAAGACTTTCTTGAAGATACGCAAAGAAGTACAACACTAATACGTGTTACAGATCAAATGTTACGAGGACTTATCCCAAGAAGACAGGTTCTTGTTGGATTACGTTTTGGAAAGGAAGATGGGACAATGCATACCTTAAGAGAAATTGGCGATAGATGTGGTTACACTTCAATAGGAGGACCTAGACTAATCATTGCCAGAGAATTAAGAAGATTAAGACACCCCTCCAGATCTGGGGAACTGAGAGAATTTCTTGCAATCTAGTGGGCGGACCAGAATTATGTAGGCCCGGAAGGAATTGAACCCTCGTCTTGATTGTATAAGAATCAGGTATTACCATTATACGACGGGCCTGGTAGGAATTATACCAAAGCTTATCTATCAATGTCATCCTGAACGAAGTGAAGAATCTCTAGATTAATCTTGAGATTCTTCGGGCTTTGCCCTCAGAATGACAAAAAGTAGTTTGTCATGTTGAGCGATTAGCGAAACATCTTTAGGTTAAATTATCAGCTAAATCTTTAGTGTGAGGATTTATAGTCTTAATAAGATTTATCTTCTTTTCTCTACTCCAACCCTTTATTTTCTTTTCCATCTCTATTGCCTCTTCTATATCATTAAATTCCTGATAATACATTAAACGATCAATATTATACTTTGCTGTAAATCCTGGAATTAATTTATTTTTGTGTTCATAAACTCTTTTTTCTAAATTATTAGTTACACCAATATACAATGTGCCTGTTTTACTGGCTAAGATATATACAAAGTAGCTTCTTAATCTAGAGATTCCTCGTTTCACTCGGAATGACATAAAAGGATTACAGCTTGGCTCTGGAAGCCACTGCTGCTTCAACTTGAGCCACATCCCTGCCAAATTTTAATCTGGATAATTCTCTGATAGCCTGGCCCACTTGAGGATTTAACATCGATCTCCATTTGACCATATCTTTGGTGGTATCTAGCGAAAATGGGGGCACAGGTTCACCTTTAACTATAGTTTTAATATAAGCATGAGGAGATTCTACATTCACTAAATCTGCTTCTGAAAAAATAGGTGAAAATTCATGCTGCAAATAATTAGCATCAGTTACCCCAACCCTAAATCCTACTAATGTACCAACATTTCCAAAAACAGCATTTTTTAAATCCTCCCCAATTTGGCCAATAAATTGATTGGCAACAATCAAATTAAGTTTGTATTTTCGGGCTTCAGATAAGATATCGGCAAAAGTATCTGTGGCAAAATTTTGAAACTCATCAACATACAAATAAAAATCTTTCCTTTGGTCCTCCGGGATATTAGACCTGCTCATAGCAGCAGCCAAAATCTTTGGCACCAGTATTAATCCTAAAAAGTTAGAATTTTCCTCACCAATCTTACCTTTAGATAAATTAATGATTAATATTTTTCCCTCATCCATCACTTTTCTTAGATCAAAAGAGGATTGGGATTGGCCAATAATATTTCTCATCATTTTATTAGTCACAAACCTGCCAAACTTGGAAACTGTATAATCCAACACTTCTGATTTATGAAAGTCTGACGTTTGGGCAATCTGGTCTGTCCAGTACCTTCTAACCACAGGATCTTGGACTAAGGGCAATAACTCTTGCACAAAGGCAGCATCTGTCATGATTCTAACCACTTCCACAAAAGTGGTACCAGGCTTGCTCATGGCAGTTAACATAGCATTTCTAACTCCATGCTCAAACCTGGGCCCAATAATTCCAGTTTTATTAGGATCAAACAATTTATACATCAAACCAATAATGGAGGCTACCACAAAGTGTTTTTGTTCCTCAGTATAAGCCTCCAGCATGTTTAAACCAAAAGGCCTTTCCATATCTGAGGGATCAAAATAAATCACATCTTCTGCCCGGGAAGGTGGTATTAATTGCAACAGCTCTTCTGCTGCATCACCATGAGGATCAATAAAACATAAACCCTT
The DNA here is from genome assembly GCA_964649615.1 of uncultured Gammaproteobacteria bacterium. Lineage (GTDB taxonomy): Bacteria > Patescibacteriota > Microgenomatia > Daviesbacterales > UBA10151 > CAZYPW01. The sequence continues at coordinate 81,076 of CAZYPW010000001.1, read as the reverse complement.
TCCCGCTACAATATCTTGCAACATCATGGTTTTCAAAAATTCAGTCTTGCCAGTTCCAGTCCTTCCAATTACATACATATGCCTTCTCCTATCATCCTCAGACAGAAAGACTGGCCTCTCCACTCCCCTAAAGATAGACCTTCCCAAATACAACCCTTCTGTAGGCACTTTTTCTGGTGCTGGGGCCCTTTTAGAAGAAAGCCAGTTGATATAAGGAGTTTCTATAGATTTATTAGGAAAATGAAAAATAGATGACAGCTCATCTGCTGTTAAAACTGGGGTGGGAGAAAACTTAGGCAAATACCTGTAAATAAAATCAGTCAAAAAACCTTTCTCAGAATAAACCTTGGCTCCTGAGAAACCATTATATGGGCCAGAGAACTGCTCAAAAGCAGACTTAATATTAGTTAAATGGGCTTTAGCAGATTCCTCAGATGTTGAGGAAGTGACAATCCTGACAACAGTATTAAAACCAGCCCTGGTAATCTTTCCTTCCACTGCTTCCAGCTGTTTGGCATCAGGAGGGGCTTTAGGGCTTTTTTCTGTACCTGGTTCTTTTTCCTTTTTAGCAAAAGCTTTGCCTTTATCTTTCCAACTATTGCCAGCTGGAGAAATAATCAACTGGACTGCTGCCCCTTCTCCCAGCTGCATCTTAGCTAAGCCAGAGGTTAAAGAAGACAAAGGGTCTGTTGGCAAATCCCTAAAGGTTTTAATAGGAAAATAGTCTGCATTTTTGAGCTTAAGTTGAGCATAAGCAGTCTTGCCAGTTTCTGAAAATATATTGTACTCAGGCACTTCTTTGATCTCTGCATCAGGATATGCTCCATGGATTTGTTTTTCTAACAAATCCCTATGAGATTTATGGCAGGAGACAAAAAATTTAATTGATTCATGGGTAGCAACTATTTCAAAAGATAAATGAGGCTGGGCTTGCAAAGAAGAAAACATCCCTCCAGACTTTCTTAAAGAAGCAAAGGTGCCAAAAAGCTGTTCTGCAGCATCAATTTTTACTTCATTGCCCCTGGGTACTTTAATTTGTAAAACTACAAACTGTAAGGAGGATTTTTCCCTGTCCCTATATTTAATCCAACCAATCACATATTTTTTAACATAAAACCAAAATCCCACTAAAACCATCAATAGCGCTAGAGCTCCTATCACTGCTACAATTAAACTTAAATAATTTGGGCTACTGGTTTGTAAAGTTACTTCCATAAACTAAGCTGCTTCCTTTTTAGGTCTCATTCTTTTAAATCTTTCTTGTGCTAAACTAATTGGATTACTGTTATCTGTTGCTCTATCACCTGTTGACATATTTGATCCTTCTGTGGCTTCCTCCCAACTAGTACCTGCATAGCTTGCTACATCTTTTAAGCCTTCTATTCTGATTAGTCCCTGGCCGACTGGTTTAGTAGAAACATTCTTATGGCCTAACTGACCTAAAGGTTCTTCAAGCTTTCGATGAACATCTTCTTCTTGTTGATCAACCTCAGTAACAATACCAATTTCTTTTGGGACAGGGCCACTCATATTAAGTATTATCTCACACACAGACTTGTCCTGAGAAGTGGATTGGTAATATACTCCAAGCATGATGCTCTTAAAAATTAAAGATATTAAAAAATACTTTGATAAGTATCTTTGTTTAATTTTGGAAAGACCTCAAGATCTGCCTGCCGGCAGGCAGGGTTTCCATTTTTATGCTGGGCAATATTTAGATATAAAACTGCCAGTAAAAGATCCTAGTGGAGATACCAGAGCTTTCACTATCTCTTCCTCCCCAACTGAGGATTTTTTGATGGTTACTCCCAAAAAAGGAATCAGCCCTTTTAAAAAATTTGTAGAAAAATTACAGGTAGGAGATAAAATAGAATCTTCGCATCCTGCTGGAACATTTATTTTAGATGAAACAGAGAATGCAGTATTTATAGCAGGAGGAGTGGGCATTACTCCTTTCAGATCAATTATTAAGTATGTAGCTGATAATGAGTTACAAACTTCCATAACTCTAATTTATTCTAATTCAGATAATAACTTTCTTTTTAAAGAAGAGCTAGAGGGATGGAAAAGTAATCTACCAAACTTAACTATTATCTATTACAATTCCAGCCAAAACGGCCGCTTAAATTCCCTTAATACTAAATACTTAATACCTAATACTATTTATTATCTGGCTGGATCACATAGTTTTGTAAATGCTGTGGCTTTAATGTTAATTGAATCAGGAATAGAAGAAATAAATATCAGATATGATCGCTTTGATGGCTACCTTTGAAACCAAACCACTTTACCAATTATTTGAGATTTCTCTATTGACCCAAAATTTCTACTATCAGTGCTCTCTTTTTCATTATCCCCTAATACACTTATGCTACGGCCGTGATATAAATGAATACGTTTAATCATTTCTTTGCCGTTTTTTTTGAAAGCTACAATATCCCCCACTTTATATTTATTAAACCAACACCAAACCAAAACATCCTGGCCTGGTTTGAGAGTTGGCAGCATGGAATTTCCAGAAACTGTAAATCTTTTAAGAGGGAAGCTCACGCTTTTTTTGTTTGAGCAAATATATCTGCAACCTTATCCACAGATTCTATTAATTCTTGAGCTTTAACCTCATCTACAGCTCTTTTGTTATCTGAACAAAGTTTGGTGGTTTTCCAAACCAGATCATGAAGATTTGGAAATTTTTCTAAGTGTTCTTCTTTAAAATAATCTGTCCATAAAATCAATACTTCTTTCTTACAAAGTTCTGCATGCTCCTCCTTCACCTTTACCATTCTGACGAAGTTATTTCTATCTACAATAGTTGGGTTTTCTTTAGGAAGTTCATTTATTTTTTGGACCATCTTTAAAACAGTTTGTGAGGCCAGTTGAGCATTATGCGGATCATAAATGCCGCAGGGGATATCACAATGGGCATAAATAGGTTTAGTCGGAAGAAGTTTTATTAAATAATTTAGAAGCTTCATTTATATATATTAACACTTATTTTAAATTTTCCAAGTACTCTTCTGCTCGCCTCGTCCGCCTTTGGCGAGACGGGCATCAAAGTTTGTACCTAATTTCAATATATTTGACTATATACACCATATATGTTACGGTGTATATATGAATAGATATCAAATATATTTAAATCCTAATTCTGTAAATACTTTGGATCGATTATCTAAGCTGACCGATCTATCACGTTCTCAAATCATCAGAGACATTATTGATAAAATGGCTCGTGAATATGAAAAATTAATTGCAGCCGCAGAAAAAAGAAGGATCAAAAATAATCCTCTTTTAAAAATGGCTGGTATGGCCAAGGGCGGCTCAAAAAATATCTCAAAAAATATTGATGAAATCTACTTAATAGATTAATGTAATGTATAGAAAAATTTTCATCGATACTTCAGGATGGATTGCTTATTATCTATCGGATGAATCAGGCCATATTAGGATTAAGAATCTTCTGAAAGGATTCGTTAAAACACATACAAGCATTTTTACCTCAAACGATATAATCGATGAAACCGTTACTCGACTTATTCAAAGAACGAATCCAAAGGTTGTCGCTAAGTTTATTAAAAACTTCTCTGAAAACCTTTATTTAGGTGGAATTACCCAGCTTTGGGTTGATGAAGAAATTCAATCAGAGGCCTTTGAACTGGTTCAAAAATACTCAGAACATAGATTATCTTTAACTGATGCTACAACTATTGCTTTAGTTAGAAAATTCGATATTGAGTCAGTAATCTCTTTAGATTCAGATTTTAAAAAAGTTGGTATCTCTACTTTACCTTAAGCACCAATTTTTAAATTTTCCAGGTATTCCTCTACATCCAGCGCTGCTTTGCAGCCTGCTCCGGCTGCTGTAACAGCCTGCCTGTAAGTATAATCTGCCACATCTCCTGCCACAAATACTCCTTCCACAGAAGTTAGCGTTTCATCATGAACTACTACATACCCTTTTTTATCCAAGTCAACTTGTCCTTTTAAAAAATCAGTATTTGGTTTATGTCCAATTGCGACAAACACCCCATCTATGACCACTTCAGAGGTAGTTTGATCCTGAGTATTTTTTAACCTCACTTTCTCCACTTTGTCTCGTCCTATAAACTCTTCTACTGTGGTATTCCAGATAAATTTTACATTAGGTTTTGATTTGACTAACTCAACAAGCACAGGTTGGGCCCTCAATGTATCTCTTCTGTGTACTACAGTGACTGTTTTACAGATTTTAGACAGATACTGTGCCTCTCTCATGGCCGTATCCCCCCCTCCAACCACCATCACATTTTTACCCTTAAAGAAAAATCCATCACATACTGCACAAGAAGAGACTCCTTTGCCTCTTAATCTAGTTTCAGATTCTAACCCCAACCACATAGCAGATGCGCCAGTGGCAATAATTAAGGTTATAGTTTGTAGGTTGTAGGTTTCAGTTTTAATTACAAACGGCTTGGATTTTAAATCAACTGATAAAACATCCTCATTAATAAATCTAGTCTCAAATCTCTTTGCTTGTTTTCTAAATTTAGCCATTAAATCTGGTCCCTGGATGCCTTCTTCAAATCCAGGGTAATCATCCACATCTGTGGTCAGCATCAACTGCCCTCCTGCTTCCCTACCTGCTATTACCAGAGGGCTTAAAGCTCCCCTAGCAGCATAAATGCTGGCTGTTAAGCCAGCAGGACCAGAACCTATGATAATGAGTTTCTCTACCTGAGAATTATCCATGAGTAATAAGTATTATACCTGATACTAATTATTAGTAGAACTGGGGGTGGAACTTTTCTCCTTCACTGATCCAGTTGCCTCTTGAGCAGATGAAGTAGCGCTTTGAGCTGATGAAGTAGCAGCAGGTGTTTCCTCCACCATATTCTCCTCAGTCTGAACTTTTGGTGAAACAGTTGGCTGATATTTACTTCTAAGCCATACCAGATATCCCGCAATTACTACCAGCACTAGGATGATTACTACAATCGTTACGTTTCTATTCAAAAACATCACCTCCCTAGGCAGCTTGGAGTAATCTTACACCCTCTTAGGCAATGAAGCAAGTTTCTCTCTTCGCGATAAAAGCAACATGGCTGCCAAAAACCCCATAGAGACTCCCAGTAAACTGCCTCCTAAAACATCTGACAACCAATGTTCCCCTAAAGAAACTCGGGTTAAAGCCATTAAAAATCCCAAACCTAGTAGGCTGAATATTAAAAAGTATTTAACTAAAGAGTTAATTTTTGAAGTAAAAGTAAGGCAAATTAAAGTGGTGATGATAAAAATAGTCCTGGTCATATGCCCTGAAGGGTAAGAAAATTCAGTATGGACATAAAATGAGGGCAGGTGGGTGGCTAAAGTAGTCCGCTGGAAAAACCTAGGCGGGCCTGGATGATAAAGCACTAATTTTCCAAAAACCTCAACTGCTGAAGCTGGAATTATCATTAACCATCCTAAAAGAGAAAATAATTTAAGCCTGATTAAAGCCAGCAGTGCCATAATTAAACAAAAACCCACAGTTGCTTCTGCACTACCCAAAAGTGAAAAATAAGAAAATTTATCATCAAACTGCTTAGGGATACGGTCTTGTATTTTGACAGTGGTATCAAAATCTATTCTTTGCCAGCTTTCTTTGGCCACAGTATAGGAAAAGGCCACAAATCCCAAGAGAGTTATTAAAAAAAGGGCGAATAAAGAAGTTCTCACAAACTATTATATTACAAATTATTTATTCAGAATTCTACTGGTGGAATAGTTTCCTACTATTTTAGTAACATATTTTAGTTGTGCTCCCACCAGTTTGGCTGCTCTTATTGGATGTTTGTTTCCTGAGGAATTTTTGGTAGCAGCTATGATGTCTGGTTTAATCTTTAAAATTAATTGATCATACTCTTTGTCTTTGCTTATAAAAGGCAAAAGCACCACAAAATCAACAAATTTAATGGAAGATAACACTTCTACCCTATCTAGTTGAGTAAAAAAAGGCCTATTAATACCTTTTAACAGCTTGATTTTTTGGTCACTTTCTAAAAGAACAATTAAAATGTCTCCCGCTCTTTTAGCTTTTTCTAAAAAGATAATATGGCCAGGATGTATCACATCAAAACAGCCGCCTACCAATACTATCTTTTTATGTTCCCTTTTTAGTTTTTGAGAAAGCCAGGATAACTGGCTAATCTCTAGAATAGATTTCATATACAGGCTATTATATATAAAATGACCAAATATAAAATTTTAAGTTTATTAATTTGCTTACTATTTTTCCTTTCCTCTACTGCTTTTGCTAAAGAAAAAACTTTTTTAACTGAGGATGAACTTAAATCCTTTGGATTTATAAGTTACGAACAAATTAACCCTAATCTTTTAATCTATCCTTTAAAAAGAGGTTATGAGCAAATTAAGCTAACTTTTATACCAAATAATCTGAAAAAAGAATACGCCTACCAACTGCTGGAAAAAAGGCTTAAAGAGCTTACTTTTATTATCAATTTTAAAAAAGAAGGGTTTATCCCTTATGCTGCTGACCGTTACAATACTTTTGTAGGTAAAACTAAATTAAATTATCCACCAGATGCAAATGATAAATTAAAAATCAAAAATTATCTTAAAATGTTAGAAAGGCTGCGTGATATTTATCCTGCTAATTCTCCTAATTGGGAAAAAATTCAACAAACTGTAGATACAACAAAAAGCTTAATTTAGTATGGTAAAAATTATTTTTATTTTTGGTATCTTAACATCCTTAATTATTAGAGTCTTTTTTATCTCCCAAAGTGTGCATACTGCAGATATTTATCTAATGTATAACATGGGAGCAGCTTTTTTAGAAGGCAGAAATCCCTATTTAGTTTTGGATTTTAATAATTATCCTCCTTTAGCCATTTTTTTGGAAGGCCTATCCATGAAGATCTCTGCAGTCTGGCAGATGTCTTTTGTGGCAGTTTTTAAACTATGGCCTAATTTAGCAGATTTTATCTGCAGCTTCCTGATTTATAAGTTTTTAGTTAAAATTAAAGTTAAACCCCCTCAGGCTGCTTTATGGAGTGTTTTTTATCTTTTAAATCCTATCTCTATCTTAATTTCTTCTGCCCATGGCCAGCTTGACTCCATCACCTCTATGCTCACAGTTTTAGCAATTTATCTTATAACTTTTAGCTCCAAAAAAACCCATACTTATTTCAGTGCTTTAAGTTTAGGAATAGCTTTGGCCATTAAACCCAATCCAGCTATGCTGATTCCTCTTTTTATACTGTACAAAAATAGCACTTTTAAACAAAAAATTACTTATCTAGGATTAATTTTATCTCCATTAATGATCAGCTTTATTCCTTTTATAGTGCAAAACCCTGTGCAGATTTTAACCCGTACCTTAACTTATTCTGGCATAGGAGATATTTCTTATGCAGCTATTTTAAGGGGGCTTTGGTATCAACATAATGCTCAAACTACCCTACCTTTAGCTGCTGATTTTTTATCTGCCAGCAAATTTATTTTTCTCTACTCAGCTACTGCTTTGATAATGCTTTTAGCAGGCTGGAAACATTTAGCTAAAGCTTGCCTGATTATTTATCTTTTATTTTTAACTGCTTATTTTGGTATTGCTTCCCAGTATTTAGTTTGGATAATTCCCTTAGCTATTTTAGAAAGGGACAAAAGAATTTTTATTTATGCTATTTTAGGAGCAATAGTTTTGATTAGCTTTTATTTATTTTTTGCCCCAGATATTTTATTGGGTAAGCTTTATAGTACCCCTCCCTATCAAACAAAACATATTTATCTTTACTTTTTAGCTAATGTGATGTTGTGGAGTTTTAATTTGTGGTGGTTAGCTAAAATTATCTCAAAAACAACTTCTGAATTAATGCCTAAAATGGGATTAATTAGAAAGAAATTAATCCTAGTAAGTTTTGCTTTATTTTTTGTCTCACTATTACCAATGATTTATTTCCTGAATAAATTATATAATATAGCCTGAAGTGGAAGTTCTGGGAATTAAAAAACCCAGGTTTGAATATATAGGTTCAGAAATATAGATTTAGAGTCTTTAAAATGGTAAAATTCCAAAGGTACATTAACAATCCCCTGTAGCGAAATGGGCTTAAATGTCTAAATGACATTTAAGCGGGTGAACAACATTTTATCTGCGAAGCAGAAATATAATTTCAAGTTCACCCAGGAAGAGCGGGTTGTTGCTACATGGGAAAAGGTTCATTAAAAATTTAATATATTCCCCTGTAGCTCAATGGTAGAGCGGGATCCTGTAAAATATTGCAGCTTCTCCGAGAAATCGGAGTTGAAAAACTGGGTTAATTGTCGGGAAGTCCTGAGTGTAATCGAAGGATAATCCGCAGCCAAGCCCCGATGAAATCGGGGAAGGTTCAGAGACTATACGCCCGGAACCTAAAGAAAGCTAAGGTTATGAGATAGTCCAAGTCCTGATGTAAATTAGGAGCACTTGTAAGATCAAGGTTCGTGGTTCGAATCCACGCGGGGGAGCCAGATAGTTCTTACTCGAACTTAGCTTCATTTTTGATAAATGAACAAGTTGTAGTAAGTCTTTATAATAAACTTTCTACCTTAGACCCTGCTGGGTTTGTAAGAAGTTAGAATCTAAAAATGTGGTAACATCTGCTGAATGAGTCCACTAAGCAAAACTCGAAAAAAGAATATAGAAGAAACGAGAAAGATTTTTTGCAGGATATGCAAGCAAGCCACCAATCACAAAATTTTATTTAAAGTTCAAAAAAAGGATAGTTGGGACAACGAGGATGGGATGTGGACAGTCTCTACCTTCTATACGCTCCAATGTCAAGGCTGTGAGGCGGTTTGCCTTTTAGAAGAATACGTATTTAGTGAAGATTATAATCCTCAAACTGGAGAGTTTGATGTAGTTACAACAATTTATCCATCCCCTCACGAAACAAAAACCCCAATAGAAGATCATCACTATATACCTAAAATTGTTGCAAGAATATACAAAGAGTGTGTCACGGCCTTTAATAAAAAATTACCAATACTTACAAGTATTGGTATGCGAGCCGTTATCGAAGCAATATGTAAAGATAAAGGTATAATTACTGGTGACCTTGAGAAAAAAATTGACGGATTAGCCAAGATGGGTTTGATGACTGATCAAGAAGCAGAGTTACTCCATCTTAATAGATATATGGGAAATGCTTCTGCTCATGAATTACAAGAACCGCTTGAAGAAGAGCTGAACACTGGACTGGATATTATTGAAACTACCCTCCGAAATGCTTATATCTTGCCAGAGAAAGCTCAAGTATTGAGGGGTAAGTATAACAGAGGCAATAACTCTCTAAAAACAAAAGTCTAAAGATTTACAAGTTAAAGTTTTCTAATAGGTTTTTTTATCCTTATCCTTTAATTCAGGAAAACCATAGATAATGATAAATAAGAAGGTATATTCTTCCCCTGTGCTGTTTAGTTCCCGAATCAAAAAATAATCATCTATTGGTTCTTTATACCCCTTTACAAACTCTGTGATCCTCCCTTGAAAGTTTTTAGATATGAACCATCTGATTGTGACTTTGTCTTTGAAAACTTTTGGTATGACAATGTCTTTGAGCCACTTAAACTCTCTATCCTTCGTCTTTGCTGGATCAAAGTATTCATCAATTGAAGTATTCTCCATATTTAAAGCTACAGTTGTTCCAAATTGAAATTCTGATGGATTACTCAAGTCCAATATTTTTCCCTCATACATATCTAAGTCTTTTGGAGTTACTCCATCTGCGTGGTATGTTACCTTCTTTTTATAAACTGGGTGATCTTTTACTAAATAAAGCATTGATTTTAAAGCGTCTTGATCGCCTTCCTTAACTTTAGTAATTTTCCAGGTTAATCTACTATTTGGTGTATGTAATGTAAAATGGTTACTCACAAAATACCCCTTATTTTTGATAGTAGGTGTGGATAATAAAAAGTCCCTTCCTTTGGCTGACCTTATCAGCTTAATTAAACTTCTACCATTAAATTTAATTCTAAGTATATTTTCATCCTTCATCGGATCAGCTCCAGGTAGCAACCTGTCCTGTAAAAACATAATCAATATTATCTAGTTCTCTTAAAATTACATAAGGAAATTTAACGGAAGATATTTCAATAAAACTTTCAATTAAAAACATTTCATCATTATCTAATCTTCTGATAAGCCTTGACCACTTGTCTTGTCTATAACGTACTAAATTACTTAGGATATACATTAAAATAAAGTGTATATCTATGTCTGACACACTAAAACCATTTAATCTTTTAAGTGCAAAAGATTCTAAAGTCATAAGCTGACTAACATAAATATAGTCATCAATGCTTACCGCATTATTATTAAGTCTGAACTTATCATCTGAGTTTGGTTCTCTTGTATAAAGCGTACTAAGCTCTGGGAAATTTCTTAGAATACTATTTGGGTATCTTTCTCTTCTGTTAATTTGTTGAGTATGGTAGTACCAATCCTCAAATACTATCAACTGTATTGTATCGTTAATATTATTTACCCCAAAATGAGCATCAGCTCCCCAAGAGCGAGGTTTTTGCTTAAAGTAAGCACGATATTCTTTATAAATTTCAGGTACGAGGGAAAGTAAGTCCTGTATAGCAACACGAGTATCATTTGGTATAGGAGTATTTGAGTAACAAGCTCTTAATAAATTGTATAATCCGATTCTTGTTGGTGAAGTTGCTGCATAACAAAACTCATTTGATATTCTTTTTCCATCTCTAATAGATATATCATTGGGGTTTTGAGTACCAAACTTTAATCCATGAGTTGAATGATCTCTATTATCAGGTGCTAGTGCTGATAGAGTGTAGGTATTATCTCCAGAAAGAATAAGAGATTTGGACAATCCCACCATTCCGTAATACAGAATAAGGGGCTTAATTTCTAAAGGTGCATTAACAGCTGCTTCATAGTATTTTTCGCTCTGAACCATTAAAGAGGATATTTGGGCTGCTTTTAAATTTATTTGTCCTCTATTTCTAGTTATCTCTCTCCTCAACTTTTTCTGAACAAAACTATTACTTTGATACCGCTTGAGATATTCCCAAATTTTTTGATTTTGGTTATATGCCCTAATACGATCCAATCCAGAAAGAGGAGGATTTTTATTAGGTTTAAAATTCCTAATCATATTACTGCGAGTATAACAGAGAGAAAATTACCGATCCAGCAGGGGGTGAAGGTTAAAAATTAAACAGCTCTGATAGCTTTACTCCGAGAGCATGGGCGATTTTATAAGCAGTTTTGATTGATATATTCCTGCCATTTTCAATATCCCAAAAGTAGGCTCTATGCAATCCAGCCTTTTCCGCCAATTTCTCTTGCGTCATTCCCTTCTCTTTTCTTAGTTTTTCTATATTTCCAGCAAGATTTTTATAAAGAAAATTATAGTTCATAGCAATCCACCTACTAACTTAGTAGATTGCTAGAGAAATCTTTACTAGATATATCTTGCTTTTTGAATGACTTAGAGTATATTATCAAGATAATCTAGCAGAGAATAAACTGGCAGGTAGTTGCTACGACATATCTATATGAATAAACGAATCATTAATCCTTCTTTTAGATATAAAGCAAATAGGATAATTACAACTGATAATTTTACTAAGCATACTCATAATGTGGGTGAAGCGACAGAAGTTAAAATTAAGGAGCAACAACTTAATTCTACAAAAATACTTTTTAAAGCATCTTTAATTATGGCCTTAGTGGGTGGAATAATAATAAATTGGTACATTTTTCGAGAAGAGAGGTCTTTGATTAATAGCACCTTTCCGATAGGAAATATTGCTGCTTTTGTCTTGTCTTTTGTATTTTTTTGGTTTGGAGTTGTTACAATGCTTGTTCCCGTATTTGTGGTGGAACTATTTTTTGGGAAAGAAGGTTTGCGAAGTAATGATAAGATGGCTTTATCCTTTTTAATTTTTGGCGGAATTTTAGGGTTTCTTTGGGCATCAGAACAATTGGGATTCGCCTTTTAGGGGGTGGTACAGATGGAAATTCACCCTTGAAATAGTTGCCATAACACTCTTTGCTACACTGTGAGAATTTTCATAAATAGTTTACAAAGTAAGTATATCTTTGAGCTTATCAAAGATGTTAAGTGTACATATTTTTAGTATCAATAAAACATATATTTATAGCTAAACTATTATATAAATGTTATTTTTTTTCTTATTTATAAGCCAAAATAGTAGAACTTCTGCTTACACAACCTAATTTTTTATTCTATTGTAGAATTAGGCCTAAATATAAGAATGAAAATAAAAATGAATAAAGATGATGCTCTATATCGGCTCAAAGAATACTATCAGATACTGATCTACCTTCTAAAAACCCAATTTGAATCAGGAGAGTTTATTGTTGTAGCTTCACCCATACTGAACAAAAGCTATTTACACCTATGTATTTTAATAGAGGACTTACTAGGGTATATAAAGAATGAGTTCTCAAAAGATTCTGAATTAATAAAACTTGTTAATGATTACTTAAGACCTGTAGAGAACCTAGAAGGCTCAATTAGTGAGGAAAGTGGTGATGTTTGGGAACAAGATATTAGACCTAGGGTGGTGAAATTTGCCTCACAAGTAGAAGAAATTTATATCAAAAATGGAGAACCAAAGGTTTCTTTATCAAGTCAAGAGGTAATCATTTTAAAAAAAGCCTTGGAAGCATGTGAAGATTATAGACTAACCATTAAGAATGAAGATCAAAAATTTATAAAGGAGACTGGGGTACAAGCTAAAAAGTTTAATGAAGCATCATCTAATAATTTTCCCAAATTGACAATAAACTTGCGTACAGGGGAGTTTAGATTTACTTCAAAGGAGGGCAAAGAGACAACAGCCCAATTTCGTAGAGATACAACTGAATATAATTTAATAACGCACCTAGCTGCTAATCCTAAAACCCCATATCTTTCAGGAGAGCTTGTTGCTTGTCTTAAAACATTAAGACAACATGCTGACAGCTCATCACCCAAAGATAGAGTTAAGGATGCAATTAAGGCAATAAAGCGTAAACTTGGGAGTGAGAGCATAACTACTACCCCTAGTGGTTATATGTTAGATTGTGAAGTCACTAGGACATAGGAATTATCTTTTCCCCTAATATCCCCTTTTTGCTTATAAATTAGCCTCAAAATCTAAAATTATTCCATATTCATCCCCCTCTAAAAGATCGAAAATTAGATCATGAATAAAAATGAGACTTACTATGAAACTGTTTCGTTACCTGTCGCAGCTACTTTAATTAGTTTAGGTATTTCACTTGATTCTATTGAGAAAACTCCAGAGGGTAAATCCATTTTTATATTCCCTCAAACAAAAGAACTCCAACAAATTATAGAGCTGTTTTGGCAACGGACTTTAAAGGTTGAACCTAATTCATTTTGGGAAGCTCAAAGATTTCTAAAAAGCAGGATATATGGAGGCTGATATGGATGAGGAACAACTTAGTAATAAAGAAATTGACGAACTAAGTCACTATTTATCAGAGCAGGAGAAAGAAGACCAACCTACATCTAATTCAACAAATGGTTCTGCCCAGCTACCTGTTGAAGCTGATCCGTCCCAGTCAACAAGTCAGAGTATATATAGTAATGACCCATTGACCAATAATACTCCCACCCTGGATGTAGTTTCTCTAGAGGAACTTAGGCAAAAAGATTTCCCTCCCAATAAATGGATCGTTGATCGTTTAGTACCAGACAACGGAATTACCTGTATATCTGGAAAACCAAAAGTTGGTAAGAGTTTCTGGGCACTCTATTTGGCGATCTGTTTAGCATTAGGAGCAAAGTTTTTGGATGAATTTGAAACTCAACAAAGCGCAGTTTTGTTTATCAGTAAAGAAGACCCTCAAAAACTGATTCAAGAGAGGATTAAACTACTTACTGATAATCAAACATTACCCATTTATTTCTGTACGGATACCAAATTATTTCTAGACACAGATAGATTTATGAATGAAGTTATCAAAATTATTCAAGATAAAAATATAAAGGTAATCATCGTTGACAGTTTTAGACGCATTTTTAAGGGGGAAGAGAATAGCTCACAGGTAATTGCCGAAGTTCAATATAGATTTAAGATATTGCTTGAGTTGGGTGTCAGCATAATATTCATTCATCACCATGGAAAGGAAGGATTTTTTAAGAGGGAAGCTGGAGATAAGTTAAGAGGCTCAAGTGACATCTTGGCCATGCTAGATTGCCTTTTAATCGTTGAAAGAAAAGATGATCTAACACTCAAAATCACCCAGGCCGCTTTAAGATCAGATAAGCCGATAGAATCCTTTTTGGTTAAATTTCCCACTTTTACAGATGGCGATACAGGCTTCAAGTTTTTAGATTTCCTTGAGTCTGAGGTAGAAAAAGTTGATCAGGCTAAAGAGGATATCTTATCTCTTTTAGAATCAGGTATTCAGAGCCAAACAGAAATAATCCAAAAATTAACACCAACTGGTAAGTATGGGTCTACGACAGTCAAAAACGCCGCAAGAGAGCTTCTAGAATTAAGGAAGATAGATTATGTAGTTCAAGGCAATAAAAAGCTCTATATACTTATAGATCAGGAAGTAGAGGACAAAGCGGAAGGGGTTGCCGAAGATGAAAAGTAAGAGGATTCCTGCTGCAACTTCTGGTAAAACACCAGACCATGGTAGGAAAGACCTTTTTGCTAAAAGATTAGCAACTATCTTACTTGTACAAAGTAAATTATTACCGCCATCCGCCCTTGGTGTTAAAGATTTAAATGACAATATATAAGAATAAATATGAGACGAATCAAACTACACATTTTGAACACATTAAATACTCTGATGTTAGATACTTTGGTATCTTGACACCAATGATAAATATTGATTAAGGTAGATTAAGATGACTGATTATAAACTTTTAAACATTAAACAGGCAGCTCAACTACTTGGAGTAACACCTCTAACCCTTAGGCGTTGGGACAAAAGTGGTAGATTGAAAGCAATAAGAATCGGCAGCGGAAAGCACCGCAGATACGAGGAGAACCAGCTACTTGATCTTATAAAGAAAGGTGGGATATGAAAAAAGCCTTAATTTACTCACGAGTATCCACTGATGAGCAGGCCGAAGAGGGTCTTTCTATTGATACCCAAATAAACAGATGCAGAAGATGGGCGGAAGATAACGATACGACCATCATAGGGGTTTATAAAGATGAAGGTAAGTCAGCCACTAATATGAACAGAGCTGGTCTAAAAGACATGCTAGGGAGGGTTCAGGATGGCGATGTAGACTATATTTTGGTTTTAGATACGGATAGATTAGCCCGTGATACCCTAGATCATCTTACTATTAAGGCTCTTTTGAAAAAGGCTAATACTCAACTTATCTCAATAAACCAATTGATGATTGATGATAGTGCAGAAGGTAATTTGATTGATACGATTCTTGCAGGCGTTAATGCTTTCCAATCTCAAATTACAGGCAGAAAAGTATCAAAGGTGATGGAGGAAAAAGCTAAGGCTGGTTACTATCCTGGTAAACCCAAAATTGGTTATATCAATGTATTCAACGAAAAACCTATCAGCAAGTTTGACCAAAGGATTATTGGCGTAGACCCAGATAAAGGAACTTATTTGACTCAAGCCTTCAAACTCTATTCTACTGGCAACTTTTCTGTACAAGCATTGTCAAACCACCTTTATGAACTAGGGCTAAGATCAACTACAGGAGGTCAGGTTGGAGTCAGCCTTTTAGCGTATTGTCTTAGAGACCCACTTTATATTGGAAAAGTGCCTTGGAAGGGGGTAATTTATAGAGGTGAGCATGTCCCACTAATAGATGAAGCAACCTTTAATTTATGCCAAGAGGTAATGACTGCCCATAATCAAAATGCTTCCAGACAAAGGGTTCATAATTACCTTTTAAGAGGTTTTGTCTTTTGTGCTATTTGTAATAGGAGGCTTTGGGCTGATAAGCATGTTAAAAAGAATGGTCTTATATTTGAACATTATTATTGTAAGACCTGTAGCAAGGGCAGTTATGTTACAGTAGCTGACCTTGAGAAGGAAGTACAGGATTGGTTTCATGCTATCCAAATTAGTGAGTCTTATGCTAAGGATCTGGTAGAAAGAGCTAAGCATATCCTGGAAGATTTTAGACAAAATAGTGATAATGAATCTCAAACTCTTATTAACCGCCAGTCAAAGATTGAGGCAGCTATGAGGGAAGCAGAGGACAACTGGTTAATTCACAAAACTCTAAGCGCAGAAGGTTTTCAAAGAATATACCCTCGTTATGAAGCTGATCTGAAAGGCATTAAAAACCAACTCAATCAAGTTACAGCTAACCATGAAAGGTCATTAAAGGTGGTGCAACGCCTATTAGCTCTAGCTCAAGATATAGGACAGGCTTATGAGGACGCAGAACCAGTGCTTAAAAGATTTTACCTTGGTTTATTCTGGGAAAGATTCTTAGTTAAAAAAGGCAAGATTGTAAATGCCATTCTATCACCAGAAGTGAAAGATATATTGAAGAAACCTTCCAAAAATGAGCCTGTTATTCATTCGGGTAATTCCCTACAAAGGGAGCAAATTTTGACGTTTGATCTTGCGTCAAAAAGTCAAAATTTTTCCTCAACTGTGGTTTGATCTGCGCCGCTTCGTAAGAAGCTAGCTGTTCGGCTCTGCGAAGCAGAGGGTGTATTATCCACGCGGGGGAGCAACTACCGTTTGTATTTTTTGGGTGTGAATTTATAAGGATTTACTGTACCCTTTTTACCAGTATATGGATTATAGTTACCTTTGGTACTGAAGTTATCAAATTTTGATTTATTAGGGGAGCTTCTGTAGTGGGGCGCAACATAAGCGCCGTTTTTCTTGGTATAACCTTTAACTCTGGAAGCAGCCTCCACGCTGATTGGGGTAAGGATAGAGAAAACAAAGATTCCAAGAAGTAAGTTAATAAGTAATTTTTTCATTGATTTTTATCATATTACTCTTAAAATTAAACTTTTACAACACTTTTTGCTGTAAAGAGGGTGTCTACCTACCACACTCTGGGGTGTGCAATGAGTAATGAACCGTAACCACTTAAACTTCGTTAATATGGTCGATAGAAAGTCGATAGAAAGGTCGATAGAAGGCTAAAAGGCGTTGTAGCGCATTTGGCGGCTCTTCACATATAAGGAGGGGGTCGATAGAAAGGTCGATAGAATTATTCTGTTAATTCTGGGTTTAGTATGTATCGACGATAACGATTTTCTCCTACCTTGTTGAATAACCCAAGTTTTGTTAACTTAGCTAATTCCTTTTTAGCCCTGATGTCGTCTCTGACGTTTGTCATATTGTTTAGGTTTCTGTATTCAGAATTGCTGATTCCACTTGGGTTATGTTTAACATGAACGAGGGCATTTAATTGATGTTCGCTTAACTTCTGATCTTGGAATTGTTGTAACCATATTTGATCAGCGTCTTTAATGAAAGCGGAGCTGAAAATTGTTGCCACAAACCAATCATGCTTATGGATAAATGTTGGCTCTGCAAGCCCTGCTGATTTAAGCGAGGTTTTAATGGTTCTAATGCCTCTTCCTCTGTGTTCAGTGATATCTAAATCTCTTAGATAGCTCATAAGGAGGGGATTACGTGTCTGGGGATGTGCCGTCTCAAGTAACTCAAGGGGTATTAAGCTTCTCCCCGGATTAGCAAACTCAATACGATCTGTATATAAATCGATCTGAACCCTGCCTCCAGTAGAAGTATAATCTCTGTGAACAAGAGCATTAGCTAGAGTTTCACGAAGAGCTAATGTGGGAATAGCAAGGTAATCTTGTCTTTTTCCTTCTGGATCTATCCTGCTTCTTGTAGGTAATTTAGATGATATAAATTTTAAAGCGTTCTCAAATTGAGAAACTACATTTCCAGAAAACTCTTTATCATCTAAGCTAACCTCCGCAATATCATTAGGATTTACTTTATTTGTGCCCGCATATTGTGTAACTGCAACATTGACAGTTGGGGCTGTTAATTCTTGTAAGGCGGTCGGTGTGCTAAAAGCTAGTAAGCCAAATAAAGTAACCATGCCTTCGGGTGTAATAGCCCTAAGTTTTAAAAGAATTTCCTGAATAGATAAGTTTACATATACGTTCCCTCGCTTTTTTCTCACAGCTTCTAAATATCTGTTTATTGCACTTGTGTCCAAATGTTGTTCATAGTCTCCAGGGAACACTAGTAACTCTGCTCCACCACTAGCCTGAATAGCAAAACGACGTAACCATTCATCATCCAGTTGAACATTTGAAGGGCCAACACGAACCCGACCACCTCTTGGAACGCCTCGACTAGTTGAATATATTGGTCTTAGTGAAGCAGGTGCGGGAGGAATGTACACATTTATTACATTATCCTGATCTACAGTTAAATCCGGGTATAATCTATGATTAAATCCTGAACTACATAAGGTAATAACATCCGTTTGTAGTTTTTCGATTTTTTCCTGAGGAACGCCAATCCTATTTCCACTACCATCAACCCCTAGCCGTATGTGGCCACCATCAGCATTACTGAATGCAGATATTGGTTCCCATAAATCCTGTGGTACCTCACCTTCAGCGACAGTTTTGTTCTCAATATTTTCAGACTCATAATTTTGGCCTATTAAAGGGAGTTGGGTTGTCATGTTTGTCAAATAATACAATAACATGCCTATAAATAAAAAGTACTAGCCAGGTTAATATACATTAAATAAAGATAGGCTCGAATTCATCCTCTGATTCTAATAGTGCTAGTCCTAAGCGCTCCAACTCAGGGGAGCCAGATAGTTCTTTAGATCCGAAGGATCGCAAGATTTGCTTATTCGAACTTAGCTTCATTTTATGTATTGACAAAGTATGTACAAAGAGTATAATATATAGGTGAAGCATAAATTTGATTTCTCTAAAGAAAAAGATTTAATTCTTAAAGAAACCAGAAGTGTTAGCTTTCAAGACGTAATCCAGGCTTATAAAAAAGGAAAAAAACTTACTGATCTTGAAAATAAAAGCAAAGGGCGCAGGGGCCAAAGACTTTTAGTTGTAAATATCGGAGGATATGCTTTTGTTGCACCGTACATTATAGATAAAAAAAGAAAAAGAGTTTTTTTGAAAACAGTTTATCCGAGTAGAAAATTAACAAGAAAGTATTTATGAAAACAAATATGAACAAAACTAAAAAATTTGACCCATTTAAAAATCTCGTATTAGATAAGTACGAGCAGGAGATTGAAGAAGCTCTTGAGAGAGATGAATATGTTCCTGCAAAAAATGCTGGAGAAATTAATAAGATGCTTGATGAAGCTGTAAAGAATTATCCTGAGCTTGAAGAAAGCCGGAGCATCACCCTAAGGGTTAAAAAGAAAGATTTAATAAGACTAAAAGCAAAAGCATACAGAAACAATGTCCCTTACCAAACCTTGATTAGTTTACTAATTCGTCAATATATAAAAGGGGAGAAAGAAGTAGTTTTAGATTAGGAAGATAGATTCAAATTGATACTTTAAGTAGAGAGTCTAAGATTACTCTAAATAATCCCTTAATTTTTTGGCTCTGGTTGGGTGTTTAAGTTTCCTAATTGCTTTAGCTTCAATTTGCCTAATTCTTTCTCTGGTTACCCCAAATTCTTTGCCTACCTCTTCTAAAGTTCGCTGTTTGCCATCTTCTAACCCAAATCTTAATTGCAGCACCCTTTTTTCTCTGGGTGAAAGTGAATCCAACACTTCATCTAAGTGAATTTTTAAAAGCTCACGTGTGGCTTGTTCATCCGGCTGCAAACCCTGGTCTGCAATAAAATCTCCCAAATGAGAATCTTCCTCATCACCAACTGGAGTTTCCAAAGAGGTGGGTTCTTGTGATACTTTAATTATTTCCCGGGCCTTGGTTTCATCAATACCTAAGGCTTTTGCTACTTCCTCAGGGGTAGGTTCTCTGCCCAGCTCTTGCATTAACTTTCTTTGAGTTCTATTAAACCTATTAATAGTTTCTACCATATGGACTGGAATCCTGATAGTTCTGGCCTGGTCTGCAATAGCCCGAGTAATAGCTTGCCTAATCCACCAAGTGGCATAAGTTGAAAACTTATAACCTCTTCTCCAATCATATTTATCAACAGCTCTCATCAAACCAATATTTCCTTCCTCTATTAGATCCAATAAACTCATACCCCTGCCTACATACTTTTTGGCAATGGAGACCACCAACCTTAAATTAGCAGAAATGATTTTATCCCGGGCTCTTTTTTCACCTTTTTCTGCTCTTTTGGCCAAATCTATCTCATCTTGGGCAGTTAAAAGGGAAATTTTACCAATATCCCGCAAATATTGCCTGACAGGATCTGTAACAGAACCTTCCTCAAGGGTTGATAGAAGCTCTAACTCTTTTTCCAATTCTGTAGCGCTTTTGGTTTCTGATTCAAGCTCTTCAGCTGTTGTTTCAAAAACATCAATCCCTTCACCGATTAGTTTTATATACAACTCATCTAAACCCTCAATATCTTCTTCAGGTTTAGGGTATACTTGCAAAATTTCTTCTTGGGTCACAAAACCCCGATCTTTACCAAGCTTAATCAGTTTTTTAGCATCTAATTGTACTTCTTTTTTTCTAGCCATAGTCTATAGATTTTTTAATTTTACTGATAAATCCCGAAATCTCTTACTTAAAGTTTCTAGCAATTCTATCTTACCAAATTCCTGGGCTTGCCTGATTTCTAAAGATAGCCTTTGCAAGGAGGCTTTAATTAAAGCTTTCTTCAGTTCTGAAACCACCCCATCAACTTCTTTATTCCAGGTTTTATCCTGGAGCAGTTTTTCATCTAACTGCACTAAATATAGCCTGTCTATCTCTTCTAAAACTTCTTTTGGCAATCCTTGGACAAACTCATTGATAGAAAAAGCTTTTCCCTTAAAGGAAATTGAATCAAGGTATAATACCAGAAGAACATAAATTTGTCTCCACCTTTCTTCTAAAAATAAAGTTTCAATGGGAAACCTGGCAAAAGTTAAATCCGCTGGCGGGTGTAGAAATAAAACAATTAAGTATTCTTCCAAAAGCTCGCGCCTTGACCTTGAAGAAACTATATCATCTTCTTTTTTATCTGCTTTGAATACTTCACTATAACTTTTTTTCCCTGCTGATCTGGCTTTATTAACAGCAGACCTTAAAATTGCCTCATCTGTTTTAAGATATGAGGCTAGCCTTTGGATATAATGTTCTCTAACTAAATCATCAGTGATTTTGGCCCAAACAGGAATTAACTCTATGCCTATTTGTTTTAAATCTACAGGCTTTTTTAAATCATATCTTTTAGCAATGGAGGCTATATAGTAATCATAAATTGGGACTGCCTCCTCAATTGCTTTTTGCCACAATTTTGGATCATCTAAAACAGCCTCTGCTGCATCTTTTCCTCCCTCAATTTGGATTACCTTAATGTTTAATCCAAGCTTATCTGCCATTTCAATGCCTCTTCTTGAAGCACTATCCCCTGCTAAATCCATATCAAAACACAAAGATAAATTATCAGTATATTTTTTAATAAGTTCAATTTGGCCTTCAGTTAAAGCTGTGCCTTTGGTAGCCACTACATTTTTAAAACCAGCTTGATGGGATAAAATAACATCCATTTCTCCTTCTACTAAAATTGCTTCTTTTTTGTTCCTAACCTCAGCTTTAGCTAAATTTAATCCATACAAAAAATTACCTTTATCAAACAGGGCAGTTTGGGGAGTATTGATATATTTTGGTTCAGAAGCTATCAAAACCCTACCTGAAAAACCTCTAAGGTTGTCTTTGCCATCAATTAAAGGAAAGGTAATTCTACCTCTAAATCGATCATAACAACCTCTTTTAGAAGGGACTCCCAGGCCTGAGGCTATAATTTCCTGATTATTAAATCCCCGCTTGAGCAAAAATTTAGCTAAAGATTCCCAAGAATTAGGAGCATAACCTAAACCAAATTCTAAAATGGATGAATCTTTAAGGCCTCTACTTTTTAAATAAGCTAAGGCTTCTTTGCCTAAGGGGTGCTTGGTTAAAATATGGTGGAAAAATTCTTGGGCTTTTAAGTTAACTTCATAAAGCTTTTCTCTAGCATCTTTTTTATCTGCTGTTTGTTTTAGAGGAACTCCTGCTCTTTTGGCTAAAGTTTCTAAAGCCTCTTTAAATTCCATTCCCTCTTTTTCCATCAAAAAGGTAAAAATATCTCCGCCTTTTAAGCAACCAAAACACTTAAAGATTTGTCTTTCAGGTGAAACTACAAAGGAGGGGGTTTTCTCATTATGAAAAGGGCATGGGGCTTTAAAATTTATACCAGACTTTTTTAAAGGAAGATATTCCTGGATCAAATCTACAATATTTAACTTTTCTTTAATTAGCTCTTTCTCATCCATTTGTTCAACAATTCATCCAATCGTACCCATCAGGAAGACCATTAGAGATTGTTGGGCAAATTATATTCCAAAACTGACCCGAAATCAACGGAGAATAATTGATGACAAGTTACAAGTTACAAGTTAAAATACACATTACTGGAGAGGTCGCATAGTGGCCTAGTGCGCGCGCTTGGAAAGCGCGTATACCGCAAGGTATCGAGGGTTCAAATCCCTCCCTCTCCGCTTAAATTTCATGTATAATAAATTTATGTGGGACTGGAAATTTGAAGGTTTAGAAACGTCATTGAATCTTGTGAGAAAATTTGAGATTATAGATGTATGAATCCAGGAGAACCGATACCAGGTGCAGTGCCAGATGGTGTTAAACCACCAGAATTTACTCCACCAAGTCCAGAAGGCAGGCCAAAAGGAATAAAAGTTGAGGTTTATCAACCAGATATTATTCATAAGTTGGCTGTTTATCTAGGCAAAGGGTCAAGAAATCTTGCGCAGCTTCATAATAATAACATCGGGGACACTTTGATTGAAACGACCAATTCAGACTTATGGAGTTGGGGTGCTCAAGAGGGAAATGAGTACAGTTTTGAGAGTTGGTATCACTTTGCGGCAGATGTTGGTCAAAGACCAGATTATGGATACTACGGGCCAGAGAGAATTACGACACTTCAAAAAATGCTTGAAATGAAGGGGTTCACAACTCGACAGGAGCAAAAACCCTCAATTTCAGGTGTACCAATTCATTCATTGGTTTTCTCTCGTGAAGGGCAACAATATGAGCTAGGTTTGAGTTTTGGCAGTCGTGAAGCAGAAGAGGCACATATTCGAAAACAAATGGAAGCAGATCGTCAAAGAAACCCCGCAGAACCAGGTTATGCGGAAAAGTATGACTTACCTAAATTAGAAAGAGGTTTAACAGAAGAGCTAATTTCATTACGTGCTGCTCCTCGAAGGTTAGCTCTCGGTGATGAAACAGGTGCATCTGCTGCTTATGATAAAGAGCAAGAATTCATCTCCTATCTTCGGCAGTATGCAAGAGTTTATGAAGAAGTTACTGGAATCATTTATGACGAAGCAGGTGTTGAGCCTCCAAAAGATAGAACTATAACATTCAGACCACCTATTCTTAATCAGGATGCTCTTACGCAAGTAGCAAGCACGGAAACAGAGAGCCCGATACATTTAGTTGAAGCCCAAGTGGTTCGAGAATCATCATCGTTTGATGAAATTGCCGGACAAGATGCAGCAGTTGCTGAAGCAAAAAGGCTGGTTTTAGCAATCAACCACCCGGAAATGTTTGAAAAGAGGGGTGTTAAAAGGCCAAAGGGTATTTTGTTTTACGGTCCACCTGGAACCGGAAAAACTTTAATTGCGAAAGCTGTGGCAGCAGAAGCCAATGCAGCATTTTTGGAAATATCGGCTGCGGACATTGGAACAAAATGGTATGGTGAATCAGAAAGATTGATGCAAAAAGTATTCGACTTAGCCAATGATGCAGTTAAAAAAGGGGGTAGGGTAGTTTTATTTTTTGATGAATTGGATTCCCTTGCTCCATCTCGTGAAGATGCTCACGAAACAACACGAAAAGTCGTTGCTACCCTTCTGCAAAATATGGATGGCATGAGAGCAAATCCCAATGTCACTATAATCGCTGCAACCAATAGACCACAAGATATTGATCCTGCACTTAAACGACCTGGAAGAATTGATAAACTAATTCAAGTGGGATTACCTAATACTGAAGGCAGGCAGGCTATCCTCAAAGTTCACATGGAGAAAGCGAAGAAAGCAGCTACCGCATCTGGTGAGCTGTTCTCGGAAGGAATTGATTTTGCACAAATTGGTCAAGCAACAGAAGGAATGAGTGGGGCTGACCTTGCTAATCTTGTCAATTTAACCCTCGAAGAAAAAACTATGGCCGAATTGGAAGGTTTAGAGTGGGCACCCGTAAGTACTGAGGAAATGTTGGCAACTGCGAAAAAGTTAGGCGTTATTAGAGAGGAAAAACGAAAGATGGGCTTTTTTATTCCTGAAAAACCTCAACAAAATACTCCCCAAGCTACTCCACAAACGAGCTCTGGAAAATAATAAATAACCTATAAACAGCGCACGGGCGGGTGGGGTAAGGACACTATGAATTTTTTCATAAAGAGACCGCTCAAGTTTAAAGTATAATAAATCTATGTTTAACTGGAACTTGGAGAACTTTGCAGGAAGTGGCCTGATTTTACTAATTGTCTGGGAGGTTTTTTGGAAATTGATTGGCCTTTGGAAAGCTGCCAAAGCGGGCGATAAACTTTGGTTTGTGGCCATATTTGTAGTTAATTTTTTTGGGTTGATATCTATCTTCTATCTTTGGAGGACTAAACAACTGGATGGGATTTTGAAGGATTTCCAACATTTTTTTAAATCAAAGTTTAATAAACAAGTTTGAAAGCATCGCTTTTAAATGAAGTTTTCAAGCTCTGCTTATAAACAGTAGGTATTCTTTGTTACCTGCTCCACCCAAAATTGGTGAGTCAATTACATCGTTTATCGTTAATCGCTCGCCTCGCTGCGAAGCGAGTAAATCGTTAATCGTTTTAACCACTTTATTTTTTATTATTTCAGCTTTTTCTACAGGCAAAACTCCTTTGACTAAAAGCTTTTTATCTGCTTCATAATGGGGTTTTAATAAAGCAATGATAAAACCATCCGGTTTTAAAAACTTTTTAACAATAGGTAAGATCAACTCCAACTTGGTCCAACCAGCATCTATAGTTATTAGATCCACTTTCTTCACCTCCGAGGAGTCAGAGCCCACCTCGGAGGTGTTTTTAGCTTCAGGAAGGCTTTCCAAATGAAGAATATTGGTTCTCTCCATTACCACAACTCTTGGATCATTTCTTAATTTCCAAGCCAGCTCTCCATATGCAGTATCAACTGCATAAACTTTTTTAGCTCCATTTTGCAACAAACAATCTACAAATCCGCCTGTTGAGGAACCAACATCCAAAATCGTTTTATCGTTTATCGTTAATCGGAAATCGTCAATCGCTTTTTGAAGTTTTTCTCCACCTCTGGAGACAAATAAATTACTTGCCATATATTTCCAAAGCTTTTTTGAGTAATTGTTTGTCTTGGGAAAATGTAAGTTGTTTTAAGGCATCCTCCGGAGTAAACCATCCAGATTCTTCAACCTCCCAATCATGATCCTTGGGATCACCGGATAGATATTTCATTAAAAAATAAGTTACTACTTTAAATACTTTTTCTCCATTTAAGATGTAGACATACTTGTTATAACCTACTTTACCCACTATTTCTGCCTCCACCCCTCCTTCTTCCTTAACTTCTCTTAAAGCAGCTTCCTCTAATGTTTGCCCGTCAGTTAAACCCTTGGGAAAACTCCAGTGTTTGTTTTGTGAGTGCTTGGTTAAAAGCACTTTTCCCTTATTAAATACAATCCCTCCAGCAGAAAATTCACGTTTCACCTATAAATATCCTTTCTATTGTTAACATTTTGTATGTCTTTTGATAACTTTTTAAATCTTTTAAGAGAAGTTTTGGTAAATTGATAATCAAACATTTAGTCTATTCCAAGTATTTTTTTAACTTGGGCTGAAGAATAGCGGACTCTATCTGCTCTTGATTTGGCAATCCTTTTTAAATAATTTTCAGAGGACATAGCCTCTAAATCCTCTATTAGAGTCTCCCAAACATTGACAGGAACTAAAAATCCTACCGGCTCATTATTACGCATAACCCTGACAAATTTATTATCTTTTTCTGCTTTTTTGAAAACTTTAGTTAAACCTGCCTGGGCTTTTTGAATGCTAGTAAAATCTTCACTAGAAATTAGTTGTGCCATATGTAATAATTATTACAGAATCCTTACAGGTTGTCAAGAGTTAAATCTGCGGTGGGAGCAGGATTCGAACCTGCGTGAGACTTTCGCCTCGATTGGTTTTCGAGACCATCCGAATAAGCCGCTCTCGCATCCCACCTGGCGTCCCTGGCGGGAGTCGAACCCACAACCACATGGACCGCAACCATGCATTCTATCCATTGAACTACAGGGACAACATGGGTATTTTAACATTTTTTTCTCACCTCGAAGGTGGGCTTTGACTCCTTCGAGGTGTCTATCTACCGATGCACGTTTTCCAGGGGGAAATGTTTTTGCAGTCCTTCTGACCATTTTTCCATCCAGGATTTATAAGGCACCTCAATATAGGGCAAGAATCTAGCCACAATTTTTTTAACTTTTTCCTCATTTTGGTCTCCTAAGACCAGCATTAATTGCCCTGGAAATCTAATGCTGGTTTGAATAATCAAGATTTTATGTTTTTCTTTTTCTTTAAACCAAAAAGCATCTAAAAAATGCCAGAAATAAAAATCCTCACCAATAGTAATGCCTTGGGTTGAGATTCTATATTTGATTGGATGCGGTGGAACAAAAGCCAGTACATAAGCTACAAAAGTGAGGGCTAAAACTACTGCAATCAGCAAAAATTCACTGGCTAAAAGCAGAATTAAACAAAGTAAAATTACTATGACTGCAGAGGTAGTATAGTAAGACCTGTCTTTTTTCCTAAAAGGGCGGGAGACTGCTTCCCATTCAAGCAAGGTTTTAACTTCCCCTGTCTCTGATGTTTTAGGGATGAAAGCATGAGGATCAATTACAGCCCTTTTAATATTTTTAGCCTGTTGTTTTTTCCCTTTAGCTTTTGCTTCTGGCATACTTTTTAGTTTAAGCTTTTAAACTGCTTATGTAAAGTGCGGAGGGGGTGGGATTCGAACCCACGAGGAGCGTCAGCTCCTAGAAGTTTTCAAGACTTCCGCCATAAAACCGCTAGGCGACCCCTCCTTGGCGGTGGGTACAGGATTCGAACCTGTGTGACATTTCTGCCAACGGTTTAGCGAACCGTCTCCTTAAACCACTCGGACAACCCACCTCGTTGAGCTTAATTTTACCAGAATGAATATTGGTTATCTAGCCAAAGTTATTCCCCAGACCTTTTTGGCTCCGTTTCTTTTTAAAATATAACAACACTCTTTGATAGTAGAACCTGTGGTCCAAACATCATCAATAAGTAAGCAGTTGGTAGTTTGTAGTGGGTAGTTTGTAGATAATGCAAACGCACCGGAAATATTATCTTTTCTTTGTTTACCTTTAAGTTTTACCTGGGACTTAGTAAAACGAATCCTTTTTAAGGCCTTAGCATAATTTAATCCTAATTTTTGGGCAAACATCTGAGAAATTAAAGAAGATTGGTTAAAACCTCTATCATTTTGCCTATACCAATGCAAAGGAACTGCAGTTACTACCCACCCTTCTCCTCTATCTTTTTTGATCTGGTCTAAGATAAATGGTTGATATTTTACCCAATATTCCAAAGTAATATTTACTAAATTTTCTGCTAATTCTCTTACTCCTTTATACTTTAAGGTTTTAATTGCCTCTCTTAAGGAATCCTGGTAAATCCCTAAACTCCACAGCCCATCTAAACCATATCTTCTTCTACAAATCGGATGAGTCTGTCCTCCTACTGACAATTTCTCACATCTTGGGCAAACTAAATCACCTTGTTTAATATTCCTGATGCAACTCTGGCAAAAATAGCTTCCAGTTCTCTTACACCCCACGCATTTTTTAGGAAATAAAATATCCAGAAGATAGTTCATAATTGGTAGTTCATAGTTTATAGTAAAGCAACTAATCACGCAAAAAGCCCACTTCAGTGGGCTTTTTATGGTGGAGATGTCGGCTGTGAGCCGAGTGCAAGCTATTAATTTAAAAACTTCTACAAGTTTAGCTAATTAATTTTTATTCAGCAGTTGTAACCAATTAGCAGGAAAACTACTGAATGACCAAACTTTCTTTTGTTAATACTGATCGATCAAAATTGTATTAACAGCATCCTGGCTTTGTACTTACCTTAGTATCCCGCCAGAAAGAGAATATATTCTAAAGTACCCTGTTAGGCTGCTAAAGCAGCAAAGCTGCCTTGGCCGCGCAAAGCCATTAGGCCCTGCACTTGACCTGCGAGGGAACGAGCAATATTCTTGCCGTTTGTGTTTTGCAAAAATATTTAACGTTTAATTTTGCCTTAACGACTTGCAGTTTTTAAAGTGCTAACCTGTCGAGACTATACATCCCCATTGCATTATATTACCATATTCTGAGCCTAAAAGCAAATATTCATTCTTTTCCTCTAAGCTCTTGCTGTATTCTACGATTATGATCACGTTCCTTTACTACTCTGCGCTTATCAAACTCTTTTTTAGGCTTAGCTAGGCCAATTTGTACTTTAAACTTATTATTTTTTTCATAAATAGAAATTGGTATTAAGGTAGCATTCTTACCGGAGGTTTTACCTACTAATTGGTCAATCTGACTTCTGTGAATTAATAATTTTCTGGATTTTGTGCCGTCATAGGTTTGCTCACTGCTTTGGGCAAACCTGGCAATATTGGCATTCAGTAAAAATGCTTCCCCATTTAAAATTCTGGCATGGGCCTGGGATAAATCTATCCTGCCTGCCCTAATGGATTTGACTTCTGAACCAGAAAGCACTATGCCTGCCTCCAAAGATTCTAAAATGTGATAATTATGTAGGGCCTTTTTGTTGACTATTTTCACCTTAGATCCACAGTATAAATCTTTGATCCTTCCAAAAGATAGACTTTTTTTTCTTTTTCATCTACCACTAAATCTGAAACTTGAGCAAACTTATCCCCGTTAATTTGGCCTTTATACTCTCCAGTTTTGGTTAAAATTAAAAGCCTGGAATTTCCAGAATCTAGCAGATACAAATTATCTGTATCAGAGGAGACAAAAAAACTCTTAGGGTTTAAAACTCCTTTGTCTAAACCTCCATAGGAAAAATGGTCCTTTGCCCCCCTGGTAAACCTTAACATTGCTCCATCTCTTTGTAAGACATAAATAGAGGATTCAATCTGCATTCTGATGGAATTTGCTAAATCAAATGGAGCAGTTAAATACTCTCTTTTATCAGAATACCCATCCTGAGTTGACCCGCCTGCATCGCTTTGCGAAGCATTGCGGACAGGCAAATATTTCCAAATCTGTCCTTTGAGAGTATCCAGCAAATAAACATTGCTGGCAAAACCTGAAATATCCACAATTTTCCCCCACTCTTCATCTGCTTTGGCCACAGTGGCTTCTTTTTGATTGGTTAAATCAATTCTGACAATGCCCTTATCCTCAGAATAAACAAAACCTAAGCTTCCATTCAAAGATGCAATTTCGGCCTGGCCCAGTTGGCTTTCCCCTGCTAAAACCT
Source organism: uncultured Gammaproteobacteria bacterium (assembly GCA_964649615.1). Taxonomy (GTDB): domain Bacteria; phylum Patescibacteriota; class Microgenomatia; order Daviesbacterales; family UBA10151; genus CAZYPW01. Next base: position 51,384 of record CAZYPW010000001.1, on the reverse strand, counting down.
GGTTGCTTTTTTTATCTAAATCTAGGGCAACTAAAGTTTTACTGCTGGCATCTAACAGCAATAACTGTTTTCCAGATAAACTCATGCTTTGGGCGCTAAAGCCTTTCTTAATCAAATCTAAATCCAAGAATAAGGGAAAGCCAGTGGCTGTAAATTGCTGCAGTATTGAGGAGGACTCTCCCTCCAATTGATTTTTAAATTCTAAAGCTTGGCTATCTTTGGGCTTTATAGATAAGGCTTTATTAATATTATCTTTGGCAGAATCTAGCTTTGTTTTGGCCTCGGAAGGGTTTAGGGAAGCCAAACCTTTAGCTGCCTCAAAATCGGATTTAGCTGACTGCAACAACTGGTTAAACTGCTCCTCTTTTTGTTTATTCTGGCTTGATTGAAATTGTAAAAAGGCCCCTGCAAAAATAATTATTATTAGTATAACTGCTAAGATTAATCTGCCTTTATTGGTTTTAGGGATAAATTTTTTAATATGAACAACTGCCCAGATGATCCCACCCTTAGAATTTTGAACAATCTTTTCCAAATTAACTTTTTTAGGTAAATTACTGGCACTTTCTGAAGTAATTTGAGCCTCTGAAGCCTCTTCAGAGAGCTGGGGGATATTAACTTTATCCTGATCTTGCTTAACTTCAATTAATAAACCAGATAATCCATTCTCTTCAAAACTTCCACCCAAAATTCTATTAGAAATCTCTTCCTCAAAGCTTTCCAGTGGCAGAACTAAAGCAGATAACAAATCATCTGCTAAAAAGGCAGTTAAATTTTTAGTGGCAAATAAAACCCTGTCCTCTGGCTGCAGTAAACCGGAAATCAAATCTGTGGGGGGACCTACTGATAAAAGCTGTGAGGTTTTCCCATCCCTTTTTAAATAAACCTCTACATTGCCTTTGCCCAAAAGGTAAAGCACTTTTCCTGATAAAGAAGCTAATATAAAATCAAAGTTTGAAACATCTTTTAACTTCTCCTGCAAGGCCTTTAGCACTTCAGATAATTTTTGGGAAGAATTACCCTCAAAATATAAATCAGAAAGCTCAGATAAAGTCTGCCTGCCCCTGGTAAAAGCATCATCACACTCTAAGGTTAAGAGGGCAAAGAAAGCATTATCCTTATCTGAAATAATAGATAAAACTTGGGCAGCTTTTTGATCTGTATTTAAACCTACCACCTGAGCTACTTTTAATTGCATAATACGCTTCGTTTTAATTCGTAGTAGGTAGATATTTTTCTACGAACTCCGAACTAATAACTCTTAACTCTTTATAATATGGCCCATGCCAAACCTAGTAAGCTTACTGCAAAAAAGGCATGGAATATGGCTACTAACTTCACAACTTTGGAAACTGGGGTAATTAAAGTTTGGCTCATTAAACTAACCTGCCTGACAATCATTAGGGCAAATATAATATATATCACAAGAATAAGCAAAGTTGACGCCTTTAAAACAATTAAAAAGGCCATCGAATTTAAAAAATTAAAACTACTGGATATTTCCATAAATTTTATGTGATTCATCCAAGATAAAATCAGCCACATGATGGGGTCTGGGCACATCAACTAAATCTATATTTCTGGCTGCTCCTGCAGTTTGGATATAAACATGGCCATAGTGAAAAATAGAATGCAGTATCCCTATCATAGAGGATTGGGTATCTTCTATGTTGCGCAGAGGGGCAACATCAATGTTTTTGTAAAGAATGGAGTGAAAATCTATATCAATAATATTTTTATTAGTTACTATATACACATTAAAATACCAATATAAAAAACCTTCAAAAACAATGGACATGATTAGTAAAAAATTAAATAGCAAAAAAACCAGCCCAAAAGGCTCTGGAATAATATTTGGGGGAATAGAAAAAAAGCTCAAAGCTAAACCTATCACAAAAGGCAGGAAAAAGAGTAATATCGCGGGAATAATCCAGCTTAAATTAGTTATTGGATGAGCCCTTAAAAGAAGCAGTATTTTTTCTTGGGGATCCTGGCCTTCAAATGAGCAATTCTCTGGATTTTCTACATAAGAAGGAAACATGGCAAAAAGGAGTATACTCTTTTTGATTTCAAAACTCAAAATGCAAAACTCAAAATTACAATTTAAAATTAAAAAGTTCTGCAGGGCAGAACTACCACACTTTTGAGTTTTAACTTTTGACTTTTAACTTTATTTTTTTTCTATATTAAACAACGGTCCTACAATTTGAATATTAGCTGGAGCCCTAAGGTTAAAAAAGTTTCTAAATTCTGTAGCGTTAAAGGTCTCTGGCCCTCTATCTCCAGACACAGTTACAGAAGTTACCTGTCCTGAGGAAAAATCTACCCCCACAGAAACTGCTGAAACACTGTTAAATGGTGAACCCCCTTTATTCCTTAATTCTTGTTTGGCTTTATCTTCATTCCAAGTCTCAGTCCCCTCTGGATTTGGTTTATCTGTTTGATAGATATGGGATGAAACAGAACTATCTCTTTTGGAAAGCATGATTACATTAGCAATATCTGAAACTTCTTCACTCTTCAACCAAGCACTCTTGGCATATTGAGGCCTAAAACCTTGGGCTGCATAAAAACAAGGTGAATCTTTATCATAACTTTTGCTAAAAAGATCCTCAAATGAGGATATATCTCCACTGGTATCTCTGACCCTTTTAGTAAAAGAGCGGGAACTCCAACCCACGTCTGAAGATGAATAGGTATATCCTCCATCAGTTGAAGAATACCAGGCAGAAACAGCAGAACCTCCTGAAACCATGGTTTTACCCTCAGTTTGTTTGACTGCATTTTCCCAATTCCCTCCCTTATTGCCTCCTTTATAAACCTGGCAGGCTTGAGTAGTACAAATTTCTTTAGAACCATTGTTAGTGTAGGAAAGGGCATAGGAGCGGGCAGCAATAGCTTGAGCTTTTAAAGCCTCTATTGGCCAGGAATCTGGCATCTCATAAATGCCTAATAAATAAGTTTCCAAAGGCATAGAACCAAAACCTTGGACAGAAATATTGATATTTGGCCTTTGCTCAAAGGAAAAGTCTTGGAAATAGGCCTGCAAAATCTGCTCTGCAGATTGGCCTGCTTGAGACCTACCCAAAGCTCCATATTGATTCATCCCCACCCGATGAGGAATGCCAAAAGTAAAAAAAGCAAAAGCTGGAGAAAATCCCGGGTCCAGCTTTCTATCATCAGTACAAAAGAGTGGTCCTGCTCCCAAAGAGGTAGGCAAGTTTAAGGAGGCTTGCCTTTGAGAGATAATTTGTTGCTGGCGGGCAGAAAGTTGGGCAATTTTAGAGGAAAGCTCTTCCTGATAAGTCTTGGCCTTTTTAACCTCCCCTCCCAAAAACTTCGCATTTTTGTCTACCTCTGCTTGCAAAGAAGCCAGTTTAGCTTTATCTTGTTCTAATTTTTCTTTTTGATTTAATAAATCCACCACCTGGCTGGTAATGGAGGAGATGACTTGTTTATCTTCCCTGGCCACAGTCTGGCGGTAAGACAATTCCCTAAATAAATCTCCTGATTGGAATGAGGATAAAATCACCACCAGTGGATCTGAGAGATATGAGCGGATATAGTAGGCTTTAACTCTTTTTTCTAAAAGGGCTTGCTGCAGGGCTAGTTTATCTTCCCTTAAATCCAGCTCTTTTTGCTTTTGGGCAATAGTTAAAGCTATATGGTCTAAACTGGCTTGAATTTGGGCTAGCTGCCTTTGTAAGCCCTCCAGTTGCCCTTCCAAGGGCTTGGTGGCAGAAACAGATAATTCCCTGGCATGATTTAGCTCATTAATTTGGTTTTTAATATCTTCAAGCTCATCAGCATAGACAGGCAAAGTTAAAAGGCAAAAAATAAAAGTCAAAAATGCAAGTAAAAAGTAAAAAGTTTTTAGAAATTTTGAATTTTGAATTGTAATTTTGCAGTGAAACATGGTCTCCAAATTGTACCATTTTAGCCCTACTCATGCTAAGCTTTGGATAATGTCCAAAATGACAAATTGTGGTATTATTTAACCATGAATAAACTATATTTTCTTTGGGATTATGATCTTAATAAAAAACAAGTACGAAATATTTTACATAGCAAGAATACTACGGAAAAATCCTGGCTGGTAGCACGGATATTAACCCATGCGCAATTTAAAGATATATGGAGATATCTTACAGTAAATGATATTGTTAAAATCTTCCCAAAATTACGTTTACCAATCAATATTAAACGGGCATGGCAACGGGCGCTTAATGTTTGGGGCTACCATGTATAGGTTACAAAACAACCAGATCCTATACCCACATCAAACAACGCTTTTGTTAAAATTCTTTTCCTCACCATTTGCCAGACCTTTTTTCCTGACAGGTGGTACTGCTCTTTCGGCTTTTTATCTCGCTCACCGTGAAAGCCAGGATTTAGATTTTTTTAGCCTGGAGCCGTTTGATACCCTTACTCTCCGTACTACTATGCAGGAAATTGCCAGCCAAACAAATTCTAAACTAACAATTCATATCCGTTCTCAAACATATAATGAGATCTTTCTGGAGAATAAAAAAGAGGGCTGGATGCAAAAAATCGACATTGTTCAAGAACAACCTAAACATTTTGGCAAGATACAAACCATTGACAGCATCAGGATTGATTCACTTATTAATATTGCGACAAATAAGGTACTTGCAGTCTTCGGACGGCTGGAGCCTAAGGATTATATTGATCTTTATATGATTTGTATACAAACAGAATTATCATTTAATAAAATCTTTCAATTGGCAAAGCAAAAAGATACTGGTTTATCGGAATTTTATTTCGCAAATGTAATTGCAGATGCAGATAAAATGCAAACCCTGCCAAAAATGAAAGCTGCTTTTGATAAAAAAGCTTTCATACAATTTTATCAGAATCTTTCGCGCAATCTGTTATTAAAAATCAAGCCTAACCATAAAACTAAATCCTAATCCCAAAACCTAGCTCAAAATTGCCTGTCCTGAGCCTGCCGAAGGATATCATTTTAGCCCTACTTATGCTAAGCTTTGGATAATGTCCAGACTTTTTATCTTTGGAATTATTGGTCTTTTGACTCTCTTCAACACATTCATACCAGTTGTGCAAGCTTCAGATAGTTGCGCTGCACCCACTGTTAACATTACTTATGATCCTAAATATTTTCCAGAAGGTACAACTGATTTAACTTTTAATTTTACAATCAATGATCCAGCTACGTTAGCACTCTTAAATGGTAAATCAGTTAGTTTACACTTCAGTGCGTGGTACGCTCATCTTGGAGATTATGATACACAATCTGTAACTGTTTCAGGTAATAAATTTTCTTTAACTATTAGGGGGAGTGAATTGGGTTTTAGAACAAACTCTCTTATTGAAGCTGGAAAATTCACAGGAGAATTGTATTGGCAACCTAATGCAAGTGGTGACTATCAAGATTTCTGCTCGCAAATTTCCTACCAGATAGGGGCTACCGGAGGATGTACAATAGGTTTATCTCCTCCACCCCCAAGTACAATTCAACCAAATACTCCGTTTGATATCAAATTCTTAGGATTGGCTAACACTGAATATAAAATTCAAGATTTTAATGTAAGTAGCCGAAGAGATCCTGATTTGGCTTCTACTGAGACCGGCAGCACAGGTCAGGGTGCTTTTACAAACTTAACTTTATCAAGAGAGATTGGGTATAAATATAATCTGCGAATTTATAAGCTTGCTCCGCTTCATCAGTGTTTTTGGCCAATCCAAATTAGTGCCACAGCCACAACTCCGTCTACACCAAACCCTTCTGCCTCTATTGCTCCTGTGGTTCCTGGCGCACCTATAACCCCTCACTGTACCGACCCCAGTAAATGTACCCTAGCAGGAGCAAAACCGTGTGGAACTGATGAAGATCCAGCAATTGCCACAGCTATTGGTTGTATCCACACCAACCCGATTAGTTTTATCAAAGATCTTTTAACATTTCTGGTAGCTATCTCTGGTGGATTTGCCTTTTTACTGATGCTTGTAGGTGCATTTCAGATGATCTCATCTGCTGGTAACCCAGAGAGATTGGAGGGTGGCAGGGATAGGTTTACCTCAGCTATCATTGGGCTTTTGTTTGTAATCTTTGCTACCTTACTTTTAAAAATTATTGGGGTTGATATACTGTGCATACCAGGATTTGATAGCTGTAAATAAATAGGGATTTAAGTGTAAAACGTAAAACTTAAAGCGCAAAACTACAACTAAAAAGTTAAATCTGTGAATAACAATAACAAGGAACAACTAAAGTACCGGGCATATACTTTTTCCATTAGGATAGTGCAATTTGTGACTAAGTTACCTAATGAAAGAATTTTCTGGGTAATATCTGATCAGCTATTAAGAGCTGCTACCTCTATAGGAGCCAATATTATTGAGGCACAAGCTGCATCAAGCAAGAAAGATTTCATTAATTTTTATGCTATTGCCCTTAAGAGTGCTAATGAAACTAAGTACTGGCTTGGAATATTACGAGATGGAACCAATACTGATAAAAACGAAGTTAATATTTTACTAACAGAAACGAAAGAACTTGCAAATATTTTAGGAGCAAGCTTACTTACTTTAAAAGGGAAAAGGAAACTTTAAGTTTTAAACTGTAACTTTACACTTTACGTTCTAAGCTTTAAGCTATAATTGAATCATGAATCTTAAATCTTTATTAGCACTAACCTTACCAGGACAAACCCAGCCTATCCCTACTCCTTCTGGTTTAAAACCAGAATTTATCAATCTTAGCAGTTTTGTATCTGTTTTAGTTAATATCACCATTTATATCATGCTTTTTCTAACTTTTTTCTACCTGGTCTGGGGAGCATACCAATATATCTTAGCAGGAGGCAAAAAAGAAGATTTAGCCAAAGCCAGGTCCAGAATTACCTGGGCTTTGGTAGGCTTAATGGTGATCTTTTTGGCTTATTTTATCACCAGGTTTGCCACAGAGATTTTTGTCAAAACAGGGGGGCAAACACCATTTTAAATGAAACTTAAAAGTAAAAACTTAAAAGTAAAAACTATAATAGCACTTTACACTTTAACTTTTACACTTTACACTCCTTATGCTTCTGCACAAGCTCCAGATCCAATAGATTTGGGTAAAGATTTTGGTTTTAGGGATATTACCACTTTAGGCGAGGGGACAACAAGGCTGGTTCCTGCTATCTTCTCAATAGCTACAGTATTGGTGGTGATTTATTTTCTAATAGCAGCTTTTAAATACATGAAGGCTGGGGCAAATAAAGAAGATATTGAAAGCGCCAAACAAATGATTATCCATTCTTTAATTGGCTTTATATTGTTAATGCTCTCATTTTTGATTTTACAATTTTTACTTGCTAGATTGTTTGGTATAACTGGGTTAAGATTAATTGGCTAATATGAAACTGGCTGCAGATTTTAAAGATATATTTGGTGCCATAAAACCGCCACCAGAATTAGATCCTTTCACACAAGGAAATCTAAGTGGGGCAACAGGAATAAGCAAATTTTTCAGTAATTTGATAGGGCTGATCTATGCTGTAGCAGCAGTATTTTTTCTTTTTATGATCCTTTGGGGAGCATTTGATTGGATTACTTCTGAAGGGCAAAAGGAAAAAGTCCAACAAGCCCAACAAAAGATCATCCATGCCATGATCGGCATACTTTTATTTGCAGCAGCTTTTGCCATAATTGCAGTTTTTGGGAAATTTACAGGCTTTAGCTTCTTCTCCACAAACTCTTGTTCACCTGGATACTCATATGATTCATCTTCTAAAAGTTGTAAACGAATTTGTTTCCCTGGTGAAGAAGCAGCAGATTGCAGATAGAATTAACCGGGACTTGACAAGATATTTTTAATAGAGATATACTTAAATAAGTAATGAAAAAATTAGCCATTGTTTCTTCTGCTGTAACTTATTTTATTGCAGCAGCCAGTGCTTATGCTGTTTTTGATCTTAATATTCAAGCCCCTACCCAAGGCTATAAAGATATAGGGGTATTTATAGGTAATGTTATACAACTGGCTTTTGCTGTGGCCTTACTTTTAGTATTAATCTATCTGGTATGGGGAGCATTTGATTGGATTACTTCTGGCGGAGATAAAGAAGCTGTTGGCAAAGCCAGAAGTAAAATAGTTAATGCCCTAATTGGGCTGGCAGTTTTGGCAGTGGCTTTTGCTTTGGCAAATGTGGCAGCTGAATTCTTAGGATTTAGCGGTGGCCTAACAAAGATTACCATACCTACCGCTCCGTAATTAATTAATTTATATATACCATCGTATTTGATATAGTGTTACTTTAGATATATGCCTGCTGGATTACAACAAATACAAGATATTTTAAATAGCATCATTTCCTCAATTGTAGGCTTGGGGATTATTACTATGTTTGTGATGATTACTTTTGCAGGATATAAATATTTAAGGTCAGGTGGAGACCCTAAAAACTTGGAAGCTGCCAAAATGACCATTACCTGGGCACTCTTAGGCATAGTTTTTATGGCAGTAGGGTGGCTGATACTACAGCTCATACAAATAGCCACAGGAGTTGAGGTAACTTCTTTTAATATTGGAATTTTATGTAACTTTGGTGGCACTGATTGGTGCAAACCTTAAAACTTGAAAGTATTTAAGTTTTGGTTTAATCTTAGGAAGAAAGGTCAAAATTCAAATGTCAAATGTCAAAATTACAATTCAAAATTCAAAATTTCTAAAAACTTTTTACTTTTTACTTGCATTTTTGACTTTTACCTTTTGCCTTTTAACTTTTACGCTTTATGCTACTCCTATCCATGCTCAGACATCTACCCCTTCTGCTTCTCCACTACCAACTACCAACTACCATCTACCATCTACCATCTCCCCCACCTCTCCCATCTACACTGATCTTTTAATCCATAATATGTTTCATACTTTTTCTTGTTTAGGGATTGGCCAATCTGTAATTGGCCAGCCTTGTTTAACTTATGTTTCCGGGGTACCGGTTTTATCCCAAGTTGATTTATCAGGAGGGGTATTAGGTTCAACAACTTCCTTAATTACTGCTTTGTATACCAATCCTCCTGTTAGAACAGTCAATTATATAGCTTATGTGGGAAAGGGATTTGGCATAGTAAAACCCGTTAATGCTCAAGTAGTAGGATCAGCAGCTAGGGTTTTAGATCCAGTATTGAGACTTTGGGAAGTGTCAAGAAATATAGCTTACTTAATTATGGTGATTATCTTTGTAGTTATTGGGTTAATGGTAATGTTTAGAAATAGAATTAATCCTCAAACTGTAATCACAGCACAGGCTGCATTACCAGGATTAGTACTTGGTCTGATCCTTATCACATTCAGTTACTTTATGGCAGCAGCTATCTCAGATACGGCTTTTATAGGCACAAATGCTGTGGGTTATTTCTTTGCTGCTGCTCAAAATGAGCTAGATGATCCCCAAAGAACAAACCTAGTACAACATATCTCTGTTGAGAGTATGTTGAGTATTTTTAGCCCCTTCCTAAATATCATTACCTGGGATGATGCCTCTAAAGCCTTAGGCGCTATCCTAGAGAAAATGAACGGTGAAACTCAATTTTATATCAGGCTGCTGGCAGGTTTTATTAGTGCTCAACTTATCAGTCCCTTGTCAGGAGCTATCCCTCCTCCTTATGGGCTGATTGCCAGTCCTTTAATAAATCTAGTTGCTGGGGTAACAGTGGCTACTTTTCCTACCACATGGGTAGGATTGATGTTAAGTTTTATCGCCACCTTTGCCCTAATATATCAGATGTTAAAACTGCTTTTGCGTTTACTCGCTAGTTATTTAACAATTATTTTCCTAACAATTAGTGCCCCTTTTCATTTTTTAGCAGCTGCTTTACCAGGCAGGCAGAGCATTGCTACCGGCTGGATGCTGAAGCTGCTTGCTAATATCTTAGTATTTCCTGCTGTTTTAGCTGTATTTTATTTCGTAGCCTTTTTAATGGGTCAGGATTATGGTGGCCCCCTTAAAGTAACTCAATCAAACCAGATGGAAGAAAGTAGCTTTGTCCCAGCGGTATATGCCGCAGATAAAATTAATATTGTAGAGGGTACTGCTTTCCCTTTGTTTGGAGGTTTAGATTTAGGATTTATTAAGATTTTACTGGCTTTTGGAGCTTTAATGGCATTGCCTAAAATTCCGGATATAATTGTCAGCGCTATTGGTAAAATGGGCCAGGCAGGACAATTAATTGGACAGGAAGTATCAGGAGGTATCAGGGGTGGTAGAGGATACTATGAACAAGGAGCAGGTGCTATTCGTGGCCAAGGGGGAATGTTTAAACAGAATATTTTTGGAGAGAAGGGATACTATCTTAACCCTGGCACTGGAGGATTCGAATATGGTCCTACGAAACCCGGTATAGGAACATTCATAGATCGAAGTGCTTCACCCTGGAATCCTCTTAAGTGGAAAAGAAAATCGCCTTAATACAAAGAGTTTACATTACCCAAGTTTTAACGGTAGTAATTGCTCGGCAGCTTCTGCTAATTTAGCTGGCCACTCTCCCACAAATTCTTTATGGAGCCTTTCTTCCCTGTAGTGTTTTTCTAATCTAGCAATCTCCTCATTTAGCATATCTGGTGTGGTATTAAGAGAGGCTAGATAAGTCCTTCTTGCATTAACTCTGTTCTGTTGTTCAGGAGTTAACGGTTGTGCCTGTATCCTTGCTCGTTCAGTATCCATCCTTGCTTTAATCTCCACACCTTTATCATCAAAAACTTGACGGTCTTTTCCCACTAGAATATGGTAAGAACTGGTTCTTAAAATATTTTCATATATCTTAATAGCCAACTTACTTCTGCCTTGTACAGCATAACCTAAATCCTGATCTCCTAACTTTTCACCCCCTCCCAAGATTTCTGCTTTGCCTGGTAATGGAGCCCTCTTTAACAATTCTATGGCATAATGCCTAAATATTAATTCATTGTCCAATTTCCAATTTTTGGGAGCCAGCCCGGCTCTGTTCATCTTATACCTTAGAGCCTCCATATATTCTATCAGGGTGCTTAAGATGCCAGCTCCTGTTTCGACCACTTTATCTTGCTCTTGCACAGTTAATTTCGCAAAATTCCCATCATTCTCAAGAATCTCTTGGAGTACTTTCTTAAACTCGCTGTTAGTCTGATCTATTTTATTTTTTATTTCACTGCTTCCACTACCTCCCCAGCTATTTCTATCAACAAACGCATCTCTAAATTTATAAGCACCCATCATTGGTTCCTGAAGCAAGCCAGGTTTGCGTTGTCCTTTGACATCTCCTCCTGTCAGGTATGGCCTGGCAGCATGTGCCCCTCGTAACCTTTTTGCATAAGTAATTGGGTCCCTCCACTGTCTGATATTCCAAAAACTTTGTTTTCTTAGCTCCACTTCATCTCTTCTTTTAATAAATCCCTGAAACTCCCTAAAATCCTTACACCCCATTTCCCAAAGCAAATCATATATTCCTAAATCTCCTACCCTGGAAATTAGGTCAACTACTTCTACTCCACCACTGGTTGAAAGCTGAAACCTGGCTTCAAATACTTCTCTTAAAACTGATACACCAGCCTCATTAATGACCCTTGCCCGATCCATTCTCTCTTGATGGAAATTTGCTGGCTGGCCGCTTGCATCTACTGTTACATTTGGTTCATCTTTTACCATTAAGATTTTACCATCCATATAAGTATCTGCCAGATAATCCCAAACCGCCCTCATTTCTCTTCTGCCCCTATCTAAAAGTTCTATTATTTCTGTCTTATCATTATGGGTATATCCTACAAGTGGGGCAAAAGTTTGAATGCGTTGAGGATCATTGTAATAATAGTAATTCCAGATTGGCAAATCGTTAGCAATGCCTATTTCTCTTAAGGCTAAGGTAGCGCCAAATGTGGAATCCCGCCTTAACATTCTTCTTCTTTCAGTTACTGCTTTCTCTATTTCAGCAGCTGTTAATCCGCCTCTTGCTCTTAATGCTGCCTCGTGGGTAATCACTTGGGCTTCGATAACTGCCTCTTCTGCATCAATCTTGGCTTTCAATATCTCTTGTGCTATATCCCAGACGTTTCTTAGTACTACCTCTCCATCATCATTAACTACTCTGACAGCCATACCGCCCCACCTAGCATCCACTCCTAAGAATTTTTGATAAGCTCTATTGATATTAAAGGCCCTCTCTGCCTCAGTTTCTCTTTGTTGTTTATCAAATAAAGCATCTTCCAGTAGTTCTCTCTTCTGTGTAGTACTTAACCCGGCTATTTTTGCTATTTCTGCCTCAATCTGTTCAGGGGTTAATTTATCAATCATAATTGGTTTACCACCTATAACAAAAGGGCTGACTTCTTCTATCATGGCCTCCAGTTCTTCTTCAGATAAAACCCTGTCTACTAACTTAGTTGACCTATTAATGCTTAATCTAACTGTATCCCAGTTACTGGGGAACCAGAGCCTATGGCCCTGGCTTTCCATTTTTCGGTTAAAATCTCTTACGTATTTCCATAATGCCTGGTCAGCTTCTGTTTGATTCATGGCATTAATTTCACTGAGCAACTGCTGATTACCTGCCAGGCTAATCTTGGCTTTTATCCTGTCTCTGATAACATCCCTTCTTTGATCTACAGTCAAGCTGTCAAATCCTTCTTCTTTGTCTAACCTTTCTTTTATGTTTTTGAATACACCTGTCCTGGTAGCTACTTTTACTATAGCTTCTGCCTGAGCAATAGGATCTGTTAAAACAGCTGCTTGAGCCATACCTCTACTATCTACAAGCAATAATTCCTCAACTACATCATCCCACCCGTAACCCTCGTTATTTTGTATCCTTCTCTCCTCAAAATCTTCTGGTCTGATATATAATTCATGGGTTGCTGCATATCTTTTGGCCTGCTCTTCTATATTCCCCCTGAAATCTTCTATATCACCGAATTGAGGCTTCTCAATATTTCCATCATCTCCCATCGCAATATTCTTATGCTTGGCAAGAAAGGCTTGAATAATGGCAGATTTGGCATTGCCTAAATAAATAGCATCATGCTTTTCATTAAAATTATGGGCAAATTCTTCCAGGGCAACCGTGTGGGCTTCGGCTCCACCATCTGTTTCCAAAAACTTTACTCCCCGGAGCACCTCAACATATCCCTCAATTGTACCTTTTAGTTCTTTATAAAAAGGGTCTTTTTCTGAAATACGCAACCTGTTAGCTGCTTTTTCCAGAGCACTGACAGCATTGCGTTTCCAGGTAAGTGATTCATTGTTAAGTTCTTCTATTGTGGCTTCTGGCAAATGGGCCACAAATTTCTCCAGCCAGGCAAAAACGGAAAGTTCCAGCTCTTCAGGGGTTTGCGCCCAGTTAAAATCAAAGCGTTCTCTCCAATCACTATATGTCAACATCTCATCAGCAGTAGCTCTTTCTCTTCTTCTTTCTTCTGCCCGATTTCGATCTTCCTTTATCTCTCTAAAAATTCTATCGCCTAGTTCGCCTGGTGATAAAGCAATTCCTTTGAGGTCTTTTTCTAAAGCAATTGCTATTTTGGAGGCTACAAAAGCTCCTACACCTTCATACTGTTCACGCAATACTGTTATGGGAATATTGCCAAATACTGCTCTTAAAACATCGTCTCCATAATTCCAGAATGTTTCCTTATAGCCTCCTTCTGCAAAATTGCGCAGCTCAGCTTGCCAGTCTGAAGCTGATTCAGATCCAAATTCTGAGCGGCTAACACGTTGAGTTGCACGCACATGCAAAGCTTTTAAATCATTAATAACAAAATGTAGAAGCCCTCTTTGCAAAGCACTATCAACAAATTGGTCAACGCCTGTTTTAACTCTATGAAACTCCCTAAACCGTTGATCATACATTGCATGAAACTCAAAGCGGTGGGGACGCGGAACATGCTGGCGAGGAACAGCTTCTATTTCTGCAAATTCTTTTGAAACTCTAGTGTAATCTTGAAAAAAACTATTAAAAGTAGGGCTGAACGGTTTAAGCCAATTAGGTAAAGCTCCTCCTTCTATTCTTGGTACTCTGGCTACTTCTTTACCTGTTTGCGGATCAACAGCAACAGAGTAAATGCCTTCTTGCCTAAAAGTATAATTTTTACTTGGGTCGTATTCTTCCAAAAAACCAACTGATTTGACAGACTGTTGAACACCTGCTTCTGGAGATGGACCAGTTGCTGGCTCTGTTGGTGAAGCTCCTTCTGTTGGTATCCCTGCATCTGCCATAATTCTTTCTGCCATATATTTTCCTTTCTTGGAAAAATTCTATGGCCTTTATCCAGCATAGAATTTCCCAAACTTTGTGTCAACTTACTTGACGAGTCTATCTTACTAAAAAAGTTATAAAGTAGCTTGATTAAAAACTAACATAATCCTGACGGGATTGAGCTTGGATTATTTATTTGCTCTAAGAATTCCCATAAATTCTTCGGGGGTGATAATTTTAATCCCTTGGTATTGATTAAGGTCAAGTAAATCTCTATCTCTACTGACAATATAATCAGCTTTCCCTTCAAGCGCTGCTGAAAGAATTTTATCATCTGATGGATCTCTTACTACTTCTATTCTAAAATTACCGGTGACAGATAAACTGACTCTGGATAATCCGTTCATTATCTCCTGTAACTCTTTATCAGATCTTTTGTGGGCTTTTATCACTTTTTCTCGATGCAAAACTTCATCAAGCTCTGACAAAATTTGTGGAGAAATTACCAGTACAAAGTGATTATCTTTGCAATTTTGATAAATCTCAGCAGCTACAGACGATCCAATGTTGATAACAGCGCTAACTAAAGTATTCGTGTCTAATACTGTTCGAATCATTCACCTCTAGCCCTTTTCTCTGCCCTAACCACTTCCACCTCCTCATCAATAATTTTATCTAATTCTACTGGGTCCATTTTAGGGATTCTAGCTCGTATTTTATCAAGTTTTTTGAAACTTTTTTCCCATGCAGTCTTGCTTAACCTCTTCCTAGGATCCAAAAGCTTTTCGTATTCATCCAAACTGATAAGAACAGCTGCTTCCCGGTTGTACTTTTTAACCACTACCTTATCATTAG
This sequence comes from uncultured Gammaproteobacteria bacterium, assembly GCA_964649615.1. GTDB lineage: Bacteria > Patescibacteriota > Microgenomatia > Daviesbacterales > UBA10151 > CAZYPW01. Next base: position 36,339 of record CAZYPW010000001.1, on the reverse strand, counting down.
CATATGTTACGCGGTTGATAATATCAGCCAGGTTAGAACGAAGTTCATCTATAGAAACAATGTTTGTGTTTAACATATCTCTAATATTATAACAAACCTTACGATTTGTCAAATTCGTTACTTCTGCCATAAGTTTCTAGCTTTACCACTGGTTTTCCCTGCTTAGTAAAAATTTATCTTTGTTTGAGTAAGGCTAACTGTTTGCATGATTTTATATTGTCTAACTTAGCTAACCTTGTCAATGTTTAAATTAACATCCCTCCGCATTTATAACAATCTTTAGTACAGTAGTTTACCTCGCCACAGCCAACACAGGTTTTGCCTTTTTTACTTGATTCCAAAGAGGTAGATCCGAAGCTAAAAATCCTACTTCCAGATGAAGATACTCCCCCAAAAGATACTACTGCAGAAGAACCAATACTAAATGTCCCCATCCTACTTCCTCCTGCACATCCTTTTTGATTTTCTAAATAAGCAATTTCTCCTCTATAATCTCTTTGCATCCATTCTGCTACATCTGGGGTGTATGAAGCTATAGTGGGTTTATTAAAATAAACAGCGCTGCTGGGACTAACTTTTCTGATCTCTGTTTTGGAACTTTTAGGACGATTTATACGCGTAATTTCAAGTATTGCTTTATCAACCACCTCAGAAATGGTTTCTTGAATACTAAAATCTCCTAACTGATCTATTTGAGAAAAAACAAAAACTCTTAGCTGGCTGATTACCTGCTCTGCTTCCTCACAAAAATTAAGCATATTTTCTCTATTTTTAATACCTTCCACTAACTCTGAAACAGGTTTATATTCAGGTATACCATCTTTTTTCTTGATTCTAATCATGCCTGTTCCCCTGATGGCCAGGATTCTATTTATCGCATCATCAACTGGAGATTGCCCTGATTGGGGACGGGAAAGTAGAATTGGATTTCTCACCAAGTTAGAAACTCTTTCCATCTCTGTACTACCATTCAGCCTTACTTCATCAATACCAAATCCAATGGAATAACTTCTTGATTGGTCATAATTTAAATCTGAAACTATGGTGAAAGCATAAAAACTGTTCTCATCTTTTACGTAAAAAGTCATCTGGTTATCATCATAAATAATCTTTTTGCCCTGGCTATCAAACCAGCCGGTTTCCCCCGGAGAACTATTTGTAATAGCCACTGAACCAACTGGTGCATCTCTCATAAAAGCATCTACTTTTATCATTGCTTCCTTATTCCCCCCTAATCTTTCTTGTTCACTGGTTTTATAAACAATAGGACGGCTATCGTATTTAGACAGAATGCTATATTCAGATGAGGAATCTAGGCTGACTAAAAAAGGAATCACCAGCCTGGCCTGGATAAATTCCAAAGTGAAGGTTCTGATGTTTGCTTCAACTTCCTCCAAAGAAAACTGCAGAGCCTCCTGCGGAGCTTTTCCTTCTTTCGTATATCTGTTGTAGTTTTTAAAAAGGGTGGTTATTTCTAACTCAGAATTCCAGTCTGTTTTTTCAAGAATAGAGTTTCTCCCTAATCCAGGTGCAACCGGTATTTCTTGAGTCCTTTGAGGTTCTACAAGGTGGGAAATTCGGTCATCCGGTCTAAGTATAATTCTTGTATCGTTAAGCCAGGAAATAGGCTGCAGTTTTCCTCCTGGGTCAATTTGAGGTTGAATAAGAGGTGAAATTTCTGGACGTTTGAGCGTTTCTTGTTCTGGCATATTTTTCCTGCTACGGGATCCCTTCGACTTTGCTCAGGGTTATAATGTGGTCGGTCTCCTGACTCTTCGACTCGCTTTGCTCGCTCAGAGCTATAGCTTCTCGATTACAGTTGCGGCACAGTCTTGGATTTACACCAAGTTCCCTTGTTCCTTCCCCACTTTGCCTAAAAGCTAGGTGGGATGGAACACCACATTTTCAGGATATCCTGAAAATCTTTAATTTTCAAGTGGCAAATATTTGACCTATAATGATCTGTTTTGTGCTGCTTGCCATCATTTTTTTCACGATGTATATATTAAATACTATGGAACAACATCCTGTGCCCCAAAATGTAACTACCTTCCAATTTAAGCTGGTAGGGGATATGACCCTCAAACAGTTTATTTATCTTGCTACTGGCTCAAGCATTGCCTATCTGCTCTTTGTCTTTGCTTCCAGCAGATATCCTTTAATCAGCTGGCCCTTAATAATAATTTCTGCATCTTTAGGTGCAGCTTTTGCTTTTTTGCCTATTCAGGCCCGTCCGCTAGACCAATGGGTGATTGCTTTTTTTAAGGCTGTTTATTCTCCCACTAAGAGGATTTGGGAAAAAGGGGATAAAACCTATCAAGATGAGCCACTTTTTAAAAGCAGGTATTTAACGTACATGTCGGGGATGTCCAGGGTTCCGAGTGTCAGCCCTTCAGCTCCTCAACCGATCCAGCAGACTGCCAAACCCATCCAGCCAGCTGCTCCTGCTGATCTGCCTTCCCATCAAGAACTAAAACAAACTGTTGATTTAGCCAAACAAGCCCAGAATTTACAGATGAGAATTATCCAGACAGAAAGGCAACTGTCCCAAATCAAACAAGCTGCTCAAAACCCTCATACCCTGTCTCCTAATTATAGCCAAGAGGTTAATAAGGCTTTATCTGATTTGCAGGGTTTAGTCACTCAAGCCTCAGGCATCAAACAAAAACTGGAAACAGTAGATGCGTCTATTGCTCCTCCCCCAGCGATAACTAAAGCTTCTGTCAAGGTGATTGTTCCGGAAAAACCTAAACAAACACAACTGGCTTTAACCACTTTCCCTAATGTCATAAATGGGATCATCAAAGATAACTTAAGTAATTATTTAGATTCAGTGGTAGTGGTGATTTATGATAAAGAAGGGCTGCCAGTGAGAGCTTTGAAAACTAATAAACTGGGCCAATTTACCGGCTCAACTCCACTTCCTAATGGCACTTATAAAATTGAGGTGGAAAAAGATGGATTTAGCTTTGATGTTTTGCAAATAGAATTATCCGGCCAGGTTTTGGCACCATTAATGATTACATCGAAAGGGGTTAACAGTTCATAGATAAAAATTCTATGAACTTTAAACTACGAACTCAAAACTAACCATGAGCACAACACAACAACATCTGCCAATTTCTGATATCAGGGATGATATAGTTTTTTTGAAAGATGGCGGGGCCTGTTTAATTTTGCAGGTTTCAGCTGTGAACTTTGGCTTGCTATCCCAAAGGGAACAGGTAGCTATCATTTCTGCTTTTGCCCAAATGCTAAATTCTTTATCTTTTTCTATTCAAATAGTAATTCTTTCTGAAAGATTAAATATTAGCTCTTATCTATCTATCCTGGATAAAGCCCAAAAGATGCAAACTAACCAACTGTTGTCTAAAATGATGGTTTCTTATAGGCAATTTATCCAAAATACTATCAAAGAAAATGATGTCTTAGATAAAAAGTTTTTCTTGGTAGTACCTATCTATAGATTAGAGTTGGGGTTAACTTCCTCTCAAGAAAACTTGCAGCAAAAAATCAAAACCATACTGTATCCCAGGCGAGACCAGATAGTCAGGCAGTTATCCAGAGTGGGTTTAAGGGCCCAACAATTAGTTTCTGAAAAACTAGTGGAGCTATTTTTTGATATCTATAATGGTGAAATTTGGGAAGAAGTATTGCCTGCAGCTGTTAACTTAAATCCACCTAAGGTGGTTAAACAAAAGACCTCTACCACTCCTGCTCAGACAGTGGCCCAAGCCCAAGAGGTGGTACCACAATACTCTGGACAAGCATCAAGAAACCATCCCTTTGTAGTGGAGGAATTAGATGAGACAATATAAAAATGCAAAGTGTAAAAATAAAAAAGACAGATTAAAATTTTAAATTTTACTTTGTAATTTTGCATTTTGATTTTTGATATTTACTTTTAACTTATGGGTATTTTTGATAAATTTAAAAAACAGAATAAGCAAATAGATCCACTTTCCTCTAAACCTGGGCTGGCTCTAGAAGATGTGTTAGCTCCTGCTGAAATAGAAATAGATTTTAATAATATCAGGATCAACAACAGATTTTTTAGAACCTATTTTGTTTCCAACTATCCTAGGTTTGTTGATCCTAACTGGTTAGAGCCAATCGTTTCTTTTGACCACTCACTACTAATCTCTATGTTTATCTATCCTTCTGAATCAGCCGGGGTTTTAGATGATTTAAAAAGAAAGATTGCCGAAATGGAAGCTACTTTACAAACAGACCTAGAAAGAGGCAGGGCAGTAGATCCAGCAGTGGAAGTAGCGCTAGAAGATGCCATAAGTTTACAAGAACAATTAGTTAAAGGAGTAGAGAGATTTTTCCAGTTTTCTTTATATGTCACAGTTCCTGCTTCTTCCAAAGAAGAACTGCACAATACCTCAAAGTTAGTAGAATCAACTTTGGCTTCTCTTTCTATGACAGCCAGGCCCACTACTTTGCAGATGGAAGACGGTTTTAAATCCAGCCTGCCAACAGGCTTAGACCTTTTAAATCTAACTCATAATATGGATACTACTTCTTTGGCTACCACTTTTCCCTTTGCCTCATCTGAGCTAACAGCTAATGAAGGCATTATGTATGGCATCAACCAACATAATGATTCATTAATACTGTTTGATAGATTCACTTTAGAGAACGCGAATTCGGTTGTCTTTGCCAAAAGCGGAGCCGGAAAAAGTTACTTAGTAAAATTAGAAGCTTTGCGTTCTTTAATGTTTGGCACAGAGATAATTGTGATAGATCCTGAGCAAGAATATTTATCCTTAGCTGAAGCTGTGGGGGGTGAGTTTATTAATTTCTCCCCCTCCTCTCCTGTCAAGATTAATCCTTTTGATTTGGGGCAGATGCAAACTGGGGAAAATGAATTAGGCAGAAAAATCCTCTCTTTAACTTCATTTTTAAAGATTGTGATGGGCAATTTAACACCCACAGAGGGTGCTATTTTAGATAGAAGCTTAAAACAAACCTATAAATTAAAGGGCATTACAGATGATCCTAAAACCCAAGCAAATCCACCTTCAGGCATGCCTTTGATGGAAGATTTATACAAAGTTCTGATTGGCATGGAGGAAGCTCAGGCTATGGAACTGGCAGCACGCTTGGAAAGATTTATCAAAGGATCATTAGCTGGCATCTTTTCTGCCCAATCTAATATAAATTTGTCTAATTCTTTCACAGTTTTTTCAGTCAGGGACCTGCCAGACCAACTTCGGCCTTTAGCAATTTATATGATCTTAGACCATATTTGGACCAAAATCAGAAGCAAGTTAAAAAGAAGGCTGTTAATTGTAGATGAAGCCTGGTATTTAATGAGAAATGAAGATTCTGCTAATTTCTTGGTGGATATTGCCAAAAGAGCACGCAAGTACTATTTAGGATTAACCACTATTACTCAAGATGTAGAAGACTTTTTAGCCCTGGATCGAGGCAAAGAGATTATTTCTAATTCTTCTATCCAAATCCTGCTAAAACAAGCTCCTGCTTCAATTGACCTTTTGGCCAGAGTATTTAATTTATCTGAGGGAGAGCAAAGATTACTGCTGGCTGAAGGGATTGGAGAAGGGTTGTTTTTTGCAGGCAATACCCATGTAGCAATGAGGGTGGTCGCCTCACCTCAGGAACATCAGCTGATTACTTCAAATCCAGCAGAGATTTTACAACGGCAAGGAGTCTAGCGTAAACTAAAACTATGGCTTATCTAAAAGTTGTCGATTTCAAAAAACTGAGAGCTTTTTTGTGGGCCTTAAATACCAGCAAATTTAACTTGAGTAAACTTCCTACCAGAGATGATCAGGGCACTTTTGTTGATAAAACCTTTTGCCTTAATCTGCTGCGCTCTTTTCCTGAGTTTCAAGGGGAAAAATTTAAGGATGATAATTTTTTAATTAGGCATCTATCCAATCCAGGCAACATGCGCCAGATCATGGATCAGTTTACTCCTTCGCAACAGATGGAAGTAGCTGAGGTGTTAAAAGAAAAACCAGTTGTGGTTGGGGCTATGGGTGAGCAACCAATTGTACAAGAAGAAGCAGCAACATTAGGTGAAACTAGTCTCCCTAATATTCCCATGCCATCTGGCATGGCTCAATCAGAGGGAACAAGAGTAGCGGTGTTAGATAAACCAACCACCAAAACAACTCCAGACATTCCATCTACTGCTGTTAGGCCTATCCAAGAAGAAACTCCGTCAACTATGGTTTCACCTACTGAAAAACAGGCTGCAAGTACTAAAACTCAATCTGCTCCTAAAACCTCAGCTTCAACCTCCACCCGCACTTATGGTGCCTCTACTTCTACAAATCCTACTTTCCAAACCCCAAAAATCCCCTCTAGCGTACTCCAGGCAGGAAAGAGTTTTACCTCTCGCTCTAGCATCTTTTTCCAAAGAAACTTTGGCAAATATCTAACAGGCGGCAATATAGCTACTTTAGCTTCTGGCGGAATTGGAGCATTGGTTGGAACAGGGGTAGGGGCTGGCAATCCTTTTGCCGCAGCAGCCGGAGGGGTAGGTGGGGTAGGATTTAAGCATTGGGTAACCAGTGGTCGGGCTGGGCCTGCTTTAACTAGATTTGGGAATGGAATAATTAATATAGGCAACAGCATTTCAAGCCAAATCTCAGGCCCCAGAGCTTCTGCTTTTAAAAAAACTACAAAAAAACGGTTCCTTTTTTTGATCCTGGGCTTTTTTATTCTTTTTGGAACAGTTGCAGCTATATCTGTCCCACCTCCCAGTCCTACTTCTCCAACAACTTCCACAGGATCTGCTACCACCCCTGGTTCTACTCTTCCTGCAGATGCCTCTAGTTGCCCTATTCCCAATGGCCAGATCACTTGTGGTTCTTTATCTACTCCTGCCAGTAATGGCTGCGGGCATTGCAATGAAGTTTATAAACAAGCAATAGGTGAAGCTGAATTTCAAAGGGTTTGCGGAATGGCTGGCACAAAATATGGCATTGATATTGCAGGAGCTGACCTGCAAGAAGTTTATTTACCAAAAATTAACGGCAGGGTTATAAAATGGGCTTTTAAATCCCCACAGGAGCCTGGTTCTCCTTTCACTCAAAGATACACAGGGATAGATGAGCAAACCAATGAAAAATATATGATTACTTTTCATCATACCAATAATGGCAGCGGCAACCCAGGAGAACATTTATCAGGGGAGAGAGGTGCTAGGATTTGTGGAGACGGGTGTAATCAAAAACATGTTCATGTAGAATTATCTAGTGGTGCAGCAGGAGCTGGAGGCATGACCTTTTTGGATACACCTTCATATTTATGCAGATAAAATTAATTTATGAGTAAAAAAACAATTATTTTAATATTATTTTTGGGAATATTGATCTTAGTTATAGTTTTAGTTCTTATAAACAGAGGGGGTCCCGTAGATTCACCTAGACCAGTTCCTTACTTTAGCCCCAGCCCCAGTGCCACACCAATTACTTTACCGTCAGAAGAAAAACTCTCTATTGTGAACATTAACCCACCTGAGAATCTCTCTTTTAAAAAGCTACCCATTGTTCAAATAGAAATTACCTTTAATGAACCTGTAGCTGCACAAGATTTTTCCTATACTGTCTCTCCTCATGCAGAAAGCTATGTTAAGTTAAGGATAGGAACAAACACTTTAGTTCTAACCCCTAAAACCAATTGGCAACCAGGCATAACCACCATTACTATTCTAAACGGCACTAAATCTCAAAATGGAAAACTATTGGAAAAACCTTTTAGTTATGAGTTAGACACAGAATTTCCACCAGGATTATAATGAAAAAAAAGATTTTTATTGGGTTAATAATAGCGGTCATATTACCTTTCTTTTTCTATCTAAATAGCAAAGAAAATAAGCAATCTAGTATAACCACTCAAGTTCAAACAAATGAACCTACTCCTACCTCAAACCCAAACGATCCCCCTAGAATTGTTTCAACCAAGCCTGAAGGCTTAGATAACTCCATAATAGCCACCAATATTCCTATTGAAATTAGCTTTAACAGGCCTTTGGAAAATAAAGGGGAATTAAAAATTAGAATAGAGCCTGAAATAGCTTTTAAGGTTGAGCTTTCGTCAGATAGGAAAACTGGCATTATCACCTTTGAGAAGACTCTTGATTTAGGCATGACTTATACTTTATTTATTGGCCCTGAGACCAAATTTGATGGAATAGGCAGATGGGGTGAAGAAAAAGTCTTCCACTTTAGAACCATCCCCTATAAGGGTGTTTGATAACTCAAAATTCAATTTGACTTTTAACTTTTAACTTAATCTGACAGGCATGACTATGTACTCTAAACCCTCAACTCCCACTGGTTTGATTTGAGCAGCTGAGAGGGCTCCTGAAAACTCCAACATAATCTGGGAAGATGAACTATTAGAAATAGCATCTTGTAAAAACTTGGCATTAAAAGCAATCTGTAAATCCTCTCCCTCCACCTCTGCCTCTATCTCATTTTCCTGGCTACCCAACTCTTTGGCAGAGGATTGCAAGAATAACCCTCCTTTTTTGGGGTTAACCACAATCACACTGGCTTCATTTTTGGCAAAAACTGAGGCTAATTTAATCCCTTTAAGGATGGCTTCTTTATCTAGAACTACCCTGGAGACAAACTGGGCTGGAATAATCTTTTCCCAAGCAGGAAAGATGCCTTCTATTAACCTTGAGGAAACAATGGTTGACCCTAAAGTGAAAATGGCTTGATTTTGGCCAATTGAAGTAGAGATGCTAATATTATCCACCTCCTGCTCTGCAATAATCCTTAAAATCTCCTCAAAGGTTTTTTTGGGTATTAGGCTTCTAAACTGGGGAGTCTTGTTTTCTATCTTAAGTTTCAGGTGGGCTAACCTAAATCCATCTGTAGCTACAAAGCCTAAATCCCCGTCTTTTTGATCCATTAAGATGCCTGTTAAAACAGGCCTGCCCTCATTTATGGCTGCTGCAAAGAGAATTTGGGATAAAGAGGCAAACACTCCCTTGGGGAAACTAATTCCTGCCTCCTGAGAAATAGGGATGGAGGGAAACTCAGAAGCAGTAATTCCATTAATAGTGGCTTTAAACTTGCCTGAGTGGATAGTTAAAAGCTCCCCCTCAACTTCAATATCAACTTTGGATGGGCCTAAGCCTGAAATAATATCTGTTAAAGTTTTGGCTGGAACAGTAATCTCGCCCGCTGTTCCTACCTCAACAGCCAGATATTTAATGACTCCAATTTCTAAATTAGTAGCTGCAACTTTTAACTTTTCGCCCTCAATTGACAATAGAATATTATCTAAAATAGGCAAGGTGGAACGGACCCCTACAGACCTGCTAACAGCTTGTAGAGTTGGTAGTAAATCTTGTTGTAAAATAGAAAACTTCATTTTTCTTTCTCGGCAGTGACGAACTTATGAACCTCTTCTTCGGTTACTTTAATTAACCTAAAACGGACCATTCCTCTGGTAATAAGGTTTTTAATGTGTTTTTCCTCTTCTGTCAAGATGTGAAATTGGCCGCTCTTTACTTCTATAAAATCTATGCGCTCGTTATTTTTAATGCCAATGAAGTCAATTGGCCACCCCAAAGGAATAATCCGGTCATAATCATAACGGAGTTCTGCATAAGTTAAAAGTTCTGCCATTTTGCCCTTTTGAGGATTAATTGAGCCTTGAATTGTCTGCAGCACTCTGGCTGGCAGTTCTTGAACTCCCTTATATAAATCAATTAAATCCGTGGGAATATCAGTTTTATTTCTGCTATGAAGCCTGCCAAATAAATAGGCTATCAGCAAAAGAAGGAATACTACACCAATTATCCAAAGGTTGTTATCCACAAGCAGAAGAGATTATACTATATATTATTAATCTTAGTAGTAGTATTAATATGCTGTGTGGATATGTGTAAAAGTTAATTATTAAGTTCTTTTTTGGGAGAATTTCGTGTGAGCAAATTGTTATTTTTTGTGGATAGGTATGTGGATAACTAAGACAAGGATGTGGATAATTGCTGCTTAATATCTGCATACACTCTTTGAACTTCTTTATCAATAATAACTAATTTCTTAATTTTATCTCTCCCATGCATAACAGTGGTATGGTCCCTGCCTCCCAGGATCTCTCCGATTTTTTCTACAGTTAAGCTTAATTCTTCTGACAGAATGTGCATAACTAAATGTCTTGGTAAAACTAATTCTTTGATCCTCTTGGGCCCGGTTAAGTCTGCTTGATTGATGGTAAAGTACTCACAGACTTTTAGCATGACTTGTTTGGGTGTTAAATTTTTAAGAACCACCCCTTCCCTTTTCCCAAGCAATATGCCGATATTTTCTGCTGTAGGTTCCATCCCCTTTGTTTTTAAAGCCTGCAATATCTGGGTAAGCTTTCCTTCCAAGTCTCTGGCGTTTGTTTCAACTGCTGCTGCAATTAAGTTAAAACAGCTCTCATCCAAATAGTAGTTATGCTCTGTGCATTTATTTTTGAGTATGGCAACCCTAGTATCAAAATCAGGAGTCTGCATATCAACCATCAGCCCTCCTTGGAAGCGGCTCTTAAGACGGTCCTCCAATTTAGCAATTTCAAAGGGGGGTCTATCTGAGGTGATCACAATTTGGGCGTTTTTTGAGGATAGCTCATTAAAGGTATGAAAAAATTCTTCCTGCGTGCCTTCTCTGCCTGAGAAAAACTGGACATCATCAATTAAGAGAATATCGACGTTTCTATAACGGGTGCGGAAAGTGCCAAATTGTTTTGTCTGCAGTGCGCCTACATAGTCATTAGTAAACTTTTCTGAGGAGCAATAATTAACCTTAAACTGAGGATGTTTTTTAGTTATAGCATTGCCAATGGCTAACATTAAGTGGGTTTTCCCTACTCCTGTTCCGCCATAAATAAAAAGCGGGTTGTAAGAGGTGCCAGGGTTAGAAGCTACAGCTTGGGCTGCAGCATAAGCCAGGTTATTAGTGGGCCCTACCACAAAATTTTCCAAAGTAAACTTGGAGTTCAGATAAGCAGAAGCTTTACTTTCTACAGGAGAGAAAAACTCTTCTTCCTGGTTTGAAGCTTCCTCTTTTGCATAAGACTTGACTATAATCTCTACACTTAGATCCTTTTCCAGGATGCTTTTTAAAGTTTCTTCAATGACTGGCAGATGCCTTTCGGTTAAGGTAGCTTTAGCAAAAGCAGTGGGTACAGAAAGAGTAACCTTTTGATCATCAACAGATTCAATGGTTGATTTAGATAAAAAAGCTTTAAAATTAACCAAAGAAACATTTGGTTTAATAGCCTCTAAGAATTTGGAAAGTAATTTTTGATTATCCATGGCTAACTAGCAGTGGGAAGTTATCCACAATTTATAATCCACAACTGAGTTTTCCACAATATGCAGGAACTATTAAAAAGTATATCAAGTTGTGATATACTCACCTCTATGCCAAAAAGAGTTTATCAGCCTAAAAAATTAAAAAGGAAAAGAAAGCATGGATTTAGATCCAGGATGGCTACTAAAAATGGGGCTAAGGTCATAAAGCGCAGAAGAGCTACAGGACGAGCTCGTCTAACCATCTAAGATGCTCCCGAAGCCAAAAAGATTAAACCTGAAAAAAGATTTTAAGTGGGCAGCTGCTGGTAAAAGGGTTAACAGTAAATTTGCCACCTTCTTTTTAAGAGTAGGAGATAACCACCAACCCAGAATTGGGGTAGCAGTTTCTACCAGGGTTTTTAAAAGAGTTGTGGATCGTAATAGAGTTAAAAGAGTAGTTTTTGCTTGTTTTGAGAGTTTATATAATAGGTTGCCCAGCAATATAAATATAGTAGCTCTTCCCAAAGCAGGGGTAATTGATGTAAAATCTGGAGACTTGCTTTTAGAGTTAGAAGAAGTACTAGAAAAGGAAAAGATATTAGGAAGTACAATAGATATAAAGTAGAAATACAATTGTATATCTATCAATTTCAATAAATTTCTATGAATCTCAAAAATATTATTATATCTATAATTAATTTCTATCAGAAATATTTATCTTTTGACAGAGGCTTGCTGGCCTTTTTTGCCCCAGGTGGAGCTTGCAGGTTTGAAATCTCCTGTTCTGAGTATACCAAGCAAAAAATTGGGGAGTTTGGAATATTAAGGGGAGTTTACTTAGGGATGCAAAGAGTTTGGAGGTGTAGGTAAATGTTTGCCCTTTTTGATTTGTTATTTTTTGGCCCTATCATTAACCTTCTGGTCTTAATTTATCAGGGTTTAGCCTACTTAGGAATCCCAGGGGCATTGGGTTTTTCTATTATGGTCTTAACTTTAATCATTAGGGTTTTAGTTTGGCCATTTATGTCTTCCCAGATTAAAGCTACTAAAAAAATGTCAGAGCTGAAGCCTCATATGGATGAGTTAAAACAAAAACATAAAGACGATAAACAAGCGCTAGCATCAGCTCAAATGGCTTTATATAAAGAACATGGGATTAATCCTGCAGGAGGTTGTTTGCCAGCTATAATACAAATCCCCATTTTTATTGCCCTTTATCAGGCAATTATTAATATTTTGCCAGGAGCAGGAGGCCATATAGATAATATCAACCGCCTGATTTATTTTCCCCAGCTAAAACTGCCCTCCACCATTGACCCTAGCTTCTTTGGTGTAAATTTAGGGGTTAAGCCTTCTGATTTTGCCACATCTGGAGTTTTACTGCTAATAATTCCTGTTGTTACAGCTGCTTTAACTTTTGTGCAATCAAAGATGATGATTCCCAGCAAAATAAAAAAATACCCATCAGATTCGCCCAAAGAGAAAAAAGAAAAAGAGAGCCTGGAAGACAGCATGGGGCAGATGCAGTCCCAGATGAGCTACCTGATGCCAATTATGATTGGTTATTTTGCTTTTACTTTTCCGGTAGGGCTTGCAATTTATTGGAATATGTATACAATACTGGGCATTATCCAGCAATATCAACATACTGGCTGGGGAGGGATGGCTGGCTTTGTCAGTAAGTTAAGAAGATAAATGGAAAATCAATTATCAGAAGTGCTAGACAATATTTTGGGCCTGCTTCTACTTGAGGGAAGTTATGATATTGAGGAAGATGAGGAATTTATTAAGGTTTCTGTAGAAACTCCTGATGCAGGCAGATTAATCGGAGCCAAAGGCGAATCACTAGATTCCCTACAGCTTTTGGTAAATCAAATCATGACCCGTAAATTAGGCAAGCAGGAAGAATTTAAGAGAATAGTTTTTGATGTAGGGGGCTGGAGAAAGCAAAAAGAGGAAGATTTAAACCAAAGAGGTAAAGAATGGGCCCAAGCAGTACTAGATTCAGGCAAAGAGATGGAGCTAGAGCCGCAAGCAGCTTGGCAAAGAAGAATTATCCATGAAGCAGCTGGCCAAATTGAAGGGATAGAGACAGAAAGCTTAGGGGAAGGAAGAGATAGGCACATTGTGATTAAACTCAAAACTCAAATGTCAAATGTCAAGACTGAAGATAAAAAAGGAAAAAGGGGAAAGGCAAAAGTAAAAAAGAAAAAAGATCAAAATGCAGAAGATGCTGAAACTGAAGAGAGCTGAAGATTTTTTAATCTTTCTGACGATTCTGTTTCTGCCAACCCAACTGGGCCGCCACTTTTGGCCACAGTTTTCTTATATTTATTCCTTAAAAGTAGACTATCTTTCCCCCACCATTTATTTTTGGGATCTGTTAATAGTTGGCCTTTTTACTTTATTTATATTTCAGAAAAGAGCAGTTAATGCAAAAGCTCTAACTATCTTTTTGTTTTTTATGTTTACTCAGGCAGCCTCAATTCTAGCTGCCCAAAATATAGGAGCAGGCTTAGTTAGGCTAGAACAATATTTAATTGGTGGACTTTTTGGGCTTTATCTATCCGCCCAGGATTTTAAGGGCCTTAAAAAAAGAATTGCCTTGCCTTTAATAATCTCTATTTTAGCTGAATCGCTCTTAGCATTAGCCCAGGTGATTAAAACAGCAGGCTTGGGCTTTTGGATTTTAGGGGAAAGGAATTTTTCTATTACTACCCCTGCTATTGCTAAGTTTGATTTTTATGGAATTGAATTCCTAAGGCCTTATGCCACCTTTTCTCACCCTAATGTTTTAGCAGCCTTTCTGCTAATAGGAATATGGTTTTTGACACAATTAGATAATTACAAAAAGATTAAAAATATGGCTGCAGTTTTGGCTTTAGTTGGCTTAATCCTAACTTTTTCTAGAACTGCAATTTTTGCCGCTATTTTTTCATCAGTGCTATTTTTGAGAAAAAAGCCTTTAGCTGCTGCTCTTATTTTGATAACCTTTTTGTCCCCCCTGCTTTTTATTAGATTCTCTTCCCTTTTCAACTATGACAGTTTAACTTTTTTACGAAGAGAAGAACTGGCCAAAGCATCCTGGGAAATTTTTTTACAGAATCCTATGCTTGGAGTGGGTTTAAATAATTTTATTCCCACCCTGTCTGCCGATATTATTTCAGGGCCCAATAGGTTTTTACAACCAGTTCATAATATATTTTTATTATCTTTGTCAGAAACAGGCCTAGTTGGTTTAGTGGGCTTTTTAACTTTAATCGGTTATCCTATTTTAAAGCTTTTAAAACTAAACCCTAAGTCCTGTCCCCAACACACCCCTTTTTCAGAGGTAAACCCTTTACTGTTGATCTGGGGCATAATTGTTTTCTTAGGTCTTTTTGACCATTATTTTTTAACTTTGCCACAAGGAATAAGACTGTTTTTTTTAGTATGGGGGTTGTCTTTACCATCCATGCTAAAATGATCAAATGAATAAATTGCTGACAGTTTTTAAACAAACCTCGTTTCAATTACTAGCCAAGTTAGTTACTTCTTTATCAACCTTTTTAATACTGTCTATTATTGCCCGAACTTATGGCCAAGAAAGCTTGGGTATTTTCACCCTGTCTATTGCTTATTTAGGGCTGTTTATGATGGTTTCGGATTTTGGTTTAAATGGGCACCTGTTAAAACAAATTCAAAATATCAATGCTGCCTTCGGCAGAACAAAGTTCAAAATGCAAAATGAAATATTTAGAAAGCTGTTAGGGACAAGGATAGTGTGGGCAATAGTGTTAGTTGTTTTATCATTTGTCCTGCTTCCCTTTTTATCTTTTTCAGGCAGAGAATTTATGATTTTAACAATGGTAGGATCCTTATCTATTATCTCTTTTGCTATTTTTACCAGCTCTAATTTAATTTTTCAAAAAAACTTAAGGTATGATTTATCAGCTCTGTCCACCATTATAGGAACTGTTGTTTATTTTTTGTTGGTGTTAGCTTTTAGTTACCAACGCTCTCCCTTAGTGTTTATTTCTTTTTCCTCTATGGCGGGGTGGATTATTATCAGTTTTTCATCAGTTCTCCTAGTTAGAAAATTTGTCAAGGGAATTGTTCCTATTTTTGATTTTAAATACACCTTGGACCTTTTTGCAAAAACCTGGCCCATTGGCACCACCCTTTTTTTAAACATGATTTATTTTAGGATAGATTCTTTTCTATTAGCTTTTTATAGAAATTTGTCAGAAGTAGGAATTTATAATTTAGCTTATCAATTTTTTCAAACAGCTTTAGTTTTACCCATCTTTATTATGAATGCTTATTATCCAATTTTGATCAAATCGTATGCTGGGTTAAAAAGTGCCATCCTTATTCTTTTAGGAATTTCTTTTTTAGGAATTATACTTACTTTTATTATTTCTCCTTTGCTGATTGGAATGTTGGCGGGAGAAGGATTTGAGGGTTCTATTTTATCCTTGAGAATATTATCTTTAGGATTTCCTGGTTTTTTTATTTCAGCATTACTGATGTGGATTTTGGTGGCAGAAGGAAAGTATAAATTGTTGTTGAAGTTTTACACGTCTACCCTGATTTTGAACTTAATTTTAAACTTAATTTTTATCCCCCAATATTCATATGTGGCAGCATCTTGGGTGACTGTTATTTCTGAATATTTTGTACTATTACTCCAAATAATTGCATTGAGAAAAATTAAGCTATGAAAATAAAAATCTTTACTGATGGTGCATCCCGTGGTAATCCAGGCCCAGCGTCTTATGGATTTGTGATAATGGATGGGGGGAATAAGCTGCTTTATAAGGAAGGCAAGGCAATAGGGAAAGCTACTAATAACGTTGCAGAGTATGCAGGGGTACTGGCAGCTCTAAAATATGCAAAGAAAGCATTAAGTATTAAGTATCAGGTATCAAGCATAGAATTATATGCAGATTCTAGATTAGTGGTCCAACAGCTCTCGGGCAAATTTAAGATAAAGGCTCAACATTTAAAGCCAGTTATACAGGAAAGCCAACTTTTAGCAATGGATTTGGGAGGAGTTACCTATACTCATATACCCAGATCTCAAAACTATCTAGCAGATAGTATGGCTAATCAAGCACTAGATAATCTTTCGACTCTCCGCCAGCTGGCGGATCGCTCAGGATGACATAGAAAGCCACCGTTTATCCCCCTTGAATTCCCAGATTACCGTGCTACGATTTACGCGTGCAGGAATTTAATGATAAGATCAATCAAAAAACTATTATTTCTCTTTCGCGAAACGCTCCTGTGGCCTTAGTCGTGGGGGTAGCAGGGTTTTTAGGGTCATCCTTGGCTGAAAGGCTGCTGGAAAAAGGTATCCAAGTAATCGGGGTTGATAATTTTAAAACAGGCCACCGCAGAAATTTAGAAAATGCTGCCAAAAATGAAAAATTTCACCTGCTGGAAAAAAATGCCCAGGATTTGGGTTTAGAAGTAGAAAAACTAGACTATCTGTTTATAGCTGCTAACTGGGGATGGGATATTAAGGCAGTTCTTAAAATATTTAGGGAAATTTCCCCCAGATTGCTCTTTATTTCTTCCATTGATTTGTATTCTAAAGATATTGAGGGAGAGCAGTTGCATTGGTTAAGGCAGACAGAAGAGGAAATTGCTAAATTTGCAAAGGAGCATAACCTAAATGCCAGAATTTTAAGGTTAGCAGCAGTTTATGGGCCAAAAATGCATTTTAGGAGTAAAGATCCGATGGTTAAGTTAATCAAAAAATCACTGCTGGATGAAATTTCCGGTGGTGATTCAGACTTTTCTACCAGAGCCCTTTATATAGATGATGCCATAGAGCTCTTGACCAAATGCATTTTTGCTGGCTCCACAGCTTTAAAAATATTTGATGGCAGTTTAATGCAGCCGATTAAAATAGATGATGTTAAGCAGGTTTTACTTGACCCTATTTGGCATGAGGAGAAAAACTTTAGGCCCCAGGAACTGCCTCCTTGGACCAGCCCCAATTTAGCTAAAACAATCAGGTTTTTAAATTGGCACCCTAAAGCAGAACTGGTGGCATCTTTAAAGGCGACCTTAAGCTATTTTAAAGATAATGAAATACCAATTGATGGGGAGGTGAGGGTTGAAGAAAAAAAGATCGCTTGGGAAGTTGAGAAAAAGGAAGCTTTAGCAAGCCTTAAAGGTAATCAGCCAACTAAACTTGAGGTTAAAAGCAGCCCAAAATGGGCAAGTTTACCCAAAATGAAGTTTCCCAAAGGAGCAATTGTGGCGTTTTTATTAACCCTGCTGGTTTCTTATGCCTTATTTTTACCAGCAGTTAAAATGGGCTGGGGAATATTAACTTTTAGGGCTCAGCTGGCAGAGGCTGCTGAAAATTTAAATAAGGGCCAATTTGATAAGGGTTTAGAAAATATTGCTTTAGCAGAAGCAGGTTTAGAAGAAGCTAAGCTGCTATTTGATTCTTTGGATTCGCTCAGGCAAACAGGTTGGTTTAAGGATCAGTTTGAAATGGCAGACCAAGTTTCAAACCTGGCGACCTTATCAGTTGCTGCTGCTAAAAATGCCATCTTGGGGGTGGAGTATCTTTATGATGGATTAAAATCAGTAACAGGGGAGTTAACTGCTAAAAGTGGGGAATATTTTGATCAAGCCAAGGTGGAATTAGATAGAGCAGATGCAGATCTGGAAAAGGCTCAGGCTATCATAGGTGATAGTGAATTTCAAAGGAAGCTGCCCAAGGCATTAAAAGGAAGAATTGATAGCTTAAGTTTAAGATTAAATGAATATTCAAAATTAATCCAAAATGGCAGGGCCATTAGTTTGCTTTTACCTCAAATAGTGGCTCAAGAAGGCACTAAAAGCTATTTGGTTTTGCTGCAAAATAACAATGAACTTCGCCCAACTGGCGGTTTTATTGGCTCTTTTGCCAAAATTACCTTTGAAGGAGGGAAACTCAAGAATTTAGAAGTTAATGATATTTATGCCATAGATGGCCAGTTAAGCTTCCATGTTGAGCCGCCCAAAGAAATTAAAGAAGATTTAGGCCAAAACAATTGGTATTTAAGAGATTCTAATTGGGAGCCTGATTTTCCCACCAGCGCCAAACAAGCAGAATGGTTTTTTAATCAGGAAACAGGCCAACAAGTTGCTGGTGTGGTGGCCTTAGATGTTTCAGCTATGGAAAAAGTGCTTGAAGCTCTGGGGCCTTTGGACCTGACAGAATATAATGAAAAAATATCTGCAGATAATTTATTTGAAAGAGCTATTAGCCATGCTGAGCTCTCTTTTTTCCCAGGCTCCCAAGGCAAGAAAAACTTTATTACCTCTTTAGCTAATGCTTTATTTAATAAATTATTTTTTGTGCCTCAAACTAATTGGCCAGGGGTAGTAGCTGCCCTAGGTAAAGGCTTGGAAGAAAAACATATTAGTATTTTCCTAAATGATCCTAAACTTTTTTCCTATTTAATATCCCAAAACTGGACTTCTAGTTTACCTAGGCCAAAGGATCAAGTAGATGGGCAGTTTATGGACTTTTTAGCAGTAGTTGAGGCCAATTTGGGAGCCAATAAATCCAATTATTACCTTCAAAGAAAATATAGATTGGAGACAGTGATAGGTAAAGATGGGGAAGCCAAGAATCGTTTGAAAATAACTTATTTAAATACCTCGCCTTCTGATACCTGGCCAGCTGGGAAATATAAAAATAGATTCAGAATTTATCTGCCTTTTGGGACTAAGCTAACTAGGGCAGTTTTAGGGGAGGCAGATTTAACCAGGCAGTTTGAAGGATTTGTGGATTTTGGCAGATCAGGTTTTTCTGCTTTGGTTGAAATTAAACCCAAAGAGCAAAAAACCTTGATTTTAGATTATGAACTTCCTACCAAAATTACTTTTAAAGAAGGCCAGGCTAATTATAAGTTAGATGTAATCAAGCAGGCAGGCACCTTAACTGATCCTTTTGAATGGAGCCTAACTTATCCCTTAAATTACCAATTAGCTTCAGATGATAGTAAAGAGATTAGTCCACAGGAAATGACTATCTCTACTGATTTATCTACTGATAGAAGTTTTGAGGTAAGATTTAAAAAATAATATCTGGGACAACTTATCATTGCACGCATGATTAAATTGTGATAAATTAGCTAAGTTTAAAATCAAAATATGGACAGATTAAGTTTAGATGCTGATGAACGAAAAGTTTTAGGCAAAAAAGTTAAAAATTTAAGGCGGGATGGCAGTTTGCCAGCCCACGTTTTTGGTAAGGGGGTAGAGGGGGAGAATGTTTTAGTGGAAAAGAGTGAATTCATAAAGGTTTTCCATCAGGCAGGGGAAACTGGTTTGGTGGATTTAAAAATTGGAGCAGAAAAAATCAGGCCAGTACTAATTAGGGAAGTCCAGTATGACCCAGTTTCAGACCTGCCAATTCACATTGATTTTTATCAGGTTAATTTATCTGAAAAAGTGAAAGTGCCAGTACCGCTGGTGTTAGTTGGAGAGCAGCCGGAATCTGTACATTTGGGCGAAGCTATTGTCTTACAAACCTTAAATGAAGTGGAAGTGGAAGCTTTGCCTGCTGATCTGGTAGAAAAGATTGAAGTAGATATAACTCCTCTAAAAGCTATTGATGATGCTATTACTGTAGGACAGCTTAATTTTGATAGGTCCAAATTATCAGTTTCAGTTGCAGATGAAGAGATTGTGGTCAAACTGGCTCCGGCTGTGACCGCAGAGATGGAGAAGTTACTTGAAGAACAAGCTGCAGAAACAGCTGCGGCAGCTGCAGAGACTCAAGCTGAAGAAGGTGCTTCAGTTGAAGGTGAGGTAGCTACTGAAGGAGCTGAAGGTGAAGCAGCAGCTCCAACAGAAGGTGGGGAACCTGCTCTAGAAGGTGCTGAGGCTTCAAAAGAAGAACAAAAACCCCAAGAATAATTAGCCTTTTTGCCTCTTGACACTGACATTAAGGCTATTGCATAATAGATTATGCAGCCTCAAAAGCCCTACCAGGGGTATTTTTCTTTTTTAATCACCTTTTTTCAACAACATTTGATTTTAGACTACAAAATTATATTCAAATGGGAAGGAGGTGAGTAAATTGGCAGAGAGATTACATCCCTTTATCAGATTCCAAAGAGGAGAACCAGTTTCAATATCTGAGATAAGGACGCGAAGTCATGGGTTAATTCCTACGGTAAGAGAGTTAATCACTACTGGTAGAGCACAAGTAGTTAATAGAACATCTGAAAATGATTTTAATTATAGTGTTCAGATGGTGTATGGTGAGGAGAAAGCTAGAACTCTATAAAAGCGACGTTATGTTTATGCGGGCAATTTGCGGAGATTTTGCGGTTATTCGTGCCTAGCGCTAGGCCAATGAGCGATCATAATAGACTTACATTGGTGAGGGAGTTTTTGCCAGAGTTCTTCTGTAATAAATGGCATAAATGGATGAAGGAGTTCTAAAGAGGTTTTAAAAACATACTCCAGCACAGGCTGGGCCTCTGCGCGTCTATCTTTAGTGGATTCAATATATTTATCTGCAAATTCATGCCAGATAAATTCATATAAAGCTTCTGTTGCTAAATGCAGATTAAAGGATTCTATATTCCGGGTTACTTCTTTAGTAAGTTGATCTAATTTTTTTAATATCTGTTTATCTTCTTTATTGTTTTTGTTGATTTCTGAGGCAGCACCCTCTGGCTTCATTTCTATAATAAATCTACCAATATTCCATAACTTGGTGCCAAAATTCCTAAAGTTTTTACCTCTCTCATCCATAGTTTGACTATTTGCTCTGCCATCTCTTCCTGGGGCTGAATAGCTGTATAAAGCCATCCTTACAGCGTCAGTGCCCCATTGTTCCCTTAATTCATTAGGATCAATTCCATTACCTAATGATTTAGAGAATTTTCTGCCTTGTAAATCTCTGATCATGCCATGGAAAAACATATTTTTAAAAGGGATTTTATCTGTAAAATGAAGAGATAGCATAATCATTCTAGCAATCCACAGATATTTAATTTCACCAGCAGAGATCTCAAAGCTCCAGGGAAAATATCTTTTAAATTCTTTTGTCTCATCAGGCCAGCCTAAAGTTGCCATTGGCCAAAGTCCAGAGGAAAACCAGGTATCTAAAAGCTGCTCATCCTGCACCCACTCATTAAGCTTACAGGTTTGGCACTTTTGTTGAGGGTGATCTAAAGATATAACCATGTCCTTGTCTTTTCCAACCAGATGATTTGGATTACACTTTTGGCAATACCAAACAGGAATCCTATACCCCCACCATAAAGGCCTGGAGATACACCAGTCATGGATATCTTTGATCCAATCAGAGAGGGTTTTTTGATAATTTTTAGGTACAAAGTTAACTTCATTAATTCTTTTGAGGGCTTTTTCAGCCAATGGTTTCATATTTACAAACCACTCTTCAGAAATTAAAGGCTCAATAGTTGTTTTACATCTTTCACAAACAGGGACTGAATGGGTGTAGTCTTCCATCTTATCTATTGCAGAGAATTTTTCGAGAGCCTCTATTGATTTAATTTTAGCTTCAGAAGTCTTTAATCCTGTTAAATTGTCACTGTAATCTCCTGATGCAGAAATAATTTGTGCTACATTTGTCATCCTGCCTGTTTTATCTATTGCATGCATCATTGGTAACCCATGATCTTTTCCAATTGCATAATCTAAAGGATCATGACCAGGAGTGATTTTTAAAGCTCCGGTGCCGAAATCTTTTTCGACTCTCTCATCCTCAAAAATATCTACATGACCTTGAGTAAGAGGATTAATAGCCTGCATGCCCTTGTACTGAGAAAATAGCGGATGATTAGGATAAATAGCAATTCCTGTATCGGCAAAAATAGTTTCAGGTCTGGCAGTAGCAACCGTTATATACTCACCATATTTTTGCAGAATTTCATATTTAACATAGTATAATTTTTCTTTTCTCTCTTCGTACTCCATTTCAACATCTTCTATTGCTGTTTGATCTTTCGGACACCACTGAACGATGTAGGCGCCTTTATAGAGTAAATCCTGTTCCCAAAAGGTTTTAAATTCTTCTAAAACAGCTTTAGCAACTTTTGGATCAAGTGTAAAAACTTCCCTGGACCAATCTGCGGATAGTCCCATTGTTCTCCAAGTATCAGAAACAGAGTTATATGACTCATCTTTAAAAACCCAGGCTCTTTTTAACCATTCTTCTCTTCCTAATTTACGTTTAGACAACCCTTCTTTTTCTAAAAGTTTATTTAGCGTTCCTTCAAATTGGATTCCAGCGTGATCTACTCCAGGAAGTAATAACACATCAAAGCCCTGCATTCTTTTAAACCTAGCAATAGCATCCATAATAGAGTGCTGCATGGCGTGACCTAAGTGAAGAGCACCGGTTACATTAGGCGGAGGCATCAGTAATCCATAAGGTTCTTTGGAAGAGCCAGGATCTGCCTTAAAATAACCCTTTTCTTGCCAAAGTTTATACCATTTTTGCTCAACTGCTTGTTGGTTGTATACTTTGTCCATGGAGTTAAGTATATATTTAAGATATTAAGGGGTCAAATAAGTGCTTAAGCAGCTTTTCTTTGTTTTTGAGGAGTTTGATTATCAGGAATTGGTTGAAAATGAAATTCTATACCGCTTAAATCTGTATTATAAGTTGCTGTTTGCACTTTCTTTGTAAGAGGATCGGTCATTACGACCATAGCTCTGGCGTTTTTTCGATCTAGAAGAACGCCTGTAAATTTTCTAGGAGATGAAGCCCCTTCATCTACAGTTCTATCAGAATAAAGTGCGCCATAACCAAATCTTGGAACAGAAAAAGCAGTTAATGCAAAGGATCGCCCAGTACTTTGATCCATTATAGTACGGCCAATAAAAACTGGACCTTTTACTATTTTTCCCACCAATTCAGCAGCTGATTTTACTTTAGTAATTCGGTCTACTGCCACTACAGTTCTCCTTACTTGTTCAATTGCCATAATTTAAATGAGATTTTATAATGGAGGTATGTATTTGTCAAGCACTATAAGGTTAAATTTGGATCTGCCTGTAAGTTTAAAGGGTTTTTAATTGGTTTTTGATAAAAGGCTGCTGCTGCAATCATGGCCCCGTTATCTGTACAAAGATTTGGAGGAGGAACATGTAAGGTTGTAGTGGGTAGGTTGTGGGTTATAGTTTTTTGAAGTTCAGAAACCAGTTTTTGATTAGCTGCAACGCCACCAGCTAACATGACATCTTTTACCGGATAAGTTTTTAGGGCTAGTATAACTTTATCAACTAAGGATTCAACGATGGTATTCTCAATTGCAGCTGCCAAATCAGATCGGAATGACTCGGAAGAACTCAGAGTACCAGCATGCCGGAGTGTCAGAGAATCAGAATTTCTGATTTTCAGATTATCTGATTCCTCTGGATCTCTGAGTCTTTCTGAGTTTTCTGAAATTATTCTGGCTACAGCTGTTTTTAAACCAGAATATGAGAAATCAAAGTCTTTGCTTCCTTTCATAGGAATAGGCAACTTAAATCTGTTTGGATCACCCAACCTTGCAAGTTTGGAAATTTGTGGTCCACCAGGGTAGGGTAAGCCTAAGAGTCTGGCACATTTGTCAAAACACTCACCTGCAGCATCATCCCTGGTGCCACCAAGGTATTTGTATTTGCCATGGCCAGTGAAAAGTACTAAATCTGTGTGACCTCCAGAAACAAGTAAACCCAGACAGGGAAAAGAAGGGACTTGGTTATCAGTTTTCTGTTTTCGGTTTTCTGATTTACTGATAACTGATTGACTAGAAACTGATGACTGATCACTGAGAACTGATAACTGGTCTGTGATCCAGTTTGCATAAAAATGACCAATTAAGTGGTTTACTGGAATAAGTGGTTTTTGCCAGATAGTAGCCAAAGTCTTAGCTGTTTCAACTCCCACTAGCAGAGAACCAATTAATCCTGGGCCATATGTTACTGCAATAGCATCCAGTTCGATAGAACTGCCCTGAGCGAGCGAAGCGAGTCGAAGGGATTCCTCTATCACTGGAATAATAGATTTTATCTGCTCCCTGGCAGCTTGTTCAGGAATTATCCCTCCATATTTAGCTTGCAAGGAAGCAGATGAAGCCACTACATTGGATAGAATTTGTATTCTATCTCCATCCTTTTTCAATACTGCAGCAGCTGTCTCATCACAGCTGGTCTCGATACTTAAAATAACCATGGAGCTATTTTACTTTTTTGTTGTGGGCTTGACAACTATCCTATAACATGGTAAGATTCGAGCCAATATGTTAGAGAGAGGTTTTGAAAGAGCGCAGCAACATAGAGAAAATAGAAATCCTGTTAGACAGTTTGCAATACAGCGTGCAATAGATATGCTAAAAGCAGCTGGTGTGGTAGATTCACCATTAGAAGTAGACCTTCGCCAGCAAATGATTGATCTTTTACCTTTTCTTGTAGAACCAACAGATGATGAGAAAAAAGAGTTGAGAGAAAAAAGAGGATTAGTTTTTCTTCCTATGACATCACAATCATATGCTCAAGTAGTTGCAGAATCTCCAAATCATTTTTTGGACAAAGAATTGGAATATGCTAATGGTAGACCAGCATTACGAGACTTCCGTCCTCCAGTTGCAGTAGAGGTAGGTTTAATTGAAGCAGGATTGGCACTCCCTGGTAGCTTAGGTAAACTACGCGCTGTAGCTTTACGAATGATTGATAAATATTCAAAAGATTTAGCAACAGAATTTCCAGATTTTAGGGCAATTGCACTTCCGGTAACAGGGTATGCAAAGGCAGATAAAGCTTACGCAGAAAGAAATCCAGGCTAGGTACTCTTTAAAAATTCTTTTGCTTGGTGTTTAGATGATTTTTCTGAGGGCGGTGCCGCCTATGCAGGTCGTATTCCGTCTTACCGGTTCGATGTCGGTGAGTGGCGTGCTGACGATGGTATTAACCGTGTTGGTGCTTTTCCCGCGGTAGTAAAAATTGGCAATGAAGCGAAGCTTCTTGCTGTTGGTAATAAGTAATTGGTCTTTTGGTTCTTTTGGATTTTTGCTTCTTAAAGTTGTAAAATTTCAGTATTGTGGTATACTTAGTATTGTTATGCAAACAACAATAGCAATTACCAGAAAATGGCAGATTCATATCCCCAAGGCCGCCAGAAAAGTTTTTGGTATTGAAAAGCCTGGCATGGTTCATATCAAAGCTAAAAAGGGTGAAATTAGCATTACTCCCAGAAAGAAAAGTATCTTGGATTATGCAGGTAAATATCATTATTTACTAAATAAAGATACTAAAAAGATTAACATTGATAAAATTAGAGATTATATTGACTACTCCGATCTATGAAAATTTTCATAGATACTAATATTTGGGTTAGATTCTTTATTCAGGATGTACCAGATCAATATGAGATAACTAAAAATTTACTCTCTAGAGTTGAAGCAGGAGAATTAAGAGCCTATACATCCGCCATTGTGCTTTTGGAACTACAGTTTGTTTTACAAAAAATATATAAACTTTCTCTTGCAGGAGTTTTAGAGGTTTTTGAAGTTATCAAAAAGGTAAGAGAGATGACTATTATTGAGAAAACAAATTTTGGTTTAGCTTTGGAATTTTACCGAAAATATAAGATTAAGTTTCCTGATTGTTTAATATCCAGCCAAATTCCCAAAGATACAATTTTAGTAAGTTTTGATGAGGAGCTATCTAAAATCAAAGAAATTACAGTTAAAAATCCTCAAGAGATAGTATAAACATTTCTTAATTTATCTCATCACAACTGGTTTCTATGCCTAAGATTATCATGTGGATATTTTAACAGAAGTGACTTTTAGCCATTTGGAGATTTGTTCAGTTGTATAATCTTCATTATGTGCTCTTCTGGTGAATTTCACTGCCTCTTTTCTTCTAAATTCTACACTCCAGCCATTTCTTTCTAAAAATAGAATAGCAGAAAAAAGAGAAGTTCTTTTATTTCCATCTAAAAAAGGGTGATTGTTAATAATAGAGTGGAACATAGCTGCAGCTTTATCAAAGATGGTTTTATAAGCATCTTGAAAGCCAACAGACATCTGAGGTCTACCCACAGCTAACCTTAGCATATGAAGATCTTTTACCCCGTGGAGTCCACCAAATTTGGCTACCATCTCTTCATTGATGGCAATAACTTCTGCTTCAGATAAAAAGCGGATTATACTCTTGATAGGTCTTGCCATACTCCGGAGTATTTTTTGGAGAGCTTTTTAATAAGCTTCGCAACCTCTGGATCGATTTCAGTAGGTTTTTTACTGGCTCTTTGGTTAGTTAAAAGTAGACCTTCTTCTGTTTTCCTCCACTCGATTTGTGAACCATCTCTTATAGAAAGCTCATGGGCATAAGTTTTAGGTACAGTTACTGCTAAAGAATTGCCATTTTTAAATACTTTTCTCATGTATTTATTATACCACAAATGTACTGACATAGTACTGACAAAGTGCAAACAGAGTGCGGACATTCCGCTTTCATTTATATCACGACCGTAGCATAAATGAAAATAATAGAATTTAAACAAATTTGGGTGTAGAATTTGGGTGTGATTGCAAAACCTAAAGCAGAATATATTAAAAATCCCATTTTTATTTCCTATACTTCTTTATCTGATTTTTTAAAATGTCCCCGCTCGTATTATTTTAAAAATATTTATAAGAATAAACGGCCTTTAATGGAGGGTGAGGAGCCGCATGAGCCTTTTAAAATTCAGATTGCCTCGCCTTACCTTTCTTTAGGGTCAACTGTCCATGATAGCATCAAATGGTTTCTGGATATGCATGGCCAGGTGACAAAAGAGCAGCTGATCGGCAAATTCCGCAATTTTTGGCTGAAATACAGAGGAAAAAAAGGAGGGTTTGAATCAAGAGAACAGGAAGGAGATTTTGGCAAAAGAGGCTTAAAAATGCTGGATAATTTTTTTGCAAATGCCCAAATCCTGGAAAAAACTACCCATCAGGTGAATTTCCCCAAATTAAATTTATTTGAAGATGTGATACTGATGGGAAATTTTGATTTTGTGGGGGAGAAAGAAGATGGAAGCTTGCATGTTGTGGATTTTAAAACAGGGGCCAATGATGAAAAAGACCCCATGCAGCTTTATATTTATGCAATTTTGGCTGAGGCTAATTTAGAGAAAAGCGTATCCTCTGCCAGCTTTTGGTATCTGGATCGGGATGATAAACCAAAGGAAATTGTCCTAGACCCGCTGGAGGGAAAACTGGAATGGCTGAAGGAAAAAGGGCAGCAATTAAAAAAGGCCATAGATGAGGGAACGTGGGTTTGTGTTAAAGGAGATCAAATGTGCAGAGACTGCAGAGATTATCAGGCAATAATTGATAGCAAAGGTGAATTCCAGTTTACAGATTTTAGGTACAAAAAAGATGTTTATTTTCTGCGGAGGTAAAAGGTGGCGATTCTATTCCATCCGAAAGGTGGAAGTTGGGAGTGTGCTATGGCTGGAAAGTGTTGTGTTTATGGAAGCTCTTCGAGTCTGAGCCTGAGGGCTCGTCCCTCAGAGTCGAATGACCTTCATTGGGGGTTGATTGTAGTAGAGTAGCTTGCAACCTTCGAGGTTGACGCACACTCCTCAAACTGCATTATGCAGGTAACTTTTAGAAAAATTGAGGCTTGACAGGAGTATGTATAAAGTATATACTTTGTGTATATGCAAACAGCAGTGATTAATATTAAAGTTGAACCTAAAACAAAGAAAGAAGCCCAAAAGGTAGCAGAAGAGATGGGTATTAGTTTGAGTGGGCTAATCAATGGATTTTTAAAACAAGTAGTAAAAACTAAAACAGTCACCTTAAGTGCTAAAGAAGAACCATCTGAATATATGATTCAATCTTTAAAAGAAGCAGAAGATGATATTAAAGCTGGTAGAGTTTCCCCAACTTTTGATAATGCCAAAGATGCTATAGCTTGGTTACATAACCCTAAAGCCAAGTATGCAAACCAACTTCGCAAAAAAGTTTAAAAAGCAATACGAAAAAGCTAATGTTAAAATAAAGTCAGCATTCGATAAAAAGCTTGAACTATTTTTACGAGATCCATTCTATCCGCTATTAAATAATCATTCATTAACTGGGCAATACTTAGGAAAACGCAGTATTAATATAACAGGCGATTGGCGAGCAATTTTTAGTGAAACTGAGATTGAAGAAGAGAAGGTAATAAATTTTGAACTTTTAGATACTCACAGTAATTTATATAAATAAATGTGGGTAGGGAAGAACTGTCTTGATTTGAAGACTTCTCTCCTCTTCTTAACCTACTCTTCCAAGTTTGTGAGCCTCTGCAGTAGTCGGTTCCAAGCCGGAGTTGCTTTCACGACAACTAATTTTGGCTCTCAGCACTTCTGTTTAGCCTCAGCACTTGCCGTTGGCTGCCCAACTTGCGTCAGACCAAAAGCCACTTTATCCCTGCGTAGCGGATTATTCAGCCACTACCCACTAGTTAATTATTTCAAACAGGCTGGTTGTTACTAGGCTTGCGTTGGAAGTTTCCCGCCTAGATGCCGCGCAACCTTGCAGAACTTTACTATATCCTTTCGGAATTATGAGAGTTTCAGCTCATCTCTCCACCTGTTTTTTTGTCTGCTTCAATCAGCAGACACATGATGAGCTAATTGAAGTACAAAATAGAATAACAATATTTAATTTTCATAATATACAACTAGAATAATCTTATAAATAAGTTTTGTCAATATATACAAAGTGTATCAAATGTACACAATTTACATTTTGTTGACTATATTTGTTGAAGAAAGTAAAATAATATATAGATGAAAACAATTACAGCCAAATATGCCAGACAAAACTTCTCCGAAGTATTAAATGAAGTGCATTTTGGTAGAAAGAAAATTTTAATCACAAGGTCAGGGAAACCTGTGGTAGTTTTAACCAGTACTAAGGACTTCAAAGAAGACCTAAAATCTAAAAGTTAAACTCCATTTTCTGATAATATTATTTCTGCCAAAGTGTTATGAGTGTGGAAGCTCTTCGAGTCTGAGCCTGAGGGTTCGTCCCTCAGAGTCGAATGACCTTCATTAGGAACTGATTCAAAGAGTTTAATGGAGGTAATTTTAATTGAATCAAAGGGGAGAGTCATTAGTTTTTCTAATTCTATCTCTAGAGCTTGATCTACTTTGATACTCTCTTTGAGCTTGGCAATAGTGATGTGAGGCACAAATCTTCTCTCATCAACAGGTAAATGCAGATTTTCCAGCCCATCTTTAACCCTTTCTCTTATTAGTAATACTTTATCTATATCTCCTTTAACTCCTACCCATAAAACTTGCGGATGATGCAGGTTAGGAAATCCGTCAATATAGGCAGGTGTAACTTCAAAAGATGGAACTCCATCTGCAGAATTTCTAATAATTTCTGTTAATCCATCTTTTAACTGATCCTGCTGTTCTCCTAAAAAAGCCAAAGTGAGGTGGATTTTATCCAAATTTGTAATTTTTGCTTGAGGAATAAGTTTACTCAATTTATCCTGAATAGCTTGAAACTGCAATCTATTCTCACTCGGAATTTCAAGAGCTATAAAGAATCTCATGATTACCTATTTCTTTTTTGTTCCAGCCGTTTCTTAAACAAATTTTCCCTAAAACCGCCTTTTTCAATAAAGCTTTTTTCTATTCCTTTTAGAAAGCGGTCCATTAAAAAGCCCATTTTAGTACAAAGCGTAAACATCAGGTTAGCAAATGCCTCTGGATTGTCAAAAGAAATTTCATGCCACTCATGAGTCTCATTGGTCACATGGGTCTCATGAGGATTTATAAGTATTGCCCGAAGCCGCATTACCCGTGGATCATCTTTATCCCACAGCTTCAAGTTCTTCTTCCAAAGGAAGTCTTTATAATCTTCCGCAAGCTCAGCATAGCTAGCTCTGGAAACTCCGGAAAGTTTAAGGTTGCTCTCTATAGAATTTTCCTGGGAACCTTCTACCAAATCCTGCTTACCAGATCTACCAGCCTGTTCCATCTGATCATGGGTACGGGTAAATTTTGGAATATAGCGTGTAATGAATATATGGTTAAGGTAATATATTTCAGTAGCCAGCCAATAAACTAGAGTATTTTTAATTCCATTTGTTTTTTCCATTTGCCTCATTTGACCCATTTATCTCATTATACCCATATTTTTAGCAATATATTGACAAAGGGTTGTGAAAAGAGGTAATGATATAGATAGGCCCATAAAATATGGCAGTAGCAGTAGAACGAAGAACTCTTGCACAATTACCAGATCGGGTAGCAAGTTTATCTGGATATGATCATGAAGTTTTTACCTCTATAATGGCTGTTTCTGTTGAAGTTGCCGAACTTAGATCAGATACACTTTTATTAGATAAATTGAGGTTGAGTAACCAGCCTGTATTTAAAATTCACAATCTAAGAGAACATATTGTAGCCAAAATTAATGGGGCTCGTGTTCTTAAGCCTGAAGAACCAATAAATGTTTCTGAATCAGATGCTGAGATGAAGAAAAAACTAGAGAGTGATATTAAAGATAAGGAGGGTCAGGATCCATTCTGTTTGGTGAATTTTGAAGCGAAAACTCCTCTTAATGTTTTTGGGAGAGTCAGAGGAAAATCATCTGCCACAGGAGCAAATTTATATCCGGCAAGTAAATTTCATGCTGTGTTGCCTGCTGCAGTGCATCATCCCTGTACTCCACCTACCAGAGATCAATGCTTGGATGAGCTGGATGTAGCTGATCGTTTTTATGAAGCAGCTCACAGGGCAGACGATAGGGCAATCTATAGTTCTTATGGCAGAAACAACTTGGATAAAGCAGGTGCTTCTATCTGGGAGCATGGTCATGCTCAACTGCAGCAAGAGATTGGTTGTCACGAAGGAGTAATGGAAGAGTTGCTAGATGTATTTCATACTTACAGATGGAGGACTGGGAGAGATTACTTCCAAGATCTTTTTAGGGCTCATCAAGTAGTTGGCCTGGGGGTGGAACGTAGCGGAGTAATGGTAATGCCTTACTTAACACCGCTCGGAAACAGGCATATCAGGATGCTAGCTTATGCATTTGATGAGCCGCAAAGAGATGTATTATTTAGAATACTGCATCACTTTATGGATGACGAAGGTTTTGGAGCAAAAGCTTTCAATTTCACCATAGTTTACCGGCCAATTTCTTATGATGGACGAGATTGGGGAGGGATGCCTGCAATTATTGCCGATATTTTAGATAGAGGTGATATTACCAAGAGAAATAATGATGTGGGATTTTCTGAAAGATTGTTGAGAAGTCCGATTACTGCTACAGATCCATATAGAGCTAATGATGGTATAGAACAGGCCTTAGCTGCTTGACAAAGAGACTGATTTATTCTAATCTTTATTTATAACTTAATATTCAATCAAGAGTGGTAGATAGAGAATTGGCTCGTTAAGCTACCCAGCAACCCTTCGACTCGCTTCGCTCGCTCAGGGCTATAGCCCTTGCAAGTGAATAGCCAAGTCGTAAATGGGTGCTAAACCCAAGCCCATAAAGGGAAGGATTAGTCCTGAGTGTAATCGAAGGAAAAAATTTAACCTCTCTTTATGAGAGGTTTTTTTGAGAAAAATTTTGAAAGGAGGCAAAAAATATGGCAGGTTTAGAAAGAAGATTTGATCTTTATGTGATTGCAGATTATGGTATAGGAGATCCTGCTTTTACTGAAGTTAATGCAAGAATTCGAGCTGAAAGTAGAGAAAATGGGGGTATTCTTTCTGCTATGGAAAACTTATCTGTGCCTGCTTTTTCTACCATATCAACCGGTTTTTGGATTAGACAAATAGGGCTGGAAGATGGTTACGGCGGAGCAGTAATTTTTTCTAATACAGCTCCCAGGGGCAATCAGGATGAAATTACCTGGGAAGGTGAAGAAAGACAAAGACTACTTTATGGAGTATTAAGAAATGGTGTAGAAGTATTTGCTGTTTCTGCAGGGTATAATTGGTCATTTGTCAGGGATGAGTTAGTGGAATTCCGTGATTTAGATATACCAAACAGTGGTTCTCAATTTCGATCTCGAGATATCTATGGACCAGCAGTTGTTAGATTTCTAGCCGGAGATAGGACCTTCTTAGGTAAAGAAATTGATCCAGAACAGATACCTGAAATTCCACTTAATCATATTGTTGTAGATGGATATGGCAATTTGAAGATTACAACCAGAAGAGATCAATTCCCAGCTGATTTAAGTATCCATCCGTTTCTTGAAGCTAAAATTGGTCAGGAGAGGCATAGAGTCTTTAACCATTTAGCTGGAAATCCAGTACCGACTGGCCGAATCGGTCTATTAGAAGGATCATCTGGAGGAACAGAAAATAGGTTTTTGGAATTAGTATTGAGAGGTGGATCAGCTGCTAGAGCTTTCTGTAACCCAGAAATTTCTGATAATGAAGGAACAGTTAAATTTTGCGCTGAACTGCAATCTAATTCATTACCAGATAAGGTTTATGGAGAATGGGAAATTTAAATACTTGACAAGTTGTCAAGAAAATGTGGTATAATACTTTAATATGACTCAATTAACTGTAGGAGAGTTCAAAGCTAAATTTTCGCAAGTTGTGCAAAAGCTTCTTCAAGGGCAGGAAGTGGTGGTTTCTTATGGTAAAAAGAAAGAAAAGATAGGTGTAATTATCCCTTATGAGAATTATAAAAAGAAAAAAAAGATAAAATTGGGACTTCTGGAAGGTAAGGCTTCAGTTAAATTTGCTAAGGATTTTAAGATGACAATTGACGAATTTCTTAATTCATGAATTATCTTTTAGATACCCACGCCTTTATATGGAGTCTTATATCTCCTGGTAAACTCTCACTAAAAACTAAAGCAATTATTAAAAGTAAAGATAATGTTTCTTGGGTTAGTGCAATAACATTTTGGGAAATTTCCTTAAAATATGAAATCGGAAAGCTTGACCTTAAAGGTACGAAGCCAGACGAGCTTTATAAGTATGCAACAAGTGCTGGATTTGAAATTGAAGATTTACAAGCTGAAACAGCAGCTACTTTTTACAAACTTAGGAGGCTTAGGAATGAACAAAGTTCTTCTTCGAATAAAGACCCCTTTGACCTGATGCTAGCCTGGCAAGCAATAACTTTAGATTATACTTTAGTAACAAATGATTCAGGTTTTGCAGACTATAAAGATTACGGTTTGAAAACAGTCTGGTAAGTTATTTTAAGTTCCCTCATTCCAGGAAGCTAAATATTTTTCCTGCTCTGGGGTGAGTTTATCGATTTTTACCCCCAAGGATTCAAGCTTAAGTTTTGCAATCATTTGGTCTAATTCTTCAGGCACTGTATAAACCCCAACGTCTAGTTTGTTTTGGACTAAATATTCAGCTGCTAAAGCTTGGTTTGCAAAGCTCATATCCATCACAGCTGCAGGATGACCTTCTGCAGCGCTCAGATTAATTAATCTTCCTTCTGCTAAAACAAAAACCTTTTTACCCCCTGGTAAAATTACTTCTTCTAATTGGTTTCTAAGGGTTCTTCTACTTTTGGCAATTTTTACCAAACCCTCATATTCAAACTCCACATTAAAATGCCCAGTATTAGAAACTATCACTCCATCTTTGGCATTTTTGAAATTTTCTATAGTTATCACAGATTTATTGCCTGTAGCAGTACAAACTATATCTGCAATTTTAATAGCTTGTTCAATTGGCATGACCTCAAGCCCATCCATAATAGCCTCCAAAGCCTTAAGCGGATTGATCTCTGTTACTATAACTTGGGCTCCCATGCCACGGGCACGAGAAGCTAAACCTCTGCCGCACCAGCCATATCCACACACCACAAATTTCTTTCCGGCAAGGAGTACATTAGTAGCCCTGATAATGCCATCTATGGTTGATTGGCCAGTGCCGTATCTATTATCAAACATATGTTTGGTATCTGAATCATTAACGGAAATTACCGGAATTTTAAGAGTGCCGTCTTTAAGCATGGCCCGAAGCCTGATAACTCCGGTGGTGGTTTCTTCCGATGAACCAATTACATCCTTTAACTGGTCTTTTCTTTCTGTATGCAAAAGAGTAACTAAATCCGCTCCATCATCCATGGTGATTTGGGGCTTAAAATCCAATACCTCATTTAAGTGTTTATAATAAGTGCTATTATCCTCTCCTTTGATGGCAAAAGTAGGGATACTATAATCTTCCACCAGTGATGCAGCAACTTCATCTTGAGTTGACAGCGGGTTGGAAGCACATAAAGCTAAATTTGCACCCCCAGCTTTTAAAGCAATCATCAAATTGGCTGTTTCTGATGTAACATGCAGACATGCCCCCAGTCTGATTCCTTCAAGTGGTTTTTCTTTTGAGAAACGCTCTTTGATAAGTTCCAAGACTTTCATCTGGGATCCAGCCCATTCAATTTTTAATTTGCCTTTTGCTGCCAAATTTTTATCTTTTATATCAGACATTTAAATCTTCTCCAAAATTTTCCCTGTATCTACTTTTAAATTCTGCCAAACTAAATTTGTGATTAGTTGTACCATATTTTTCTACTGTATAACAAGCAGCAACTGATCCCATCTGCCCGCAAATCTTTAAATCCAATCCTTTTAAGTATCCGGCTAAAAATCCTGCTCTATAAGCATCACCTGCGCCTGTGGGATCCATTACCTGCTGTGGTTTTGCTGCTTTTATCAACCACCTTCCAGGTGGGCCCGGACTCCTGGAAGGTGAGTCAGGAAGACTAGCTGATTGGATAATGGAACCTTTTTCTCCTAAAGTGGTAATCAAAATTTTGACTTGTTCCAATAACTTGTTACTTGTCACTTTTAACTTGTCACATAGTAATGAAATTTCATAATCATTGCCAATCAAGATTGTTGCTCCTTCAGTACCTTCTTTTAAATCGGCTGCTGATATTCTGGGAAGATTCATTCCAGGATCATATAGATAAGGGATATTATTTCTTTTACATTCCCTGACAAATTTTGCCATAGCTTCAGGAGTAGTTGGTGAGATGACAGCAAAGTCAGAATCCGGAGGGATGGATACTGTATGGACCTGATTCATAGCTCCAGGGTAGAAAGCAGCCAGTTGATTATCTTTTAAATCGGTTGTAATAAAAGCAGAAGAGGTGGATTCACCATCTACTATTTTTATACCCGATACATCCACACCGGCATTTTTTAAAAACTGGCCATATTTTGCAAAATCAGATCCGGCTGCACCTAAAATGGAAACTGGATTCTTTAAAAGTGCCAGATTGTAGGCAATATTGCCGGCTGTGCCGCCTTTTTGCTTTTGCAGGGTATTTACCAAAAAGGATAAATTTATTTGATGAATTTTATCAGGCATAATATGATCTGAAAATTTGCCTGGAAAATCCATAATATGATCAAAAGCCAAAGAACCTGTAACTGTAATCATTTTGTTTCTCCACTAATGAAAGTTATTTTACCAAAAAGAGAACGTTTTGAACTTCTGGTAAAAAGGGCTGTTAATTTCTTATCAATATCTTCTTCGCTTAAATTTGTAGAAATACCCACGATCCCTGTGGTATTACTAAGCTCTACAAAATCCACAAAATCTTTGACATTAAATGTTACTACAAACATATGATTTTTAGAAGCAAACCGGAAAACTTTCCAATCAGACCACCCTTTGTGTTCAGGGTTTTGCAGAATGTGTTTAACAGTGAACTTTTTATTTAACTTGGGAAGATATGAAGGCACGAAGAAATTCTCGTCAAGGAGAATTTTGTGTTTGAAAAATTTCGCCTTCATCTTTACTAGTATCTATCTTAGTGGCTAACTCCGCAATAGCCCCTTTGAATGCTTTTTTGGAAACCCATGGATAGTGATCGTGAATCTCATTGATAGTATATCCTTCGGAGACCATATACAAAATTCTTTCCATAGGCACACGGGTGCCAGTTATAACAAGTGCTCCCCGCATAATAGCTGGATCAGATGAAATATAGGAATTCTTTTTCATAATCCAATTATATATAAGTTTAAAGGTTTCCACAAGATTTTGTATCCGTCATATACATATTAGACTTTTTAAGGTATTCCACCACAACTTG